>NZ_JASPGP010000009.1:0-117839 GCF_030229345.1 Corynebacterium tuberculostearicum | reverse complement strand
CGCCGCCCCCGCAAAACCCTGGGCTTTCAAACACCAGCCGAGAAAATGGCAGCACTGATAAACTCAACCGAAACATAAGAAGTGTTTCCACGACCACTAGAATCCGCCCCGGGAAGGCACTAAAAATCTCCCCGCAGCTGCGCCTACCGCTTCGGTATCCGCACTGCGGGGAGTTTTGTCTGAGTTGATGCTTGCGAGCGTTAGGACTCGTTAAAGAGATCGTCTGTAATCGCTTGATTGGTATCGGGGATATCAAGCTCTTCGGCTCGTTTATCGGCCATCGACAGCAAGCGGCGAATACGCCCTGCTACCGCGTCCTTGGTCATAGGAGGCTCGGCCAGGCGGCCCAGCTCTTCTAGAGATGCCTCGCGGTGCTGAACACGCAAGCGGCCTGCGTCTGCCAAGTGCTCAGGAACATCATCACCTAGGATCTCCATGGCGCGGTCAACGCGCGCTGCCGCGGTAACTGCGGCGCGAGCAGAGCGCCGAAGGTTGGCGTCATCAAAATTGTCCAAGCGCCGAGACGTATCGTGCGCCTCCCGCTTGACGCGCTTCTTTTCCCAGCTCAATCGAGTCTCCTGAGCACCCATCCGGGTAAGAAGCGCCCCGATGGCATCGCCATCGCGTACAACGACGCGGTCTTCACCGCGGGTCTCCTTGGTCTTCGCTGAGATACCAAGGCGGCGGGCGCAGCCCACCAGTGCCAACGCAGCCTCTTGGCACGGGCAGGTGACTTCCAGCGCGGAAGAGCGGCCTGGCTCCGTGAGGCTGCCATGGGCAAGGAAGGCTCCGCGCCATGCTGCTTCGCTATCGGCCACGGTGCCGGAGATGACCTGCGGCGGCAGACCCACGACTGCATGGCCGGAGCGGGTGATAAGGCCTAGCCGACGGGTCAGCTCTTTCGCACCGGTGGAAATGCGGACCGTTACGCGAGTCTTCTTGGTGGTTCCTGCTGGGCCGGCAACGTGGCTCTCGGCGGATATCCCATAGAGGTCATCGAGTGCGGTCATGACGCGCCGCGCAATGGCGTGGCTTTCTAGCTCCAGCTCATAGGACATGCTGTCACCGGAAAAATCTAGCTCGCCGGCGAATCGCAACATCGCCGCCAGTTCGGCAGCGCGAGCGGACTGGCGTGGCACGACGACAGCCGTCAATTCTTCTTTGACCTGGTCGGTCAATGGTGTGGTCACCTAGTTCGCCCCATTTCTATTCTCACAGTCACGAAGTATGCATACAGGCTAGAGCCTTGGCTCACGGCCTAGTGCGGTGAAAGGATTTCTGACATCATACCGCGCGGACTCGGTCACCGCGCAGTCGGCCGAGTGCGGCCGCTCGCACGATGCCGCGGTGAATTAGCGCCGGTTCTAATCGCGAGTGCTGCGATAGTCTGAATATAGGTCCAAGAGCGCCGCAGACAGCTTTTCCGGATCGTGTTTATTGATGCTACGGCCATCGGCATCAACTTGGCTCACATCCGCAAAGGTAGCGCGGGCACCTAGGGATTGCGCGGCGCGCTGAATATAGACGCGCTCACTATCGGTGGGTAAAGCCGCCTCGTCCACCAAAATGCGGTCAATCCGCAGATCGGGGGCGTGTTGAGCGAGCACATGCAAGTGGCGCTCTGCGGAAAAGCCATTAGTCTCACCGGGCTCAGCCGAAAGGTTCAAAACAACGACGCGCAGCGCATCGGAAGCAGAAATCGCATCCACTACCTCCGGCACGAGAGTATGTGGCAATACCGAACTAAACCACGAGCCTGGACCGATGGTGATGAGATCCGCGCGCTGGATGGCATCGAGCGCATCCGGATTCGCGCTGGGCTGTTCGGGCACGATGCGCACGCGCCGCACCTGGCCCGGCGTGGAAGCGACGGCAACCTGGCCGCGGACTTGGCGCATGACACGGGGGTCGTCGTCAAGCCCGGCAACATCCGCCTCAATCTCTAGGGCCTGGTTGACCACTGGGAAGACTCGCCCCTGGGAATTAGTAAGTTCTGCGATGGTATCCAGGGCAGCTTGATAATCGCCGAGCACATCCGTCAATCCCGCAATCATCAGATTGCCCACCGCGTGCCCTGCCATAGCGCCATTGCCGCCGAAACGGTGTTGCAAGGTTCGTGCCCACAAGTCCCCCACTGGGTCACTATTGGCCAAGGCAGCTAGCGCCATGCGCAAGTCACCCGGTGGAATAATTTCCAGCTCGCGGCGCAAACGTCCAGAGGAACCGCCATCATCCGCAACGGTAACAATGGCAGAAATATCGGTCGCCTCGCTAAAGCGTGCGGACAGAAGGGTTTGATAAAGTCCATGGCCGCCTCCAAGGCAAACCATGTGTGAAGGATTGGTCATAAAAGCGTTAAAACTCCTGTGCTCTAGCCTCGAGCGATATCTCTATGCAAGGTGCTTACGTCTAATGTGTCATTGTCCCGCAGGCGCGCCGCAATAGCCTCTGCGATGGCGACGGAACGGTGGTGGCCGCCCGTGCAGCCGACTCCAAGCGTGATGAAGTTCTTGCCCTCATGGCGGTATCCATCCAGCATGGTGGAAAACATCTGCAAGAAATTGTCCACGAATTCCTGCGCCGCTGGCTGCGAGAGCACATAGTGGGCAACCGGTTCATCCGTACCGCGGTATCCGCGCAGTTCCGGAACCCAATAGGGGTTGGGCAGGAACCGCACGTCTACTACTAAGTCGGCATCGCGGGGCGAGCCATTCTTAAATCCAAAGGATTCGACGGTGACATGCTGCTTTTCATTTTGCATCTCACCAAAGGCGGCCTCAATGGCACGGCGAAGATCATGAATGGATAGGCTCGTCGTATCGATAATGATATCCGCATGGGAACGCACATCTGCCACTGCCCGGCGCTCGCGTTGGATTCCTACTTTAAGCGTGTCCCCCTCCTGCAAGGGGTGGGTGCGCCGCACCGAATCGAATCGGCGGATGAGTACATCATCGCGGGCATCCAAGAAGAGCACGGTGGGCTTCATATTTAGTTCCGTAAGCTCATCCATAATCTCCAACAGAGACCCTGGGAACATGCGCGAGCGCACATCCGTTACGGCTGCTACCTTGCCCACCGGAGTTTCCTCTTGGTTGCACAGCTTGAGCAGGTCCACAATGGCGCGAGGCGGAATATTGTGGGCCACGTAGTAGCCCTTGTCCTCAAACACTTTGGCAGCGGAACTCAACCCGCCGCCGGACATGCCGGTTATCAAAATGGGTGGAGTTTCGAAATGCGTCATGCTCTTCAGTCTAGCGCTTCAAGATTCGCTGCCTCTAGGAGAATGCCACTTAATTGCCCGCAGAATCATGCAAACTCTCGTACACGGTCTGGGCCAGTTTTGGACCAAAACCGTTGACCTCACAGATCTCATCCACAGTGGCGGCCTTGAGCTTTTTCACCGAACCGAAATGCTTGACCAGATCGGTGCGCCGTTGCGGTCCTAATCCCGGCACGGAATCGAGTACCGAGGAACGCATCCGCTTTGAGCGCTGCTGCCGATGGTAAGTAATAGCGAAGCGGTGGGCTTCATCACGAATTTGCTGCAGGAGGAAGAGCGCTTGCGAGTTACGCGGCAAAATCACCGGCTCATCATCGCCTGGAACCCAAATTTCCTCGAGGCGCTTGGCCAGGCCCACCAAGGTTACATCCACAATGCCTAACTCATCAAATACCTCTTGAGCCGCGGCCACCTGGGGCGCACCGCCATCTACGATAAAAAGCTGCGGTGGATACGCAAAGCGGCGACCCGCTTCGGCAGATTCTTCCGCCACCTTCTCCTCTGCAAAGGAAGACTCTTCTACTTCCTCATCCGGATGGGCCAGCTTATCTTGCTTGTGGCGCTTAAACCGACGGCGCGTGATCTCTGCGATAGAACCGACGTCATCCGAGCGGCCATCGCCAGCCGCCTCCTTAATGCGGTAGCGCCTATAGTCCGACTTCTTGGGCAAACCATCTTCAAAGACCACTAGAGAAGCAACCACATCTGTGCCTTGAATGTGCGAGATATCGGTACATTCAATGCGTAATGGGGCTTGCTCCATGCCCAGGGCTTCTTGAATATCCTGCAAGGCCGCCGAGCGTGCGGTGAGGTCTCCTACCCGCTTGAGCTTATGTTGGCGCAATTGCTCCTTGGCGTTTTTCTCCACCGTGGCCATAAGCTGTTTTTTATCGCCGCGCTGAGGAACGCGCAGGTCTACTTGGGCGCCGCGCAGCTCCTCCAGCAGCGCGACGACCTGCTCCGGTTCATCCGGCAGGGCCTGAACCAAAATCTGGCGTGGAATAACCTGCACGCGGCGGGATTTCATGTGCGATTCTTGGTCCACCCCGCGCCGCTTCACGTCCGCGGCGAGCGCAGCATCTTCCCGCGCCTCTTGTTTCTCGCGCTCTACCGCATCGGAATAGAACTGGATGAGGAAGTTTTGTACCAACGCGGGCAGCGCGGGATCAGGCTGCCCCTCTTCCAAGGGCTCTGAACTCGCCTGATCGCCGGCGCGTTCGACTACCCAACCGCGCTGACCGCGAATGCGCCCATCGCGAACGTGGAAAATCTGCACCGCTGCCTCAAGTTCATCGGAGTTAAAAGCAATGAGATCAGCATCCGTGCCGTCTGTAAAGACCACGGCTTGCTGTTCCATGATCTTGTCAATAGCGCCCAAGTCATCGCGCAGGCGCGCCGCGCGTTCGAACTCTAGGTTCTCCGCGGCATGTTCCATGTCCTGGGTGAGTTTACGGCGCACTGAACCGGTGTTGCCATTCATGAAGGACACGAGATCGTTGACCGTCTCGCGGTGGTCTTCTTTGCTTACTCGGCCAATGCAGGGTGCATCGCATTTGCCGATATAGCCCAATAGGCACGGACGCCCGAGCCGCTCATGCCGGTTATAAACGCCCTTCGAGCAGGTGCGCATGGGAAAGACGCGGGTAAGCAGGTCCAAGCTTTCGCGAACGGCCCAGGCATGGGAATAGGGGCCGAAATAGCGCACGCCTTTGCGCCGCGGGCCGCGGTAGAAGAAGGCGCGAGGGACCGTCTCCCCGACCGAAACCGCGAGCATAGGATAGGTTTTATCGTCGCGGTACATGACGTTGAAGTGTGGATCAAAGCGCTTGATCCACGTGTACTCCAACTGCAGGGCTTCCACCTCGCTGGCAACTACCGTCCACTCCACCGAGTTGGCGGTAAGCACCATTTGGCGCGTGCGTGGGTGCAGTTGCGTGATGTCCTGAAAATAGTTGGACAGCCGAGCGCGCAGGTTCTTGGCTTTACCTACGTAGATAACGCGGCGGTTTTCATCGCGGAACTTATAGACGCCCGGGTCGGTGGGAATGGTTCCCGGAGCCGGGCGGTAGGTAGTGGGGTCAGCCAATTGTTAATCCTGGGGCATGTACTTAGCTTCCACGTCACGGAAGCGGCGGACGTTGTCGATGACGGTGTCCTTATCGCCGGACTGCAACGCCCAGACTGGGACGAACTCGAACTCGGGCAGCTCAAGGCGTGCCATACGTTGGCCTACGGGGAAGGAAAGCCCGTAGACCACCTGCCACGGATAAAAGCGCGTGCCCACGATATTGCGGACCTCTACCCCATCCTCATTGGCGCGCAGGCGTGGTCGGTTTAGAGCGATCCAGGACAGAACGGAAATGAGAACACCTACGCCAGGGAAGGCGAATTTGTCGATGGTAGTCACGTGCGCACCGGTAAAAGACACATCCAAGGTGATTCCCATGAAGATATGGATGGCCATAACGAGGATCACCCAGGCGATAGCGACCTTGCGCAAGAAAGGCGAGGTGGCCGTAAACTCCCATGGCTTAGACGTGGTCTGGGCGAAGGGATCGGCACTGGTATAGGCCAATACTTCGGCGTCGCTAAGCTGGCGGCTGTGCTGCGGGTTCTTTGGGGCCTGCGCCTCGTTCATGTGCATACTCCTTTGGGGCGCGACCCGCCGGCCACCTTAGTGGTCAAGCATCGCGCGCTGACGCATTGCTAGAGGTTACTTCTGTGCTGCGTTTAGTGTACGCAACTGCAGCGCGGTATCTAAAGCCGCAATCATAGCTTCGGCACCCTTGTTTTCTACCGAATCTGCAAAACCGGCGCGGTCGATGGCTTGCTGCTGGTCGTTGACGGTCAGCACGCCGTTAGCTACCGGGGTGGATTCATCGAGTGAGATTCGGGTCAGCGCCTGGGTGACGGAATCGCATACGTAGTCAAAGTGCGGGGTGCCGCCACGGATAACGCAACCTAGGGCCACCACGGCATCGTAGGAGCGGGCTGCGGCTTGGACCACAACGCCAAGTTCCAGGGCACCTACCACTCGGTATTCGGCAACCTCGGCACCATTATCGGTAGCGGTCTGCACTGCCTGGGCATGGAGCTGGTCGCAGATTTCTGCGTTCCACGTAGCAGTAACCACAGCAACTCGCAGTCCACTGCCATCTACCTGGGCAATATCAGGCAGGCCTTCTTTACTCATCGCTATCCTTTCGATTGGACGTCAAAGCTTTACTTATGTTCGGCATCCCACTGGGCAACCTGCGGGAGGTCGTGGCCCATGCGGTCGCGCTTAGTACGCAGGTAGTCAATATTATCCGCGTGGGCTGGGGTGGCCAGCGGCGTGTGGTGGCTGGCATCCACGCCAAATCCGCTCAGCCCTTCGCCCTTATGCGGATTATTGGTTAAAAGGTTCGCGGATTCTATGCCGAGATCGCGAAGGATCTGGCCGGCAACGGAATATTCGCGGGCGTCCTCGGGCAGGCCCTGCTCCAGGTTGGCATCGACGGTATCCATGCCCGAATCCTGCAGGCGGTACGCCTCCAACTTATGCAAAAGCCCGATGCCGCGTCCTTCCTGACCGCGCAGGTAGATGACCACGCCGCGGCCTTCCTGGCTGATAAGGCGCATGGATTCATGCAGTTGGGGCCCGCAATCGCAGCGCCGTGAACCAAAGGCATCACCGGTTAGGCATTCGGAATGGACGCGCACCATGACGTCGCGTGCGCCGCGCAGTTCGGAAGGTTCCCCTGCGACCAACGCAACGTGTTCCTGCCCGTCTACCTCATGGCGGTAACCAATGGCGGTGAAGTGACCGTATTCGGTGGGCAGCTCGGTGGTTACCTGGCGGGTGACCTGCGTTTCATTATGGCGGCGCCACTCGATGAGCTGCGCGATAGAGATCATGGAGAGCCCATGCTTATCGGCAAAGCGACGCAACTCTGGCGAGCGCGCCATATCCGTGGGGTCATCCTCAGAGACGATCTCGCACAGCACACCGGCCGGGCGCAGGCCCGCCAAACGGGCCAGATCAATGGAAGCCTCAGTATGACCGTCCCGCTCCAGAACGCCGCCTGGGCGGGCACACAACGGCACTACGTGGCCCGGGCGGGTGAACTCTCCTGGAGTGGTCGCGGGGTCTGCCAGGCGGCGGATGGTTTCTGCGCGCGAGGTCGCAGAAATACCGGTACTGCCCGTTGCTGCATCCACGGTCACCGTATAGGCGGTACCGCGCACATCCTGGTTGACCGCCAGCATCGGCGGTAGGTTCAGGCGGTTGCAATCGTCTGGCAGCAAGGGTGCGCAGATATATCCAGAGGAATAGCGCACCATGAAGGCCACGAGTTCCGGAGTGGCTAGCTCCGCGGCGAAAATCAGATCGCCTTCATTTTCGCGATCCTCATCATCGATGACAACAACCGGCTTACCAGCGGCGATATCCGCGATGGCCTGGTCGATGGAATCTAGACGGATGGAATTATCACTCGCGCTCATAAGGTAGCAGTCTAGTCCTTAGCCTCAAGGGGTTAAGCTTCGGGGTGAAACATCTTTTCTACGTACTTGGCCAGCACATCCACCTCGAGGTTTACCTCTCCTCCCACCGGCAAGGCGCCGTGAATGGTATCGCGCAAAGTGGTGGGGATAAGGGATACCTCAAACCAGTCTGGGCCCACGGCGCTCACGGTCAACGAGGTGCCGCTTACGGCAATGGAGCCCTTTTCCACGACGTACCGGGCAAGCTCGGATGGCAAGCTAAACCGCAGCACATCCCAGTTCTCGGAGCTAGTTCGGCTCTGGAGCGTAGCGGTGCCGTCCACGTGTCCTTGCATAATGTGCCCGCCCAGCCGGGTGGTGGGAAGCAGCGCCGGTTCGACATTGACCGGATCACCCTCGGCAAGGCGCCCCAGGGCGGTGCGGTCAAGGGACTCCTGCATCACATCCGCACAAAAAGTATCGGCCGACAGATCCGCCACGGTAAGGCATACGCCGTTAATGGCAATGGAATCACCCAGTGCGGCCTCCGCAACGGTACGCGGGGCACGAATGCTCAAACGCAGCGCGTCTGCATGCGGTTCCATTGCCTCCACGGTGCCCAACTCTTGTACTAGCCCAGTAAACACGTCCAACCTTTCTCGCTCACTGCTTTGTCCAGCGCCTAGCGCACGTATTCAATAAGAACGTCATCACCCAGCGCCTTCATTCCCACCCGGCGGAAACGGGTGGCTTCTGCCAGCGTCTGGGTCACGGGGTGTGCGAGCACGCCGCGGCCTTCGCCCAGCAAAAGTGGCGCAATATAGGCAGAGATGGCATCCACCAAATCGGCCTTCAGGAAGCTACTGGCTAGGCCTGCGCCTCCTTCCACGAGGACGTCGCGGGCACCGGTAGCGTAGAGCTCGAAGAGCGCCTCTTCGATGCTCTCGTACTGCTCGTACCCCAACTCGCGCAGGTGGCTTGCTGCATCGCCCGCCGATTCCAAATCACGCTTGCCAATAACCACCCGGCGTGGCTGGTGTGCGCGCAGGCTCCCGTCGTTAAAGCGTGCGGTGAGCGAGGGATTATCAGCCAGCGCAGTGCCGGTACCTACCACGATGGCATCGCGGTGCGCCCTATCGGCATGCACCCAATCGCGCGCTTCCTCGCCCGTAATCCATTGGCTGGTTCCATCGGCCGCGGCCGTAAAACCGTCCAGCGTTTGCGCGAACTTCAAGGTGACGTGGGGCCGTTGGGTGCGCACGGCGAATAGCCATGGCACCAAAGCATCCTCGGCGTGCGGGGGCTTTTCTAGCTTGGCGACGTCCACTCCAGCCTCCGCCAACACTTCTGCTCCACCCGCAGCCTGCGGGGTGGGATCGGCGTGGAGGTAGTACACGCGAGCCACGCCGGCATCGATAAGCGCCTGCGCGCATGGGCCCGTGCGGCCGGTATGCGCACAGGGTTCCAAGGTGACCACGGCCGTGGCCCCGCGTGCCTTATCGCCGGCCTCACGCAACGCCATGACCTCGGCATGCGCACCTCCTACGGGCTGGGTGGCGCCGACGCCCACAATTTCCCCAGCTGGCGACACGATGACCGCGCCTACCGGTGGGTTAGGGCTCGTGGTTCCACGTACCTCAGCACCCGCGGCCATTGCGCGCAATAGCGCTGCGGAGATGTTGCTGTCTTGTAGCCCCGCGCCCATTAGGCACCAGCCGCCAGATCACGCAGCTGCTTCACGACGCCGGCGGGATCGTCCGACTTGAATACGGCTGAGCCTGCCACGAAAGCATCGCAGCCCGCCTCGGCGGCTGCCCCGATGGTCTCGGGTGAAATACCGCCATCGATCTCGATGACGGTATCAAGGCCCTGATCATCAATGCTGCGGCGCAGCATACGGACCTTCTCCAGCATTTCCGGCATGAACTTTTGCCCGCCGAAGCCAGGCTCCACAGACATCACGAGCACCTCATCGAAATGGTGCAGCTTATCCAACCACGGCGCGATGGCGGTGCCTGGCTTGATGGAAAAGGCCGCACGCACGCCCAAATCGCGGATGCGCTGGGCCAAGTCCACTGCCGCCTGGTCATCGGCG
The DNA here is from genome assembly GCF_030229345.1 of Corynebacterium tuberculostearicum. Taxonomy (GTDB): domain Bacteria; phylum Actinomycetota; class Actinomycetes; order Mycobacteriales; family Mycobacteriaceae; genus Corynebacterium; species Corynebacterium tuberculostearicum_G. The sequence continues at coordinate 107,997 of NZ_JASPGP010000009.1, read as the reverse complement.
ACGGCCTCCACGTGGAAGATAATCGTATGTGCGCCCGCCTTGGCGTAGGTCTCCACCCACTTTTCGGGTTCCTCGATCATGAGGTGGACATCTAGTGGCTTATCGGTGCTGCGATGGACCGTGGCCGTGATATCTGGGCCGAAGGACAGGTTGGGCACAAAGTGCCCATCCATAATGTCCACATGGACCCAGTCTGCGGTATCAATCGCCGCTAGTTCCTCGCCCAAGCGAGAAAAATCGGCGGCCAGAATGGAAGGGGAAATAATCGGTGCGGACATGCCCACCAGTCTATCGCGATTAGTCGGCTGCGCGGCGAAGGGCCGCAAAGAACATGGCGTCGGTACCGTGCCGATGCGGCCACATCTGCACGGACTTCTCATGGCCCACATCGCCCATATCCGGAATAAGGGCGTGCGCATCGAGTTCTTCGGCGCCGAGTTCGCGCACGGCGCGGTCAACGATGCCCCTCGTCTCGCGCAGATCTGGCGAACACGTGGAGTAGATAACCACGCCACCTGGACGCACCAGGTTTAATGCGGAAGACAAGAGCTCGAATTGCAGCTGGTTGAGCTCGGCAATATCGGCCTCCGACTTGCGCCACCGCGCCTCGGGGCGGCGACGGAGCGCGCCAAGGCCGGAACAAGGGGCGTCGACAAGCACGCGGTCAAAGCCCTCTCCCACGCCGGGATTGCGGCCATCTGCCACATGAACGTCCACGGGTAAATCGCTGACCGTCTTTTCAATCAGCGCCGCTCGGTGCGGAGATACCTCCACTGCATCAACATGCGCGGAGTCGATGCGGGCAAGCGCGCCCATCAAGGCCGCCTTACCGCCGGGACCGGCGCAGAGATCCAGCCACCGGCCGCTGTCCTCGCCTTCGAGGGGCGCCTCGCATACCGCGCGGGCAATCAGCTGCGAGCCCTCGTCCTGCACGGCCGCCAATCCCTGGCGCACGGGTTCCAATTGGCCGGGGTCACCGGAGTCCATGTACACCGCATAAGGGGAATAACGCCCCTCCTCATTGCCGGTCATCAGGGCCAATTCCTCGGCCGAGATTTCCCCTGGGCGAGCCACTAGGTGCACCGAAGGTCGCTCAGAGTCCGCTGCCAGGGCAGTCTCCAACTCCCCTAGACCCAACACGCGACTAAACGATTCCGCAATCCAGGTGGGGTGGGCATGCTTAAAGGCGATGCCGGCGATTTCCCCCTGTGGAGCGAGCTTGTCCAGCCAGGTCTTGGCCGGCGTCCGCGTAATGGTGCGCATGATGCCATTGGCAAAGCCCTTGGCCTTGACTTCACCGGCGGCTTCTACCAATCGAACGGTGGTATCAACCGCTGCGTGTGGCTCCACGCGGGTATAAAGAACTTGATAGGTGCCCAGGCGCAAGGCATCAACCACGGCCGGGGAAATGGCCTCGAGGCCGCGCGAAGAGCATTCCGCGATGACGGCATCAACTACGCCAAGGGTGCGCAGCGTGCCATAGGTGATTTCGGTGGCAAAGGCGGCGTCGCGCCCCTTGAGCTTTTGCTTGCGCAGTGCCTTGGGCAGAATGAGGTTAGCGAAGGCATCATCATCGCTTACCCTGCGCACCACGTCGAAGGCGACCGAACGCGGCGCATCCACGCCCGCGGCCAGCGCGGCCTGAATCAGACCGCCTTCCTGGCGCTTGCCGGGACGCTGGCCCTTAGCAGCCTGCCGGCCCCTATGCTGCCCACCGCGGCTGCCACGCTGCTGCCGTTGCGGGCGGCCATCTCGGCCCTTCGCACCAGTGGATTTGTGGGAGTCCTGCGGCTTGCCCGCCGGCGACTTATCCCCGGACTTGCTGCGGGAACGGAAACCACCACTCATTGAAACTTCACCTCGGCATCCTTGCCTAGTCCGCGGGCCCAATCGGCCGCATTCATCATCTTCTTTCCCGGAGGCTGGATTTTACCCAGCTGGACTGGCTGCGTACCGGTACCGATGAATACGGCGTTCTTGGCAATGTGCAGCTGCCCTGGTTCTAATTCCTGTGGAACCGCCACCTCTTCTATGAGGCTGACCGGTCCAATCTTCACGCGGGCCTCGTCCCACATGGTCCATGCACCCGGCCCAGGCGTGTGTGCGCGAATGTGCCGATCGATAGCAAAGGCAGGCTGTGACCACTCCACGCGGGCCTGCGCGGTAGAGATTTTCGGCGCATAGGTAGCCTCGCCCTGCTGCGGCTGTGCCTCCAGCTGTCCCGCCGCTAGGCCATCCATGGTGGCCACGAGCAGATCGCCGCCGGAATAGGCAAGGCGCGTCAACAGGTCATCGGCAGTATCGGTGCCTTTAATCTCCTCCGTCACGGTGCCGAGCACCGGGCCCGTATCCAGGCCCTCTTCGATGCGGAAGGTTGATGCGCCGGTAACGTCATCGCCTGCGGCAATGGCAGCCTGCACTGGTGCAGCACCGCGCCATGCCGGAAGCAAGGAAAAGTGCAGGTTTACCCAGCCATGCTGTGGTAGTTCCAGCAGGTCCTTAGTCACCAGATTGCCGTAGGCCACCACCGGAATCGCCTCAGGCTGCAATTCCTTTAAGCGGGCGCGCAGCGCCTGCCCATCCTCCGAGTCAGGGCGCAGGGTGGTCGGGGTCAATACTTCGATGCCATGTTCTTGGGCGAGCGCCTTCACTGGGCTCGGGTGAAGAGTGCGGCCGCGGCCCTTCTTCGCGTCTGGGCGAGTAATTACCGCCACTACCTCGTGCGACGAGGCAAGCAGCTTTTCCAAGGCCACAACAGCTGGCTCAGGGGTACCGGCAAAAATGATCCGCATGCGGGGAAACTCTCCTCTTAATATCGTTCAAAATACTAGGCTACAACGCCGCAACGCTGCCGCCACAGCGAGTGGGCTACGAGGCGTTGAACCACTCGGATTCACGGATGGCGCGCATGGCCTCCTTGCGCACTGGCGCCTCCAAGCGTTGTAAGAAGAGCACCCCATCGAGGTGATCGGTCTCATGCTGGATGCACCGAGCCATCAGTCCAGAGGCCACCATGGACACAGGGCGCCCCTCAATATCCTGGCCAGACACAAAAACCTGGTTAAACCGCGTGGTTTCTGCGCTAATTCCCGGAATGGATAGGCATCCTTCCGGGCCTGTTTGCTGCTGCTCTCCCACCGGAGTCCAGACCGGGTTAACAATCGCCCCGCGCAGCCCAGATTGGGTGTGCGAGCAGTCATAGACAAAGATTCGCTGCAAAATCCCCACCTGATTAGCCGCTAGCCCTACTCCCCCGGCTTTATCCATGGTCTCGAGCATATCGCTCGCCAGAGCGCGCAGACCGGCATCAAATTTACTAATTTCCTCCGCGCGGCTGCCCAAGACTAGGTCGCCGTAGATACGCAGCTCTCGAAGGGACATGGCAATCACACCTTTCTCATGGCACCGAGACCAAGCCGGCCGGCGGTGGCGGCTTCCTCCGTCGAGATTAGCGCATGAGCGCCTATGGCCCCGATATGGCTAACCCACGTGGATAGGGTCAACCACAATGCGCAAAGGCAGATCATCCTTGCGGGCGCTGCGCGACGCATTGGCGCTGCGTAAAGCCCGCCCCAATTGGGAACGCGGCCCCAGCGGGGTGCGCACGACCAACCGCTGGGGTGGGCCAAAGCGCTGGCTATCGTAGTCACCAGGCAGGCTCTGCCCCGGCGGAAGGGGAACTGGTCCTAATACCTCCGCGTGGTCTGGAAGATCCACAAGCTCGGCAAAGCCATCCAGGGATGCATCCGCACCGTCGATGGCAGCAAAATGCACCGCGGGTGGGAAGCGCACTTCGCGCCGGGCAGCAAGCTCTGCCGCGGCCGCGCCCACCATATCCCAGCGTAGGAAATGCTGGACTACGGTGAGCGAGTCATCGGCCGCCAGGATTACTCGACCACCCTTGAAATGCGGCTGCACCAAGGTAGCCGCCTGCGCCCACTTCGCTAGGGTGTCCTCCGTGGCGCGCAGGTCTTGCCGGTTGAGCAATGCTCCGGCGTCCAAGAGCAACGCCGTGCCATAGGCACCATCTTTTACTGTCGGTTCGGCGCCAGGGGTGGCAATGACCAGCGCCGGCGCATTGTCCACCGCATCGAGCACCTTGTTTCCGCCCGAGACCACCACCCGCGTATTGGGAAACGCCCGGCCCATTTCTTCCGCAGTGCGCTCCGAGCCCAACACGATGGCTCGCAGGCGCGGGGACCCGCATTCGGTGCACCGATGCCGTGCCTCAATGCGACCACACCAGCGGCACGTAGGCATTACTGCTTCTTCCGAGCCTGCGCTTGCCGACGCCCCCTTGGGCGGCAGCCCCAACGGCCCATTGCAATGCCGGCAGCGAGCCGGCGCTCGGCACTGGCCGCAGGCCAAAATGGGCGCATAGCCCTTGCGCGGTACCTGCACCAGCACCGGCTCTCCCCTATCCAGCGCCTGGTGGGCAGCTTGGAAGGCCTGCGCCTGTACTTTTGTGGTGCCGCCCTGGAGATCGCGAGCGATAGACAGACCGAACGACCCCACCGCCTCGATAGCCGGGCAACGCGCCGTTATGGTTTGGTCTTTGGCCACCACGTCGTGCGCCCATCCTGATTCCACGAGGAGCTGTGTCTCCGCCGTCCGTGAATGGTTCGCCAAAACCATGCTGCAGCCTTCGAAGGCTGAGCGGGTGGTGAGCACTTCCCTCGCGTGAACATAGGGCTTGAGGTTGTCGACCAAATTATCATTGCCATCATCGAGGATCACCGCCAGTTGCAGGTCTTTGACCGGGGCAAAGGCGGCGGACCTGGTGCCAATGACCACGCGCGCTTGGCCCACTAGCGCGGAGAGATAACGGCGGTAGCGCGCCTGCGGGCCCATGCTATTAGTCAGCACCGTTATCTGCTTTGCGCCAAGCACCTGTCGCAGCGCGGTTTCCAAGGCATCAACGCTCTTCTGGTCCGGGGCGACGAGGAGAACTCCGCCACCGCCAAGCGCCACTTTGGCAGCGAGGGCAGCCAGCGCATGTGCCCAATCATCGCCCGGGGCGATTTGCCAAGCGGCACGGGCGAGCTTGCCGGCCAGAATCGAGTCAACGAAAGCCTCGCCATGTTGATAGGCCGACCATCCTGATAGGTCGGGCTCGCTCGTGGTGCCGAGCTCCTCCCACGGGGTTTCCAGGTCGGATTCCTCCGCCTTGGCGTGCCGCGGCGGGATAGCGGAGCGGATAATGTCTGAGCGCACGCCGCCGTAGCGGTCTGCCAGGGCGTCGACAAGCCGGGCCAGCTGCGGCGGATAAACCTGGAAGGGTGAGATAATGCGCTCGATAAAGCGCAGGTTGCCGCCAAATTCAGAATCATGCCAGCGTTCTAAGACAATCGCGTCCACCAAGCGCCCGTTGAAGCGGATGCGCACCTTAATCCCCGGTTGGACTTCTTCCGAGTCTGCCTCTTCTACGAGGTAATCAAATCCGCGGTCTAGGTGCGCGACACCTAAAAGAGGCAACACCCGCGCAACCGGCTTCCGGGTGGCGGGTGTTTTCTTAGGCATAGGCCTCGATTCTACAGACCAGCGGCAGCACGCAATGCTTCCACTCGGTTCAACTGCTCCCATGGCAGCTCAACGTCGGTGCGGCCAAAGTGACCGTAGGCCGCAGTTTGCGCATAGATGGGGCGCAATAGGTCGAGCTCGCGAATGATAGCGGCCGGGCGCAGGTCAAATACCTGATTCACCGCAGCCTGGATATTCGCATCGCTCAGGCCTTCCTTGGCGGTACCGAAGGTCTCCACGTACAGACCCACCGGCTTGGCGCGGCCGATTGCATAAGCCACCTGGACTTCAGCGCGATCTGCCAAGCCCGCGGCGACGATATTCTTAGCCACCCAGCGCATGGCATAAGCAGCGGAACGGTCCACCTTGCTCGGGTCCTTGCCAGAGAACGCGCCGCCGCCGTGGCGAGCCATGCCGCCGTAAGTATCGACGATGATCTTGCGGCCGGTAAGACCGGCATCTCCCATCGGACCACCAAGGATGAAGGAACCGGAAGGGTTGACCAACAAGGTCGTGTCTTCGGTGTAGTACTTCTCCAAGCCGGCGTCCTTGATAACCCATTCAAGGACCTCACTGCGCAAGGGACCTTCCAACCAAGCGCTATCGACCTCGGCATCGTGCTGCGTGGAAATCACCACGGTATCCAGGTGGGACGGCTCATTGTCGTCGGTGTAGGCAAAGGTCACCTGGGTCTTGCCATCCGGGCGCAGGTGATCGACGATTCCTTCCTTACGTACCTGCGTCAGGCGGCGGGACAGGCGGTGCGCCAAAGCGATGGGCAGTGGCATGTACTCAGCGGTCTCATTAGAGGCATAGCCGAACATCAAACCCTGGTCGCCTGCGCCGGCGGTATCGTTTTCGGCGTCGTAGTCCTCGTCATGGGCGCGGGCCTCAGTGGAGTTGTCTACTCCGGCGCCAATTTCCTGGGACTGCTCGCCAATGGCGATATTCACGCCACAGGTGTTGCCATCAAAGCCGACTTCCGAAGAAGTAAAGCCGATGGACTTAAGGGTGTCGCGCACCAGCGCCGGGATTTCTACGTATGCCTCGGTGCGAACCTCGCCCACCACGTGGACTTGGCCGGTGGTTACCAACGTCTCAACGGCGACGCGGGATGCTGGATCCTTTTCCAGCAGGGCATCAAGGATGGCGTCAGAAATGGCGTCACAAATCTTATCGGGATGGCCTTCCGTAACGGACTCGCTGGTAAAAAGACGAGTTGCCACTGCAGCGTTATCAGTCACAAAAACTTCCTTTGTTCTCACTGTTGATTCGATGCTGTGGGTTTCTACGCCCAAGCCTAATACCTCGCAATCCTAGACCAAGCGGTCTATAAATGCAATTTTAGTTGTCTACACCTGAAACATTTCATTCACGGCCGAAAGAATCTGAGCGGCAACAACCTGCTTCGAGCCATGCTCCACGCGTTGTGGCGCGCAATCCGGACGTAAAATCCACCCCTCATTGGACTTTTGGCCAAAGGTTTTTCCGCGCCCGACCTCATTGGCCATGAGCACGTCGCAGCCCTTACGCGCAAACTTTTCCTGGGCATAGTCCAAGGCGGACTTCTGGGCATCGCCGGTTTCGGCGGCGAACCCTACAATCACGCATTCGGCAGAGATTTCCGAGCGCTCGCGCGCGGCAACGAGCCCTTTGAGTACATCCGGGTTTTCCACCAGATGGAGCGTCGAGAGTGCATCGTCTGCCTGCCCCTTCTTCATCTTTGATTCGGCAACCTCCGCGGGACGGAAGTCAGAAACCGCGGCGGCCATGATCACTACGTCCGCATCGCGGGACTCCTCGCGCATGGCGTCCTCTAGCTCACGGGTGGAGACAATGTGGCGCAATTTCGCGCCGCTTGGCACAGGAAGTTGGGCGGTATTACCCGCAACGACGGTGACCTTGGCCCCCATCTGGGCGGCCCATTCCGCGAGTGCAAATCCCTGCCTGCCGGAAGAACGATTACCCAAGTAGCGGACCGGATCCAGCTCTTCCTGGGTGCCGCCGGCTGATATGACGACCTTCTTGCCCTGCCAGGTGTGCTGGACTCGGTAGCCTGCCAGTTCAGTACGGACAATCTCCGCAATCTGTTCCGGCTCCGGCAAACGACCCGGGCCAGAATCCTTGCCGGTTAGGCGGCCGTGGGCGGGCTCGATGACGGTGATACCGCGACGTCGCAAAGTAGCCACGTTGTCCTGCGTTGCGCGGTTATGCCACATTTCAGTGTGCATGGCTGGGGCCACAATAACCGGGCACGTCGCGACCAATACGGTGGCCGTGAGCAAATCGTCTGCTCGGCCTGCAGCCAAGCGCGCGATAAGATCCGCGGTGGCGGGCGCAATGACCACGGCATCCGCATGCTGTCCTACGTTGACGTGCTGCACCTCATCCACGGCCTCAAACACGCTCGTGGAGACGGGATGGCCGGATAGGGCCTCAAACGTAGCCGCGCCCACGAAGTTCAGTGCACTTTCCGTCGGGACAACGCGGACGTCATCGCCCGCTTCCTTGAGATTGCGCACGAGGTGGCACGCCTTGTAGGCGGCGATGCCGCCAGCGACGCCCAGAACAATATTGCGAGAGGTATCTTTATCAGTCACACCGCACGATGGTACCTGCCGACATAGAGAAAGGCCCCACCCGCCGCGACCAAGAGGTGCACCCCAATTCGGGGATGCACATCCGTGGCGGCGCGTGGAGCCTTAAAGCTATTACACGCTTAGTGCTAGTTACTTGCCTTCCTCGTGGTCAAGCAGGCCAGCATCAATCTCGCGCAATGCGATGGACAAAGGCTTTTCGCCTGGCTCTGGGGTAACCAGCGGGCCTACGAACTCGAAGACACCTTCATCCTGCTCTTGGTAGTAGCTATTGATCTGACGTGCGCGCTTAGCGGCAAAGATGACCAAAGCGTACTTAGAGGAAACCTTGTCCAAAAGCTCATCGATCGGGGGATCAGTAATGCCGATCGGATCATCAAATACTGGTTCCGCCTTTGCGGCTTCAGTGTTAGAAGGGGTGGTCACGTTAGTCACATGCACCTTTACATTGATTGAAGATGGTCAAAAAGGAGGTCTATGCCCGCAGGATATCACTAATGGCAGATACTGCCTCGTCCAGATCCTCGTTCACAACGACGTGATCGAACTCGTCCTGTGCGGCTAGTTCCTCATGCGCAGTTTGCAACCTACGGTCAATGACGTCTTGCGGCTCGGTACCGCGGCCGGTGAGCCGCTCCACAAGTACCTCCCATGACGGGGGCGCCAAAAAGACCAGGTCTGCCTCCGGCAGCGCTTTCTTAACACTCCGGGCACCCGCGAGATCCACCTCAACGAGTACCGGGCGGCCAGCGGCCAAAGCTTCCTCTACCGGCTGGGCGGGCGTTCCAGAGCGCTGCAATCCGCCGTGGATATCAGCCCATTCGAGCATCTCCCCGGCATCGATTCGCTCCTGGAAGGTTTCTGGGGTGACGAAGAAGTAATCGACACCGTCCTGCTCCCCGGGGCGGGGCTGGCGCGTGGTCATAGACACGCTGAAGTACAGCCCCTCGACGTCACTGCGCAGACGCGAAACTACGGTGGATTTTCCCACTGCGGAAGGCCCCGCCAGAACGACGAGGCGCCCGCGTGCAGTTGCGTCAGCCATGGTTGTGACTATTCGCCGTAACCGAAACGCTCGAGGAGAGCACGACGCTGACGCTCACCCAGGCCGCGCAGACGACGGGTCTGAGCAATCTCCAGGTCCTCCATGATTTCCTTAGCCTTGACCTTGCCAACCTTCGGCAGAGCCTCGAGGAGCGCAGAAACCTTGGTCTTGCCGATGATCTCATCGGTCTCAGCCTTTTCGAGCACGTCCTTCAGGTCGGTCTCGCCGCGCTTGAGCGCAGCCTTGAGCTCGGCGCGAGCCTTGCGGGCCTCAGCGGCCTTTGCGAGAGCTTCCTTGCGCTGCTCATCAGTCAACTTTGGAAGGGCCACGGGTTTCCTCCGATTCATTAGATTGATTCTGTTACGTCTAGTACTTGGTACCAGATTACGGTTGCCTAACGCAGTTAATACACCGCGGAAAGTTATTAATAACCTTCGAGCAAACCGACTTCTGGTAATCCTAGCACTGCTCATTGAACGGTGACGATTAGCGGGTCCAAAAGCACGCCTATTTTAGCACGTCACCGCACATACCTTAAACAAAGTACCAGGTAAACGGCGCGGCTGTTAATCAGCCACGCCGCCCCTTCTAGTCCCGGAACTCCGCTGCCACCTGAGCAACTGCTTTGCGCAGGTCAGCGACGTCAGGACCTTGCTCCAGCACTGCTCGAGACACATTGGCGAATCCCAGCGATGGATGAGCAGAAACAATGCCGTGCACCTGCTTTGGGCCAGCGCCCTGGGCGCCGACACCGGGCAGAAGAACTGGACCATTGAGCGCATCGAGGCGCGGCGGATTGTCCAACGTAGCGCCGACGACTACGCCGACATCGCCAGGCTTGTCGGCCTTGTTCGCCTCGACATTGAACGCGGCGCATTCATCGACGACGCCCTGAGCGATAGTGCTCTCCTCGCCCACCGGGACCGACTGGATGTCACGCGCCTCCGGATTGGAGGTAGCGGCGAGGACGAATACACCGCGGCCAGTTTCTTCGGCCTTGGTGAATACCGGCCCCAGTGCGCCAACGCCTAGATAGGGCGACACGGTCACAGAGTCTGCGCGCAGCGGCGAGCTAGCGCCGAGCCACGCATCTGCATAGCCGGCCATGGTGGAGCCAATATCGCCGCGCTTGGCATCGGCAACAGTAAGGCACCCCGCTTCCCGCAGGGAAGCCAAGACTTCTTCCAGGACCGCGAAGCCCTGAGAACCAAAGCGCTCAAAGAAGGCAACCTGTGGCTTTACCAAGGCGGCGGTATCGCTAAAGGCTTCAACGCAGCGCATGCTAAAGGTCCGCAGACCTTCAGCGGTAGGCTCCAGTCCCCACTTGTCCAAGAGATATGGGTGTGGGTCGATGCCAACGCACAGGCGCCCACGTTCCTGACCGGCTTTTTCTAGCCGCTCGCCAAATCCTTTAGTGCTGTGGGCCATGCTCAAGCTCCTGGAGTGCGCGTACCTGCAGGTTGCCAATGCGCATAGCTTCGATGCCCTGAACAGCTGCGGTTACACCCTGCACGGTGGTCACCAGTGGGATCTCCATGTGTACGGCGGCGGCGCGGATATCGTAGCCATCGTGGCGGGCACCGGCGGAGCCGGCTGGAGTATTAAGAATCCAGTCGATCTCGCCGTTGAAGATCTTATCCACGATAGATTCTTCGCCCTCCTTGGCCTCAGAGACCTTGGCAGCAACCTCGCACTCGATACCGTTGCGGCGCAGCATCTGCGCGGTGCCGGCGGTGGCGACGATGTTGTAGCCCATGTGGGCCAGGCGCTGAATCGGGAAGATCAGGGTGCGCTTGTCGCGGTTGGCAACAGAAACGAAGACGGTGCCCTCCGTGGGCGGCACGGCGAAGGCTGCAATTTCGCCCTTGGCATAGGCCGCGCCAAAGTTGGTAGCCAAGCCCATGACCTCACCGGTGGATTTCATCTCTGGCGAGAGCAGCGTATCGAGCAGGCTGCCATCGGGGCGGCGGAAGCGGTTGAATGGCAAGACTGCTTCCTTGACGGCAATCGGGTGCTCCAGCGGCAAAGAGCCACCGTCATATTCGGAAGGAATCATGCCTTCGGCACGTAGATCCGCGATGGTCGAGCCCATCATGACGCGAGAGGCTGCCTTAGCCAGTGGTACTCCGGTGGCCTTGGAGACGAACGGCACGGTACGGGAAGCACGTGGGTTGGCCTCAATGACGTAGAGGATGTCATCCTTCAAGGCAAACTGGACGTTCATCAAGCCCTTGACGCCAATGCCCTCGGCGAGCAAGCGGGTGGACGTGCGGACCTTTTCAATGTCCTCTGGTCCTAGGGTCATCGGTGGCAGCGCACAGGAGGAGTCACCGGAGTGAATACCGGCCTCCTCGATGTGCTCCATGACGCCGCCCAGGTAGACCTCGTTGCCGTCGCACAGGGCATCAACGTCAATCTCGATGGCGGAATCCAGGAAGCGGTCCACCAGAACCGGGTGGTCCGGAGACAGCTCGGTGGCACGCTCGATATAGTCTTCCAGCGCCTTTTCGTCGTAGACGATTTCCATGCCGCGGCCGCCCAGCACGTAGGACGGACGAACCAGTACTGGGTAGCCGATGGAGGAAGCAACCTCGCGGGCCTCCGCGAAGGAGGTGGCGGTGCCGTACTCCGGTGCTGCCAATTCTGCCTCATCGAGGACCTTGCCGAATTCGCCGCGGTCCTCGGCGGAATCGATTGCTGCAGGGCTGGTGCCCACAACCGGAACGCCTGCCTCCTCCAGGCGGGCAGCGAGGCCCAGCGGAGTCTGGCCACCCAGCTGGACAATCACACCGGCAACGTCACCGGAAGTGGCCTCCGCGTGGTAGACCTCCATGACGTCCTCGAAGGTCAGCGGCTCGAAGTAGAGGCGATCTGCGGTGTCGTAGTCAGTGGAGACGGTCTCCGGGTTGCAGTTGACCATGACGGTCTCGTAGCCCTGCTCCGAAAGCTCAAGGGCCGCGTGAACGCAGGAGTAGTCAAACTCGATGCCTTGACCGATGCGGTTAGGGCCGGAGCCCAAGATGATGACCTTGCCCTTGGAGCCTTCCGGTGCCGGGCGAACCTCGGTCTCGGCATCCGGGTCGAGCTCATAGGAGCTGTAGTGGTACGGGGTCTGGGCCTCGAACTCGCCGGCACAGGTATCTACGGTCTTGTACACGGGGCGGATGCCCATGCGCCAGCGCAGGCTGCGTACGCCATCCTCGCCGTTGAATTCGGGGCGAAGGGCGGCAATCTGGGCGTCGGAAAGCCCAAAGACCTTGGCCTCGCGCAGCAGTTCCTCGGTGAGCACTGGGGCGTCGATAAGCTCCTGGCGGAAGGCCACTAACGTGGCCAGCTCAGCGATGAACCATGGGTCAACGCCGGAAGCTTCGTGGACCTCGTCGATAGAAGCGCCGAGGCGAAGGGCCAGCTCGATGTCGTACATGCGGCCCTCGGTCGGGCGCTCCAGATCCTTGAGCACGGCCTGCAGGTCAGTGGCGCGCTCGCCGGCGAAGTACTCATCCGGCTTGGTCCAGAAGCCATTGGGCTTGTTTTCCAAAGAACGCATGACCTTGTTCAGGCCCGCGATGTAGTTACGGCCGATGCCCATGGCCTCGCCCACAGACTTCATGGTGGTAGTCAAGGTGTCATCGGCACCCGGGAACTTCTCAAAGGCAAAGCGTGGGGCCTTGACAATGACGTAGTCCAAGGTCGGCTCGAAGGCCGCCTTGGTCTCGCCGGTGATGTCGTTTTGCACCTCGTCCAAGGTGTAGCCAATGGCGAGCTTGGCCGCCAGCTTGGCAATCGGGAAACCGGTGGCCTTGGATGCCAGCGCGGAGGAACGGGACACGCGCGGGTTCATCTCGATGACGATGATGCGGCCGTCTTCCGGGTTAACCGCGAACTGGATATTACAGCCGCCGGTATCGACGCCGACCTCGCGGATGATGGCAATGCCCAAGTCACGCATCTTCTGGAACTCACGGTCAGTAAGCGTCAGCGCCGGGGCGACGGTGACGGAATCGCCGGTGTGCACGCCTAGGGCATCGACGTTTTCGATGGAGGCAACGACCACGACGTTGTCATCGCCATCGCGCATGAGCTCGAGCTCGTATTCCTTCCAGCCCAGGATGGATTCCTCAATGAGCACGTTGGCCTCAGGGGATGCGGCCAAGCCGCCGCCGGCGATGCGGTCCAGGTCCTCATTATTGAAGGCCAGACCGGAGCCCAAGCCACCCATGGTGAAGGAGGGGCGGACTACGACGGGCAGGCCGAGCTTGTCGACGGTCTCGTGGACCTCATCCATGTTATGGCACACAGCGGAGCGGGCGGACTCACCGCCGATGGAGGCGACGATGTCCTTGAACTTCTGGCGGTCCTCGCCGCGCTCGATGGCGTCAATATCGGCGCCGATAAGCTCGATGCCGTACTTGTCCAAAATGCCCTGGCGGTCAAGCTGAACTGCAGCGTTCAATGCGGTCTGGCCGCCCAGGGTAGCCAGCACGGCGTCGATGGGGTTGCCCTCTTCGCGCTCCTTGACCAGGATCTTTTCGATGTATTCCGGCTCGATAGGCTCCACGTAGGTGTGATCCGCAAACTCAGGGTCGGTCATGATGGTAGCCGGGTTGGAGTTGACCAGCGTTACGCGCAGGCCCTCCTCCTTGAGCACGCGGCAGGCCTGGGTGCCGGAGTAGTCGAACTCGCAAGCCTGGCCGATGACGATTGGGCCGGAGCCGATGACCAGGACGTGGTTGATGTCGTTGCGCTTTGGCATAGTTGTTCTTCCTTTTCCTGGTTGTCTACTTATTTGGGGTGTGGTTAGCCATCAGTTCTTCAAACTGATCAAATAGCGGGTTGGCATCGTGCGGGCCCGCCGCGGATTCTGGGTGGTACTGCACGGAGTAGGCCATGCCGTTGCGCAATGCCACGCCCTCAACGGTGTCGTCATTCAGGCAGATGTGGGTGACCTGCGCGGGGCCGAAATCGGTGGCGAACTCGGCATCGTTGCTGTTGAGGTCATAGCCTTCCGGCGCCTTCAGCGCGAAGCCGTGGTTCTGGGAGGTGATATCAATCTTGCCGGTCACGTTATTGCGCACCGGCACGTTGATGCCACGGTGGCCAAACTTCATCTTGTAGGTGTCCAGGCCCAGCGCGCGGCCCAGGAGCTGGTTGCCAAAGCAGATGCCGAAGAACGGGATCTTGGCTTCGAGCACCTGCTTGATGATGCCCACCATTTCATCGGCGGTAGCCGGGTCGCCCGGGCCGTTGGAGACGAAGACGCCATCCGGGTTATAAGACTTCACCTTGTCAAAGGAGGTATTCGCGGGCACGACGACGGTTTCGATGCCGCGCTGAGAAAAGTGGCGCGGGGTTGCGGTCTTCACACCCATATCGAAGGCAACGACGGTGTACTTCTTCTCCCCTACGGCCTCGACCGTGTACGGCTCGTCGGTAGATACCTCTGCGGCTAGGTCGGCGCCTTCCATGGAGTCCTGGGACTTAACTTCCTTGAGCAACTCCTCGACCGGGCGCTTTGCATCTTCGCCGGAGAACAGGCCGGCGGCAATGGAGCCGTAGTTGCGCAGGTGGCGTACCAAGGTGCGGGTATCGATGCCGCGGATGCCAATGACACCCTGCTTTTCCATCTCTTCGCTCAGGCTGCGCTCTGCACGCCAGTTGGATACGCGCTGCGCGAGGTCGCGGATGACGAGGCCCGCAACCCAGATGTGGTTGCCGTGGGACTCATTGTCCTCGTCGTTCCAACCGGTATTGCCAATGTGCGGCGCTGCGGAAACCACAATCTGGCGGTGGTAAGACGGGTCCGTCATGGTCTCCTGGTAGCCGGTCATCGCCGTGGTGAATACGGCCTCGCCCAAGGTGGTGCCGGTGGCGCCAAAGCCATAACCGCGGAAGGTACGCCCGTCCGCGAGAACGAGGATTGCTGGGGTTCTATCAGTCACGTCGTGGCCTTTCTCTGCCATATAGGTGGTCTCAGTGTGCAAGGTTAGTCTTCTTCGGAGGCTGCCAAGTCAAAAGTGACGGCACCTCGCAAAATGGTGTGGGTAACGCGGGCGCCAAATTCTTCGCCAGCGTACGGGTTGTTTTCGGACTTGGAGGCCAGCTTGGCGGAATCAGAAACCCAATGGTGGTCCGGGTCCACAATGGTCAAGTTGGCAGGCTCACCCTCTGCGATGGGGCGGCCATGGCCTGGCAGGCGGGTAATTTCTGCGGGGCGCTCGGACATGACGCGGGCAACAAAGCGCCAATCGGCCAAGCCGGTCTCGACGAAGATCTTGGCGATGACGGCCAAGGAAGATTCCAGTCCCAACATGCCAGGGCGGGCATTTTCAAACTCCACGCACTTGTCTTCGGAGCCGTGCGGGGCGTGGTCGGTGGCGACGCAGTCAATGGTGCCGTTAAGCAGCGCCTCGCGCAGTGCCGCGGTATCGCGCTGTTCGCGCAGCGGCGGGTTGACGCGGAAGAGGCCATCGTAGGTGCGCAGCTTGTCGTCGGTCATCAACAGGTGGTGCGGGGTTACCTCGGCGGTGAGAGGAATATCCTGCTCCTTTGCCCACTTCAGCAGCTCCACGGTGCCCTGGGTCGAGGCGTGGCAGATGTGCACGCGGTTGCCGTAGTCGCGCGCCAACAGTGCGTCGCGGGCCACGATGGATTCCTCCGCCACGCGCGGCCACCCGCGCAGGCCTAGCTTGGCCGCGGTCTCGCCTTCATGGGCGGAAGCACCACCGGTCATACGGTCATCCTCGGCGTGCTGCGCCAGCAGCACGTCCATGCCCTTGGCATATTCCAAAGCGCGACGCATGAGCTGCGGATCCTGGACGCACTTGCCGTCATCGGAGAACATGCGCACCTTGGCGTCCGAGCGGGCCATCATGCCGAATTCAGTCAGCGTCTTGCCTTCCAGGCCCTTGGTGATGGAGCCCACCGGGTGGACGTCGCACAGCGCCAGTGCCTGGGACTTGGCCCATACGGACTCAGCGATGATCGGCTGGTCGGTCACCGGGTTGGTATTAGCCATGGTGAACACGGCGGTGAAACCGCCCTTGGCGGCAGCCTTGGAGCCGGTCTCGATGGTCTCGGTGTCCTCGCGGCCGGGCTCGCGCAGGTGCACGTGCATATCCACCAGGCCTGGCAAGAGCACGTTGCCCTGGCCGTCGATGACCTGTGCATCCTCGGCTTCTGCCGTGGCGCCGATGGCAGCGATGATGCCGTCCTTGACCACGACATCGGTGGGCTCGCCTTCGCCGTACAGGCGCACATTCTTAATCACAAGTGGGGATTCCGCCGGCGCGGAAAGGCGACCGGTTTCCGGGTAAGTAGTCATTGTCTCTCCCTAAAGTTGAGTGTGGGTCGCGGTTTTAAATGCCGACGTTTTCGCCATTGGTCAGCAGGGTAAACAGCACCGCCATGCGGGCGTGTACACCGTTGTGCACCTGCTGGAGGACCGCAGTTTTGTCCAAATCTGCGACGCCGTAGTTAATCTCCATGCCGCGCAGCATCGGGCCTGGGTGCATGACGATGGCGTCCTTGTGCATGGCCGCCGCGCGATCCTTGGACAGACCAAAGAGGTTGGCGTATTCGCGGTGGGAGGGGAAGAAGCCGCCGTTCATGCGTTCTTGCTGTACGCGCAGCATCATGATGACGTCGGCGTCTGCGATTTCCGCATCAAAGTCATAGGACACCCGCACCGGCCAATTCTCTACCCCAAAGGGCATGAGGGTGGCTGGGCCTACGAGGGTTACCTCAGCACCAAGAGTGGTGAGCAGATCTACGTTGGAGCGCACGACGCGCGAGTGCAGGCAATCGCCCACAATCTTTACCTTCAGGCCGGCAAAGCCTTCGTCGCTGTGCAGTCCTAAGCGCTGGCGCATCGTGACGGCGTCGAGAAGCGCCTGCGTTGGGTGCTGGTGCGCGCCGTCGCCCGCGTTGATCACAGAAGGCCCCTTGCCGTTAGGCGCAACCCACTGGGCCAGCTGCTGCGGCGCACCAGAGGAAGGGTGGCGCATGATGATCGCATCGGCGCCGATGGCGGCCAAGGTAAGGCCCGTATCCTTCAGGGACTCGCCCTTCTTTACCGAGGAGGTGGAGGCAGACAGGTTGATGACGTCCGCGGACATCCACTTGCCGGCCGTTTCAAAGGACGAGCGGGTGCGGGTGGAGTTTTCATAAAAGAGGGTATAGATGGTCCGGCCCCGCAGGGTCGGCAGCTTCTTTACCTCGCGGCCTTCGAGCGCCTCGCGGAAGCGATCCGCTTCATCCATCAGACCGATAATTTCGCTTCGGTCCAGCTCTGCCATATCGATGAGGTGCTTCATGGTTATGCCTCCCCCGTTTCGGAGCCGGTTCCGTTCGTAGTTGCGGCGGCTCGGGTCAATACGACCGCATCCCGGCCGTCAATCTCGCTGTTGTATACGGTGACATCTTCTTCTCGCGCGGTGGGCAAATTCTTACCCACATAATCGGCGCGGATAGGAACCTCGCGGTGGCCGCGATCTACCAAGACGGCCAGCTGAATAATGTCCGGACGGCCCACGTCACTCAACGCGTCCAAGGCGGCGCGGATAGTGCGGCCGGAATACAGCACATCGTCGACCAAAATAACGGTGGAGTTATCAATGCCACCGGCGGGAATGGTCGTCGGTTGGAGCGCGCGATGCGGCTTACCAAGCAGGTCATCGCGGTAGAGGGTGATATCGAGGGAGCCCCATGGGACTGCAACCCCGGAAAATTCTTCAATCTTGTGCGCTAGGCGCTGTGCAAGTGGCACGCCACCAGAGGGAATGCCAAGCAGAATGACCCGCGGTGCGTCCGCGGAATCGAGCGCCGTTTTTTCAATGATCTGGTGCGCGATGCGTGCAACGGTACGCGAAACATCATCGGAGCTTAAAAGCTCTAGCTTGTTCGCGGTAGCGTCAGTTCCACTCATCGTGACCTCCTTCCCCGCCTCACGGTGCGGTCTTTAAAGGATGCCGGTTGATGGTCTCAAAAATGTCTATGCTGTTAGACACAAGATACTCTAGCACCTTCCCCACCATTTGGGTGAGGGCGAAAAGAAGGAGGCACTCCACACAGTGAGTTTTTCCGCCGAACACATAGTCCCCGCCCCGCGCGAGCAGGTCTGGCAATGGCATACCCGCCAAGGCGCTTTAACCCGTCTGAACGCCCCCTTTGCCTTCATGAAGCCCATCCAGCAGGCAGAGAGCCTCGGCGATGGCGCCTCCATCCTGGGCCTTCCGGGCGGCCTGCGCTGGACCGCTCAGCATAAGCTTTCCCAGTACCGCGAGGGCTATGAGTTCACCGATGTGTGCGTAAACTCCCCCATTCGCAAATTTGCCAAATGGCAACACCACCACACCTTTGCGGACCACCCGGACGGCACGCTCGTTCGCGATGAAGTTACTACCCGCATTCCTTCGGCGGCGCTGGAATCGGTCTTTGCTTATCGGCAGCACCAGCTCATTGAGGATTTTTCCTTTCTCCAGCGGCTTGCCGACGCCTCCTTAAACACCCAACCACTAACCATCGCCGTAACCGGCTCCCGCGGCAGCGTGGGCGCAGCGCTTACCGCCCAACTGCGCACCGCCGGGCACACGGTAATCCAGCTCGTGCGCGGCACGGCTCCCAAGGGCCAGCGCACCTGGCGGCCGGAGCACCCCGATCCCGACCTCCTGCGCGGCGTCGACGTCCTCGTCCACCTGGCAGGCGAGCCCATCTTCGGCCGCTTTAATGACGAGCACAAGGCCGCCATCCGCGATTCCCGCGTTGGCCCTACCGAGCGCCTAGCCCGTCTAGCGGGGTCCACGGATTCCGTCCGCACCATGGTTTGCGCCTCTGCCGTGGGCTACTACGGCTCCGACCGCGGCGATGAGATTCTCACCGAAGACTCCGCACCTGGCGAGGGCTTCCTCGCAGACGTCGTAGTCGACTGGGAGCGCGCCTGCGAGCCCGCCCGCGCCGCGGGCACCCGCGTGGTCAATATTCGTACCGGCATCGCCATGTCGGGCGGTTCCGGCCTCCTGCCACTGCTGCGCGCCCTCTTCTCTACCGGATTGGGCGGCCCCTTCGGCGACGGTGAGTTCTGGTTCAGCTGGGTCGCCCTCGATGACCTGACGGATGCCTACTTCCGCGCCATCGTGGACGATTCGCTGGAAGGCCCGGTCAATGCGGCCTCGCCTAACCCGGTGCTCAATAAGGACTTCGTCAAAGCCCTTGGTGCCGAACTACACCGTCCGGCATTGCTCCCCGTTCCGCCCTTCGGTCCCACAATCCTGCTGGGCAAGGAAGGCGCCCAAGAGTTGGCCTTGGCGCAACAACGCGTAAGCCCCACGGTTCTACACAAAATCGGGCATACGTTCCGCTACCCCACGATCGATACTGCTCTCGCCCACGAACTTGGCGGCGAGCGCCTATGGAGTCCCAGTAACTAGATAAGAACTTAGGTAAACTAGTAAAGGTTGACCTTTATCCCCGATTAGTACATGGATTGAGACTACTTAAGTGTCTGAAGAACCAACCCTGTATCCCGATACGCCGGTAGAGCCCGTAACTCTCGAGCGCATCGGCGAAATCTTTGCATCTGAGAACCTAGAATACCGCCTCGAAGAGCAGCCAGTGAGCGAGGAGGAAACCGTACAGATCCTGCGCACAGGTTTCTCCAACGTCGCCATCGCCATGCAGGTGCGCGATGATGTGCTCGTGGCGGATTCCGTCTGGCGCGGCAACGTGCCTTCTTCTGAGGGCCCAACCCTGTTGACGGTGCTCAACCAGTGGAACCAGCAGCACTTCGCGCCAACCCTGCGCTTCTTTGAGTCAGCCGAGAATAACCTCGCCGTCTCTGGCGTGCGCGAGATCAACATTGCCCACGGTTTGTCCCGCAATCAGATTGGCGCTTTCGTGATGTCCACGCTGGATTCTATGCTGCAGTCCTTCGCCTTCGTGGAAGAACACTACCCACAGCTCGTGACTTGGGAGGAGCACAAGCATGACTAATGCCTCTACCGAAAACAACCTGCCGGAGATCACCCTTGACCGCGTTGTCGAGGCCATGCGTACCTTCGACATTGAATTGACCAAGATGGACAGCGATATTGAGGCAGCTACCGCCAACCTCAACGGCCTGCCCACCATGTTCGCGGTTCTCGATTCCGTGGTTATTGTCCGCTGCGATGTGCCTACCGACGCCGCCTATTCCAAGGCCGACGCCGGCCTCTTCCTCGCGGCTAACCAGATCAACTCCGTAGCCTTCGGCGCGCGCGCTGTTATCTCGGAGCACGATGACATGCTCGTGGTGCGCACCGAGCGCGATATCCCTGCCGCCGCCGGCATGACCGACGAGCAGCTGCAGGCTGCCCTGAAGACCGCCGTAGATGGCGTCATACGCGGCCAGGATGCCATGGTTTCTGCCGCCGAAGAGATGGCCAAGCTTGGCTCCGAGACCGCAGCCAATGCCGGATCTGGCGACGCCGCCGCAAGCGACGCCCCGCAGAGCTAAGCCGCACTAACATCCGCCGCTCTCCCCCTCTCCTTCCGCCTTAACAACGGCGCAAGGGTGACGGGGAGAGTTCTTTTTACTCTCGGCCGTTCTGGGCACATGGAGACACGCGGATGGGCGTCGATAGGCACTGTCTTGGGCATGAAAATACCGCCCGCCCCAGCTCTTCACCATCGAGCTGGGCGGGCGGTTTAAGTATGCGGGCCGGTTTAAACCTGACTATTCCGCAGTGGGGTCCTGCTGCGCAGAACCGTCTGCTGCAGACGAGCCGTCGGCCGCGGCAGCGGAGTCAGAAGCGGTGGATGCGGAGGTATCCTTGGCCGCATCATCCGCGTTCACGGAGTCTACCGACTCCTCGTCGGTTGTATCCTCGCCGTCCTCGTCCGCATTCGCATCGCTGCCCTGGTGTTCTGCGGACATCGGGTTTTCCGCAGAACGGGATTGCGCCACGTCATCCAACACAGCGTGGATATATGGCGCTGCTTGATCGTTGGAATACTGGGAAGCAATCTCCACGCCTTCCACGACTGCAGTAGCGGTGGGAATATCCGGGTTGAACAGCAGCTCCCATACCGATAGGCGCAGGATAGCGCGGTCAACGGCCGGGATGCGGTGCAGTTCCCAGTCCTCGGCAAGGAACCGAGAAATGGTGTCATCGATGGCATCCAGCTCTTCAGCGACGCCCTTGACAATCACCTGCGTGTATTCGGCCACAGGTGCTACCGCGTTGCGATCCTCACGTGCCAAGGCGATGCGATCCTCCACGATGGCAACGGGGTCAACGTCCCTGTTTTCTGCTTCGTAGAGGATATCGGCGGCACGACGACGTGCACGGTACCGCGCGGTGTGCCGCTTGTAGTTGATATCGCGCTTAGGGGTGTTATCAGACACAGTCAGATGCCCTAGTTGTTAACGCGGGAGAGGTACTCGCCGGTACGGGTATCGATCTTGAGAACGTTGCCGATCTCGATGAACAGCGGAACCTGGATTTCAGCACCGGTTTCCAGGGTGGCGGGCTTGGTGCCGCCGGAAGAACGGTCACCCTGCAGGCCAGGCTCGGTGTGCTCTACCTTAAGGTCTACGGAGATAGGAAGTTCGGCAAAGAGTGCCTCATCCTCGTAGAAGGAAACCTGAACGCGCATGTTCTCCAGCAGGAAGCGAGCGGCATCGCCGAACTTCTCCGGCGGGAGCTCGTACTGCTCGAAGGTCTTTTCATCCATAACAACGTAGCTGGTGCCATCGTTGTACAGGTAGGTCATATCGCGGCGGTCCACGGTAGCGGTCTCTACCTTAACGCCAGCATTCCAGGTCTTGTCCACGGTCTTACCGGAGACAACATCCTTGAGCTTGGTACGCACGAAGGCTGGGCCCTTGCCCGGCTTCACGTGCTGGAACTCAACGATCTGCATCAGTTTGTTGTCGATCTTCAGAACGAGGCCGTTCTTGAAATCAGTAGTATCAGCCATTGCGGTTAAACTCCCGAAAATTGTGGACTAAAGGTTGAAAACAATGTTTAAGCCTACCGGACAACTGCCCCTTGGGGTATTACCGGTCCCCCATTTCTTCCCCACAGTTGACAGCGGGGTGCCTTTCGGGGCCCATCGCCTGCCCTAAACCGTCAGACACGCGAGCAATCAAAGGTTTTTATCCAGCAATAACTCGCTGTACGATAAGGCTTTGCTTAATTGATTTTTCACATACCTACCAAGGATTTTTGCGATGCCTCTCAAGCAGCTCTACGCCGCGGCTACCGCTACTGGCGCAGCCGTAGCAGCACTCTCCGCCCCGCAGGCCATGGCAGCAGACGCCCAGACCGTGATGTTCGGCGATTCTGTCTTTGCCAACCCAACCTATGGCCAAGTTGGCACGACCTCGAGCCTGTCCCCTTCGGCGGGCACTACGCTATCGTCTGCCACCCACGGCATCGAAGACGCCCCGGGCGTGCCGTCCCCACAGGGTTGCCCGCAGGGTCAGAGTAATGTTGGCCGCGAATTGGGGCGGGTTTCTGGTCAGCACGTAGCCAACTACGCCTGCTCTGCGGCAAAGGCCGCCGGCCAATCGCACCGTAAGGACTTCGATGAGCAGATCAACGGAGCCATTGCCAATAATGATCTCAATGACGAGACGAAGAACGTTTTGATTCAGTTTGGTGCCAACGATCTCCAGGAAATCGTGCGCCCATCTCTTTCTTCTTCCAACCCCTACTACGACGGCATGAAGAATTCGATCCAGCGGGTCCGCCACGCCGCCCCGAATGCCCGCATCACCGTCGTAGGCTATCCCGCCATCTCCGCCCGCAATGGCGCAGTATGCCCGCTGCGCACCTCCGCCCCGGGCTCCTCTGAAGCCGGATTCAACATGGACTATGCAGGCCTGATTCGCACCGGTGAGGACCAGGTCAATAGCGCAATGTACAAGGCAGCACGCGCGAACGGTGTGCAGTACTACGACCTACGCGCCGATTCCATTGATCACAGCATGTGCGCGCCGGACAGCTCCCGCTGGATTTCCGGCAAGTGGGAGTATTCCGTACCGCACAACCTCTTTAATCACCTCACGCACCTGGGCAACCGCAACGTTGCCCAGCTGCTCAATTCCAAGGTGTTGGCTCACTAAGCGGGCAGTTCAGTAAATTCCTTCGTCGCGGCGGTAATGATCTTCGGCGCACCATCGGTGATGATGAGGGTATCTTCGATGCGCACGCCGCCCTTGCCAGGAACATAGATGCCCGGCTCGATGGTCAGGGTCATGCCGGCGGCGAGTTCGCCCTTACCGGTCTGTGCCGCGGACGGGGCTTCGTGGACGTCTAGGCCCACGCCGTGGCCCGTCGAGTGTACAAAGTAGTCGCCATAGCCGGCGGCGGAGATGACATCGCGGCAGGCGGCGTCGACGTCGGCAAGCGTAGCGCCCGGCACCGACGCTGCCACGCCTGCCTTTTGGGCGCGGAGCACCACATCATAGATTTCCGTGGCAAAGTCATTCGCCGTGCCCACCACGTAGGTGCGGGTGCAGTCGGAGTTGAAACCGCGCAGGTGCGCACCGAAATCGATGGTCACGAGGTCGCCGTCCTCGATTACTCGATCATCGGCACCATGGTGCGGCATCGCCGAGTTCGGGCCAGAAGCCACGATGGTATCGAAGCTCACTCGCTCCGAACCGAGCATGCGCATCCGATATTCCAAATCGGCAGCCACCTGGCGCTCGGTGCGTCCGGCACGCAGCTCACCAGCGGCGAGCAGATCCTCCAGCGCCTGATTAGCCAGGGCGGCAATCTCTTCCAGCTTTTCTAGCTCGAGCGAATCCTTGACCAAGCGAATTTTTTCAATGACCCCGGCGATGGGAACTAAGGTAACCGACTCCGGGGCGGACTTTTCGAGGTCCTTCAGTTCAGAGACCGAGAGGTAGTCGGCTTCAAAACCGACGCGGACTGGACCCTCGACATCGGCAAATTGCTGCAGGAGCACCTTCCCTACCGCGCGGCCCTGGATAGCCTCCAGATCGGGAACCTCGCGGGCGATCTGCGTGGTGTACCGGCCGTCGGTAGCAACCTGCGCGGTAAGGTCCTTTCGCAGCAATAGCCCGCCATTCGAGCCGGAGAATCCCGAAAGGTAGCGCACGTGCGTGAGGTGGGTGACCAGAACGGCATCGATGCGCTGGCCGGCTAGTTCCGCGGCAAGCTTGCGGCGCCGGTCACTAAAACGGGTATCTGCCAAAGCCATGATTTCATCCTTTTAGGGTCGACTGCGGTGTAGAAAGTATCCACCCAGTATATCGGCCCCGCCACCGCAGTTGGGCGGATTTCTTTCTTTGCCGGCTGCCGCCCAGCCCGTTCGTGGGGTGCCTATTGGCAGAGGTAATCCACTGCCACCACGTAGCCGAAGACACCCAACCCCGCGATGACGCCGCGGGCGATAGGGCTGAGATAGGAGTGATGACGGAAAGGCTCGCGCGCATGCACATTAGAAATATGCACCTCTACGAATCCGGCGCCATCGGCTACCTCTGCCAGGGCATCCCGCAGGGCCACTGAGGTATGGGTAAAACCGCCGGGGTTGATAATCACTGGGTGCCCCGCATCCGCGGCGGCATGCACCTTCTCAATGAGCTCCCCCTCATGGTTGGACTGAAAGCACTCTACTTCTGCGCCGTGCGCGGCGGCGCGCGAGGAGATCATCTCTTCTACATCTGCCAAGGTGGTGGACCCGTAGACATCCGGTTGCCGCTTTCCCAAGCGGTTCAAGTTCGGGCCGTTGAGGACAATAATCTTCATTTCTACTCCGAAATCGCGGCGTAGGCCGCCTCTAGCTCTTCCATACCGGGGCCTTCGAGACGGGTGGTCTCGCCCACCCCGGTCAAGGCTACAAACCGGATCTTTCCGTCGCGGTTCTTCTTATCGTGGGTCATTGCCTCATACAGGTCCGTGAACTGGCCCGGCCTATACGTGGTCGGTAGCCCAATGCTGTGCAGGATACGGCGGTGCTTTTCCACCAGTTCCGCGTCAATGAGGCCGCGCGCATGCGCTAGGTGGGCGATAAACATCATACCCACGGCCACCGCGTTGCCATGGCGCCACTGATACTGTTCATGGCGCTCCACCGCATGGCCAAAGGTATGGCCGTAGTTGAGCGTTTCCCGCAGGCCCGATTCTTTGAGGTCCTCGCCCACCACCGCGGCTTTTACCGCGATGGAGCGCTCAATCAATTCTGGAAGGTAGCCCTGCGGGTCCACGCATGCGCCGGGGTCACTGTCATAGCGTTCAAGGATCTCCGGGTCATGGATGAATCCGGTTTTGATGATTTCTGCCGAGCCAGCAATGATCTCTGCCGCGGGTAAGGTATCCAGGCGCTCGAGATCCACAAACACAGAATCTGGCTCATGAAAGGCGCCAACGAGGTTCTTGCCGGCTGCGGTATTGATGCCGGTTTTGCCGCCGACGGCCGCGTCAACCATGGCCAATAGCGTGGTGGGCACCTGAATAACCTTGATGCCGCGCATCCACCCGGCCGCGGCGAACCCAGCCAGATCGGTGGTGGCGCCACCGCCGAGGCCGATGATGACGTCACGGCGGTTAAAGCCCTTCTCCCCCAGCTGATCCCATACGCCACCAATGACGCTGAGCTGCTTGGCGGCCTCGGCATCGGGGATATCGATAAGTGTAGGCTCCACCCCCTCAGCGGCGACGAGTTCCGCTAAGCGCTCGGCTGCGGCACGCAGCGGCGGCTGGTAGATAATGCCAGCCTGGCCTGCACCAATCTGCGCACAGCGCTGCGCGATGTCCCGGTTGAGATCGGTGCCAATGCGAACTTCATAGGGCTGTGGTCCATTAACGGCAATGCTGGGCATGGTGGTCCTTTCCGTTCGACGCCGAGCCAGTGGGGCGAGAGACTAGTGCTAGCGCGGCGGGGAATCTACAGGGTATCGAGAAAGCCGAGGATATCGCCCACCACCTGCTGTGGGGTCCGGGCATCGGTGCGTACCCGATAATCGGCCACCTCCTGGTAATACGGGCGACGCGCCTCCACGAGGTTGCGGTAGTGCTCGAGGGGATCTGCGGCCGCGAGAACCGGCCGATTGCTATCCCCAGACGTCCGCCGTGCACCTTCTTCAGGGGAGATATCCAAAAAGATGACGGTATGGCGCTCCAGCAGCCCACGGGTCGAGTCCGTCAGCACTGCCCCGCCGCCGAGGCTGACGACTCCACCAGTGCGCAGTGCCGCAGCAACGTGCTCGGCTTCAAGCACACGAAAGTCTGGTTCACCCAGCTCGCTAAAAACTTCCCCGCACGGCTTATCCTTAGCCTGCTCAATTAGGTGATCTGAATCCACCAGTTCGCAGCTCAAGGCGTGGGAAAGGCGGCGGCCGATGGTGGATTTACCCGCACCTGGCGGGCCAACCAAAACAACGCGTGGACGGGGCAGGCCCGTAACGGCGGTTGGGGTGGTCATAACTTACTCCTGGTCAAAAGCAAGGCGGTCCGAAACGTATTTATCATACGCGGCGATGGCCGCGGAGGTTTCTTCGAGGCTATCGCCACCGAATTTTTCTAGCACGGCGCGCGCAAGGACGAGGGCAACCATGGCTTCTGCAACGACGCCCGCCGCCGGAACCGCGCACACATCGGAGCGCTGGTGGATGGCAGTAGCTGCAGCGCCGGACTCCATATCGATGGTGCGCAAGGCACGCGGCACGGTAGAAATCGGCTTCATTGCCGCCCGTACGCGCAGCTGCTGCCCGTTGGTCATGCCGCCTTCGAGTCCGCCTGCACGGTTGCTAAGGCGGGATACGCCTTCTTCGGTTCGCACCATCTCATCGTGGGCAGCGGAACCGCGACGACGGGCTTCAGCAAAGCCATCGCCAATTTCCACGCCCTTGATAGCCTGAATACCCATCAAGGCACTGGCCAATTGGGCGTCCAAGCGGTCATCGCCGGAAATATGCGAGCCCAGCCCAATGGGCAGACCATCGACCACAACTTCAACGATGCCGCCCAAGGTATCGCCTTGCTTCTTCGCGGCCTCAATTTCCGCAATCATGGAGGCTTCCGCCGCCTTATCGCAGGCGCGGACCGGCGAGGCATCGATAGCCTCGATGTCCGCGAACGCTGGCGCAGGCCCCTCATAAGGCTCGGAAGCGCCAATGGAAATCACGTGGGAAAGAACCTCGACGCCGAGGGTCTCGCGCAGGAAGTTACGCGCAACGGTAGCTGCGGCCACTCGCGCCGCCGTCTCACGCGCAGAGGATCGCTCGAGGATGGGGCGTGCTTCCCTGTGGCGATATTTCACCATGCCGGCAAAGTCAGCGTGCCCGGGGCGCGGCCTAGTCAAGGCGGCACCGCGGCCGGAATTCATCGCCTTGATGGTGTCTTCATCCTCCATATCCAGCGGATCGGCCGACATGATGGTGGTCCACTTGGGCCACTCCGTATTGCCAATCATGATGGCGATGGGACTACCCAAGGTAAGCCCATGGCGGACTCCACCCAGCACGGTCACCTCATCGGCCTCAAACTTCATACGGGCACCGCGGCCATAGCCTAGGCGGCGCCGGGAAAGCTGATGGGAAATATCGGCGCGGGTAATGGGGACCCCAGCGGGCATGTGCTCCAGCATCGAAATAAGAGCTTGGCCGTGGGATTCACCTGCAGTAGTCCAACGAAGCATGCGGGTATTATCGCACGGCCTGGCCAATCCAGTACCAACTTGGCCCCGCAATATATTCTTCCACCCCCTCAAAGAGGGTGCGCACATGCGATAACGACCGTTGCCGCTAGCAACATAGCAGGGCCGTGCGGGCTCTCCTTCTGCCCACTGCACGCAGACCAGATCAGTGTCAAAACGGAGGCGCAGCCGCTTGCCGCTACCACGCCCATAAACCCGGCCACATGCCCCACCAGCATTCCCAAGGGCCAGGCGAGTTTAATGTCGCCTCCACCGACTCCTGCACGAGCTAGCCCTAACGCCAGGTACATCCCCGGCCACCAGAGCCCACTCCAATTGACAACGGCGAACGACAGCACCGCAGCTGGAAGCGTCAGCCAGTCTGGCAATCGGCGCTGCCGAATATCCCACCAAGACAAGGCTGCTGCCCATAAACAATAGATAATTCCCCCGAGTATCAACACGGGGATCACTCTAAGGCACACCGTGAGGAAGCGCTGAGCGCCTATGCCTACATGGCGAAGTCTGCAGCTCCTGCTGCACGGGGTTACAGCCCGCGCTTGCCGACGCCCCCCCTTTACTTAGTCGTCTGCGACCGCCGCTGCAGCTCTTGGTGCAATGCTTTGAGCATCTCTTCCCGCGGCGCAGCCACCCCGGTAAACTGCTCGAACTGGCTAAATGCTTGGTGCGCGAGCATGACATGCCCGCCGACGGTCTTGTACCCATTGGCCGCCGCGCACGTGGTCAGCGGTGTAGGCCAGGGATCATAGATGACGTCCAGCACCGGTGCGTGGGCGAGGTCAAAGACATAGTCTTTCACCGCCGCGGCTGGAACCGTGGACACAATGACATCGACGGCGCGAGCCAGCGCGGATAAGTCCCCGTCGAAACTGACAAAGGAAAGTTCCAGCCCTAGGTTCTGCGCGAGCGGCAACAGTTCGGCGCTGCGGTCGGAACGGTTGAGGACCGTAACCTTTTTCACCCCGCGCTCAGCGAGCGCCCACAACGCGGGACGAGCGGTGCCCCCAGCACCAATGAGCAGCGCATGAGCTGCTGGATCATCCCCCAGAAGTTCGGCGAGCGCACCGCGTACGCCCTCTGTATCGGTATTGTCCGCATACCAACCATCAGCCCTGCGCACCAAGGTATTTGCTGAGCCAATCAGTTGGGCCCGGTCGCTTACGGTATCCGCAAAGCGGAGGGCGGCAAACTTGCCGGGCATGGTCACGGAGAAACCAACAAACTCTGAGTCGCTTGCCGCCACCAATTCCGGCAGCCCCTCCGCCGATGTTTCAAAGCGGGTGTAGTCCCAACTGGCCAGTCCGGCGGCCTCATAGCCAGCATTGTGGAGCACCGGAGACAAGGAGTGCTTGATGGGGCTACCAAGGACCGCCGCACGTGGCATGGTGTTTCTACCTCTTTGTGGTTGTCACGACTCTACTGGGCGGGCTGCTCGGCAGCGGCGTCGCCGTTGCCGGAACCAGCGCCTTCGCCTTCGCGCTTGGAGTCAAGCACGCCGGAGCGGATGGCGTCATCGACGCGGCCCAAGTGCTCATCGTAGCTATCGGAGAAGACGGTAGTGCCCTCCTGGTCCACGGTGACGAAGAACTTCCAGTTGCCCTCGGCCGGTTCTTCCATGGCCTTGATTGCATCGTCCGAAGGAGAAGCAATCGGGGTATCCGGTAGGCCCTCCTTGGCATAGGTATTCCACGGGGTCTTCTCCTCACGGGCCTCATCGGTGGTGGCCAGTTCAACGTCTTCCAAGCCGTAGTTCACGGTGGAGTCAAACTCCAGGCGCATTGGCTCGTCCAAGCGGTTGAGGATAACGCGGGCAACCTTGTCGAACTCGCCTGCCGGCGCCTCGCGCTCCACCAAGGAAGCGGAGGTGAGCAGCTCATAAGGGCTCAAGCCGATAGCCTGGGCGCGTTCCTCAATATTGGTCTCGTTGTAGCGCTTGGTGGAGCGGGTGATGAGATCCTTCAGGATATCCTTGGCCTCCATATTAGGGTCCAAGACGTACTGGCCTGGGGCGATAAGGCCCTCAATGCGCTTGGGGTCATTGCCGCGCTTGTTGATAGCGTCCAAGGCCCACTCCGGTGCGCCCAGCTCGGATGGGTCGGTTTCCGCCGCAACCTTTTCCAGGTCCTCCTTCTTCAGGCAGTTGCCATCGTTGCAGCTGACCTCAGAAATCAGGGAGTAAATGCCGTAGCGAACGTCTCCGCCCACAACCTTGACGTCCTCCAAGGTGGCGCCACCTTGGACCTCGAGCATGTCCACGCGGTTATTCTCATCCAGCAGTGCCTCGACTGCTGCATCCGCGCTCATTTCTTCCTGCAGTCGATAGAAGCCCGGCTGGATTTGGCTTGCGCTGTGGTTCATCGACGCAGCAGAATCGAAAGCGTCTTGCGTCTTCACCACATTCTTCTCTACCAATGCAGGTCCGAGCTCGGACATGGACGAGCCTTCCGGCACTTCCACCAGCTGGGTGGTACCGTTGCCGGTTCCTTCATAATCGGCGGAGGTATTGCCGAGGCGGAATCCGATGTAGATAAGGGCGCCAAGGATGACGATGATCGACGCAATGACAACGGCAATGCCGCGCTGGCGGCGCTTGACGTATTTCGGCTCCATCGATCGGCCGAGGCGTTCTTGGTTACGGCTCACGTGTTTTAGTCTCCTGAGTCTGAAGGCTGGTCTATTGCATCATGGGATCGTAGCGCGCTCGCGCGCCCATCCAACCAAGTCTGCAATATCTCCACCGCTGCTGCTTGGTCGATGACTTTACGGCCCTTCTTCTCGGACACGCCGGACGCGCGCAGCGCGGTGGTTGCTGCCACGGTGGTCAGACGCTCATCAGCCAAACGTACTGGTGGTGGAACTTTATCTATACTTGCATCTCGATTCAACCGACGGCGGATCCGAAACGCAATTTCCTTAGCATGTTTTACGCTTTTTGAGCCATTTCCCTGCAGGTCCCGTGGCAGACCTACGATGACCTCAACTGCGTCGTAGGAATCAATGAGTTCCAGGATGCGGTCAATATCGCCCTTATCGCGGTCCTTGAACCCGGTTTCCCGGTGCACGGTCTCCACTGGGGTGGCAAGCGTGGCTTCCCTATTGGACACTGCCACGCCAATGCGCACCGTACCGACATCGAGTGCGAGCCGGCGGCCCTGCCCCGGATCATCAACTCCGGGGGAATCTGGTTCCACTTTTGCCACGGTCGAACTCCTACAGGGACTCAAGCATGTCCTTGACGGCTGCAAAGCCGCGCTCAGCGCCGGCTGCAGTAGAACCAGAGCCCTGAGCCATATCCGGCTTACCGCCGCCACGGCCGTCGACGTACTGTCCAAACTCCTTGACGATGTCGCCGGACTTTACGCCGCGGCCAACAGCCTTGTCCGTGGCCGCCGCAATGAACGGGAACTTGCCCTTGTCCTCGGCACCCAGGACGATAACAGCTTCTTCCTCGCGCAGGCGGTTGCGCAGGTCCGTAGCAACGGTGCGCAGGTCGCCACCGGTGGTGCCTTCCGGCAAGGTCAGCGCAATGACCTTGAATCCATTGATGTCCTTGGCCGCGCTGACGAACTCGGAGGCACGTGCAGCCAGCTGCTGCTTGCGAAGGGTTTCAATTTCCTTCTCCGCTGCCTTGAGCTTCTCAGACAGCTGAGCAATGCGGTCTGGCAAATCCTCGGTCTGTACCTTGAGCTCGCGGGAGACGCCTTCTACCAAGGCGGTTTCCTTGGAGTAGTAACGGAATGCATCCAAACCGGAGTAAGCCTCGATGCGGCGAGCACCAGAGCCGACAGAAGATTCACCCAGAACGGACACGGGGCCGATTTCGGAGGAGGAACCAACGTGGGTACCGCCACAGAGCTCGATGGAGAACGGTCCGCCGATTTCTACTACGCGGACCTCCTTGCCGTAGTTCTCACCGAATAGCGCCATAGCGCCCATGGCCTTGGCCTCCTCCAGGGAGGTCTCAATGGTGTTGACCGCAAAGTTGGAGTCGATTGCCTGGTTGGTAATCAAAGCAATCTCCTCCAGCTGTGCCTGGCTGAGCTGCTCGGTGTAGTTGAAGTCAAAGCGCAGGTAGCCCGGGCGGTTCATGGAGCCGGCCTGGACGGCGGTGGGGCCAAGCACCTGACGCAGTGCGGCGTGAATGAGGTGGGTTGCGGAGTGCGCCTGGGTGGCACCGTGGCGCCACTGCTCGTCGACGGCCGCCTCAACGGACATGCCCAAGTCAAGGCCGCCGGCGGTAACCGTAGCCTTGTGTACCCACAGCTTCTTGCCAATCTTCTGGACGTCATTAACCTCAAGGAGGGATTCGCCGGCCATGATGCGGCCGCGGTCTGCCATCTGGCCGCCAGCTTCGGCGTACAGCGGGGTGTGGTCCAAGATGACCTCAACCTGCTCGCCCTCGCGTACCTGGTCGACTTTCTCGCCGCCGCGGACGAGGCCGATCACGCGGGCGTCGGAAGTAAGCTCCTCAAAGCCAGTGAAGACGGTGGGGTTATTGTCCACCCAGTCGCGGTAGAGGGAAAGGTCAGTGTGGCCGTGCTTTTTGGCCTGATTATCGGCCTTTGCGCGGCGGCGCTGCTCGCCCATGGCGTCGTTAAAGCCATCCATGTCAACCTCAAGGCCGGCCTCCTGGGCCATCTCCAAGGTCAAGTCGATGGGGAAACCGTAGGTATCGTGCAGCTCAAAGGCCTTCTCGCCCGGCAGGACCTTTGCGGTCTTCGCGCGGGAAGTGGACTTGAGCTCCTGGACGGCATCATCGAAGAGGCGGGTGCCGGACTCGAGGGTCTTCAGGAAGGCCTTTTCCTCATTCACGGCAACGCGCAGGATGCGCTCACGGTTGTCTGCAATCTCCGGGTAGGATGGGGTCATGGTGTCCATGACCGTATTCATGAAGCGCTCCATAGTCGCGCCCTTAGCGCCCAGCAGCTTGGCGGAACGGATAATGCGACGCAGCAGACGGCGCAGGATGTACCCGCGGCCCTCGTTGCCCGGGGTCACGCCATCCAGGATGAGCATCATGCCGGTACGGGAGTGGTCAGCTACCACGCGGAAGCGGATATTGTCCTCGTGGGAGGCCTTGTCACCATAGGTGGCGCCGGTAAGCTCCTCGGCTACGTCAATGACTGGGCGCAGCAGGTCCGTTTCATAGACGTTGTCTACGTCCTGCAAAATGCAGGCCACGCGCTCGATGCCCAGGCCGGTATCGATATTCTTCTTGGGCAGCTCGCCGACGATCTCAAAGTTGCCCTTGCCAATGCCCTCGCCACGCTCATTTTGCATGAAGACCAGGTTCCAAATCTCCATGTAGCGGTTGTCATCGGCAATCGGGCCGCCGTCCTTGCCGTACTCAGGACCGCGGTCATAATAAATCTCGGAGCACGGGCCACAGGGTCCAGGGATACCCATGGACCAGTAGTTGTCTTCCATGCCGAGGCGCTGAATGCGCTCTTCTGGAACTCCGATCTTGTCGCGCCAAATTTCGGCGGCCTCATCATCATCCAGGTAAACGGTGACCCACAAACGCTCTGGGTCTAGGCCAAAGCCGCCCTCATCAACGGAGCCGGTAAGCAAGGTCCACGCATTGGTGATGGCGCCTTCCTTGAAGTACTGGCCAAAGGAGAAGTTGCCGGCCATCTGGAAGAAGGTGTTGTGGCGGGTGGTAATGCCCACCTCATCAATGTCCAAGGTGCGCACGCACTTTTGGATGGAAGTGGCAAGGCCCTTGGCAAAGGGCGGGTTCTGCTGGCCTAGGAAGTAGGGCTTAAACGGAACCATGCCGGCATTAACGAAAAGCAGGTTAGGGTCATCCAGGATCAGCGAGGCGCTTGGTACTGCCTCGTGACCAGAATTGACGAAGTGCTGGGTAAACCGTTCCCGGATCTCATGAGTCTTCACGAGCAACAATCCTAACTGTCTGAGCTTTCATCTTCTATCAAGAAGTTTCTAACCCGCCCAACTCTACCCTTCGCTGCACAGCAATTTCCCATCGGTGGTGATCAGCGAGGCCGGCGAGCGTTTTTGCCTGGGCCGCGCTTGCCACGAATAATGCTGCGCAAGCGGCCTATATAGTCATAAACACGCTTCTCAGCCCCATGATCGGTCGGCTCATAGTACACAGAGCCCTCCAGCTCATCGGGCAGGTACTGCTGCTCTACTACGCCGCGGGGATCATCGTGGGGGTAGACATAGCCCACGGCATTTCCCATCCGCTTGGCGCCCTCATAGTGCCCATCGCGCAGGTGCGGTGG
The DNA here is from genome assembly GCF_030229345.1 of Corynebacterium tuberculostearicum. Lineage (GTDB taxonomy): Bacteria > Actinomycetota > Actinomycetes > Mycobacteriales > Mycobacteriaceae > Corynebacterium > Corynebacterium tuberculostearicum_G. The sequence goes on along the minus strand of NZ_JASPGP010000009.1, from coordinate 73,921 downwards.
CACGTGGCCCACCTTGCCGGCCGCTACATCGGCTTGCGCCTGCGTGATGGCAGAAATGACCGAGGGAGACTTGGGCGCGGTGGCCAGGTGAATGGTGGCCTGCGCCAGCGGAATTCGGGCTTCTGGCATGCCAATGAGCTGAGCGGCCTCGGCCGCCGCCACGGCCACCTGGAGCGCGGTGGGATCGGCCATACCGATGTCCTCGGAGGCGTGCACAATGAGCCGCCGGGCAATAAAGCGCGGATCCTCCCCGGCTTCTACCATGCGGGCGAGATAATGCAGCGCAGCGTCGACATCGGAGCCACGAATGGACTTAATAAACGCGGAAACCACGTCATAGTGTTGGTCGCCATCGCGGTCATAGCGCACCACTGCCTTATTGACGTTGTCGGTGACCGTTTGTGGGGTAATCTCCCCGCCATCGTCAACCGCCTCGGCCGCGGCCTCGAGATAGGTCAGCGTGCGCCGCGCATCGCCACCGGCGAGGAGTACCAACTGATCCAAGGCTTCATCGGTAATCCGAATCTTGCGCTCGCCCAAGCCACGGTCGCTTTCGAGCGCGCGCTTGGCGACGCCCCTTAAGTCATTATCGCTTAGCGAATGCAACTGCAACAACAGCGAACGAGACAAAAGCGGCGCGACGACGGAGAAGGAAGGGTTTTCCGTCGTTGCCGCAACGAGCAATACCGTACGATTTTCCACGGCTGCGAGGAGTGCATCCTGCTGGGTTTTGGAAAACCGGTGCACCTCATCAATAAAGAGCACGGTCCGCCGGCCGTGAATGAGCTCTTGCCGGGCGTGGGTGATGACCTCGCGAACCTGCTTGACGCCCGAATCGAGGGCGGAGAGGCCCACGAAGTTCTGCCCCATCTGGCTGGCGATGAGCGAGGCAATGGTGGTCTTTCCGGTACCCGGTGGCCCGTACAAAATGACGGAGGCCTCTCCTGATCCTTCCACGAGGCGGCGCAGTGGCTTGCCGGGGGCCAGAAGGTGGTCTTGCCCTACTACCTCATCCAGGTTTTGGGGACGCATCCGCGCCGCCAGTGGGGACCCAGCGTGGGTGGCGAAAAGGTTCTTCCCCGGCAGCGGCGACGCGCTGCGGTCCGGAGTGGGCCCGCCAAATAATGAGTCTTGAGACACTGGAAAGCTACCTCCTATAAGGGTGCGGGCACATCGTGATTGTCTATTCGTCATCCAAGCGGCGCGCAATGGCGCTGCCGAATTCCGCGATGGGCGCGCAGGCGGGGCCATCGCAGCGCGCGGCATATCGAGATAGCGCCTCAAAGGTTTCATAGAGGTCGCGGCGCACGAGCAATTCATCTTCCGTGAACGGACCGTGGTTAGCAGGGCGCAAGATGGAGCGCTGCGGATCGTGGACCACTTCGGCTTCACCCCTGGCTAGGGCAACCAGCCCTTCGATGCCGCCGGCGTGCATCGTGGTCACGCTCGATAGCGCCCAGCCAATAAGCGACGCCACGATAAGGCCGTGGATTTCCTCCGCATTAGAAAAGAGCGGCCACACCTCAGATACGGCACGAGACCAAGCAGAGATGAAAATATCTGCCTCTTCGTCCGTAATCGGCTTGGAGAAGAGGAACTGCGGGAAGCCGGCGATAACGCAGGCTACGTCGAAGCCAACATTGCGGAATCCTGCCCATTCATAGTCCAAGAAGTGCAGGCGCTGGGACACAATGATGTTATCCGGTGAAAGGTCGAAGGGAGTAAAGGCCCGGTCCTTGCCGGATGCCAGGGAGCGTGCGGCTTGACCCGCTAGCTCTCGGAAGCTCGCCGGTGCTTCAAGCCCGGCTTTATCCAGCAAGTCGAGGCCGATGCCAATGGAGCGCTCCAGCGCCTCATCGCGCACGGACTGGTGCGGGGCCAAATCCGGATTCTTGCGCAGCATCCTATTGAGCAAGGTTTCATAATCTTGCTCATGGCCTGCGGTTCCAGCGTGCATGTGCCCCAACGCACTGCCCAGCGAGCGCAGCACCCGCACGCGGTCATCATCGGTGGACTGTACGAGGACGTCGGCAAGCGTTTCGCCCTCGCCCAAGTCCGTCAACACAATAATGCGCTGCTCCAGATCGTGGGCAAGAAGCACCGGCCCCGGACGCACGTCCTCAGATAGCGCGGTGGTGAACTGATAAGCCACCACCTCGCGCAGCATCGCGGCATCATCGACGCCATAGCCGGTGACCGGGTTGTACTTAATAACTACCGAGCGGTGCGGCAGGAAGGCTCCAGGGGCAATCCTGGCGCGCAGGACCATTGCATTGCCGGAACCGTCCAAGCGCTCCACGCTCGACATCTCCGGGGTCCCACCAAAACGGCGCGACAGCATCTCCGAGGCGGCCTTGATGACGTCCTCGGGTGATAGCACAGCTTCGTTATCAACCATAGTTCTATCCAGTATGCCCCCTCACACCAAAGCGGGGTCACAAGTTCGCCCGCAGCGAAATTGCCGCGGACTACGATGTGCCCCGCACGGTGCGCCTTAAAGGCTGAGGATTAAGCTACCCGCTTACTTCTCCTCAACGGTTTCTGACGTAGTGGAACCGGCATTGTCCTGTTCCTTCATCTTTTCCGGCTTGTAGTCTACGCCGGTCTCCTTGCGCTGTGCAGCAGGGATTGCCGCAGGGGCGTCGGTAAGCGGATCCACGCCGCCGCCGGACTTCGGGAACGCAATGACGTCGCGGATGGAGTCGAAGCCGCCCAACAGGGAGACGATGCGGTCCCAGCCGAAGGCGATGCCGCCGTGTGGTGGGGCGCCGTACTGGAAAGCATCGAGCAGGAAGCCGAACTTCTCCTGAGCCTCTTCGTCACCGATTCCCATGACGTCGAAGACGCGCTTCTGCACGTCCTGCTGGTGGATACGGATGGAGCCGCCGCCGATCTCGTTGCCGTTGCAGACAATGTCATAGGCGTATGCCAGTGCCTCGCCCGGGTTCTGGTCAAAGTTGTCCAGGTACTCCGGCTTCGGGGAGGTAAAGGCGTGGTGAACCGCGGTCCACTTGGAGTGACCCAGTGCGACGTCGCCAGAAGCGGTCGCATCAGCAGAGGGCTCAAAGAGTGGAGCGTCTACAACCCAGGTGAAGGCCCAGTCGCCTTCCTTGATAAGGTCCAGCTTCTTGGCAATCTCGCCACGTGCAGCGCCCAGGAGGGCACGGGAAGACTTGGTGTCACCAGCGGCAAAGAAGATGGCGTCGCCCGGCTTGGCGCCGACGTGATCTGCAATGCCCTCGCGCTCGGCGTCGGTAATGTTCTTAGCTACCGGACCGCCCAGGGTGCCGTCCTCGCCCACGGTGATGTAGGCCAGGCCCTTGGCTCCACGCTGCTTTGCCCACTCCTGCCAAGCATCGAACTGACGGCGTGGCTGAGAGGCGCCGCCTTCCATGACCACGGCGCCGACGTATTCGTTCTGGAAGACGCGGAAAGTGGTGTCCTTGAAGAACTCGGTGCACTCTACAATCTTGATGTCAAAGCGCAGGTCCGGCTTATCGGAACCGTAGTACTTCATCGCATCCGCATAGGTCATGCGCGGGATCGGAGTCTTGATCTCGTAGCCGATGAGCTTCCACAGCTCGGTGACGATCTCTTCCGCCAAGGCGATGACATCGTCCTGGTCTACAAAGGACATTTCCACGTCCAGCTGGGTAAACTCCGGCTGGCGGTCAGCGCGGAAGTCTTCATCGCGGTAGCAACGCGCGATCTGGTAGTAGCGCTCCATGCCGGAGACCATGAGCAGCTGCTTGAAAAGCTGCGGGGACTGCGGCAGTGCATACCAGGTGCCTGGCTTCAAGCGTGCTGGAACCAGGAAGTCGCGCGCACCCTCCGGGGTGGACCGGGTCAGGGTTGGAGTCTCGATCTCAGCAAAGTCATGCGAATCCAGCACCTTGCGGGCCGCGCGGTTGGCTGCAGAACGCAGGCGCAGTGCCTGTGCCTGGCGCTCGCGGCGCAGGTCCAGGTAGCGGTATTTCAGGCGAGTCTCCTCGCCTACCTCACCCGAGGTGGAAGGATCATCAATTTGGAATGGCAGCGCTGCGGACTTATTCAAAACCTCAAGATCCGCGACATTGACCTCAATCTCACCGGACGGCAGGTTGGGGTTTTCCGAGCCTTCTGGGCGAGGCTCCACGGTACCGGTGACCTTAACGCAGTATTCGGAACGCAGGTCGTGGGCGCGCTCCGCCACGTCAGATTCACGGAAGACAACCTGGGCGATGCCGGAGCGATCGCGCAGGTCAATGAAGATCACACCACCGTGATCGCGGCGGCGGGAAACCCAACCGGTTAGGGTGACGGTCTCTCCTGCGAGTTCTTTGCGGAGCTCACCTGCTAAGTGGGTACGCAGCACTGTTGTTCAATCCCTTCTGAAAATTGTGTCACTTGCGGGTCCCGCCACGCGTAAACAGCGCGCGCCAAACCAAGCACAAGACTAGGAACGCGCACAATTCTACATCCCTACCGGTACGCGGAGCGCAGTTAGGTGGACGCAAGCTAACCCCGAAGGCCGCAGAAGAGCCACCGTTTCCCTCCTTCGGCCTCTTTGCAACAATCTCCATCCAGTGTATGAGGGGACCATGTGGCACTATTTAGGCATGACTTTTAGATCAGGTGCCGATTTCGGCGGCAAAGAAGCGCGTTCGGGCGGTGGCGGCGGTGGCATCGCCATCGGCGGTGGCGTCGGCTCGATTGTTCTCGTAGGCCTTTTCCTCCTCTTGGGCGGCAATCCCTCAGACTTGGGCTCAATTTTGGGCAGCGAGCAGACCCAATCCGACGGTGCTGCACAGGGCGAAAGCCCCGAATGCGAAACTGCAGAAGATGGCAACACCAAGGATGAATGCCTCGTAGAGTTCACCGGGCGCAGCGTGGATAACGTCTGGTCCAAGGTCTTGCCGGAACAGGCCGATATCCAATACACCGAGCCGGAGCGCGTGGTCTTCCACGGCGGCGTTAATACCGGTTGCGGCGCGGCCTCTTCTTCTACCGGCCCCTTCTACTGCCCACGCGATGAGTCCGCCTATTTCGACACCGCGTTCTTTGATTCCCTGCGCAACTTCGGCGCGGAAAATGCTCCTTTGGCCCGCATGTACATCGTGGCGCACGAGTTCGGCCACCACATTCAAAACCTTGAGGGCACCCTCGGCCTGTCGGACTATAACAACCCAGGCGCCGATTCCAACGCGGTGAAGATCGAGCTCCAGGCTGACTGCTACGCAGGCCTGTGGGCTTCCTACGCCGACAAGGGCGATAACCCCTTGCTCGAGCCGATTACTAAGGAACAGGTCTCAGACGCTGTCGCGGCTGCCCAAGCGGTGGGCGACGACAATATCCAGCGACGCTCCGGCGGCCAGGTCCAGCCTGATTCCTGGACGCACGGTTCCTCCGAACAGCGTGAGAAGGCATTCCTCGCCGGATATAACTCTGGCAAGATGTCCCAGTGCGACACCCTGGAGCGCGGCGCCTACCGCGGCTAAAACTCTCAACGTGGCCGTCGCCGAGAGCGGCGGCCATTATGTTCACAAATAGCCACATTGCTTTCACGAACTCCACACCTTGAGTTCACTTTCCCGACACCTAGGGCCTTTAGTCTGAGCGTGCATTCTCTACATAAGAATTTCCTTTGAGAATCCTTTTCGCCACGCTGAGAAGCGCGGTCATCCCTCTCGTGCACGCTTTCCTGAAAGGTTCCTCCTGTGTCTACCCCTACCACCCACATGACGGACATTGAGACCGTCAACGGCAAGGGCAACGACTGGATTTGGCACGCCATCTTTGGCGGCCTCACAGCCGTTACCCTCATCGGTTTTATGATCTGGGGCCACGACTATGTCGATGGCTCTAAGCCCATTCTCCTTGGCACCGCCATTATCTTCGCCCTTTTCATGGCCTTTAATATTGGCGGCAATGACGTTGCCAACTCCTTCGGCACCTCCGTAGGCGCCGGGACGCTGTCCATGAAGCAGGCCCTCGTCGTCGCCGCCATCTTCGAGGTCTCTGGCGCCATCCTCGCTGGCGGCGAGGTCACCGATACCGTGCGTTCTGGCATTGTCGACCTTGACGCCATTGATGGGCTCGACCCCATGGAGTTCGTCTACATCATGATGTCGTCCCTTTTGGGTGCGGCCATCTGGCTCCTCGTTGCCACCCGTATGGGCTGGCCGGTGTCTACCACCCACTCCATCGTTGGCGGCATCGTCGGCGCCGCGCTCACCGTTGGCTTTGTCACCGGCAAGGGCGGCTTGGACATGGTGCAGTGGGGCGGGATCGGCACCATTGCCATCTCGTGGGTGCTCTCCCCTGTCCTTGGCGGTCTCGCCGCTTTCATCCTGTTTAAGTGGATTAAGACCTCCATCTTGGTCTATAACGAGGAAGCAGACCAGAAGCTGCGCGAAATCAAGACCCGCCGCGCGGAGCTGCGCCAAGAGCACAAGTCTCGCTTTGCTCGCCTCAATGAAATCCAGCAGATCAGCTACACCAACGCCATGGCCCGGGACGCCGCCTTGGTGGCAGAAGAAGACTTTGATCCGGATCAGCTGGAATCTGAGTATTACCGCGATCTGTATAACCTCAACAAGGACATGGATGATGTCAAGGCTCACCGCGCCCTGGAAAGCTGGGTACCGGTACTAGCCGCCATCGGTGCCATCATCATTTCGGCCATGGTGATGTTCAAGGGCCTGAAGCACACCGGACTCGATTTCAGCGTCCTTCAGAACCTCTTGGTAATGGGCATGGTCGGCGCAGTGGTATGGATGGCCGTCTTCATTTTCGCGCGCTCCCTGAAGAAGAAGTCGCTGGCTAAGTCCACCTTCCTTCTCTTTTCGTGGATGCAGGTATTTACCGCTTCCGCCTTCGCCTTCTCCCACGGTTCCAACGACATCGCCAATGCCATTGGCCCCTTCGCTGCGGTTATTGACGTCCTCAAGACCGACCAAGTCAGCGATGAGGCTGCCGTGCCGGTTGCCGTCATGATTGCCATGGGCGTTGCCCTGATTTCTGGCTTGTGGTTCATCGGCCGCTTCGTGATTCAGACTGTGGGCTCGGGCCTAACCCAAATGCACCCCTCCTCCGGCTTCGCTGCTGAGCTTGCCGCCGCCGCTGTGGTGATGGGTTCATCGATCTTGGGCCTTCCGGTTTCTTCCACCCACATCCTCATCGGCGCCGTGTTGGGCGTGGGCATTGTCAACAAGGCAGCTAATTGGAACCTGATGAAGCCTATCGCTTTGGCGTGGGTCATCACCCTGCCCGCCGCGGCAGTCATCGCTGCTATTACTGTGTCTGTGCTGCGCGTAGTCTTCTAGGGATAGCTCAGCGTCGCATATCCTCGACACTCCCCATTGCATCCGCTAGCCGCACCGGCCATCGAGCCGGGGCTAGCGGATTTTCCAATGGTTGGCTTGGACTAACGCCCTGCTTGGCGACGCCCCCTTCTCTACACTGGCCCATATGACCGCGCATCGAGCTACTGCATTCCTGGCCGCATTCAACGACATAGAACAACACTTGCGCTCGGCTCTCAACGCTGAGAACTCAGATTCCTTTTGGTGGATAGTAGACAAGGCACGAGACAAACACATGCTTTCTGGCAAGCAAGCCGAGGCGCTGAAAGATTTTTCTAACCTTCGCAATGCCATTGCCCACGGGCGTTACTACAAATCAGAGCCCATCGCTGAACCGCACGAAGCAGTGGTCAAGCAGATCTCAGCTCTCCGAGACATCGTGGTTTCCCCGCCCGACGCCCTCCACGTTTTGCAGCCGCAGAAGGTATTTACCTTGACCTCTGCTACCTCCATTATGGAGGCACTTAGCGTCATAAAGGATAAGGACTTCTCTCAGATCCCCATCTACGATGAGGGCCGCTTCACCGCTTTGCTAACCACCAACACCATTGCGCGATGGGTAGCCGGGGACCTCAGCGATAATCACGTGCTCGATGCTGCGGACATCGCGGACATTGTGGAATATCAAGAACCCAGTGATCGCGCTATCTTTCTTGCCCGCACAGTAAGCGTGCAGGAAACGGTGGACGCCCTTTCAGAAACCGATGGCCAAGGACATCGCCCATGCGCAGCGGTCATCACGGAACACGGCAAGGTCACTGAGAGGCCCCTGCGCCTCGTTGCACCGGCCGATCTACCGGCACTTTTTGATGCCCTAGAATGGGAATAATTCTCCCGCAGTCGGCTTCCCGCAGTCGACACTGCGTCTATCTTTACTCCTATGCACCGCATAGAAAGGCAACCATGCAATTCGGCATCTTCACTATCGGGGATCTGACTACTGACCCCATCTCAGGAAAGACACCCACTGAGGCTGAGCGCATCCGCAACTTGACGGAGATTGCGTTGAAAGCCGAAGAGGTTGGCCTTGACGTCTTTGCAACCGGCGAACACCACAACCCACCTTTCGTGCCATCCTCTCCTACAACGCACTTGGCCTATATCGCGGCGCAAACGAAACGCTTGCAGCTATCTACTGCGACCACGCTGATTACTACCAATGACCCGGTAAAGATCGCCGAGGACTATGCCTTTCTGCAGCACCTTGCTGACGGCCGCGTAGACCTTATGCTCGGCCGCGGAAATACCGGCCCGGTCTATCCCTGGTTTGGCAAAGACATCCAGCAGGGCGTTCCTTTGGCTATCGAGAACTATCACCTGCTGCGCAGGCTGTGGCGCGAGCCAGTCGTTAACTGGCAAGGAAAGTTCCGCGCGGGTTTGGAAGGATTTACCGCTACTCCGGCACCGCTGGATGGAATTCCGCCCTTTGTCTGGCACGGCTCCATTCGTTCGCCGCAAATCGCTGAACAAGCTGCTTACTACGGCGATGGCTTCTTCCACAACAATATTTTCTGGAATAAGGAACACACCGCTCAGTTGGTGGACCTCTACCGCCGTCGCTTTGAAAGCTATGGCCATGGTCAAGCGGACCAAGCAATCGTCGGACTTGGCGGTCAAGTCTTCATTGGCGAAACCGAACAAGAAGCTAAAGACTTCTTCCGCCCCTACTTCGACAACGCCCCAGTCTATGGCCACGGGCCAAGCCTCGAGGATTTCACGGCGCAGACTCCACTGACCGTCGGCACCGTGGAACAGGTAGTTGAAAGGACCCTCAGCTTCGCTGACTGGGCCGGTGACTACCAACGCCAGCTATTCCTCATCGATCACGCGGGACTTCCACAAGAAGTAGTTCTCCAGCAGATAGAAATCCTAGGCACACAAGTAGTCCCCGAGCTGCGACGCCGCTTTGAGCAGCGCCGCCCGAGCCACGTGCCTTCTGACCCGCCGACGCACGCAAGCTTGCTCTCTGCGCCTCATCCTTCGCACCTTCAGGTCAGCCCAGGAAAGGAAAACTAGTTATGCGCTCCCTCCTCGTTATTTCAGCTGGCCTTTCGCAGCCGTCTTCCTCTCGCAGGTTGGCGGACATGCTCGCTGAAGCCACCCGCGCCAAAATCTCCGCGCGCGGTGAAGGGGCCGAAATCGACGTCATTGAGGTCCGCGATCTCGCTTTCGAACTTGCTACCGCCATGACCGATCAGACTGCGCAAACGCCCCTTTTGGCCCGAGCCAAGCAGCAAATTGCCGATGCCGATGGACTCATCGCCGTCACCCCTGTATTCCAAGGCAGCTATTCGGGCCTTTTCAAGATGTTCTTTGACACCTTGGAGCCCCATGCCCTCGACAACCTTCCCACCATCATCGCAGCGACGGCAGGGTCTTCGCGCCATGCCCTCATTTTGGACTACGCGCTCCGCCCGCTATTTAACCAACTCCACGCCAACATCGTGCCAACGGGCGTATTCCAGGCCGCAGAAGACTTAGGCACTCCGGAGGGAGAGCGCATCGCTTCCCGGATTGAGCGCTCTGCCATCCAGCTGGCTGACCAGATCGTTGCCCCGCGGGACCGGGTGCCAGGAATTGCCGGTGATCTCACCGGGCTGGGCGGCCGCTCTACCGTCCGGTTAGCAAAGGAGAACTTCATCCCTCTTGACAAGCTCCTGAATGGGTACGGCAAATAAGCCACAACGCTAGCCGTGCTACGCATAGACGGCGATTGATAGAAGGTGTGACTTTCGCTACCCTGGTCACATAAAATCTGCCTCTACCCTTTGGGGCCCGCTCTGACCGAAATAGCGGCACAGCAAGCACCCGATAGCTATCCCTTCAGAAAGGTTCGGCACAGCTTAACTATGACAATTAGCGTCACGGACATCTTCTCCATCGGCATTGGCCCTTCTTCTTCGCACACCGTCGGGCCCATGCGCGCGGCTAAGCAATTCCTCGATTCCCTAGAGAAGCACCCAGCTAAGGTATATACGGAGTTGCGCGGCTCGCTTTCCGCCACTGGCCGTGGCCACGCTTCCGATCGCGCCGTTATCCTTGGGCTCGCCGGCTGGGATCCGCTAAGCGTGCCTATCGACGCCGAACCTCACGCGGGCGGCTTTATCCCCAGCGAGGGAACTATTTCTGGCCCCCGGGGCACGGTGGACTATGAGATTGTCTTTGATAATGAACCGCTTCCCCAGCACCCGAATGGCATGATTTTTAGCGCCTGGGATGACAGCGGCAACCTCCTCGCAGAAAAGGAAGAGTACTTCTCTGTGGGCGGCGGCTTTATCCTCTCCCGCGCCGAGCTCGATGCGGAAGTCGCCGAAAGCCATGAGGTTCCCGCCGGCGTAGCCGCCGCCCAGGTAGATGATTCCGTTCCCTATAAGTTCACCACGGGCGAAGAATTGCTCAACCTGTGCGAGGCGCATGACAAAGCAATTTGGGAGCTCGTCCTTGCTAACGAGGAGGCCTTGCACCGCGATGAAGGCGGAGCGGAATACGTTTTGCGCCACCTTGATTTGGTCTGGGACATCATGCGTGAGTGCGTAACCGAGGGTATTTCCACCAAGGGCCTTCTTCCAGGTGGCCTGCGTGTGGCACGCCGTGCCCCGAAGATGTATGCCCAGTTGCTAGAAAACCAGGACGATACCAGCTGCGGTTTCTCCGCCATGGAGTGGGTTAACCTGTACGCCCTAGCGGTTAATGAGCAAAACGCTGCCGGTGGCCGCGTCATTACTGCACCTACCAACGGCGCTTGCGGCATCATTCCAGCAGTACTGCATTATGCGCGCGATTTCCGCGCAGACTTCACCCGTTCGACTGCCCGTCGGTACCTATTGACCGCCGGTGCCATCGGCATGATTATCAAGGAAAACGCGTCCATCTCCGGAGCCGAGGTTGGCTGCCAAGGCGAAGTGGGTTCCGCCTCCGCTATGGCCGCCGCAGGCATGGCGGAGCTGCTGGGAGCAGCCCCGGCGCAGGTGGAAAACGCCGCTGAGATTGCTTTGGAGCATAATTTGGGCCTTACCTGCGACCCAGTGGGCGGATTGGTGCAGATTCCGTGCATCGAGCGCAATGCCATCGGCGCGGTAAAGTCCATCAACGCCGCGCGCATGGCCAAAATGGGAGAAGGCACTCACCACGTGACCTTGGATAATGCGGTACAAACCATGGCTGAAACCGGCCGCGATATGCTCTCCAAGTACAAGGAGACCTCCCTGGGCGGATTGGCCAAGACCATGGGCTTTAGCGTTTCGCAGGTGGAGTGTTAAAAAGGACTCCATGCGCGCAGATGCCCTTCACCGCCGCACCGCCATTATTGCCGCGGCCTGCCAGCTCTTTCGTACCCACGGCAATGATGTCGCTTTGGAAAAGGTGGCTACGCAGGCTGGCGTAAGTGTGGCTACGGTCTATCGCAACTTCCCCAACCGCGCGAGCCTTATCCGCGCGTGCGCGGAATATATGGGTGACGCCTTTGCCAAGTTTCAACAGCGCCTTATCTCGGACTTCGAGAACTCTACACATTCTGGGGAAGACTACGTCCGGACCTACGCCACCCATATCCTGACCATGGGATTAAACACGCTCATCCCTGCGTTCGTCCCGCAGGATTTGGATTCCCTTAGCCCTGAGTTAACCGCCCAGCGCGACCTTCTGGAGCGCAACGGGCGACGGTTTATTGAGCTGGGCCAAGAGCAAGGCGAGATTGGCCCCGGCGTCACCCACCTCGAATTCATTGTGGGACTGCTGAGCCTGGCACGACCCCGCGAGGTTGATATTGAGGCCTACCAGCCGGATATTCAGGAAAAGATCATTGATCTCTTTCTGGCGGGCATAAAAAGTGGGCACCGCGCCTAAGCGCGATGCCCACCGGCCGCAGAATTTTAGGCCTCGTCGTTCATTTCCCGAGCAAGTACGGACACTAGGTCAGAAACCTTTACGTCGTGCTGCTCATGAGCAGCAAGGTCCTTGAGCGCAACCGTGCCATTTTCTAGCTCCTGCTCGCCCAAGACCAGCGCGAAGCGTGCACCGGCGCGGTCGGCACCCTTCATCGCGCCCTTCAGGCCACGATCTCCAAAGGACATATCAGCAGAGATTCCAGCCTTGCGGAGGTCATTGATCAGGGTAGTCATGGTGCGCTTGGCGGCGCTACCCAGTGCAACGCCAAAGACGTCCACGCGGGACTCCACGCCTTCGAGGGTGATGCCCTCAGCCTCCAGCGCCAGCAGGGCGCGGTCGACACCCAGACCGTAGCCGATACCAGATAGGTCTTGACCGCCTAGCTGGGCCATCAGCCCATCGTAGCGGCCACCGCCGCCGATGCCGGACTGCGCGCCGAGTCCGTCATGGACAAACTCGAAGCAGGTCTTGGTGTAGTAGTCCAAGCCGCGGACCATGCGCGGATTAATCTCGTAGGCTACGCCCATATCGTCCAGCATGCCGGTGACAGTTTCGAAGTGCTCACGGCATTCGTCATTGAGGTGGTCGAGCATCAAGGGGGCGTCGGCAAGCTGCTCCTGGACTTCCGGGCGCTTGTCATCCAGCACGCGCAAAGGGTTGATCTCTGCACGGTGACGGGTCTCTTCATCCAAGTCGAGCTTAAAGAGGAATTCCTGCAGCTTCTCGCGGTAAGCCGGGCGGCAATTGCGATCGCCCAAGCTGGTGAGCTCGAGGCGGAAGCCGCTAAGCCCCAGCGCGCGGAAGGAACGATCCGCCAAGGCGATAACCTCGGCGTCTAGCGCAGGGTCGTCCACGCCAATAGCCTCTACACCGACCTGCTGTAGCTGGCGGTAGCGCCCAGCCTGGGGGCGCTCATAGCGGAAGAACGGACCAAAATAGTTGAGCTTCACGGGCAGCTGGCCGCGGTCCAGGTTGTGCTCGATGACCGAGCGCATTACGCCAGCGGTACCCTCTGGGCGCAAAGTAACGGAACGGTCGCCGCGATCAGCAAAGGTGTACATCTCCTTAGACACCACGTCGGTGGACTCGCCCACGCCACGGGCGAAAAGCGCGGTGTCTTCGAAAATGGGCAGCTCAATGTGCTGGAAGCCGGAGAGATGTGCCTGCTCCACCATGGTCTGGCGCACCTTATAAAATGCGGCCGACTGCGGTGGGAAATAGTCTGGGACACCTTTGGGGGCGGACAGGGCTTGGAACTGCTTCTTTTTACTCACGGGTATTACAGTACCTCCCTCAATGTTGCGAAGAAGGGATTGGTCGCCCTCTCCTTACGCATCGTGGTGGTGGGCCCGTGGCCGGGTAGAATGTCAAGGTTATCGGGCAGACTCCACACTGGGCCAGCAAGCGACTTCTGCATGGCATTGGGATCCGAGTGGGGTAAGTCGGTACGCCCAATGGCCCCGGCGAAGAGCACGTCACCGGTGAGGGCAAAGTCCTCGGAAACAATCATCACGCATCCCGGCGAATGCCCGGGCGCGTGTTTGAGAGCAAAGGTATGACCGATAAGCTCCAGGGTTTCGCCATCTTGGAGCTCGCGGAGGTCGGAGATGGGGGTCATATGGGCGGCGTCGAAAAGCTCTTGGGCCTGGGGCGAGACTCCTTCGCCGCTGTCAAGCATAAACCTGTCAGCAGGGTGGATATAAACAGGGATGTCGAGCTTTTCTGCCAAAGACCCGGCATCCCGAGTGTGGTCAATATGGCCGTGTGTGAGCACGATAGCCTCATAGTCCAAGTCATGCTCGAGGACCTTTTCCATCGCATTCATGCCCGGGTCCACTATGAAGGCGCGGCGGCCTTCCGCAATCACGTAGGTATTGGTCTGAAACGGACCGGCAGTAAAACCGTAGATTTCCATACCCATTACCCTAGCTGCCCGAAACAAAAAGAGCCGGCCTCCCCCATTTTCAGGATGAGTAGAGGCCGGCAGCACCGAACGGCTTAACGCAAAATATCCCAGACCTTGTCATAATCAAGCTGGGTGACCACGCCAGGAACCATTTGAGTGTGGATGACCTTGTGGTTTTCATCAGCCACCACCACGGAGCGGGCAAGCAAACCTTCCAGGACGGAATCGCGCACAGTCACGCCGAACTTCTCACCAAAGTCAGAGCGAAATGCGGAGGCGGCGATGACATCATCAATGCCGTCAGCCGCGCAAAAGCGCTTGAGAGTAAAGGGCAAATCGAGAGAAACGGAAAGAAGCTTAGTGTTGTCTAGTTGCGCCACCTGCTCATGAAAGCGGCGCAGCTGATCCTGGCAAGCAGGGGTTTCAATAGAGGGCAAGATGGAAATAATAAGGCGCGTGCCCGCAAAAGTCTCATTGGTAATCTGACGCAGGTCGGTACCGATGAGTTCAAACTCGGGCAGCGGGTCTCCCACTGCGGGAAGTTCACCAACGGTGGGCGTTGGCGGATCGGTAAAATCTGGTTCAACCATAGAAACCAGCTTACTTATGATTGGGCTTTAGAGCTATTAACTTGCTCAATTTTCCATGCCAACGCTTTCTCAGCTGTCGGGAACCGCTAGACTCAGTCAGGTTGAATCATGCCACCGATAATCGCTAGAAAGGTTGACTCCCGGTGCCAAATAATCAAAAGCGCGGCGAAGAGGCGCTGAGCAAGCTCGAACGCGAGCTGAAATCCCGCGAACGCAAGCAGAAGGCACGCCCGCTAGGCGTTGTTGCCGCCTCCCTGGTAGTAATTCTCGCCCTCGTCGGCGGCATCTACTTCTTGTCCACCCGCGAAGGCGACGATGAAAACGTACAGGCTGAGGAATCTTCCGCAGCTGAGACCTCGCAAGAAACGCCACAGGCGCAGCCCATCGCTGACAAGCGGGCCAAGGCCCTGCCGGATACCGTGACCTGTAAGTATGAGGACAACGGTCAAGAGTCCAATGGCGCTAAGAAGCCAAAGGGCAAGGATATTTCCACCAAGGGCACCGTCACCGTTTCCTTTGAAACCAACCAGGGCACCATTGAGATGGAAATGGACCGCGCCAAGGCGCCGTGTACCACCAATGCTATTTCTGAACTGGCCAAGTCGGGCTACTACGACGACACCGTTTGCCACCGTATGACCTCAAGCGGGATCAACGTACTGCAGTGCGGCGACCCAACCGGTTCCGGTTCCGGCGGACCTGGCTTCAGCTTCGCTGATGAGTACCCCACCGACGAGGTGGATGAGAAGGACGCACAGAACCCCGTTGTCTACCCGCGCGGCTCCGTCGCCATGGCCAACAGCGGCCCGGACACCAATGGTTCCCAGTTCTTCCTCAACTACGACGATTCCGAGCTAGCCCCGAGCTACACCTACTTCGCCACCATCACCGACAAGGGCATGAAGACGATGGATAAGATTGCCAAGAACGGCGTCGAAGGCGGCCAGCCAGACGGCAAGCCCGCTAAGGAAGTCAAGATTAAGAAGGCAACCGTCAAGGCTTAGGCGACAGAAAAAGCCCTGCTTGGCGACGCCTCCCTTTAACCCCACCGCACCACACCCCCTAACGGGGGCGGGCGCAAAGCCCCGGCCATTCACCACACATTCCGTGGACGAATGCGCCGGGGCTTATCCTTTCCTTAAATTAAGCTGAGCCCGATTATGAGGGTTAAGCTGCAGAAACACGAGAACACCGAAATTCCCCCAGATCACAAGAATCACAGTAGTGAACTCGCAGCACACAGCGGGCTTTCAGGTAGTTCATCCAATGAACAAAAACCTGCCAATACTGTTGCGGAAGCCTGTCAGCCTGTCTAGTATTTGAAACGTCTTTGAACACACCAAGCTTGTTAGGAATCAAAAAATGAAGCTTTTCTCCCGCAAGGCACTCGTTGCTGGCGCAACCGCTCTGTCCATGACCTTCGCTGGCACCACCGTGGCTACCGCTGCTGAGTCGACCACCCAGTCCACCACTGCTAAGCCGACCACCACCAAGCCAGCTGAGCCGGCTGAGCAGGGCTCCTCCCTCAAGGATGCTGACCCTCAGGAGATCAAGGCTTGGATCGGCGTCTTCACCGCCGTTATCGGCGCTCTGGGCACCCTGTTCGCTTTCGCTGACAAGTACTTCGACCTGCCTTTCGGCAACAAGTAAGGTCACCGCTTCATAGCGATTCTTAAGCCGCTGCTTCCCTTAGTGGAAAGCAGCGGCTTTTTCGCGTGCTTTGGGGCAAAGGGAGCGCAGGGATGGTCTTTGCGTTCCTTGCCAAGCTCTGGCGTGTGCCCTAAGCGTCTTTAGCGTCTTCGATGTACTCGGACCCCACGAGGTCTTTGAAAAGCTCCGGGTCGATGGCTTGACCGACCTTGATGACGGAGACATGGCCTGTAGGCTCAAGGATCATTATCTGTACGTCTTCCATGCGGCTAATGCCGGCTCTACGGGCCGCCGAGTAGATATCCGACTCCGTAATGTGTGCGAGCGCCAAGTTATCTTCAACCATCTCGCCACTAAAGACTAAGAGGATGGGACGACGGTCTAGAAAGCGCGTCCACTTCACTACCTTGCGAATGGTACCGAAGGCTGCTTCGAGCGCCATCAGCGTGGTCAGGCCGATGACGCCGGCGGCAAGGGTCGGTGGATTGCCCACGATGACGCGGCCTGCGACCGCGCCAAACATGATAATGATGATGGCATCTGAGGCCGTCATGGACGTAAGCACACGAGAGCCAAATAGCTTCACCAGCACCATGAAGGATAGGTAGATACCCAAAGTCGCCAGCACGACAACGGGGATACGGTGCCATTCAATACCCAGTTGATAGGTAATCTCGCGCAGAAAGAGTTCTAGAGTATCCACGACTGCTTAGGTTACCTGGCAGCCACGAGACATACAGAAAAGGCGGAGCGTCACTCCCCCGTTCAGGAAGAGCCGCTCCGCCTAGTGCTGTGCTGTCTTAGATGTGGAACTGCTTGCGCAGGTCCTCAATCATCTTGCGAGCTGGGGCAGGAAGAATCTGCGGGTTCATGCCCACAACCGCAACGCCAGCTACCAGCGCTGCAACGATGGCGAATACTGCGCCGCCCACGGAAGAGCCGTTGGAGGACAAGGAAGAGCCCTTTGGCGCAGGCTTAGCTCCCGGCTCTTCGGAGCCCTCGCCGCTTACCTCGAGTGGCAAAGTTGCCTTAGTGCCGGCGTCGGTGGTGATTTCCAGGTTCTGGGTACCGCTCAGGTTCTCCGGAACGGTGAGCTTTACCGTTGCGCGACCGCGCTCACCAAATTGCGCATCGCCTTCTTGCGCAGCGTTGTCGATATCGACGGTCTGCTCAGCGTCGCCTAACTTGACGGTTGCCTTCTTGGCCATCGGCTCACCGTCGGTGGAGTAATTGAGGCTGGACAGGTTCACCGTGATTTCCTCGCCCGGCTTCACGTCCCCCTCGATGTTGGCGCCAATCTGGCCCTGGCCCATGCGGACCTCCGATTCACCCGACTTGATGTAGTCGATCATGGCCTGAGTGTCCATGTAGCCCACATCGTTCTTGTCCTTGATGGAACCAGCGTTGAAGTAGCCGTCGCCGCCTGCTTCTTCATCACTGGAAGCAAGGAAGGAAGACAGCGCAATGGAGTAATCCTTCTTCGGATCGATTTGCTCGCCGTTGATGGTCACAGACTGTACGCGCTCGCCCTTGTCGGCCTTCTGGTCGTAGACTACTTGGACGTTATTGGAAAGCCCCATGGCCAGGCGTGGTCGGCTTCCCTCCTGCCACTGGTTTTCCAAAGCCTGGATGAACTCTTCACCGGAAATCTTGGCGGTAATCACGGAGTTGCCAAAAGGCTGTACTTCAAAGATGTCCTTGTAGGTTACGTCTCCGCCCTTCAGGTCAGCGCGCACGCCGCCGGCGTTCATAACACCGATCTCAATGTCTTCGCCCACCTGCTTGCTCATGGCATAGCGCTGGCCATCCGCAATGAAATTGTTGAGGGTGGATTCCACGCCGCGGTTGGAGCCAGGTTCTGCGCCTTCATCAGAGCCACGGAACAGGTCTTGCTGCACCTTGCCGGCGGTCTTAGAGCCTTCCACCTCGGCTTCCTTCTGCGCCTTCTCAACGATGGACGCAATCTCGGCGTCCGGATCAACAGTGGCAGCATCCGTAGCGTCGTACTGGCTGAGCTTGATGTCGGTTACCTTCTTGGCGGACTTGTCAAAGGTGATGTCGACGTCGTTAAGCAGCTTGCCATACTCATGACCCTGCGCCCACTGCAATGGAAGGGCACCTTCGCGGGGGATCTCGCCCTTGGTGCGCTGGTGGGTATCGCCGCCGAAGAGCACGTCTACGTCCTTGTTGAATCCCTGGGCAAACTCCTGGGCGTCCTCATGGAACAGCGCGACGACGACGTCCGCCTCGCCGGATTCCTTCAGGCGGGTGGCCTCATCGTTGGTGGCCTTTACTGGATCCGTGAAGGTAACACCTGGGATCTTTGCTGCGGATACCTTGTACTTGGTGTTCTCCGTTACGGTTCCGACATAGCCCACCTTGACGCCGTCCACATCTTCAACGTGAGAAGGCTTGAGCAAGGGTTGGCCGTCCTTAAGCACGTTTGCACCCAGGATGGGGTACGTGGAGTTCGGCTGAATACGCTCGGTGAGATCCTCGGTGCCCTTATCGAACTCGTGGTTGCCCACTGCAGAAACCTTCATGCCCATCTGGTTGAGGGCCTCGAGGGTGTACTTGTCATCAGAAATTGCAGATACGAAGGCGGAGCCACCCACGTTATCGCCTGAGGAGGTCAGGTTGAATTCCTGACCTTCGTTTACCTGTTTGATGAGGGTCTGCAGGCGAGCTACGCCGATTTCATCGCCAGCCTTTGCTGGGTCACCAATCTTGTCCTCCAAGTGACCGTGAATATCGGTGATATTGGTGACGGAGATGGTGGTTTTGTTTTCCTGTGCTACCGCCTGCGCGCCGGAGAGAGCAACGGCGGAAACAGTAGTGGCGGCCACAAGCTGGCCGATGCGACGGAACTGCATTGAAGTACTCCTAAATAGTAGAAAGCGACAGGATAATTTATATCGCTTTGCTAACTACTTGGCAGGAGAAAATAAGGTTGCGTGCTGGAGCTTTACCTCGCAGCAGTCAAGAATTCACACACCGGTAACCTGCCCGATGCCTTTGCGTTGCTTGCCCCGCCCCTCCTTGAGGGTAGGGGCACAACGCCTCAGGCGGTTACTCGGTAAACGTCGAAGACGCCCTCGGTATTGCGCAGTGTGGTCATCAGGGTACCCAATTGCTTGGTGTCCGAAACGGAGAAGGTGAACCGTACCGTCGCGATGTGGTCATCGCCGCGGTTAGAGTTCATGGTCAAGACGTTGATGTTTTGATCGCTCATTACCCGGGTGAGCTCCGAAAGGAGGCCCTGACGGTCAAGGGCTTCCAATTGCAGCGTCGCAGAGAAAGCGCCCGTCGCAGAGGTACCAGAAGACCAGGCCACCTCCAGCATGCGCTCTGGTTCTGCCTTGAGCTTTTCCGCGTTTGTGCAATCGGCTCGGTGCACGGAGACTCCCCCGCCGCGGGTAACGAAGCCGAAAATGGCATCGCCCGGCACGGGCTGGCAGCACTTGGCGAGCTTTGCCATCACATCGGGGCTGCCTTCCACCAAGATGCCCGTGCCCGATGCCGAGTCTTCGGTGTGTTGGGCGCGGGAGTGCTCAATCTCAGACAGTGGCGTGCGTGAGGCCAGGGTGTCGATGGCATCGTCTTGGTCGCCGAACATGGCAACCAATTGGTTGGCCACGTGTTGAGGAGATACGTGGCCCGCGCCGATGGCGGTATACAGCGAATCGACGTCGGTATAGTGCAGCTGCTCCGCTACCTGCTTCATGGAGCTGGCAGTAAACAAGCGGTGCATAGGAAGGCCGCCGCGCTGGACTTCGGTCGCCAGGGCATCGCGGCCGGCTTCCAAGTGTTCTTCGCGGCGTTCCTTAGCAAACCACTGCCGCACCTTTGTCTTGGCTCGAGCAGACACGAGGAAGTCTTGCCAATCGCGGGACGGACCGGCGTTGGGATCCTTTGAGGTAAAGATTTCCACCTTGTCGCCGGACTTTAGCTTCGATTCGAGCGCGACGAGCTTGCCATTGACCTTGGCACCAATACACCTATGCCCCACCTCAGTATGTACTGCGTAGGCAAAATCCACCGGTGTAGAACCGGCAGGCAGGTTTACCACATCGCCCTTCGGGGTAAAGGCGAAGATTTGCTTGGCGGTCAGGTCGTAGCGCAGCGAGTCGAGGAACTCATTGGGATCGGCGGCTTCCTTCTGCCAGTCCAGAAGTTGGCGCATCCAAGCCATCTGGTCCACTTCTTCTTGGTGGCCCGAGTTCTTGCCCTTGGTTTCTTTGTAGCGCCAGTGAGCAGCCACACCGAATTCGGCGTTGTAGTGCATCTCGTGGGTACGTACCTGGACTTCCAAGGTAGCGCCGCCATTTGCCAGCACCGTGGTGTGCAGCGACTGATACACGCCGAATCGCGGCGAGGAAATATAGTCCTTGAAGCGCCCCGGCAATGCCTGGTAGATCGAGTGGACCACGCCGATCGCGGCATAACAGTTATTGATGTCCTCGACCAAGATGCGGATTCCTACGAGGTCGAAGATCTCCGCGAAGTCGCGGCCGCGCACAATCATCTTTTGGTAAATGGACCAGTAATGCTTTGGTCGGCCCATAACCTCGGCTTCAATGCCGTTTTCCTTCAGCGCCCCGCTGACCTGGCTAATGATCTCTTTCAGCGCGCGATCGCGCGAGGGGGCACGATCTGCCACCATCCGTACGATCTCGTCGTACTTCTTCGGATACAAGATGGCAAAGGACAGGTCTTCCAGCTCCCACTTCACGCTGGCCATGCCTAGTCGGTGAGCTAGCGGCGCGATAACCTCTAGGGTCTGCCGCGCCTTCTTAGCCTGCTTTTCGGGCGGGAGGAACCGCATGGTACGCATATTGTGCAGGCGGTCGCTGACCTTGATGACTAGGACCCGGGGGTCGGTGGCCATGGCGACAATCATTTTACGAATGGTCTCGGCCTCTGCGGCCGAACCCAGCGCCACCTTGTCCAGCTTGGTCACGCCATCGACCAAGCGAGCCACCTCCGGACCGAAGTCTCGGGTGAGGTCCTCTAGGGAGTAGTCCGTATCCTCCACGGTGTCGTGCAACAGTGCTGCGACGATGGTGGTGGTGTCCATACCGATCTCCGCCGCGATCGTCGCCACGGCGAGCGGGTGGGTGATATACGGTTCTCCGGATTTGCGAAAGACACCCTCATGAAGCCTCTCCGCGGTGTCATAGGCGCGATTGAGTAGATCAGCATCGGCCTTGGGGTGAAACTTGCGGTGGATGGACATCAACGGGTCCAGCACCGGATTTACCTTCACTCGGCCGCCGGTAAGCGAACGAGCTAGGCGAGCCGACATGCTGCGCATTCCGCCGCCGGACTGGCGCTTTACGGGTTTGTCCATGGCCAAATCTACCGCCCTTCACAGTGCCACGGGCCTTGTGGCCTCATGTCCAACTAAATCGTGCGATCTAGCTTAGGCATCCCATCTTAGTCTGTGGCATTCAACACAATGAGCGGTGGGCCGGATAAACGCTCACGCCCATTGAGACCCTTGACTTCCAGCACCACCACATTGCCAGCGACTTCGGCACCTGCGGACTCAAGCAAAAGCTTGGCACCGTGGAGGGTGCCACCGGTGGCTAAGACGTCGTCGACAAGCACCACGCGCTTGCCCTTGATGTCAACGCCGCTGGCTGGAATCTCCAGCGCCGCGGAGCCATACTCCAGCTCATATTCTTCGGTATATACCGGTGGGGGAAGCTTGCCCTTCTTGCGGATGGCCAAGATGCCTAGGCCCATCTTGTAGGCGACGGCCGAGCCGAGGAGGAATCCACGGGCGTCGAGGCCGCCAA
The DNA here is from genome assembly GCF_030229345.1 of Corynebacterium tuberculostearicum. Lineage (GTDB taxonomy): Bacteria > Actinomycetota > Actinomycetes > Mycobacteriales > Mycobacteriaceae > Corynebacterium > Corynebacterium tuberculostearicum_G. The sequence goes on along the minus strand of NZ_JASPGP010000009.1, from coordinate 51,744 downwards.
TCATATCTGCGCCCAATTCCTCGCAGGCGGCCGCCAAGCCGTCCACTACGGTGCGAAATGCCTCTGGGTCCGCCAAGACTGGGGTGAGGTCCTCGAAGAGGATGCCCTCCTCCGGGAAGTCTTGAACGAGGCGAACCTTATCCTTGAGTGCCTGTGCTGCTGATTCGTAGTGCGAACTCATAATCTTCCTTGAGAAATAATTGCGAGAGGTTTTGAACGCCCGATATTCGGGGCCTATTCCTTGTCCGTTGGGGCGGTGCTGTGCCAGCGATCCATATTCCAACCGATGCCCGAGACGCCAGTGTACGGCAGGACACCTTCCACGTCGCGGCGGACGAGGAAGACCCGCGGCTGCGCTGAGAGAGGAATGGATGGCACATCCTTCCACAGAGCCTCTTCTGTCTTCTTCAGCTCCGCAGAGTTCTTCATGCTCGACTCCACCGTGGAATACTCCGTCTGGGGATCGACCGGCCCGAGGAAGGCATCGACGGTAGGTGCCCAGGTTTCCGGATCCATTTCCAAGTAGTGCTGGGACATGAACTCCGCAGACGCGTCTTCGATGGTGATACCGGCCGGCTCACAGGATGCACGAAGTTGTTCCACCATGGCGGCGTAGCGTTTGTCTGGCCCCAAATAACCGACCTTGATGGTCGTACCGTTGAGATCGCCGGCCTTGGCCAAATCGGTGCCTTGGTGTTCCTTGCCCACCTTGTCTAGACCGCCGGCGACCGGGTTGGTCGCGGAAACGGTACGCAGGTAAGCCGGTGGCACCTCCACGCCGGAGGCCGCAGAGCTTGCTTGCGCAACCGCCTGCTGGTCGACGCAGGCAGCGAAGCTCTCGCGCGCCCACGGCTCCGCGAATACTCCGGCATCAGATAGCGTGAGCGTATCGGTTAGCTCGCCAACCATTGGAGTGGCTTCGTAGGAGGACTCTCCTGCCTCGTCCTTCGTGCTGTTCAGCCAGTCAGGGTTTTCACTTGCGGCATCCACTACGTGCAACGCACCTTTATCTGCAAGCTTCTGTGCGTCAGCATCCGAAGGCCAGACCACAACATGATCCTCGACCGGGGCGTCTCCGAAGTACTTTTCGTTTGCTTTGAGAATGATCTCCCCTTCGTCGCCTACCTTGTCAATGACATAGGGCCCAAAGGAGACCTGCAGCTCGGGATCTAGTTGATCCTTGGCCACGGAAAAGCCATAGCGCCATTCCTTAGCAACCGGCGCAAGCGCCTGCATGTCTTCTACTGTCAGTGCAGTGTTGAGTTCGGCTATGCTCAACCCGGACTTTTTGGCCAGCGCATGGGCCGGCATGACCGTGCCGGCACCAAACATGTGGCGCCAGCGCTGTCCCTGATCCTTGTTAAAGGTCAAGGTGAACGATTTACTTTGGGGCTCACAGCTAAAATCTGCGATGTCATTCATCAACGGCATATGGGAGGCGAATTCAGCTGGATGAGTACCGGCCACATACGCCAAAAAGTAGTCGTCACAGGTAACGGGGGTGCCATCGGAAAAGACGGCATCCTCCTCCAAAGTGAGCTGAACACTGCGCTGGTCGCTGCCGGCAACGGGCGGAAGCTCCTCGGTCTCAACTAGATCCGCGTTGGGAATTAATTCGCCAGAAGGGCCGGGCACAAAAAGGCCTGGATAAAGCCGCGTAGACAACAAACCGGCGGAGGTAGCATCACCAAAGGAGGTGCCAGCATTAGTGGTGGCCAAGCGGGAATTTACCTGGTAGCCAAAGTATCCATAGGATTCTGGCTCCTGGGGAGCACTAGACGAGTCCTCTTCGCCGCCCTGCCCACTACAGGCAGAAGCAGCTAGAGCTAGAGCTGAAACGCACGAGGCAATGGCCTTCCTTCCCCACTGACGTTCGCTAGAACTGCTCTTTGATTTAAGCACCGTTATTTGCCCTCACTTCAGCTACAATTCCGCCAAAATCTTACTACCGGAGACTACCGGCCCGGGCGCCAGGTTGCGCCAGGGTGCCCAGTGGACTCGGACGGATCATCGTCGATCTCGGCCGGGGTGGACTGTGCACTCACTGGTGAGACTACGGTGCGACCGGAGGATGCTGCGCCGGATTCTGCTGCCGCATCCTGGTCCTTGCCGGCACGGTAGTCCGCGACCCGCTTGTTGTGACGCTTGATCCTCTTGGACATGTTGGCGAGGGTCACGACCAGCGGCGTAGCGAAGAAGATGGAGGAGAAAATACCCTCGACCACGCCGATGAGCTGAATGAGCGCCAGATCGCGGAGGGTACCGATACCCATGAGCCACACGGCCACCACGAAGAGCGCGATGATAGGCAGCGCAGAAATCACCGAGGTAGAAATCGAGCGCATGACCGTCTGGTTAATAGCCAAGTTTGTCAGCTCAGCAAATGTCTTCTTGCGCTGGCCCTCGAGGCCTTCCGTGTTCTCGTTGATCTTGTCAAAGACGATGACCGAGTCATACATGGAGAAGGTCAGGACGGTAAGCAGACCAATGATGACGGCCGGGGAAACTTCGAAGCCAAACAGGGCGTAAATACCGGCGATGATCACGCCGTCTGCAATCAGCGCGATAATTGCGGCAAAAGCCATGGTCTTCTGCAAGCGAATGGCCACGTAGACGGTCGCGGCTACCAGGAAGACCAGCATGGCAATGAGCATGCGCTGGGTAATAGAAGAACCCCAAGATTCGGAAACCGTGGACGAGCCAATGGCATCCGGGGTGGCCTTGCCGTTTTCATCCTTCGGCTGGAAGTTGTCATAGATAGCCGCGCGGGCCGCATTCACGTCCTCTTGGCTCAAGCGCTCAGAAACGATTTCCAAGGTCTCGGAATCGCCAGCGCCCACAATGTGAACCTGCTCGGGTTCTACACCGGTGGAGTCTTCGAAGACTTGGCTTACCTCATCTTCCTTGAGGTCGCCTGCCGGCATCGACAACGTGGTGCCACCTTCGAAGTCAATCGAGAGCGAGAAACCACGAATGAGGATCGCGGCCACTGCTGCCACGATTAGTGCTGCAGTGATGCCGTACCACAGCTTGGTGCGGCCAATGAAGTCATAACCGCGCTCGTCCTCGTAGAGGCGGTCCATCCGGGAAATCTTGTGCTTAGTCGAAACAGCCATGCTTATTTCTCCTCATCTTCCGCAGCATCTACGGGACGTGCGGTTCCTGCGGCAGAATGGCCTGCCGTTTCCTTGGTGGCTGGCTCCTTTGCACTCGCGGATTCAGCAGCGTTCGCTTGACGACGTCCCGAGCCAAAGTAGCCGCGCTCACGGCGCTCTTCCACCAGTGCGTAGATACCGCCGAGGCCATTCATCGAAGGTTTAGCGGCAGCCGGACGTCGGCCCACCATCTGCATCAGCGGCGCCATGACCAAGAAGGATACGATCAGGTCGAAGACGGTGGTCAGGCCCATGGTAAAGGCGAAGCCCTTCACCTCACCGATGGCGAGGAAGTAGACCACAACAGAGCCAATCAGGGTCACCGCGTTACCGGTCACAATGGTGGCACGAGCGCGCTCCCACGCCTTTTGCGTAGCGGAGCGGAAGGTGCGTCCCTCGAGGAGCTCGTCCTTGATGCGCTCGTAGTAGACCACGAAGGAGTCAGCGGTTGCGCCCACACCGATGACCAGACCGGCGATGCCGGAAAGGTCCAGCGAATAACCGATCCAGCGACCCAGCAGAACCAGGGAGCCATAGGTCAGGAGGCCAGAGGCAATGAGGAAGATGAGGGATACGCCGGCAAGCGCGCGGAAGTAGTACAGCGAATAGGCCATCACGAGTACCAGGCCAACGAGGCCTGCAATGAGGCCGGCCTGCAGAGCGGCCTTACCCAGTGTTGGCGGAATGGACTCTACGGTGCCGCCTGGCTCGCCATTTTCACCGGCGAAGGACAACGGCAGTGCGCCATACTTCAGGTTATTAGCCAGGTTTTGTGCCTCTTCCTGGCTAAAGTCACCAGTAATGGAGGTAGCAGAACCAACTGGGGTTGCGCCCTGAATGAACGGTGCGGAAATAACCCCAGAGTCAAGGGTGATGGCTACCTGGTCCTTTAAGTGTTCCTGGGTCAGGTCCGCCCAGGTCTGAGAACCGTTCGGGCCATCACCGGTCTTGAAGGAGAAGTTGATCTCCATCTGACCGGATTGACCGTTCAGGCCGCCTTCGATCGGAGAATTGGTGTCAATCTCGTTACCGGTGAGGCGGGTGCCGTTTTCGTCCTTGATGCCATTGAGAAGCGGTGCGGGCTCCAGAACGTACGGGTTGCCGTTGGAGTAGTCACAGGTAACAAATGGCTTTGCAGGATCATCGGCGCCGGCCAGTGGGTCGCTGCTGCCCTGGCAGGTCATCAGCGCGGTGGCTGCTGCCTGGGTGGTCGGGTCCTCGGACTGACGGTCCTTCAGGAGCATCTCCGTGACTTCATCACGGCGCTTAGTCTGCTCAATGGAGTTGCTTGGCTCCTCAAGCGGCTTGGCGCTGACCTTAGGAGCCTTCTGTTTCTTTGGCTCCTTGCCAGTCATCTGTGCTTCTTGCTGAGCGATGGACTGGGTCATCTGTTCCATCTGCTTATTGGCCTCGTCTGCGCTGAGTACGTCGTACTTCACCCAGCGATTGGCCATATCTTCCAGCTCCTTATTGAGCTTTTCCATGTCCGGCATGGAGGGCTTTGCCACCGGACGGAAGAACAGCTGCGAGGTCTGGCCCACGGCCTGTGCCTGGGAGGCGTCCTCACCTGGCACGGTAATGACCAGGGTATTGCCGTTGATGACAACCTCAGAACCAGAAACACCCATGCCGTTAACACGCTGTTCCAAAATGTTGCGTGCTTGCTTGAGTTGGTCTTGGGTGGGTTCCTCGCCTTGCGGCGCCAGCGTTACGCGGGTACCGCCCTGCAAGTCGATGCCAAGCTTTGGGGTGCTTTGACGGCTACCAGTTAAAAAGATAAGCGCATAGATAACAACCACAATGAGCACGAAGAGCGCGAGCGCGCGCTTCGGCCACTGGCGTTTGCTATTTTTCATAGCGCCACGGGTTTTTGCGGACAACGATAATCTCCTGTGCTGCTTATAACAGGGTGTTTAAACATTAAATACGGCCCCGCCATACGGCGCAGGCACGTCAACAACGCACAATCGTACGTCATCAGGCGGAGTTTTCCTTAACGAGGTCCGGAAAAGACTCAAAGTGTGACGGGGTCTACGCTCCGCGAAGGCCCCGCCTCTCTAGCAAACGTTAAGGCAACTCTTAGGAAATAGCGGACTATTTCTTCTCCTGGCCGTCAAACGGAGGGTATTTCTCATCTGGCAGGTTATCTGCCGCATCATTCTTGTCTTCCCCAGCAGCGGGACGCGCCAGGTCATTGGCCTCTTGTTCGGTGCGAATCACGGCCATCTTGTCAAAAGTAACCACCACACCAGGGGCGATTTCTAGATCCACATCCTTGTCGCCAGTGCTGCGCACCACGCCGTGCACGCCGCCCGCCGTAACGATGGCGTCGCCCGGCTGCAGGGAATTCTGGAGGGCCTGCATCTCATTTTGGCGCTGGCGCTGCTTTCGCATGGCCATAAACGAGGGAACGACGAAGAGGATGCCAATAATGATGAGAATGATGATTTCCATAGCACCCTAGTGTGCCAGACGGCGGTGTGCACAGAAACCCCAAGGGGGCATCGCCAAGCAGGCTAGCCCCTGAATTAAAACAGACCGGCTGCACCCTCCGGCGGGGTAAGCCCTAGGTGCCGCCATGCTGCAGCGGTAGCTACGCGGCCGCGTCCAGTGCGCGCAACCATCCCGGCACGCACCAGGTAAGGCTCACACACCTCCTCGACAGTCGAGGGTTCCTCGCCCACTGCAATGGCCAGCGTGCTCACGCCAACCGGTCCGCCGCCGTGCCCCTTAATCAAGGCATTGAGCACCGCCCGGTCGAGGCGGTCAAGTCCCATGTCATCCACGTCGAATACTTCGAGCGCTCCCTGGGCTGCGCTGAGATCAATCAGCCCGGTGCCATTGACCTCGGCATAGTCACGAACGCGGCGCAGCAAACGGTTAGCAATACGCGGGGTTCCGCGCGAACGAGAGCCAATTTCTACAGCCGCATCGTGGTCAATTTCCACGTCCAAGATGTGGGCGGCGCGCTTGATCACCTGGGTGAGATCGGCCGTGTCGTAGTACTCCATCTGCGCAGTGAAACCGAAGCGGTCGCGCAATGGGCCGGTGAGCATGCCGGCGCGCGTAGTCGCGCCAACTAGGGTAAATGGCGGAATCTCTAGCGGAATAGAAGTAGCACCAGGTCCCTTGCCCACGATGACGTCAATGCGGAAGTCCTCCATTGCCATGTACAGCATTTCTTCTGCTGGCCGGGCAATGCGGTGGATCTCATCGATGAATAGGACATCGCCTTCCATCAGGTTGGAAAGCATTGCGGCCAAATCACCGGCGCGCTCCAAAGCGGGCCCAGAAGTCATACGCAGCGAGGTGCCCAGCTCCTGGGAAATAATCATCGCCATAGTGGTCTTGCCCAAACCGGGCGGCCCCGAAAGCAAAACGTGGTCGGGCGTCACACCACGGTTCTTAGCGCCTTTGAGCACAAGGGAGAGCTGCTCGCGCACCTTGGGTTGGCCGATGAACTCCTCGAGCGACTTGGGACGCAAGGAGCGTTCAATATCATGCTCCTCGGAGTGTGCGGTGGCATCCACATCGCTATTGCGCTGGGTGGCGTGCGCCGCGTCGACCCCCTCAGGGAGATTGAACTCGGTGCGCTCAATATCGGACATGATTTTTCAGCCTTCCTGCCGGTTATTTCTTCTTGCCCAGCTGCGCCAGCGCTGCACGCAAGAGAGAGGACGTATCGGCATCGGGATTTTCCGCGTAGGCGGATTCCACCACGGGGCGCGCTCCCTTATCGGTAAACCCAAGACCAATGAGTGCCTCAGTCACGCTTTCCACCACGGCACCACCGTTCGGCGCGACGGCGGTATCAACGGAGCCTGCGGCGGCGGGCTCGCTTGGCGCAAAGGCCGCTACCTTATCTTTCAGCTCCAGCGCCAAGCGTTGGGCCATACGCTTGCCGACGCCCGGGATAGACTGCAGCGCCTTTACATCTTCCCCACCAATTGCCGCAGCGAGCTCCCCTGCACCCATAACCGACAGCGCCGCCAGGGCCAGCTTGGGACCTAGGCCGGACACGGATTGCAGCACGTGGAACATCTCGCGGTCTTCATCAGCGCTAAAGCCATAGAGAGTCAGAGAATCTTCCTTGACCACCAAGTTGGTCAGAACCCTGGCCTGTTCCCCGCGGCGCAAGGTGCCCAGCGTTTTTGGGGTGGCTAAAAACTTGTACCCCACGCCTGCACAGTCGATAACCCCATGGTCGAGCCCAATATGGATAACTTCTCCACGCAGTGCAGCAATCATTGGCTTCTTATCCTTCCACTCTCAGTAAAATTCCCTAGCGCTTCTTTCCTTGCCCGCGTACGCCGCTGGTCTTAGCACCAAGCCCGAGACCGGTATGGTCCATCCGCACAATGGCAGGGGCACGCCAACAGTGGCACACTGCCAACGCAAGAGCGTCGGCGGCGTCGGCAGGCTTGGGCGGTTCAGTCAATCCCAGAATACGGGTGATCATGGTGGTCATCTGCTTCTTATCCGCGCGCCCGTTTCCAGAGATGGCCTTTTTCACCTCGGACGGGGTGTACATGTAGACCGGAATATTGCGTTCGGCGGCAGCTAACACCAGCACACCAACTACATGGGCCGTTTGCATGACTGTGGACACCTGGCCGCGTTCGAAGACGCGCTCGATCGCAACCACATCTGGCGAATAGTCATCCATCCACTCTTTCGCCGCCACCGAAAGGCGCAGGAGGCGCTCCGTCAAGTCCTTATCGCTAGGGGTGCGCACCACGCCGACAGAAACGGGAAGGATTGCTCGGCCACGACCAGCCTGAACCACGGAAAGTCCGCAGCGCGTCAAGCCTGGGTCAATTCCCATCACGCGCATTCCTTCTAGGTTCATCTCTCCCCCATTGTCATGTTGGCACCACTGAGCACCGCCTACTGCCCCATTATGGACTACACACAGGTGTTCTACAAGCGTAGCATCCAGCTTTCGCATAACGAAGCGCCGGCAACGTCTCCTGGGCTATACCCACGGAGCGCTACCGGCGCTAAGAGCCGTCCTTGCGGCGAGGTGGTTAGTCCTCGTTCAGCTCGGCTAGAACCTCATCGGAGAGATCCATATTGGTGTAGACGTTTTGCACATCGTCGGAGTCTTCCAAGGCGTCGATGAGGCGGAAAATCTTCTTGGCGTCATTGGCCTCCAGCGGTACCTCGACAGACGCACGGAAGTCATTGTCGGAGTCATCGACCTGAATATCGGCGTCCTTGAGCGCGTCCTTGACTGCCTGCACGTCCGTCGGCGCGCAAACAATCTCAAACTTCTCGCCCTGGTCCTTGACCTCTTCCGCGCCTGCTTCCAGCACGGCCATCAAGACGTCATCCTCCGTTAGCTCGCCCTTTTCTACCAAGACGTAGCCGGTACGGGTGAACATGTAGGCAACAGAGCCGGACTCACCCAGGTTGCCGCCGTTCTTGGACATCGCAGTGCGCACGTCGGTCGCCGCACGGTTGCGGTTATCCGTAAGGCACTCAATGAGCATGGCTACGCCGTTGGGGCCGTAGCCCTCGTACATGATGGTTTCCCAATCGGCGCCGCCGGCCTCTTCACCGGAACCGCGCTTGCGAGCACGCTCAATGTTGTCATTGGGGACGGAGGCCTTCTTGGCCTTCTTGATCATGTCATCAAGGGTTGGGTTAGCCGCTGGGTCACCACCGCCGGTACGAGCCGCCACTTCGATGTTCTTGATCAGCTTGGCAAATTCCTTGCCACGCTTGGCATCGTTGGCAGCCTTCTTATGCTTGGTAGTTGCCCATTTCGAGTGGCCTGACATGTAGTCCCTTTCTAATCGGGTGCTGAAACTGGTGGCAATTATACGTGTGCTGCACGAATGCGTGAAAGCGACCCCCTTATAAGCGGGACGTTCTTATACGTTGTGCCAATTGCCATGGGCAGAGCCGCTGCCCAAATTTTCATCTAAGTAACGTGTAAGCCCCTCTTGATTCACCAACGCCACCAATTCACCCTGCTCGGTAAAAATCTTGCCACGCGCAACCGCCGTTGCATTCGACGCCGTGGGTGATACCTGCTCATACAGCAACCACTCATCCACGCGGAAGGGGCGCAGGAACCATATCGCATGGTCAAGGCTGGCCAATTGCACTTTCTCTCCCTGATGCTGAATAAGCGCGGAGCGAATCAGCGTCATATCAGACATATAGGTCAGCGCAGCGCGGTGAAAGGCAGAATCCGCCGGGAGATGACCTGTGTTGCGGAACCAGATATGCCGATAGCCTGCACCGGTGCGCTCTGCAGCCACCGGATCGCGGCCTTCTTCCGGCACGAGGCGAATATCCCACTCCTCCCACTCTTTGAGGATGATCCGGGTGGAATACGGGGCACCACCGCCCATCCGAGCTACTTCCTCCGGCCCTGGCACCTTCGGCGCGGCGTCCTGATGCTGCGGACCATAGTCGCCGTCGCGGTGAAAACTAGCCATGAGAGTAAAAAGGAGCACGTCACCCTGGTAGACACGCACCTGCCGGTTGGCAAAGGATCTCCCCTCCCGAATGCGTTCGACCCGGATCTCAATCGGCCGGCTCACATCGCCAGGGCCTACAAAGTAACCATGCAGGGAGTGGATGTCTTTGCCGGACACAGTGCGCCGGGCTGCGGCCACTGCTTGCGCAGCAATCTGCCCGCCGAAGGTACGCTCAATCCGCGACTCCACAGCAGGGCCTTTAAAGACATCGGCCATTTTCGTTTCCTCGACGGCCAAGACCTCGCGAATGGATGCCATCTGCACGCTCCCTATGCTCTACGTCACTTCTTCCAGCGTTTGCTGTCCACACTACTCACCGGACAAGCCGACAGTTTGTTTTTCCAATTCGTCCCCACTTCTGGGCGCAAAAGTGGAGGAATTTTCTAGAAGAAACTATGTCCGCTACCGAAGTAGGCGCGCATTGAATAAAGTCTTTCGGGTGAAACGCATCGCTTCTGTTCCAGCAGTATGGGTTGGGTGGGTCATCGCCCGCCTTGTCCTTATTTACCTACTCAAGATTAACCACAATCCCAGGGGCGATATCGCATATTATTTTGCTGGACGCTTTGGCGATGACCCGACAAAGATGACCGAATACCCTCACGCGGGCACGTGGCCCACGGTGCTTTTGGGGTGGCTCACCGGTGAGAATATCACTGCATTCTATATCGGCTTCACCATCATGACCCTGCTAGTGGACGCCGCCTTTTTAGCCCTCCTTCTGCGTCACCACGCGACTCAACCGCGCAGTTTCCAGGCCGCCTGGTTCTGGGTCCTCTTTGGCACCGCAGCTGGCCACACCTTTGTGTGGCGTCTCGATATATTCCCCGCCCTAGCCGTGGCCGGGGCAGCTGCCCTTCTAGCTACCCGCCCGCTCATCGCCTCGGCGGTACTGGGCTTTGCCACCACGATGAAGCTTTGGCCGGGAGTCCTCGCTGCCGGCTTAGTGGGCCGCTTCAACAGATCCGCAACCTGGCAGCGCCTCCTTGCCTTCTTCTGCACCATCGTCGGGGTCTGCACCGTCACGATTGCCGCCTCCGGTACCGACCGCCTGCTTTCACCGCTGAGTTATCAGGGCGTGCGCGGTCTCCAGTTGGAGTCCATCCCGGCGACGTTCCTGCTGCTGCAAGCACATCACTCTCCAGGGCGCTGGCACCTGGGCTACGCGCCGTCCAAGAGCTTTGAGATTTCCGGGCCTGGCGTAGATACCGCAATGACGTGGAGCACGATTGCCACCATTGCCATGCTCGTTTTCGCAGTGGGCTGGGCGCTGTACCGGCTGTGTGCCGGCGGGTGGACCACCCGCACAACCATGGCGTTTTTTACCGTCATAGTCCTACTGCTCATTGCGACCAATAAGGTTTTCTCCCCGCAATACATCGTCTGGCTGGGCCCCTTACTTGCCGTGGTGATCCGCCAGCGCCTGCCGCAAGGATTCGCCTCCGTGCGGATATTCCAAGCCTTGTTAGCAGGCTGTACCATCATCGCCGCTGTGCTGGGCACCTTGGTCTACCCATTCAACTATGACTACATCTGGAACCACGTGGGCGAGAACATGTTCGCCGTCTACCTATTGGTGGCCCGCAATATCCTCATCGTTGTCATGGCCATCATCGCACTTGTCTGGTTCGCAATCGAGGTGGCTCTGGCTTCGAAGATCGAGCGGGCGCAGGCGCAGCAGCAAGCGCCTAACGCCCCGGAGGAAGACCCGGCCGCTAGCGCCGAGGCGAAGCCGGTATTCCGCCGCCGACGCGGCCGACACGCACTTGCGTCCTAAATCTTGAGGTAGATCTGCTGGCTACTCGGCCAACATATAGTCAAAATATTCCGGTAATTTTGCGGTGCCGCCCAGATGAAAGAGCCGTACCGCAGGGCGCAGGCGCAGCGCGCGAGTGTCGCTGACCGCCTCGTTGTAGAAGCGGTGGGCAAGTTGGATGCGGCCCTCGGCGTCGGCAAGCGCGGCAGGGCGACGGTCCGCAGGAAACTCCCTCACAATGGCGGCAGAAAGTTCCCGCTCGGCCATCGTGCGCGGTTCGAAGTGTCCTTGATAGAGCTCTGTAGATTCCGCCCGTTGAGCTAGCGCCGCGAGCTCTGGTGCAACGGCCGCTGTCACCGCTGCCCTGCGGTCTAGTGCCGCCTGCAGCTGGGCAAGCGAGGCATCAGTGCGGATGTGCAGCGAGTTGAGCCGCTGGGCGGTAAAAAGCGCCCACAAACCTACGATGATAAGTAGGAAGAGGGCTAGGGCAATTTCAATGGCCATCAACGCTTTACCCTCACCTTGGTGCCGTCTTGGACAGTCTCGTAGACCTGCATCACGGCCGCCGCTACATGGTCCCAATCATAGGTGCTGGCGCGTTGGACGCCATTGCGCACCAACTGGGCCCGATACTCGGCGTCATCAAGCACCTCGTTGAGGACGCGAGCCAGATCCTCGCTGTCTTCGTTGCGGAACAGCGCGCCGGCAACCTCGTCGGAATCGGCATTGCACACCGCACGGAAAGCCTCGAGGTCAGAAGCAACAACAGCCGCGCCGGCCGCCATAGCCTCTACGAGCACGATACCGAAGCTTTCGCCACCGGTATTTGGGGCCACGTAGACATCGGCACGGCCCAGGATTTCCGCCTTTTCGGCGTCGCTGACCCGGCCCACAAAATCCACGCCCTCAACCTCGCGGGCGCGGCCGCCGCCCATGATGGTCACGCGGATATCGTGGTGTACTTGGCGGAGCGCACTCAGCAAGATATCGAGGCCCTTGCGCGGTTCATCCAACCGTCCCAAGAAGACAACTTCCAAGGGATCGCCGGGGGCTTTGGCCGGGCTGCGGCGCCGAGCCTGCGCGTAGACCGACGTATCCACGCCGTTGGGAATGAGCACCGGGTCGCCGCCCAATTGCTCCACCTGCCACCGCCGCGCCATATCGGATACCGCGATGCCACCGCGGATCTTTTCCAAGAAGGGAACGAGGAATGGTTTGGCCAGAGTCAGCACCAGGGAGCTCGATGCAGAGGCGTGATAGGTCGCCACCAGCGGGCCTTGGGCCACGGCCAACGCGGTCATGGAAAAGCTCGGGGAGTTAGGCTCATGGATGTGCAAGACATCGAAGTCGCCCTCCATGATGAATTGCTTTACCTTGCGCGTGACGTGGGGTCCCACGGACAGGCGCGCCACCGAACCGTTATACGCGATGGGGAAAGCCGGCCCTCCCTTGACTACGAAATCCGGCAGCTGGGTGGATTCCGCAGCGGGGCCAATGACCTGAACATGGTGCCCTTGCTCAATGAAAACCGTGGCTAGATCAAGGATATGGGCTTGAACTCCGCCTGGTTCATCGAAGGAGTAGGGGCATACGATTCCTATGCGCACTAGCTCTCCCCTTCCTGCGATGGCCCGGTGTGGCGGGCATTTTTGGCTGCCCGCGCTTGCCGACGCCTCTCTATGTCCACATTCCACTGCGGCTGCAGCATATGCCAATCCTCCGGGTGGCGGCGGATATTGGCGGCGAAGCCATTGGCCATGCGCTGAGTTGTCTCCTGCAGGTCCGTTACCTCGAGCTCAGGAGACACAGAGAGCCCCCAACCCTCGCCCTCAAACCACGAGTGCACCACGTGCAGGGCGGCGCCGGTCTCTATAGCAAGCTGTGCGGGACCGGCGGCCATATTGGCCTTTTCCCCCATGAAATCCACGGTAACGCCGCTTCGGGTCAGGTCGCGCTCAGCCAGCAGGCAGACCACGCCACCGGCTTCCAGCACCTCTTTGAGGCGGGCAAAAGGCGAGGATTCGCCGCCGGTGAGGGGAAGAACCTCAAAGCCAAGGGTTTCGCGGTAATCCACAAAGGCGTCGAAAAGCACTGCGGGCTTAAGGCGCTCCGCAACGGTGGTGAACTGCCCATAATGGCCAACGAGGAAGACGCCCGCCATATCCCAATTCCCGGAATGCGGCAACGCCAAAATGGTGCCGCGCCCGGATTGAGCCGAAGCATCAAAATGCTCGAGGCCTTCCAAGCCACTGAGCAAGCGCTCATGCAGCCCGGCATCACCGTGGATGGCTGGCAGGCGGAAAGCCTCCATCCAATAGCGCATATAGGAGCGCACGGAATCGCGCACCAACGCGCGGGTAACGTTTTCTGGGCCTACCACGCGCGCCAGGTTGCGGCGCAAGCCCTCCATTCCGCGACCGTTGCCGCTTGCGTAGTCCGCACCCCAGCGAAAAAGCGTGCGCGCGATGGGCTCGGGCAGACGGCGCACCACCTTCCACCCCGCGAGGTAACCCGCCGCGGAGAGGTCTTCTTTGTCCCACATGGTGTTACAACCTCCTGGTTTTAGGTGGTGCAGTATGAGCTACTGCTGCTCCTGGCGGGCGGCGATAACCATACGTTGGCACACGGTAAAGACGGAGCCCACGGCCAAGATCCACAGCGCAACCTCAATGGCATGCGGTACTCCTAGGCCTTCGAGGCCGATGCCGCCCAGGGCCAAAATAAGCCGCTCGGGACGCTCGATAAGGCCGCCGACCATCTTGAATCCGGACGCTTCTCCCCTAGCCTTGATATAGGAAATGACCTGGGAACATACCAAGGTGACAAAGCAGGCAATAACCGTGATGCGGGAAGAATCCGCAGAATAAATCAGCCACCATGCAATAGCACTGAACAATGCGCCATCGGTGATGCGATCACAGGACGCATCCAAGGTCGCACCAAAGGCAGTAGCCTTGCCGCTCAGGCGCGCCATGGTGCCGTCGAGCATGTCGAAAGCGGCGAAGAGGCCGGACAAAACGGCAGCGGAAAAGAGGTGGCCGGTAGGAATGAGGATCACCGAAATCGCAATGGTGACTATGGTACCCACAACCGTGACCACATTCGGGGTCAGGCCGAGCTTCAAAAAGGCCTTGGCTATAGGTTCCACCACCACGGCGGCGGGCTTTCGCCCATGCACGCTAAGCACGCGAATCCTCCTCTTCCATCTCGCGCCATCCTTCTGCCAGCACGCGGCGCGTATCCTGCAGAAGCTGCGGTAATACCTTAGTCCCATCGAGGACAGTCATAAAGTTACTATCCCCGGGCCACCTTGGCACCACATGCAGGTGCAGGTGATCCCCTACCGAGCCGCCCGAAGCGCGACCCAGGTTGAGCCCTACGTTGATGGCTTCTGGGCGTGAGACCCGTTTGAGTACTCGAACCGCCTTTTGCGCGAAGGCCATCAACTCGTGCGATTCCTCTTGCGTGAGGTTCTCCAGCTGCGATTCCTTGCGATACGGCACCACCATGAGGTGCCCGGCGTTATACGGAAACAGGTTCAACAAGGCATACACGGTTTTGCCGCGAGCAATGATGAGCCCATCTTCGTCGCTACTCTTCGGGGCCTCCACGAAGGGGTCTTTAGAGCGCTTGGCAATATAGGCCATGCGATAAGGCGCCCATAACCGCTCAAGACGGTCCGGCTCGCCAGCACCTGAGTCAACGAAGGTCTCCGCCACCGCTTGGTTTTCAGCGACGGCGGAGCTGTCAGTTTCGTGGGTCTCTTTAGCGTCGGGCACTGATGAGCTCTTCGGTCGGCTGCTCGTTGTTGCGCTCTGCCACCCATGCGGCGATGAGCTCCACGGCTTCCTTTACCGGCACACCATTGACCTGGGTGCCATCGAGGAAGCGGAAGGACACGGCATCAGCTTCTACGTCGCGCGCGCCAGCCACCAGCATGAAGGGAACCTTACCGGTGGTGTGGTTGCGAATCTTCTTCTGCATGCGGTCATCAGAGGTGTCCACATCGGCGCGGATACCCTTCTGACGCAGCTGGGCGGCAACCTCTTCGAGGTGCGGGGAGAATTCATCAGCCACCGGAATGCCCACCACTTGGTGCGGTGCCAGCCATGCTGGGAACGCACCGGCGTAGTGCTCCAGCAGGACGCCGAAGAATCGCTCGATGGAGCCGAAGAGCGCACGGTGAATCATGATTGGGCGCTTCTTAGTGCCGTCCGACGCGGTGTATTCCAGCTCGAAGCGCTCCGGCAGGTTGAAGTCCAACTGCACGGTAGACATCTGCCAGGTACGGCCGATGGCGTCGCGCGCCTGCACAGAAATCTTCGGGCCGTAGAAGGCTGCACCTGCGGGATCCGGAACCAGCTCCAAGCCGGACTTTTCTGCGACCGACTGCAGGATAGACGTAGAGCGCTCCCAGATCTCATCAGAACCGACGAACTTATTCGGGTCCTTGGTGGAAAGCTCCAGGTAGAAGTCAGACAGTCCGTAGTCCTTCAGCAAGGAAATGATGAAGTCGAGGACCTTGGTTAGCTCTTCTTCCAGCTGCTCTTCGGTGCAGTAGATGTGGGCATCGTCCTGGGTAAAGCCGCGGGCACGGGTCAGACCGTGGACCACGCCAGACTTTTCGTAACGGTAGACGGTACCGAACTCAAATAGACGCAGCGGAAGCTCGCGGTAGGAACGACCACGGGATGCAAAAATCAGGTTGTGCATCGGGCAGTTCATAGGCTTGGCGTAGTAGTCCTGCGGCTCCTTGACGGTATTGCCCTCTTCGTCATACTCGCCATCGAGCTGCATCGGCGGGAACATACCGTCGGCGTAGAAGTCCAGGTGGCCAGACTTCTTGAATAGGTCACCCTTGGTGATATGCGGGGTATTAACAAAGGAGTACCCAGCCTGTACGTGGCGGTTGCGGGAGTGGTTTTCCATCTCCATGCGCACGGTCGCGCCATTCGGGTGGAATACCGGGAAGCCGGAGCCAATCTCATCCGGGAAGGAGAAGAGATCTAGTTCCTGACCCAGGCGGCGGTGGTCGCGCTTTTCAGCCTCTTCGACCATGGTCTGGTAGGCCTCCAGCGCCTCCTTGGACTCAAAAGCGGTGCCGTAAATGCGCTGCAGGCCAGCCTTGGACTGGTCGCCGCGCCAGTAGGCAGCAGAAGAACGGGTCAGCGTGAAGGCCGGGATGTACTTGGTGGTTGGCACGTGCGGGCCGCGGCAGAGGTCGAACCACTCTACCTCCCCGGTGCGCGGGTTGATGTTGTCATAGTGGGTGAGATCGCCGGACCCGACCTCTGCGGCCTCGTCGGAGTCAGGGTCAACATTGCCCTTGTCCTGGACCAGCTCGAGCTTGAAAGGCTCCTCGGCGAGGGCCTTTTCCGCTTCCTCCGCGGATTCATAGACGTGGCGCTCAAAGCGCTGGCCTCCCTTGATGATCTTCTTCATGCGCTTTTCAATCGCCTTGAGATCTTCCGGCGTGAAAGGCTCGGCGGTTTGGAAATCGAAGTAGAAGCCATTCTCAATGGCCGGGCCGATGCCGAGCTTGGTGCCGGGGAATTCGGCCTGCACGGCCTGGGCCATAACGTGACCGCAGGAGTGGCGGATGACGGCGCGGCCGTCTTCCTCGCTGGCGGCAACCGGGGTGAAGGTGGACTCCGTGTCTGGGGTGTGCGACAAATCAAAGAGAGTGCCGTCCTCACCGCGAACGACTACGACAGCCTCAGGGCCCTTATTGGGAAGGTTGAGCTCTCGCATTGCTGCGCCCACGGCCTGGCCGGCGGGCACGGTGAAGGAATCGTAATTGACCGGTACTGCGGGGATGAGTTCCGCCATAATCGCGCTCCTTTATGCGCTCGTGCGTCGGCGGCATACCTGGCCGCGTCCGCTATTTAAATTTACGGATAGCCATTCTACAACCCCGCATGCTCGCAGAGCGATTTTGCCCACCAAGACTCGCGCCCATCGGCATCGCGGGTGCCCGGCGGACAGAAATACATAGCGGAGCCGATATGGGTTAGCCATTCATTCATTAGGTCGGATTCATCCAATCGGGCCTGGATAGGCTCAAATTGCTGGGTGGGATCCTGCTGGTAGCAGATAAAAACCTGCCCAATATTGGATAGCTGCCCGTCCTTGCCATCGGGAGCTAACTCATAGTTATACGGGCGGCGTAGGATGCGCTGCTCCGGGTGGTCAGCGGGCGGGGCGGCCACGGCCATGTGCGAGTTTTTATCGATAACCGGCAGTCCATAGTCATCTACCGCATCGAAATCCGCAGCGTCGAATTCGTCCTTGCCGGTAAGTGGGGCGCCGGTATCGAGCTTGCGGCCGATAGCGTTCTCGCGGGAAGAGCGATCCAGCTTTTCCCATGTATCCACGTTCATGCGGATGCGGCGTACCACCATCGCCGTTCCCCCATTGGCCCACTGCGGTCCCTTATCGATCCATACCTGGTCTGCGAAGTCTTCCTCGCTGCGCGGGTTAACAGTGCCGTCCTTTTGTCCGAACATATTGCGCGCGGTGGCGCCCTTGTCCTGGCTGCCGTAGGCGTTAATAAAGCCCTGCTGCAACCACTTCACGCTGGCATAGTGCTTGCCTGCGCGCACCATGTGCCGCAGGGCGTAGGTATTCATCAGTGGGTCATCGCAGCAGATCTGCAAGACGATATCGCTTTGTCCCCACTTGGGCTCCAGCGCATCGCGTTGAAAGGAACGCACATCTCCCAGCCACTGGGGCTTGTCCACTCCGAGCAGGTTAAAAACCTTCTCGCCTAGGCCGCAGGTGATAGTCAGGTTGGCAGGCTGTTGCACCATTTCCGGCTCTAGCGTGCCCAGCGGCGCCTCCCCCGTACACAGCGCGCGGGCGTCCTCGGTCCACAGCTTCATGAGGCTGGCGAACCCCCGCTTGTCGACGCCCCTTTTAAGGTCAAACCCCACCAAATTCAGGTGGGCCTGCGCTGCGGTAGCGATACCCGCTTGATGGTCGCCGTCGAAGGCCACGAGGGCGTCGGCAAGCGCGGGCCTATCCTGCGCCTGAGCATCCGGGGAAGAGCCCTGATCAGCGCAACCAGCCAACGCGAAGGCGCTGGTCGATACCGCAGCGCCGGTGAGAAATCCCCTTCTGCTGAATCCAGACATAGCTAGTGGTTGTGGCCTTCCATACCGTGGCCTGCCATATCGTGGCCTGCCATATCGCCGTAGTCCTCATCGCCGGCAGGCATGCTGCGCGTTTGAATCTCGCCCAGATCGAGCTCTTCGCCGCCCTCTAGCTCCACTTTGAGGTCAAGGGATTCGCCGGGAGCGATGTGGTTTTCCATCTCCATGAGCATGAAGTGGTCACCACCAGGTGCTAGCTCATGGGATTCGCCGGCCTTGACTACCAATGGGCTCGACATTTCCTGCATTTTGCCATCGACAGTCTCATGCATCTGGTTCACCTTGGCATTGAGGCTGGTGGAAAATCCAGTGATGGTGATGTCCTTTTCGGAATGGTTGACCAGGGTGCCAAAGATGGCGGTCATGTCCTTGTCCTCATTAGCGCGCACGACGGCATCGTCAAACGTCAGTTCCCTAGATTCTGCAGCGGAGGTTGTTTCCCCTGTGCTAGTGACAGCATCCGTCTTCGACTCGGTGGAGTCATTTTGGTTTTGCGGTGAGCAACCCGCCAGGGCGAGGCCGGCCACAGTCAAGCCCACAAGGGCGATGCTAGAAATCTTGGACATTATTTTTCACCTTCCGAATCAATGCGACGAGACTTGGCAATAAATAGGGCAACCACTGCGGCAATGGCCAAAACGCCGCCTACGCCCAAGATCATTTTCAGCGCGGTCGGCAGGCCCTCATCTCCATCCTGGGACGACGATTCATCAGCAGCTGCCTCGGTGCTCTCAGTGGAGTCACCCTTGACGGAGAATTCCACTCCCCCGCGGGTAGCGTGTCCATCCGAAGACGTGATCTGGAAGCCCACCTGGTAGTTACCCGGCCCAGGTTGGACGTCCGCTGGAGTTTCAATAGTGAGATCCCGCTCATGAAGCTTTGGTTCCTGGCTAAAGAGTTTCTCACCAGTATCCGCGTTAGTCACGGCAAAGGTATTGAAGTCTTCTTTGGGGATGCCAGAAAACTCGAGGGTGATTTCCTTAGGAAACTCGTCGAGTTGGTCACCGTCTTTGACCGAACCGCCAATAACGGAATCGTGCGCGAAGGCGGCCGGCATCGACCCGCCCAAAACCAGTGCTGCAGTGCCGACTGCTGACGCCGTGCGGCGCAGCCAAGGTACGCGGTAGCCCATAGATAGCTCCTTTTGTGTTGAAAATGCACAAGTTGAATTGTCAGACATACTAGCCGCGCGGTTTGCCGGAGCGGCAATCGCGATAAGCAGCGCGTCGAGTCATTTGTCGGCGCGAACTGGGAATGAGTTCCTTTTCAGAAATAAAAAGAGGTATTTATCACTATTTAAGGCAAGGTTATTCAATGGTGAATTTTCGCACCCCTAGATGCCTCGAAGTGGGGTCACAGAAGAGCAAACCGGTAAACAGCCACATGCAGACATAGAAAAAGCCGCTCCATTTCTGGAGCGGCTATGTGGAGCGGATGACGAGACTCGAACTCGCGACCCTCACCTTGGCAAGGTGATGCGCTACCAACTGCGCTACATCCGCATAACAAACCGGAGTTTGTTGCAGAGTCCCAAAGAGGACTCTCGTGCGCGATACTGGGATTGAACCAGTGACCTCTTCCGTGTCAGGGAAGCGCTCTCCCACTGAGCTAATCGCGCTTAATGCCCGAAGGCATTAAGAAGTTGAGGTGGAAACGGGAATCGAACCCGTGTGCACGGTTTTGCAGACCGTTGCCTCACCACTCGGCCATTCCACCGTGGCGATACCGCCTCACACAATACAGTGCTGGAGCGGATGACGAGACTCGAACTCGCGACCCTCACCTTGGCAAGGTGATGCGCTACCAACTGCGCTACATCCGCATGCGAAACCAGGCCCGGTTTCTAGGACAAAGTCCTTGTGCGCGATACTGGGATTGAACCAGTGACCTCTTCCGTGTCAGGGAAGCGCTCTCCCACTGAGCTAATCGCGCGCTATTCATTTAGAATCACTCTTCACGGGCGAAACCCTAGAAAAGCGTGGAGCGGATGACGAGACTCGAACTCGCGACCCTCACCTTGGCAAGGTGATGCGCTACCAACTGCGCTACATCCGCATTGCCCCGCAAACTTTGTACCGTTGCGGTGCGAGAAGAAACATTATCGTGCTCCGCGCCAGTTTCCAAATCCCCAGCCCAGCGGCATTCTTTCTGGCACCGATTTTTCACATTCGGGCCATCTCAAAACACACTGGTGTGATTCTCCCAAGATAGTGGACCGCAGGCCGCCTCCCCTTGATGCGCACTCCTGCCCAGCCAATTAGGTGTTTGAATTTAGTGCGGTGTAGATTTAGCCACCGCAAGGTCCTATAGCTCAGTGGGAGAGCGTTCCGTTCACACCGGAAAGGTCACTGGTTCAATCCCAGTTAGGACCACAATTTCCCGCCCACCGCTCCACTCCAAAGGGGCTTGGGCGGGTTTCTTTATATGCCTGTAAAGTGTCCCAACGTGTTGTGGATTCTCTTAGGTATTATCGCCGGACTCGTTCTGCCCGTTCAGACCCTGGTTAATACGCGCCTTCGCGCATCTACTGGCACGCCGTTTTCCTCGTCGCTCATCTCGTTTGCCGTGGGCACGTTGACGTTGCTTGTCATTGCAACAGCCGTCACCGGCGGCGAGTTTGGCATTTCCCGTGCCTTTGGGGAACCGCTGTGGGTTTGGTTCGGTGGCCTGCTCGGCGTGGTTGCGCTTACTGGAAATATCCTGTTGTTTCCTCATCTGGGCGCGGTCCAGACCGCAGTCCTTCCCATCGCGGGCCAAATCATGATGGGCCTTGTCATCGACCACTTTGGACTGTTTGACTCCCCCACTTCCCCACTGTCCCTGATTCGCACTCTAGGGGCACTAGTTGTTCTCGGTGGAGTGATTTCTATTGTCGCCAGCCCCGGCGCGCCAACGAAGCAAGAAGACAGCGCTATGGCGTTGTGGCTGTGGCGCCTCGCAGGCTTTGTCTTTGGTTGCTTTACCGCAAGCCAATCCGCCATTAACGGCCACCTGGGCCAGATTACCGGGTCGCCCGTTAGTGCGGCTTTGGTGTCTTTTAGCATTGGCGTTTCCGCGCTCGTAATGCTCAATATTGTTTTGCGCTGGCGCCCTCGCATTGAGCGTCCCGAGGGAAAGGCTAACCCGTGGTGGATGTGGGCAGGCGGCGCCTTGGGAGCCTTGTTTGTCTTTGGCAACGCGGCCTTAGTACCGCAGATTGGCACTGGGCTTACTGTGGTGGCAACCCTTCTTGGTTCCATGTTGGGCTCCGTGCTCATTGATCGGATGCGGGGTGCCCGCGTCGCCATGCGCCAGGTAGCCGGCATTGCAGTGATCTTGGTTGGCGTAATACTCATCCGCCTGGTGTAAGCTCCTCTCCTGTGGCTATGCCCGGTACTTTGCCGTGCTGGGTATCTGGTGCCTTGACTAGGCTGGGAAGGCATGGATATCTCTTCGCTATTGGGCCCCGATTCCGGTGATGTATTCACCGTCCGCACGAATATGGTCAGCACACTAACAGGATCGGCGACCATGAACCATGTATCCGAAGACATGGGAAATGACACTGATGGGCAGCTTTTTACTGCTCTACGTAACTGGGCAGACGTCGTGTTGGTGGGTGCGCAAACGGTGCGCGCGGAGGACTACTCCGGAGTAAAACCTAACGGGGATGGTTCGCGGCCGGCTCCTATTGCCGTGCCTTCCCGCGGCCTTGATTTCGATATCACCTCGGACTTCTTCACGGATTTTACTACCCCGCCCATCATCCTGATCCCCCATAGCAGCCGGGACAATCAAGAGCTCGCAAAGCGCATCGCGACCATCGAATCCACGGGCGCGGAAGTCTGCGATGCTGGCGAAGGAACCGTGCAGGACTACATTTCCGTCTTAAAGGACCGCGGGTTTAAGCGCGTGCTCTGCGAGGGCGGGCCAGGAATGATCGGGCAGTTGGTAGATGTCGATGCCATCGACCAGATGTATTTGACCCTGGACCCACATCTATCTACCGGCGTGGAAACTCCCATGGCGACCTTTAAGGGCGAGCATTCCCATCGCCGCATGCAGTTAGAAAATGTCGCGGCCGATCAGGATGGCACGGTGTTTCTGCGGTATTCCCGCGCCCGCTAGGCCGTAGACTAAGGGGCCGTGAATTCCCGAATCAATGCCGCCGCCTGGCCCGTGGCCATCCTGCTTGTTGTGCATCGCGTTTTCATCATCGCGCGCAATGGCACGCCGACGGATGATTTCACCACCGTGTATAACGCTGTGGCACGCATGTCCACTGGCCAGCCGGTCTATGAGCAGGCTTATAACCACGTTGACCCGCTGTACCTGTATACCCCGGGGGCCACGCTGCTGCTCGCACCGCTAGCGCACATCGATTTTTCGCTGGCACGAGGACTATTCATCGTCGCCAACGCGGCTGCAATTGTGGCAGCGCTAGCGGTGCTCACCCTTGCGGTGGGCCGTAAACTTACTTCGGCAGTGTGGCCAGTATCTATCGCTTTGGCCTTTGTCACGGAATCGGTGACCAATACGCTCGCTTTTACCAATATCAACGGCATTCTCTTGCTATGCATGGCCGTGTTCTTGTGGGCTTTCGTGCGCGCCGAGCGCACCCCATGGCTGGGCTGGGTGGCAGGCGTAGTCATTGGCTTGGCCATCGTCATTAAGCCGCAATTTGCGCCATTGCTCTTCCTGCCCTTGGTCGAGCTGCAATGGCGCAGTCTTGCTACCGGCATCGGCGTACCGGTAGTTCTCAACCTTCTAGCGTGGCCGTTCGTTCCAGGCGCTAGCGGCTTTGTGGATAAGCTCCTGCCCTACCTCTCAGAAACCCGTGACTATGCCAATTCTTCCTGGGCAGGCTTCCACGCCTACGTTGACTTTGGCGCGGGACTGTATTGGACCGTGTGGTTGATTTTTGCCGCGCTTTCGGCCGCAGCGATTCTCGGCCTTTTGCGCTGGCGCAACTCCGACCCGACCTTGTGGGCACTGACGACGAGCGGGGCGATCATGGTGGGTATCTTCTTCCTGTCTTCCCTTGGCCAGCAGTATTACTCCATGTGGCTATTCCCATTGATGTTTACCGTGGTGCTCAAGCGTTCGGTTTTCCATTCCGCGGGCGCGTGGTTTGCAGCCTTTCTCTATTTGGCTCCCGTTTCCTGGGTGTCTACAGCGCACCCGGATGCTGGTCGGTGGATGAATTTTTTCACGGCCACGGCGGGATGGGCGCTGCTTATCGTCGCAATTTTCGCTACGGTTGCCGGCTGGTGGCGTGCCGCGCGCAGCACGGTTTAGACTCGGCCCATGACCGATTTCAAGCTCATTGCCGATACCGAATGGCGCCAGCGCTTAAGCCCCGAGGAATACTACGTCCTGCGCGAAGCCGGCACCGAGCCGCCCCACGTAGGCGAGTACACCAATACCACCACCGAAGGGGTCTATTCTTGCCGCGCGTGTGGAACGGAGCTTTTCCGCTCCACCGAAAAGTTTGAGTCCCACTGCGGCTGGCCTTCCTTTTTCTCCCCACTCGCAGGGGACAAAATCATTGAGCGCGAAGACAATTCGCTAGGCATGCGCCGCGTAGAGGTTCTGTGTGCCAACTGCGAATCTCACCTGGGGCACGTCTTTGAGGGTGAGGGCTACGATACCCCCACCGACTTGCGCTATTGCATCAACTCCATCTGCCTGGACTTGGAGGAAAAGCCGGTAGAAGATGGCACCGCCTAAGGAGGCATGCAGAAGAAAGGGCGCCCCGTCAGCAGCCTAACGTGCAGGCTAGTGACGGGGCGCGGCTAAGTGGGGACGTCGCCAAGCAGGGCTACTGCTGGGCGACGTTTCTTTTAGGGCAGTACTGCGATGAGCTCTGCTACGTCCTTGACGCGGCGGCCGGTGTGGAAAGGAATCTCCTCGCGCACGTGGTGGCGGGCCTCGGTGTAGCGCATCAGGTACATCAGGTCGACGATGCGGTGGAGCTCATCCGCCTCAAAGGCCAAAATCCACTCGTAGTCACCCAGGGCAAAGGCTGGGACGGTATTTGCGCGGACATCGGGGTAGTCGCGGGCCTGCATACCGTGCTCCATGAGGATGCGGCGGCGCTTTTCATCATCCATGGTGTACCAGTCATAAGAGCGCACGAAGGGGTATACCGAGATCCACTCCTTCGGCTCCTCACCCATGATGAAGGAGGGCAGGTGGGACTTATTGAACTCTGCTGGACGGTGCAAGGAATTGCCCACCCAGGTCACTTCGCTGACTTGGCCCAGGGTGGTCTCGCGGCGGAAGTCCCCGAAGACCTTTTGTAGGTCAGAGAATTCCTCGGCGTGCCACCAGATCATGAAGTCGGCGGAATCGCGCATAGCCGTGAGGTCGTAAATGCCGCGCACGGTTACCTTTCCGGCCTTTTCCACGCCGGCAAAGAACTCCTGCGCTTGGGCGATGATCTCCGCTCGCTCGGTGCCGAGCGCGCCCGGAATCACCTTAAAAACTGCGTGCTGGGAATATTGCTGAACCGCGTTGAGTTCCTTGTAATCAAGCTTCGCCATTGCGTTCTCCTTTGCAGAAGCCTTTGGGTTAACGAACACATCCATCATAAGTTGGATATGAAACCTTGTCACTTCTCGACCATAAGGAGGACGACACGCCTCCGCATCGGCGCGCCTCCCCCAGCTAGAGGACGCGAAACTATAGCTTGAACGTCGTGAGCAATTCCGAATCGACCACCCCACGCAGCGCCGAGGCCTCCGCCCCCACCCCTTTGCACGGGCAGGCGGAAAGCCACGAGCCAGCTACCCCCGCCGCTTTCACCCAAGCAGTGGAGTCCATGCACGCGGCCGACCTGCGCCCTGAGATCACCCTAGGCTCCATTCGCCCACCGCAACGCCTTGCGCCGTTTAGCCACGCAATCGGCCTCGAAGTGGGAAACGAAGACGACCCAGATATCGTGCCCACCGATGCAGAGGGCGACGCCTTTGGCCGCCTCATCCTGCTCCACGATCCGGGCGCTGAGGAAGCTTGGGAGGGCGCCATGCGCCTTGTGGCCTATATCCAGGCGGATATGGACGATGCCGTAGCAGGCGACCCGCTCTTGCCTGATGTGGCGTGGCAATGGCTCAATGAAGGCCTGGAAAAGGAAGGAGCCGACCACACCAATTTGGGCGGCACCGTCACCTCCACCGCGTCCGTGCGTTTTGGCGAGATTGGCGGGCCACCGCGCGCCTACCAGATCGAAATGCGCGCTTCGTGGACTGCCGAAGGCCTCGATCTCGCACCCCACGTGCAGGCCTTTGCCCAGGTATTGGCCAACGTTGCCGGACTACCCCCTGAGGGCGTCACCGAGCTCGGCCGCTAATATGCCAGAATTGCGCAGCCGGCCGCTCGAGGGCATCCCGCCGGTTCTTTCCACCCCGGAGGAATTCACCGCTGCCGCAGCCCGCCTCGCCGCGGGTACGGGCCCCTTTGCCATCGATACCGAGCGCGCCTCCGGCTATCGCTACGATGATCGCGCCTTCGTAGTGCAAATTCGCCGCCGCGGCGCGGGCACGATGCTTTTTGCCCCTGAGGGCCACCGCGAGGAGCTCACGGCCGCCCTTGCCCCAGTGCTCAACGGCGCGGAATGGATTATTCACGCCGCCCATTCGGATTTGCCTTGTCTCGGGTGGCTCGGTCTCTTTCCCGGCTCCATCTTTGATACGGAACTGGCGGCACGGCTCGCGGGATTTGAACGGCCCAATCTGGGCACTATGATCGCAGAGCTTTTTGACGTCGAATTGGAAAAGGGCTACGGCGACGCCGACTGGTCCACCCCACAGCTCAGCGAAGAACTCAAGGCTTACGCCGCGCTCGATGTGGAACTGCTCCTCGAACTTGCCGACGCCCTGCGCGATATTTTGGCCGAACAAGACAAAATGGACTGGGCTTTAGAGGAATTTTCCGCCATAGTCCAGGAACATTCCGGAGACTTCGCTCCCCAGCCGCACACGTGGCGCGATCTGAAGGGCATCTCCAGTTTGCGCAGCGGCCGTCAGCTCGCTGCTGCTCGAGCGCTGTGGGCCAAGCGCGATGCTATCGCTCGGCGCACGGACACTGCGCCCGGCCGGGTATTAGCGAATAAGACGCTGGTAGAAATCGCGCGCACCCTTCCCACCACCGCCGGCGAACTTACCCGCGTCAAGGGATTTCCTCGCCGGCGCAAGGGCGCGACCGCCCAATGGATGGCTGTGCTTCACCAGGCGCGCACCGTTCCCCCGCAGCAACGGCCTCGCGTCCATCGCGCCCCACAACCGATTCCTTCCAAAACCATCTGGGCCAAGGACTACCCGGACCTATGGGAGATATACCAAACTATCCGCGCGGACATCGCCGATGTCGCGACCGAACTCGGGATGCCATCCGAACTTCTTATCCGCCCTGCCGCTGTGCGTGCAGCGGTATGGGCGAAGGTAGGTGTGCGCGCCAATAAGCGCCACCGCGGACCTGACTCTGTCGCCGGCGCCATCCGGCAGCCAGGCGACGTCGCTGCCTTCCTCCGCGCGGAGGGCACGCGCGAATGGCAAATAGAAATGACCGCCCCGATTATCGTGGACGGTCTTTTCTAGGAATATTTAGCAGGCTAGGTTTAGTCCTCTTCTCCTCGCGCATTAACATCAGCGGTGAGGTTTTCTAGCCACTCGCTTATCGACGCCGCCATAAGCTCCGGCGTCAACCCGAACTCTTCCAAAACCTCGCCGCGGGAGCCGTGCTTAGGGAAGTAACCTGGGACGCCGAGTCGGCGCACAGGAGTATCGACCTCGGCTGCGCTGAGGGCCTCCGAAATCATGGAGCCAATACCGCCGCGGACAAGGCCGTCTTCTGCCGTAACCACCAAGTCGTGGTCAGCGGCGAGAGCCACCACAGAGCTTGCCACCGGCGCTACCCAACGCGGGTCAACAACGGTAACGTTCACGCCCTGTTCGCCCAGCAGCTTCGCAGCCTCGATGCTGCGCGCGGACATAGCACCGATGGAAACGATGAGCACCTCGGGGGTGTCCTCGCCCGCATCGGCTTCGCCATAGTGCAGGATGTCTACGCCATCGCCCAACGTATCCACCGCTTCCATATCCGGCAGCAGGTTGCCCTTAGGGAAGCGGACCACGGACGGGCCAGATTCAATCTCTAACGACTCACGGAAGAGTTCCCGCAGGCGCGCGCCATCGCGCGGGGCGGCAATATGCATTCCCGGCACGATGCTCATGAGCGCCATATCCCACACGCCATTGTGCGAAGCGCCATCGGAACCGGTAACTCCGGAGCGGTCAAGCACGATGGTTACCGGCAGCTTTAGCAGCGCAATATCCATAATGACCTGATCCACGGCGCGGTTTAAGAAGGTGGAATATACCGCCACGACGGGGTGCATCCCGCCAAGCGCCAGACCGGAGGCAGAGGTCATTGCGTGTTGCTCGGCAATTCCCACATCGAAGAACCGCTCTGGGAAGCGCTCTTGGAAGGGAGCGAGCCCAGTAGGACCTGCCATTGCGGCGGTAATGGCTACGATGTCATCGCGCTTCTCGGCAGCGGCTACCAGTTCCTCTGAGAAGGCGGCCGTCCAGCCAGGCTGCTTGGTGCCCTTAGCCACACCGGTGACCGGATCGATAGCACCGGTAGAGTGCATCTGGTCCTTCGGTTCATTGACGGCCGGGGCAAATCCGTGGCCCTTTTCGGTAACCACGTGCACGATGATGGGCCCGTCATAATCGCGGGCATAAGTCAGGGCATGCACCAAGCTATCGATATCGTGGCCATTGATGGGGCCGATGTACTTCATGCCCAGTTCCGGGAACATCTCGGTAGGCAAGACGGTGGACTTGACGCCCTCTTTCATGGCATGCAAGGCATCAAAGGCGCGCTCGCCTACCCATCCCATTTGCTTCAAGCGGCGCTTGCCCTGTTCCATGAGCTCGTCATAACCGTGCTGGGAACGGATGCGGCCAAGGTTTTCGGAAATGCCACCGATGGTGGGCGAATAGCTACGGCCGTTGTCATTGACCACGATGACCGCATTGCGGCCCTTGTCCTCCGAGATATTATTTAACGCCTCCCAGCACATGCCGCCGGTGAGGGCGCCATCACCGACAACACCGATGACATTGCGGTGGCCGTCGCCGCGAATCTTGAAGGCCTTAGACAAGCCATCAACCGTAGACAGCGACGCCGAAGCGTGGGAGGACTCGGTCCAGTCATGTTCAGACTCGCCGCGGTCCGTATACCCCGAAAGGCCGTCCTTTTGCCGCAAGGTATCGAACTGATCCGTGCGCCCAGTCAGCATCTTATGCACATAGGACTGGTGCGAAGTGTCAAAAATAATGGGCTCACGCGGAGAATCAAATACACGGTGCAACGCAATGGTCAATTCCACCACGCCCAAGTTAGGCCCCAGATGTCCGCCCGTGACGGAGACCTTGTCAATGAGACGCTGCCTAATCTCTGCCGCCAGCTCCTCAAGCTTGTCTGCAGACAGCACCTTGAGGTCCTGCGGCGAGTTAATGGTATCCAAGATAGTCATGGAGCGGCCTTCAACTCCTTCTGTGCTTAGTTCTTCTTTTCTACCGTACCCGCGGCGGGCGGTGAATATTATATCGGTCAATGTTCCGAGAACGGCGCGGCAACGTGCCGCACCCCGCCTCGGAGCCATAAAAGCTCATTAGGCAGGGGTAATGAGCGCAATCGTTTCAAAGTGGTGCGTTCCGGGGAACGCGTTAATGAGTGCCATCTTTTCTATTCCGTATCCGTGCTGGTTCCAGTATCCCAAGTCGCGCGCGAAGGTGGCGGGGTCGCATCCCACGTGAACGACCGCCTGGGGTGCAGCGGCCGCCACGGAACGAATCACGTCCTCCCCTGCTCCGGTGCGCGGCGGATCAAGGACTACAGCGCCGGGCTTGGGAAGCTGGGCGGCGACCTGCTCCACCTTCGCGGACTTTACTTCCACCTCGCAGTCCGCAAGGGCGGCCTGTTCCCCGGCCGTAGCCGCCGGTGAGTAATCCACGGAGATAACCTTGCCCTGCACGGCATGGGCCAGTGAGGGAACGAATAGGCCTACGCCGCCGTAGAGATCCCAGGCGGTGTGCTCTTGGTACTCGCGGCCCCCGAGCCACTCCGCTATCAGATCGGTATACGCGGCCGGTGCGTGGCTGTGGGCCTGCCAAAAGGCGGTAGCAGGAAAGCTAAATGTCCGCCCGTCGACATGCTCGTGCACCTTGCCGCTGCCTTCTACCACCTCACGAATGGTCTCCACGCGGCGCCCGCGCGGGGCCTTGCGGGTTTCTACCACGTGGCGGTTGCCCTCGCCATCGAGAACGGCGATGACCTCAGCACCTGGGGTAAACCGGCGCGCGCCCTCTCCA
This sequence comes from Corynebacterium tuberculostearicum, assembly GCF_030229345.1. Lineage (GTDB taxonomy): Bacteria > Actinomycetota > Actinomycetes > Mycobacteriales > Mycobacteriaceae > Corynebacterium > Corynebacterium tuberculostearicum_G. Next base: position 21,831 of record NZ_JASPGP010000009.1, on the reverse strand, counting down.
ACGAGCCCCTCTGCCAATCCCGGAGCCAGCTGCGTACAGGCAGCGCCCGTAATAAGCTCATTGGACCGACGCTGACGGGTTCCGGCGCGCCCTTGCTTGTCGACGCCCCACCTCACCCGCGTGCGCCATCCCCGAACCGGCTCTAGGGTGTGCTGCTCAATGTTCAGTTCCTCGCTGGTGACAACGCCGGTGCGGCGCAGCTGCTCCGACAAGATCTCTGCCTTGATTCCGGTTTCGGCCGCGGGATCCAGCTCGGCGAAATCGCAGCATCCTGCTCCCTGCGCGGCAGCAGGACAAGACGATGGCACGCGCAGCGGCCCTGGGCTTAGTATGCTTTCCAGTTCCGCTTTAATGAACGACTTCTTTACACGGCCGGCCGTAGCTTTGACGACGTCGCCGGGAAAAGCGCGAGGAACAAATACCACTCGCCCATCCGGCGCCTGGCCAATTCCTTCCCCGCCGTGCGCCATGCGGTCAATGGTGACCTCAAGACTATCGCCGCGGCTCATGGTTGATTCAGTCATTTTCTGCCTCAGACTTTTGTTCTCGTTCTGCGTTAGTGTGCTCACCTGTGCCCGCTGCTGCCTCAACGGCTGCATCCGCGCGGCGCACCATCCACACGGTCAGCGCCGTAACCAGAAGCGTCAATGGCCACCCCATCAGGATTCGGGTCACCCCTAAGGCGGTAGTGGCATCCGCATCATAAATGGCGCGCTGAATAACAAAGCGGGCCAGGAAGATGACCGCCCACCCGCCGGTAGCGATGGCATAAGCCCGGCGCGCCTGAGCAACCTTTTGCCACTGCATTTCCTCGCCGTTAATCCCTTTCCAGATGACACCCACAGCGGGCCACCGGAAGAGGATTGATAGTACCGCGGCAATGCACAGTGCCAACGACATCCAGATGCCGTACAAGAAATATCCTTTGGCGTCACCGGTAAACCAGGCGATGGCAGCGCATAGTGCGACTCCCAGCAGACCCGATATGGCCGGCTGTAGGGTCTCTTTACGGATTACCCTCCAGAGTGCAATAACAACGGCCACGCCGAGCGCCGCCGCCAGGGCTGGCCCCAGCCCAAAGAAGTTATTGACAGGAATCAGCACAATGACTGGCAAGGTCGCCGACACGAGCCCTGATAAGCCACCCATCTGCTCCAGCAGGGTGGGCTCGGCAGCAGACTCCTCAGAGTCCTGGTTCTTAGCGTCCGGGGAAGGTTGCGGCGAGGAAGAATGTGTCACGTGGTTTACTGCTTTGCCTAGTTCTTGGAATTAGGTGCAGAGCCCTCATCGGGATTCTGCGGGGACGATCCATTCTCACCCTGGTGTGGGGTACCGCCCAAATCGCGCAGGTGTTGCTCCGCCTCTGTTTCTGCCGCAGGGTCGGGGCCGCCCACGCCGTTTTCTGGGTGGTCTTGAGCATTAGCGGCTGCCTGCTGTTCTTGCTGGCGCTGGTCCATGGCCTGCTTGACCTGCTCTACGAGCTGCTCGGGCATGATGACCGGCAAAGCATTTCCTGCCAGGATGGGGTCTTCCCCGCGGTAGACGAAGGTACGGGCGGCCACCTCGCGAGCCATGTCTGCGAGGTCTGCTTCCATGCCGGCCGGCGCGGCCAGGGTCATGCGCAGCATCCAGCGCGGACCATCTGCGCCGATAACGCGGACCTGACCGTTGTCGTTCTTGCCCACGACCTCAGCACCCCAAGGGCCTGGCTCGGTAGTAACGGTAAGACCGTCGCGGCTCATGCCCTCCTTAATTTCCTCCACGGATTCTGCCCACTGGCCTGGCTTACGTGGGGCGGCAAAGGCTACTGGAGTAATTCGGCCTACCTTGGTCACGATGTGCAGCATTCGTGGGCCTTGTTCGCCCATTTCCACCTGTACCTGGGATTCCTTTGGCAGTGGGATGCGCAGGGACCCCAGATCTAATACGCCAATGGAAAAGTCGCTGAAATCAAAGGTCTCGATATCGACAGAGTCTCCATCAAAGGGGCCGGTCTGGCCATTGATGGCATCATGTGCAAACTCGCGGGGTTCATTGCCAGAAGCCGCCGCGGCATCTGCTGCGGTGTCGCCTACTGGAGCATAGGTCTCCTGCGCCTCTGCATCCGCGGACGTGGGGTCCGCCGGCTTTTCGCTTTGTGCTGCAGGCTTTTCCTGAGCCTTCTTTTCTTCGTCTTTCTTCTTGCCAAAGGGCCAGATTCCCATGGGTGCTACGTCCTTTCTAAAAGTCTCGTTGAGTCTCTACTGCTTTAACTACACACCGGTAGAGCCATAGCCGCCGGCTCCGCGGACGGTGTCATCCAACTCTTCAACCTCAGCAAACCCCACCAGCTCTACGCGCTGGACCACGAGCTGAGCGATGCGCATTCCGCGTTCGATCTCAATGGGAGCGTGCCGGTCATGGTTGATGAGGCAGACCTTGATCTCCCCGCGGTAATCGGCATCCACCGTGCCCGGGGTATTGACAACGGAAAGCCCTTGCTTGGCGGCTAGTCCGGAGCGCGGGTGAATTAAACCAACCGTTCCTAGCGGCAGCGCAATGGCAATCCCGGTGCCGACGAGGGCGCGCTCGCCGGGTTGCAGGGTAAGAGATTCTGCTGCATAGAGGTCCGCACCGGCGTCACCACGGTGGGCACGGTGCGGCAACGGAAGCTCCTTATCCAGGCGCTTGACCTTAATGTCCCCAAAGGGGCTTTCTGATTGAGAATGCGGAATCGAGTCAGTCACCTGGCCAATCCTACCTGCCTTGGGAGGTTCATTCTGCGGCGCGTGTGGACTAGACTGACTAGACGTGTCTGATACATCTGCTACTTCCGCAACTCCGGCACCGTCAAGCGCCGCTTCGGCACAGGGCACGGTGGACTCTCAAGTGCTCTACCGCGAACGCCAGTGGGTCCCTTGGTACTTTTGGCTATTTGCCGCCGCCATCGTGGCACTTACTTCCGCTACTGCCGGCCTTAACCGCAACATGTGGTGGACCATCATTCCCGCGATCCTCCTTGGCGCTATCGCCGTGTGGGTACTTATTACCTGGTCCAATACAGTCATCAAGGTAGAGCGTGACCCGGATGGAACGCGTTGGCTCACGGTCAAAGATGCCCAGTTGCCCAACGACGTCGTGTCGCGGTCTATCACCGTTCCCAAATCTGCGCGGCGCAATGCCCTGGGCCCGCAGTTCGATCCCGCGGCGTTTTTGGTTTCCCACGCTTGGGTGGATGAGCACGCCATGATGGTGCTTAACGATCCAGAGGACGATACTCCATATTGGCTCATCGCCTCGAAGGATCCGGAGGCTTTGCTCCACGCCTTTGTTCCGGAACAGCACTAAACTTTAATGTCTTTGCACACCACCGAAATTTTGGTGGCTGCAAAAGCAAACCCCGCACTCGGCTCGTAGAAAGTTGCCAAGTGCGGGGTTTCGTTTCTGCTTCGTATTCCTTTAGGCGCAATCCTTGCAGATTGGCTGGCCGTCCTCTTCGTGGGAGTAACGCTTATTGGACTGCACTAGGAAACACGAACCGCAGGTAAACTCATTTTCCTGACGTGGAACTACCTCAACATTTAGCTCCTCGCCCGTAAGGTCTACTGATGGCGGCTGGAAGGCCTCGACGATTTCTCCGTCATCGTCCATGCCGTTGTTATCGCTCTCAGCGGCTTTGAGTCCTTCTAGGGAGTCAGTTTCGAGTTCATCTTCCGCGCGCCGGCGCGGTGCGTCATAATCGGTGGCCATAATGCACGCCCCTAATGGTCAAGTTGCTTTAAGGAATGGGTATTTATCGATCGCGCATAGTAAAGCACAAATGGCTAGATGTCATCTCACCGCTTGCCGGCGTGGGAAACTATTACCCCCGCAGCGCGTCCGTGGCCCTGTGCGCTGCTAAAAGCTTTTCGAATGCGGGGGCCAAATCTGCCCCCGCGGCCCAGGTAAGTTCACCGTCAGCAGAGCCCTTATCAAAGCCTGGATGGCGCACTACTGCACCTGCTTCGCGAGCAACGATTGCCCCAGCGGCAAAGTCCCAGGCATTGATGCCGTGCTCAAAGTAGGCATCAACGGTTCCCTCTGCCACCCTGCATAGGTCGAGCGCGGCAGCGCCGATGCGGCGAATATCACGCACATTAGGCAGGAGCTTGGTGAGAAGCTCGGCTTGGGCTGCACGCCGGTCGGCTCCGTATCCAAAGCCGGTAGCCACCAAGGCCAAGGCAGGATCTTGTGCCTGGCCACACCGCAGTGCGTGCTCAATTCCGTCCGGTCCGGTGACCGTGGCGCCCTGCCCGGCTGAGGCCGCATAGGTGCGCCCGCGCGCCACGTTGACCACCGCGCCAGCGACGAGGTGACCTTGGTATTCCGCGCCAATGGATACGGCGTAATCCGGCACCCCGTACAAGAAGTTCACGGTGCCATCAATAGGATCGACAATCCAGGTAACGCCACTAGTCGATTCCACATTGGCGCCTTCTTCGCCAAAGATTCCATCCCCAGGGCGTTGGGTGCGGATGGTGGTGGCAATGAACTCCTCTGTCGCGGTATCGACCTCCGTTACGGGATCTACGTCGCTGGACTTGGTGTGGGTATGCGCCGCGATGCCGTCACCTGCGACTAGTTCTGCACGCCGCGTAGTAATTAATTCCGCAGCGCGAGTGGCGGTAGAAACGGCAAAATCCCGCAATTGGAGAAAATCGATCTGCTCAGTCATGCCAACTATTGTGCCTTCTTCTAGACTGTCGGGCATGACTACTCTTTCTGGCCATTCCTTTGGCATCGATATCGGCGGCTCCGGCATTAAAGGCGCTGAGGTGGACCTTGCCACCGGCGAATTCGTGGGCGAGCGTATGAAGATCGCCACCCCACAGCCGTCTACGCCGCATGATGTTGCCAAGGTGGTAGCCCACATCGTGCAGGAAAAGCAGTGGGACGGCCCCGTTGGCATCACCCTGCCTTCCGTGGTTCGCAACCAAGAAGTCGAGACTGCGGCAAATATTTCCAAGGACTGGATTGGGGTCAACGCCACAGAACTCTTTGCGGACTACCTGGATGCGGATTTTGCCGTGCTTAACGACGCCGACGCGGCGGGACTAGCCGAGGTGGCCTACGGAGAGGACATCGCCAAGCAGGGCTCCGTTATCTTCCTAACCCTCGGCACCGGTATCGGCTCAGCCTTCTTCCTGGACGGCCAGTTGTTCCCTAATACCGAACTGGGGCACCTCACGGTGGGCGATGACGAGGCTGAGAAAATTGCGTCCTCGGCCGTAAAGGACCGCGAGGAACTCAAATACAAGCAGTGGACTAAGCGACTCAACAAGGTCCTCGCGGAATACGAAAAGCTCTTTAACCCGCAGGCCTTCCTCATCGGGGGTGGGATTTCCCGCAAGTTTGAAAAGTGGGGCCCACACCTTGATATTGAAACCCCCGTAATGCCTGCACAACTGCGCAATCGCGCAGGAATTGTCGGAGCTGCGATGGCGGCGGTAGACGGTTTGAAACCGTAGTATTTACGCACTACAGGTGACCCTATCCACCGGCAGATCGGAAAGATCCTCTATACTGGGCGGTCGATCCTAAGTTAAATAGCTCTAGGGCGTGTCTGGCCTGCATAAGGCCACAACGCGTTAACATCACACTGATGCACGAGCGCCCCACTAGGGCGCACTGAGCTGTTTCAATCAAGAAGTTAGTCGAAAGGGCGTACGTGGCAGCCACTGAATCTTCAGACCAGGCACTCGGCGAGGGCGAAAACGCCGCTGAGGCATCTACTCCTGCAAAGAAGACCGCCAAGAAGACGGCAAAGAAAACCGCGAAAAAGACGGCTAAGAAGACGGCCAAAAAGACCGCTAAGAAAACAGCCAAGAAGACTGCGAAGAAGACCGCCAAAAAGTCGGCCAAGAAGACCACTAAGAAGTCGGCCAAAAAGGCCACTAAGAAGACGGTCCGCAAATCCGCGGCAAAGAAGCAGGAATCCCCAGCCGAGTCCGAAAAGCAGGCACAGCCGGAAGCAGAAGAGGAGCTCGACGAGGACGAGCACGACGAAGACGTCGACTTCGATCCCACCAATGCGGACATCGAAGACGATGATGACTTCGACGCCGGCGAAGACCTCGAGGACGATGACCTCGAAGAGGATTTGGACGACGACGATGAGGAAGAAGAGGAAGACTCCTCTTCCGTCTGGGACGAGGAAGAGTCCGCTGCGCTGCGTCAGGCACGCAAGGATGCGCAGTTAACCGCCTCTGCTGACTCCGTCCGCGCCTACCTCAAGCAGATCGGTAAGGTTGCCCTGCTCAACGCCGAGCAAGAGGTTTCCCTAGCTAAGCGCATCGAGGCCGGTCTGTACGCACAGCACCGCATGGACGAGATGGAAAAGGCCCGCGCCGAAGGCGATAAGGCCGCCAAGCTCTCCCCCATGGAAAAGCGCGACCTGCGCAGCATCGCCCGCGATGGCCGCAAGGCCAAGAACCACCTACTGGAGGCCAACCTGCGTCTGGTGGTTTCCTTGGCGAAGCGCTACACCGGCCGTGGCATGGCTTTCTTGGACCTCATTCAGGAAGGCAACTTGGGTCTTATCCGCGCGGTGGAGAAGTTCGATTACACCAAGGGCTATAAGTTCTCCACCTACGCCACGTGGTGGATCCGCCAGGCCATTACCCGCGCCATGGCTGACCAGGCTCGTACCATCCGCATCCCGGTTCACATGGTGGAGGTCATCAACAAGCTGGGCCGCATCCAGCGCGAGCTCTTGCAGGACTTGGGCCGCGAGCCTACCCCGCAGGAGCTGGCGAAGGAGATGGATATCACCGAGGAAAAGGTGCTCGAAATCCAGCAGTACGCCCGCGAGCCCATTTCCTTGGATCAGACCATCGGTGACGAAGGCGATTCCCAGTTGGGTGACTTCATCGAGGACTCCGAGGCCGTCATTGCGGTCGACGCAGTCTCCTTCACCTTGCTGCAGGATCAGCTGCAAGACGTGCTGACTACCCTGTCCGAGCGTGAAGCCGGCGTGGTTCGCCTCCGCTTTGGCTTGACCGACGGCATGCCGCGAACTTTAGACGAGATTGGCCAGGTCTACGGAGTTACCCGCGAGCGCATTCGCCAGATCGAGTCCAAGACGATGTCGAAGCTGCGCCACCCATCTCGTTCGCAGGTTCTGCGCGACTACCTCGACTAGTCGCTGCAGCTGCAGGAACGTAGAAAGCCCGCACCAATTTCGGTGCGGGCTTTTCGTGTAACTACTCTCTAGCCACCATGGCCGTTCTACCACTTGCGCAGGTATTCGATGCGCTCGCGCAGCTGCTCGGCATTGCAGAGCGCGGTGGGCGGGCCGCCACAGGCCTTGCGCACCTCGGTATGGATAGCACCGTGCGGGCGGCCCGAGCGCTGGGCAGCGATGGAGACAACCGTATTGAGTTCCTTGCGCAACTGGCCTAGCTCATCGACGACTCCGGTGTCGCTGGACTCAGACTCCACAGTCTTTTTCCGCGAGGCCGGTGCATAATCCATGCCGTAGAGCTTGCGCCGGTGAGCCTCCTCCGCCTCAGCGGCGCGTCGCGCCTTTTCCTCCGCTTCGCGGCGGTCCATTTCTTCGAATTGCTTCTTGCGCAGCAAGTCTTTTACTTGGTCCGCATCCAGTAGCCCGGGAATGCCAAGGAAGTCCGCTTCCTCATCCGTGGTCATATCCCCGGTATTGAACTGAGAACCGTTGTAGAGCAGTCCCGAAAACTCTGCTTCGGCACCAAGCGACTCATAAGACTTCTCCAGCATGTCTGGTTCGGTCTTTTTCTGATTCGCCTGCTCTAGCAGTTCGTCGTCCCAGCCTTCCTTGTCGGGCTTTTCTTCACCCAAGACGTGGTCGCGGGACTTTTCCATATTTTCCGCCAAGCCCAGCAGCACAGGAACCGATGGAAGGAAAACCGATGCCGTCTCGCCCGGCATGCGCGAGCGCACGAAGCGGCCGATGGCCTGGGCGAAAAAGAGAGGAGTCGACGCCGAGGTAGCATAAACGCCCACCGCAAGGCGCGGGACGTCGACGCCCTCGGACACCATGCGGACTGCCACCATCCACTCATCGGTGGACTCAGAAAACTCCTGAATACGGTCCGAGGAACCGGGATCATCAGACAAAATCACCGACACTGGCGTATTAGAAAGCTGTTTGAGGATCTTGGCATACGCGCGCGCGGTCGTCGTATCCGAAGCCAGCACAAGGCCGCCGGCATCCGGCATATTGCGCCGCATTTGCATCAGGCGGGTATGCGCCGCCTGCAGCACAGCAGGGATCCACTCACCCTTGGGGTCCAAGGCGGTGCGCCACGCTCGGGCGGTTTGCTCCGCATTCATAATGTCGCCCAAACGGGCTGCATGTTCCTCGCCGGCCGAGTCGCGCCAGCGGGCTTCGCCAGAGTAAGAAAGAAAGACAACGGGGCGCACGACGCCGTCGGCAAGCGCATCGCCATAGCCATAGGTATGGTCCGAGCGGGATACCTTGTGCCCCTCCCCATCGTCCACGTACTGGACGAATGGAATGGGTGAGTCATCGGAGCGGAAAGGCGTACCGGTCAAGGCCAGGCGGTGATTGACATCGTCGTAGGCTTCCTTGACGCCATCGCCCCAGCTCTTGGCGTCGCCTGCATGGTGAATCTCATCAAGGATCACCAAAGTGCGCCGTGCAGAGGCCACCGCGCGGTGCTTAAAGGGGTGCATACCCACCTGCGCATAAGTCACCACAATGCCGTCCATGGAGGGATTAACGGCGGAGGAATTGCTAAACGCCGGATCTAGAGCCAGACCTACGCGCGCGGCAGCGCTCGACCACTGGGTCTTGAGGTGTTCGGTAGGCACCACCACGATTACGCGCTCGACCGTACGGTCTTCCATGAGCTCGGTGGCAATGCGCAGGGCGAAAGTAGTCTTTCCGGCGCCCGGGGTCGCCACCGCCATGAAGTCCTGCGGCTTAGTGGCGAGGAATTTATCGAGGGCGGACTGCTGCCAGGCGCGAAGGTTAGTCTTTTTAAAAGTCCTCACTTGCGGCGCAGACCCTTATACACACGCTCACAATCGGGGCACACCGGAGAACCCGGCTTTGCCTGCTTGGTCACCGGGAAAGTTTCGCCGCACAGCGCAACGACGTACTTGCCGTTCACTGCGGAATCGAGGATGTGATCCTTTTTGACGTAGTGGAAGAACTTCGGCGTGTCATTATCCGTCGTCGAAGTGTCTTCACGAATATCTGGCCGTTCAATTGTCTTCGTAGTCGTAGTCACGCACTCCATTTTGCCGCATCGGCATCGAACTTTGCGAGTCAGGCGGCTACCCTTGGAGAACATGTACACGTCATGCACGCCAGCCACTGCGCCCCTCTCCCCTTATCGAGGGAACGCCGACACGCACGAGGGGAGCCGAGTCTAGGTTGTTTGGCAAAAAAGAGCGCTACCTCATCACAGATGCCAAGCTCTCGCCTGGCCAGGACCGCAAGCGCCGCGAAATCCGGTACGGAATCTTCCAGTTCTTGCGCGTTCCTTCCCTGCTCATCGCCGGCTTCTTCCTTTATATGCATTGGTGGCTTTTAGCCGCCATCATTGTGGGCGTGACATTTCCCCTCCCCTGGATAGCCGTGGTGATTGGCAACGGCCGGGGAGAAAAGAAGGATAAGCGCGAGAAAAACGTGTACAAGCCAGCCATGAACCGGCAGCTTTATAGCCAGGCCCACGCCCCACAGGTATCCGGCGGCACCGCCCGGCCTATTGAGGCACACCACGACATCATTGATCACGAAGAAGAGTAAAGGATTCCTGCTTATATGACGACCGCTTTTGGCCCCGACTTTGATGCCACCGCGCTAGCCACGCTGGCCGCAGAGCTTTCCGACGTCTTTACCGCCGCCGATTTTACTACCGATGGCGTAGCCGGGCACCTAGGTCCGGAAGTTACCGAGGCCCTCTTCCGCGGCGAACCCGCACCAGTTGCGCTCGCCGCGCATAGCGAATCTCAATTGGATCTTTTGATCCGCTTCTTCCTCCTTCATGAGCACCTGCCGGCCACGCTTTTGGGCGAGGCGGTAGGCGCGCGCCTGGCTACCCAGTTGCTCGATGCCAATGTTGCGCTTGCCGACGCCCATGGCAAGGCCTACATTGCCCTCGATATCCGCCCCCACACCATCGTTGGCGCCAACCGTCTCATCTTCTCCGACGTCGACGCCTCCTTGGTCGACCACGTACCTGGCCCAGACCATGTGCTTGGCGTTGGTGCGGCAAGCCTTTCGCTGCTGCAATCCACGCCAGTAAGCCCAGTGGGCAGCGTCTTAGATCTAGGCACTGGCTCGGGCGTCCAATTGCTGGGGCAGCTCGATTGCGCTGAAAAGATTACTGCCACCGACGTGCATGAGCGTGCGTTGGAATTGGCCGAGGCTACCATTGCCGCTACTGGCGATAGCGAGAAAGTGGAATTGCTGCAAGGTTCGTGGTTCGACCCCGTAGCCGGCCGCCGCTTTGACCGCCTCGTAGCTAACCCACCTTTTGTTGTTGGCCTTCCCGAAGTTGGCCACGTCTACCGCGATTCCGGGTTAAATCTGGACGGTGCCAGCGAGCTGGTTGTCTCTCGAGCCACCGAACACCTAACCCCTGGCGGCACGGCTCACCTTCTGGCAGCTTGGGTACACACCAGCGGCGAGACCTGGCAGCAACGCGTTGCTTCCTGGCTGCCGGACAAAGGAATTGCCGCCTGGATCATCCAACGCGACGTAGCCGATCCCGCCCTCTATGTGTCCACTTGGCTCGAGGACGAATCCCTGGATGTACGCTCCCCTGAAGGCCAAGAGCGCTCTCGCGCCTGGCTGGAGCATTTCAAGCAGCACGAGGTCAATGGCATTGGCTTTGGTTTTGTGGCTATCCAACGCATCGGCGACGATGAACCTGCCGATATCTTGGCCGAAGAAATGCCGCAGGCCTTTAGCGACCCACTTGGCCCTGAAGTAGAAGAATACTTTGCCCGTGTAGCGTGGTTGCGCGACCTAGTACCCGGTGAGCTACAGGGAAAGCACTTCCAGGTACGCCCGGGGCTGGCACGCGAAGATATCAGCACCCCAGATGCGGAATTGGGACAGGGCTTTACCCGGGCCGCTCTACGTCTTACTCGCACCGACGGTCCGCGCTGGAGCCACGAAGTAGATGAACACATTGCTGCAATCGTCGCAGGGCTCAACCCACAGGGCTTGAACCTGGAAGAAACCATCGGCCTGTATGCGGCGGCACATGGATTCGACGAAGCAGAACTTACTACTGCTGCCCTACCTGCCGTGATCGATATGGTCCGACATGGCCTGCTTATCCCAGCTGATCTCCTCTTGGATACGGATTCGCCGGACCTTAGCTAAATCCACACTGTCCCCCACTCGTTATATAAGGAGAAGTAAACCATGCGCGCAGTTTTGACTCGGGTATCAGAGGCCACAGTGACCGTCGATGGAGAAACCGTAGGAGCCATCGATTGCCCCGAAACCGGTGGTCTTCTCGCTCTAGTTGGTGTCTCGCGCGAGGATATGGATGATTGGCAGCCCCGCGCTGAGAAAATGGCACGCAAGATTGCAGAACTGCGCATTCTTGATGGCGAAGTCTCAGTCATTGACGCCGGAGCGCCCGTGCTTGTGGTGAGCCAATTTACTTTGTACGGCCGCACTGCCAAAGGGCGGCGCCCTTCGTGGGCGGATGCCGCTCCAGGACCCGAGGCCGAACCGGTCATCGCGGCGATTATTGCGCACCTCAGGGACCGCGGCGTGTCAGTAGAAACAGGCCAATTCGGGGCTAAAATGCGCGTTTCCTCTGTGAACGAAGGACCGTTCACCGTCTTGGTAGAGACCTAGCCCGCACCCTTCATTTCCACCCCACGATATCTGAAAATCGTGTTAAGCAGGCCCTTTTACAAACGATTCCGTGACCCAAACCACTTTTCCGGATTTTGTGTAGAGCAAGCCATAAAGCACTGCGGAATGCAAATTCTCAGAGGGTGATAAATGCCCTACTCGCAGTGCAATAATTTATTATCACCCTGCAAGATTTTGTCCTATACTGAAGGCACAGCGAAGCAAAAGGGCTGGATATGCAGGATGCGAGATAATTTCTCAAAATCCTACAAACGCAAAATTGAGTGAGAAAATTTTTCTCAATCATGGTTGCAGAAGCCCAAACGCTTCGGCCGACCAACTAGATGCAGGAAAGAAAATGTCCCACTCAATCACGCGGCGCAACAAAGCCCAGCACCCAGAAAACCAGGCTGAGATGCCCGAGGATCTCAAGACCTCCAAGGCAGCTCCCTCCTCCAAGGAATCCGCACCAGCCCCTGGCGTTGACACCCCGTTCGATGGCCAGAAGGGTGCACCGAAGTGGAATAAGGAAGACACCGTATGGATGCTCTCCCTGTTCGGCACCGCAATCGGCGCCGGCGTCCTCTTCCTCCCCATCAACGCCGGTATCGGCGGCATCATCCCACTGATCATCATGACGGTGGTAGCACTGCCAATGACCTTCTGGGCCCACCGCGGATTGACCCGCTTGGTGCTTTCCAGCTCCAAGCCAGACGGTGACCTCACGGACGTCGTCGAGGAACACTTTGGCAAGAAGGCTGGCGTTCTGATGAACATCCTGTACTTCCTGTCGGTCTACCCCATCCTGCTGGTTTACTCGGTAACCATCACCAACACGGTCAACTCCTTCTTGGAGCACCAGCTCGGAATCACCCCGCCGGAGCGCTGGCTTACCTCCCTCCTGCTAGTAGGCGGTCTCATCCTGGTCGTCCGCATGGGCAAGGACGTCGTAGTTCACGTCATGTCCTACCTGGTCTACCCATTCATCGGCATCCTGGTTCTGCTTTCCCTCTACCTCATCCCGAAGTGGAATACCGCACTCTTCGATTCCTTCGACCTCAACGTTGCTCGCGAGGCTTCTGGCCACAGCATGGGCGTTACCCTGATGCTGCTGGTTCCGGTTATGGTCTTCTCCTTCAACCACTCCCCGATGATTTCCTCCTTCGCCGTTGACCGCCGCCAGACCTACGGCAAGTTCGCTGAGGCCAAGTCCCGCAAGACCTTGCTCCGCGCAGAAATCCTCATGGTCGCCGTGGTTATGTTCTTCGTCTTCTCCTGCGCTCTGAGCCTCTCCCCGGCTGACATGGCAGAAGCTAAGGCACAAAACATCACCATCCTGTCTTACCTGGCCAATCACTTCGATACCCCACTTATCCAGTGGATTGCACCAATCATCGCCATGATTGCAGTTGCTAAGTCCTTCCTCGGCCACTACCTCGGCGCAGCCGAAGGCTTCGAAGGCCTCGTCATCAAGGGCAGCAAGAACGCAAGCAAGGACGACGCAGAGTCCGCCCACAAGCTCGATACCATCACCCTCATCTTCATGCTGGTCACCGCTTGGCTCGTCGCCTGGGCTGACCCATCCATCCTGGGCATGATTGAAACCCTGTGTGGCCCGACGATTGCCATCATGCTCTTCATCATCCCAATGGTCGCCATTCACAAGGTTCCTGCGCTGAAGCGCTACAAGGGCAAGGCTTCCAACTACTTCGTCTTCTTCATGGGCCTCGTCGCCCTGGCAACCATCATCTACTCCATCGTCCAGGCTTTCTAAGCACCGCCGCAGACGAGAAAATCGCAGAGGATTCAAGGAAAGAACAATGTTCATCAGCATCTTCGATATGTTCAAGATTGGCATCGGCCCCTCAAGCTCACACACTCTTGGGCCAATGAAAGCCGGCAAGGCTTTCGTGGACGAGCTCAAGGAAAAGGACCTCTTTGACAAGGTCACGCGAGTTCAGGCAAATGTCTACGGTTCCCTCTCCCTCACGGGCATCGGCCACTCCACCGACAAGGCCATCCTCCTCGGCCTCGCTGGTGAAGAGCCAGAGACGGTTGATATCGACGGCATCTCCGAATTCATGAAGAACGTCCGCAGCAGCGAGAAGCTCATGCTGGGCGGCTCCCACGAGGTAGAATTCCCCAAGGACGGCGGCTTCTACTTCCACGATGAATATCTCCCAATGCACGAGAACGGCATGTGTCTTATCGCCTTCGCCGGCGAGGAAGACATCCTGCACAAGACCTACTACTCAGTCGGCGGCGGTTTCATTGTCAAGCAGGAAGACTTTGCCAAGCGCACCGACGCCAAGGTTGATATCCCCTTCCCATACGCCAGCGCCACAGAGATGCTCGAGCTGTGCGAGAAGAACAACATGACCCTCCCGGAGCTTGGACTTGCCAACGAGCTGGCACTGCGCTCCGAAGATGAGGTCAACGAGCACCTGCGCAAGGTTCGCGATGTCATGTACACCGGCATCAAGCGCGGCTCCGCTACCGACGGCCCGCTCCCAGGCTCTCTGCTTGTCCCCCGCCGCGCCGCTGCCCTCAGGCGCCGGCTTGAGCAGTCCGAACCGCATGATGGTCTGAACATCCTCAGCTGGGTCAATATGTTCGCTCTGGCTATCTCTGAAGAGAATGCATCCTGCGGCCGCGTTGTTACCGCTCCTACGAACGGCGCCTGCGGCGTTGTTCCGGCAGTGCTGGCCTACTACGACAAGTTCGTTGAGCCTGTTACCACCGAGATGTTTGCTGATTACATCTTCGCCTGCAACCAGATTGCTTCCCTGTACAAGATGAACGCTTCCATCTCTGGCGCTGAGGTCGGCTGCCAGGGAGAAGTTGGTGTTGCGTGCTCCATGGCTGCTGGCGGTCTCGCCCAGCTCATGGGCGCTACCCCAGAGCAGGTTTGCATCGCTGCCGAGATTGGCATGGAGCACAAGCTAGGCCTGACCTGTGACCCAGTCCTTGGACAGGTTCAGGTACCCTGCATTGAGCGCAACGCTGTTGCCGCCGTTGACTCCATCACTAGCGCCCGCATGGCGCTGGAGCGCGAGAGCAAGCCATGCGTTTCTTTGGACGAAGTCATCTGGACCATGTATAAGACTGGTAAGGATATGAACGCCAAGTACAGGGAAACCTCACAAGGTGGCCTGGCCCTAGCAGTTCACCCACCAGTTCCGGTGTGCGGATAGAGACCACCCTATAAAGAAGCGATGAGCCGGGTGAGCACAGCGCTAAGCCGCTTGTGTTCATCCGGCTTTCTTGGCGCTACTCCCCCTTTCGCCTATTCGCTTCCGTGTGATATCTTCTCTATAACCTGACAGGAATTAAAGGACATGCTTCAGCTAATGAACTTCCCTAGCGGCAGTGCCTCCGAAGAAAACTTCCTCGAGCAGTACATTCCCCTCGTCGAATTCCTCGGTAAGGCAATGGGCCCCAACACCGAAATCGTACTTCACGATCTCGACGTCCCCGATAAATCCATCATGGCCATCGCCAACGGCCACATCTCCGGCCGGCAGCTAGGCGGCCCGGTGACCGATTTCGCTTTGTGGTTTATGAAACAAGGCGATGCCGCAGCAATACCCATGATGACCGGCTACCGCGCCGTCAATGCGGAAGGCAAGATTTGCCGCTCTTCAAGCTACTTCATCCGAGATGACTCCGGCCATATGCGCGGCATGCTGTGCATCAATGTTGATGTCTCCGAGTTGGTACATATTCGCGATGCTGCCGCTGCACTTATCGGCAACGCCGATGATCCCGCATTTGATAAGTCAAAGGCCTTCGGCGGCTACCCCGGCACAGAAGAGCAGCCGCAGCGGCCCGTTGCGGTACCAGACCCGGTTCCAGAAGACGAGGCTACGGAAGAGGAGCCAGAGAAGGAAGAAGTCAGCGAGTCTTTGCGTTCTAACGTGGAGCACCTTCTCGATTCCATGTTGAATTCCGCAATTTCTAACCAGAGCACGCCAGTACCTCGCATGCAGCGCGAGGAGCGACTCGAAGTGGTCTCTGACCTTGAGGATGCAGGATTCTTCCTTCTTAAAGGCGGAATTGCCGCAGCTGCAGAGCGTCTCGGCGTATCTGAGCCGACTATCTACCGCTACCTCGTCCAGGTGCGTGGATAGTAGTTCCACATTCCTAGCTATTCGCAGCTCGTAACCGTTCCCCGTGGTACCTCTCCCCCGAAAAGGTGGAGTTGTACCACGGGGAACAACTGTTTTTAATGATTCTCTCCGCACCGGGAACTAAATCGCTACAGACTCCGTTGTACTTTGTGAAACCGGCGACAAATTCAGGAGGCTTCACCATGACGAAGACATCTGCCACCACCGCCAAGGGCACTTCAAGTGCCACTACTGATGAAGAACAGGAAGTAGACCGCGGATCTCGCCGCAACCAAACCAACGATAACCCTTCTGCCGACCTCGTCCGCGTTTATCTCAACGGCATCGGCAAGACCGCACTACTCAGCGCGGAAGATGAGGTAGAACTCGCTCAGGCCATTGAGGTTGGTCTGTACGCGGAGTACAAGCTCAATAACGCAGAAAAGCTCACCCGCGCAGAAAAGCGCGACCTTAAGATCCTCGCTCGCGAAGGCAAGAAGGCACGCTCCCACCTGCTCGAAGCCAACCTGCGCCTCGTTGTCTCGCTGGCAAAGCGCTACACCGGCCGCGGTATGCCACTGCTGGATCTCATCCAGGAGGGCAACTTGGGCCTTATCCGCGCAATGGAGAAGTTCGATTACGCCAAGGGATTTAAGTTCTCCACTTATGCCACGTGGTGGATCCGCCAGGCAATTACCCGCGGCATGGCTGACCAGTCCCGCACCATTCGCCTCCCCGTCCACTTGGTGGAGCAGGTAAACAAGCTTTCCCGCATTAAGCGCGAGATGTATCAATCCTTGGGTCGCGAAGCTACCAACGAGGAGCTTTCGGAAGAATCCGGTATTGATGAGAACAAGATTGAGATGCTGCTGCGCCAGTCGCGCGATCCGGTCTCTCTCGATATGCCGGTAGGTACCGATGAAGAAGCTCCTTTGGGTGATTTCATCGAAGACGCGGAAGCTACCGATGCTGAAACTGCGGTCGTCGCTTCTATGCGCCACTCCGATATCCGCGGTGTGATTGACACCTTGGAAAAGCGCGAGCAGGACGTCATCCGCCTGCGCTACGGCCTCGATGATGGTGTTCCGCGCACCTTGGATCAGATTGGTCGCCGCTTCGGCCTCTCGCGCGAGCGTGTACGCCAGATTGAGCGCGAAGTCATGGCTAAGCTGCGCGATGGCAACCGCGCCGATCGCCTGCGCGAGTACGCTTTGTAATCCTCACCTACTGCATTCGGCAGCACACCCTCTCCCCGGGCCCATTTGGCAACGTACCGCCATGGGCTCGGGGTTTGGCGTTGATAAGGCATCGGCTTGGTTCCTAGCGGCGAGCCAAGCCTTAGGTAGGCTAATCTGGACTGCAGAGTCTAGAAAGCGCTTTCCCGTTCTTGGGCGGGACTATAGCCGCGTAACTGTATTCACACAGAAAGGTATGCCCACGTGAGGGACCTAGTTGATACAACGGAGATGTATCTGCGGACCATCTACGAGCTAGAGGAAGAAGGCATTACTCCCCTGCGCGCCCGCATTGCGGAGCGTTTGGAGCAGTCCGGGCCAACGGTTTCTCAGACTGTGGCCCGCATGGAGCGCGATGGCCTTTTGCACGTGCGCACCGACCGCAGTTTGGATCTCACGGACAAGGGCCGCGACCTAGCAACCGCAGTCATGCGCAAGCACCGGTTGGCAGAGCGTTTGCTTACCGACGTCCTGGGGCTCGACATTGCCAAGGTCCACGACGAGGCCTGCCGGTGGGAGCACGTCATGAGTGAAGAGGTGGAAAAGCGCATGGTCGCCGTTCTCGATGACCCGACGCGGTCCCCCTTTGGCAATCCTATTCCGGCACTGTCTGCACTTGGCTTCGATGTTCCGCAGCCGGACCAGGGCACCCGCGCGGTCGACCTACCCAATGGCGAGCAGGTCTCCGCTACCGTCATCCAGGTCAATGAAATCCTGCAGGTTGATGATGGCACCTTCCAAGAACTCACCGATGCTGGAATCCGAGTGGGCGCGAAGGTGTCCGTGGTCAATAACAGCGGCACGATTACACTGTCGACCCCTGAGGGCGGCAGCGTCGTGCTTTCCGACGATTTGGCGCACGCTGTGCGCGTGGAGGTATAGCCATGAAACTTCTTGTCACCGGTGGCGCCGGCTACGTGGGCAGCGTCTGCGCCGCAGTATTAGTCGAACAAGGCCATGACGTAACCATCATCGATAATTTCTCCACCGGCAACCGTGAGGCCGTTCCGGAAGCCGCCCGCGTCATCGAGGGCGACGTCGCGGACAAGGCTGCCGATGTCCTGGGCGAAGGTGGCTTCGAAGGCGTCATTCACTTCGCTGCGCGCTCCTTGGTGGGCGAATCCGTGGAAAAGCCAGATGAGTACTGGCAGCACAACGTCGTTACTACCCTGACACTGCTTAATGCCATGCGGGATAACGACGTCAAAAACCTCGTCTTTTCCTCCACCGCTGCAACCTACGGTGAGCCCGACCAAGTCCCGATTACGGAAGACATGCCAACCCAGCCCACCAATCCGTATGGTGCAACCAAACTGGCCATCGACTACATGATCACGTCCTTTGCCCACGCCTACGGCCTAGGCGCTACCTCGCTGCGCTATTTCAATGTGGCTGGCGCCTACGGAAATATTGGCGAGAACCGCGAGGTAGAAACCCACCTCATCCCCATCGTGTTGCAGGTTGCTTTGGGCCACCGCGATAAGATCTTCATGTTCGGCGATGACTGGGATACCGCAGACGGCACCCCAGTGCGTGACTACATCCATATCCGCGATCTAGCCGACGCCCACGTGCTTGCCCTCGAGTCCAATGAACCTGGCACCCACCGCATTTACAACTTGGGTTCTGGCGATGGGTACTCCGTCAAGCAGGTCATCGAGATGTGTCGCAAGGTCACCGGCCACGATATTCCGGCTGAGGTGGCCCCGCGCCGCGCGGGCGACCCAGCTACGCTCATCGCTTCCTCAGAGAAGATTCAGCGGGAACTCGGGTGGAATCCCACCCGTACGGACCTGGAAACCATCGTCACCGACGCGTGGAACTTCACCCGACAGCTCGGCGATAAGGCACATTCGGCGAAGCGTTCCTAGACGCCGCGCGTGTTAGGCGGGGCTATCGACGCGGAGCCCCGCTGCTTCGCGGGCTAGCTCGCAACCATGGCATAGGCTGGAGACCAACCGCTTTCCCATGCCGCTGCGGTACCCCTGCGCTATGAGGCGCCCCAAATTGTGATGGGGCGCCTCTTCTACTACTACGGAAAGCGCCGGACCGGCATAAATTCCGAATTCGTGGGACACCTGGCTAGCAGCGTACAAAGCTAGGGCGTTATAGCGAATTGACCCCTGGAATGTACGGGCTACCGCCAATAACAGGTCACCTGCTTTCTGCGGCGCGGAGACGAGCTCCGCAATGACTAGGTCACGGGTCCAGGTGGTAGACATCCACATGGCTGCCACGCACAACAATTCTTCATTTTCTAGGGTTTCCTCCAGCGATTCGACCTCGCTGAGCACATAGCGCACATCGGCGATGAGGTGTTTGACCACCTGCACTGGATTTGTGGTGCCGTATCCGTGCCCGGCGCGCAACTGGCGGGCAATCTCTTCGGCGCATCGCTCCATGGCCCTAATCTCTTCTTCCCCAAAGTATGGGTTCGGGTCCTTGAAGCGCTGGACTAAGTCATGACGGTTCAGTTCCGGAAGCATGCCATTATTCACGCAGGCGCGCATCGTGTGGCTCGTCGAGATGGCGGGTATGGTTCCTTCCATCCATTTCTGCAGCGGGCCCTCGCCGCTTTCTGTGGCGTGGCCAAAGATGAGGTCATAGGCGGTATCGGTGGATAGTTCTTCGGCCAGCCAGCAGGCATCGATGCCCATACCTGTCCGGTCTTGGAAATGGTAAAGAGACTGCAGAATGTCCCAGAGCTCTCCTTCCTCGCGCTGGGAGAGCACGAAGCAGAAGATGATTTCGGGGTTTCCGCAGTGAAACGCATCCATCACCTCGTGCAGGGCACCAGGCACATCGTGCAGATCGAGGCGGGCTACTGGTCCGATGCTGTGTCCGCGTTGGCTGGGTTGGATGGAGATGAGGATGACTGATTCGGCGGGAAAGAATCCGAGGATTCCTGGGACATTGGCGAGGATATCGCCGGGCGTACGGATGGGCTGAGTTGGTGTTGTGATGTCCATGGCCCCAGCGTCAACCATGCGCGCAACTCTGCATAGGCCACCAGGGGCTAGGTGGTGAGGATCTGTGGATAGGTGGGGTGAAGGGGGCGTCGGCAAGCGGCTTTCCACACCCCGCCCGGGATTGCGCTGGCAATGCGCAGCGGTTTGGGGCACAATTGTTTATTTAGCCTCGCAGTGCGCGCGGGAATAGTAAGCACGCGCGCGGCGTTGGGGTAGGTAAGAAAGCAAGGAGGTAACACAACATGCACGAAGAAGATCGCCGCATGTATGAGCTGGAATATCCGGCTCCGGTGATTAGGGATGATTCCGGTGACGGACAAGGCCCCACCATGATTGTTGCCATGCACGGTTATGCTGACGCTGGCCAGGCCATTGAGGCGAGTGCTGACCACCTGAAAGCCGCTTTGGAAGGCCGCCAGCTGGCGTCGTTTAACTCTGATGAGCTGATTGATTACCGCTCGCGCCGCCCGGCTATCACGATCGATAAGGATCGGGCGCTGGAAATCGAGTCCATGGATCTTGGTATTAAGGTCCTGCGCGATAATTCCGGCAAGACCTTCCTACTGCTGTCTGGCCCTGAACCAGACATGCGCTGGGAGGCGTTCACCACGGCCGTAGTGAAGCTGGTGGAAAAATTCAATATTGAAGACACCATCATGCTCTATGCCGCGCCGATGCCGGTGCCGCATACCCGCCCCACGGTGGTTACGGCCCATGGCACCTCCTCCCGCTTGACTGAGCACATGCTCTCGATGGATTCCACCATGATGGTGCCAGGCTCCGCCGCGCTGTATCTGGAAAAGGCTCTGGCGGATAAGCACCGCACCGTGGCTGGATATACCGTCCACGTGCCGCATTATCTGGCAGCTTCGCCCTATCCGCAGGCCACGTACCAGTTGCTGGATTCGGTGGCGCGGGCGGCGCGCCTCAATATTCCTTTGGGCAGCATTGAGGCCGATATTTCTCGCGTGGAAAACCAGCTGGAGGAGCAAGTTGGTGGCTCGGATGAGATTGAAAGCGTAGTCCAACAACTCGAGCAGCAGTATGACGCTTATATGGAGCGCTACCGCAAGGAGCATCCGCAGGCGATCATGCCTGGCGAGGAGCCCATGCCTACCGGTGAGGAAATCAGCGAGGAGTTCCAGGCATTTTTGGCTTCCTTGGATGAAGAAGAAAGCCAGCAGATCATCAATACCGAGATCGATGACCGCGAAGATTCCGCCGAGGAGGAAGGCCCGCAGTCCGATGACGGGAAAAATGGCCCTGATTCTGCTTCGGGCGAGGGCGACTTAGGTGACGATATCTAACTAACCCGCCCCCATCGCCGTGAACTGCTCCCCATTAGTTGGACTGAGAAATCAGTTTCCGATTAGTGGGGAGTAGTTTTCATTGAGAGCTCGAAGTTTGGTGAGTGAGCATCAGCGGGAGCAGTTGGTTGAACTATTTGAGCAAGGCGTGGGCTATCGTGCCGCTGCTACTGCTCTTGGTGTCTCCACATACGCCGCCCGTATGCTCTGTCGTCGGTTTAAGCTGCATGGCAGACTATGTCTTGTGGAAAAACCGACTAAGCAGCAGTATTCGTTCGAAATCAAGACCGAAGTTGTCCAACGCCACCTTTCTGGTGAGACAGCGATGGATCTTGCGCGCGAGTTTGGCCTGTCATCAGAGCACTT
>NZ_JASPGP010000008.1:0-122857 GCF_030229345.1 Corynebacterium tuberculostearicum | reverse complement strand
CACCAGCCGAGAAAATGGCCGCACTGATAAACTCAACCGAAACATAAGAAGTGTTTCCACGACCACTAGAATCCGCCCGCGGTGGCATGTGAAATTTTGCAAAGGGGGCAACCGTAATCAGTGCGCATTGCAAAGTTTCGGGTTAGGATGACTAGCGAGCGGGTGATGTGTAACACATCAGTAGTAAATAGTGCTGTACAACACCACCGCCTGTAAATTTCTCCAGGAAAGGACACGCACCATGACCCTGTATGCAGCCCCCGGAACCGAAGGCTCCATCGTTGACTACCGCGAACGCTATGACAACTACATCGGCGGCCAATGGGTGGCGCCCGTCGATGGTGAATATATGGACAACATCAGTCCGGTAAACGGCGAGGTATTTTGCCAGGTAGCTCGCGGTAAAGAAGCCGATATCAACTTGGCTATCGATGTCGCGGAAAAGGCCTTCGAAACCTTCGGTAAAACCACCCCGGCCGAGCGTGCGTTGCTCCTGCACCGCATTGCGGACCGCATCGAGGAAAACCTGGAAAAGATTGCGGTCGCGGAAACTTGGGAGAACGGCAAAGCCGTACGCGAAACTCTGGCCGCTGATATTCCGCTAGCTGTGGATCACTTCCGCTACTTCGCTGGCGCCATCCGCGCCCAGGAGGGCCGCCTGTCCCAGCTCAACCAGGACACCGTGGCCTATCACTACCATGAGCCGCTCGGCGTCGTAGGCCAGATTATCCCGTGGAATTTCCCGTTGCTCATGGCCGCCTGGAAGATTGCGCCAGCGCTGGCTGCTGGAAACTGCATTGTCATGAAGCCGGCTGAGCAAACCCCAGCATCCATCTTGTTGCTCATCGATATCATCGGTGATCTTCTTCCTGCAGGCGTGCTCAATATCGTCAATGGCCTAGGTGATGAAGCCGGTGCGGCACTATCCGGTTCTGACCGCATTGCCAAAATCGCCTTCACCGGCTCTACCCCGGTGGGCAAGATCATCAACAAGGCCGCCGCTGACAAGGTCATCCCCGTCACTTTGGAGCTAGGTGGCAAATCCCCGTCCATCTTCTTCAAAGACATCATGGATGAAGACGATTCCTACCTGGAAAAGTGCGTGGAGGGCTTTGTCATGTTTGCCCTTAACCAAGGCGAGGTCTGCACGTGCCCATCTCGCGCACTGGTGCACGAAGAGATTGCAGATAAGTTCTTGGAACTGGCCGTTGAGCGCGTCAAGAAGATTAAGATTGGTCACCCGCTCGATACCGAAACCATGATGGGCGCGCAGGCCTCCCAGGAGCAGATGGACAAGATCAAGCAGTACCTGGAGATTGGTCCGCAAGAAGGTGCGGAGACCCTTGTTGGCGGCCACGTGAACAAGGTGGAGGGCCTAGAAAAGGGCTACTACATCGAGCCCACCGTGTTTAAGGGAAATAACGACATGCGCATCTTCCAGGAAGAGATCTTTGGTCCGGTGCTCTCCGTAGCTACGTTCAAGGACTATGACGAGGCGATCGAAATCGCTAACGCCACCAACTTCGGCCTTGGTGCCGGCGTATGGTCGCGCAGCCAAAACATCTGCTACCGTGCAGGCCGCGATATCCAGGCCGGCCGCGTGTGGGTCAATCACTACCACGACTACCCAGCGCACAGCGCCTTTGGTGGCTACAAGGAATCTGGCCTTGGCCGTGAGAACCACTTGATGATGCTGGGCCACTATCAGGAGACTAAGAATATGTTGGTCTCCTATTCGGATCAGCCGGCCGGCCTCTTCTAAAGTCCGTACCCCTCGGATTAGTTCGCGCGTGCCACTTGGCCTAGGCCACGCAAGAACTGTCGGTCCTCCCAATAGGTGCCATGATCGCCAGGGAGGCCATCCGCACCAGGAAGGGGAGTGGCACCAAAGGTATCAATGGTCGGATCGGGGCCATGGATGCCGGCGTGAGGCCCCGTCGTAATAGCGATGGGGTCGTTGGCGTTGGTGGCCGCCCAGATGCGGCCATGCAGTTCTGAGGCATGGTCAGCGCCCGTGCCGGGACTGCCGACGAGCACTACGTCATCAGCAATTCTTTCCTGCTTTGCGGCGTGCCCGGTGACAACAGAACCATAGGAATATCCCACAACGGTGCGCTTGGCCTGCGGATAGCGTGTACCGAGCGAGCGCTGAAACCGGGCGAGTTCTTGGCTGGCAGTTTTCGCAGGAGTGGCGTGGACCGCACGGGGTAGGGAGGATGGCGCCTGGTAGCCCAACCACACCACCGCCGGGCCGCCGCTGGCCTTGGCTAGATTGCGGCCGCGGTCCACCGCGCGCTGCCAGGTTTCTGGATCGGAGGAGTGAACTCCTTCCACAAAGGTGGTAAGCGATGCCGGCGTAGTCCGGAAGCCGCCGGGGTCCACCATGGCTACGAGCCGTCCTTCACTAGTTTCTAGCACCCGCATATCTGGGTTCTGCGCGGCTAGCTGAGAGACGTGCTCGCTGGCTTGGGCGAGGTTGATTTCGTGGACTGCATCCAACGGAAGATCGGAAAAATCCTCGAACCGGGCGGGTGGTTCCACCCCAGCAGGTGTACACAGCGCATCGATCTCTTGGGCGCACAACCAATCGAGGGAATCGCCCAGCGCCCGCACCTGATTCAACAACAGCCCAGCCGTGCTGGCTGCTACCCCGCTGCGCTCATCTACTTGTCCCAGAAATGCAATGATGCGGTCCTCGAGTTCCTCGCGGCGGGCCTGTAGGTCCGCGTGGAGTTCAAGGGTGGTGGCAACCTCCTCCATCTGGTGCAGGGGTTGTGCGAGCCAGTCGGTGTAGCCCGCCAAACTGGTGCGGGCGGCGTCACCGGCGGGGCCACCCAGTGATAGGCCACGCCAATCCTGGTGTGCATCTATAACACGAAATCGCAGTTCAGCGCGTTCGCTATGCAAGATACTGGCGCCATGTCTTAAAGCCACGGATAGGGTCATCGCGCATCTCCCAATGCCTGGCCCAGGCGGGAATCCACCCCGGCGGCAGTGTCGAGGAAGGCCTCAATGGAGCGCAATTGTCCGGCCGTGGCGTCCTCCGTTGCAGCCACGGCGCTGGACCAGGTGGCACGGGCTCGCTCTAGTGCGGCCGCGGTGCGGCAGGCGGTATCGAGCGCGGCCGTCGGCGGTGGCAGCGGAGGGCGCGCCATGAGGGAGCGGACGTAATCGGGCAGGTGCGTGGGAATTTCTACATAACTCATGCCCCTAAGCCTGAAGGACCACACAACGCCGCGCTAGGGGTAAAGGCGCAGCCTGTGGATAACTTTGCCCTGCTTCATTATTTTGGGAGGCATGAAGGTAGCAGCAGTGCAGTTAACGTCCACCGGAAATATCACCGAAAACCAGGAACTGGCCCTTTCCAAGATCCGTGAGGCGGCCGGAAACGGGGCGCGGTTAATCGTGCTGCCGGAGGCCACGGCGCAGAATTTCCGCTCCGGGCGCCTCGATGAACAGGCACAGACGCTCGAAGGCCCGTTCGCCACGGCGATCCAAGCGCTCGCAGAGGAGCTCGAGGTCACCGTCGTCGCCGGCATGTTCTGCCCAGCCGATACCGTGGAGCGCGACGGCAAGACCATTAATCGCGTAACCAATACGGCGCTCATTGCAGGCCCTGGCGTGCTGGGCGGCTACGACAAAATCCACACCTATGATGCCTTTGACTACCGCGAATCGGATACGGTCTTGGCCGGCGAATCGCTCGTGGCCTTCGACGTGGATGACCTTATTGTGGGCGTAGCCACCTGCTATGACATCCGTTTCCCGGAGCAGTTTAAGGAGCTGGCCAGCCAGGGCGCGCAACTCATTGTAGTGCCCACGAGTTGGGCGGATGGCCCCGGAAAGCTGGAGCAGTGGCGCCTGCTCACGGCCGCGCGTGCCTTGGACTCCACCAGCTATATCCTCGCGGCCGGCCAGTCGCGCCCAGGCGGTGACGCTGAGGCGGGCAATCCTTCCGGACCAACGGGCATTGGCCATTCCACCATCGTTGATCCGAATGGCGTGCGCATGGCCGAGGCCGGCTACGAGGATGACATCCTCTATGCCGACATCGATCCGAATGAGGTAGCGAAAACCCGCCGCGCCCTGCCGGTTGTGCCCACTGCGGACTAGGCCAGCGCCGCGTAGTCTTCCGGCTGCCAGCGCCCGTCGCGGCCCCAGCTAAGGACGTCGATCTGCTGCTTGCCGACGCCCCTTTGAACCAACCCTTCTTCACCCTCCACAACCTCGTCGGCCGGTCCGACGAGCAAGAAGCGCGGGGGAGCGCCTGTGGATAACTCCACCTCGTTGACTACTACATCGGTCGGTTCCCCGGAGACTACATAGTCGGCGCCGGGCGCCAATTCGCGGGCATTGAGCAACCACGGGTCTTTTTCTTCCCGCACGATACGGCGCACCGGTACTCCAAGGGCTGCCAGGTTCTGCTGGAAGTAGGTGTCATAGTGGGCGCCGGGGCTGCCCGCCACGGCAAACAGGCGCGGTACTCGGCCGCGGTCTATATCGTCCAGCGCGGCGAGCGCCGCGCAGCGAGCCGTGGCCCAGCCGGTGCCGTAGGCAATGATGACCAGTTCACCTGCGCCGGCGTTCTGGAGGCTAATGCCGCCGGCGGGCTGGCCTAAGGTCCACCAATCGCCGGGCTGCGCGTGCGCGAGGGACCGGGAAGCCTCGCCCGCGGTGGAGACATGAAAGACCACCTGGCCGGTTCCGTCGCTAGGCTGCGCAGGGGTGAGCATCCGCCATTGCCCGGGCAGGTACTGCGTGGTCACCGGAAAGTGCTGCCCCGGTTGATAAGGCACAGCCAGGCCAGCCTCCACGCGGATAATGGACGTCTCGCGAGTGGGGTGATCCACCGCCACCACTTGCGCCGAGTGCGCCGGTGCTTCGCCGGCGGCGTCGGACTCCCGTGCGGCGTCGGCCATCGTGGCGCATACCTGGTGGATGACGTCGCAGGCAAAGTTGTATTGATACTGCGTCAGTGCCAAAACCCGCAGTCCCGCCACGAGGGCATCGTCGAAGCGGGCATAGATTTCGGCCGGAAACCCATGCCGGCGGTGATCGCGGGCGAGCTGGGTGAGCTTTGCGGAGACGTCGGCAAGCAGGGGCTCCCCAGGCTCCGTATGCTCAATCACCCATGCCAGCGCAGGCACCATCGAGGTATGGGTATCGCGCATCGACAGGGCAAAAATCTGCCGGGATTCAGGCACCGCGTTAAAAAAATGCTCGTGCACCGCATCGCGGTACTCGTCTGCGTAATTTCGAAAATGCTCGCCCAATTCCCACATGTTTGACCATCCTAATGCGCGCCATGGGCGGAATGGGGCAGCGCGGTAGACGCTACCCACGATTTTCTTGCTGAGTAGGACTGCCAACGCATCGAAGAAAACCTCATTCCCCACTACTTTCCCGCGGTAGAACTCTGCGGGGCCGAACTGGACAGCGAGCTCGTGGGCCTTTACTGCAGCTACGGGTTCGCTATCACCGGCCGAGACGAGACCGATGCCGATGGCAGGCCCTATCCCATCCTGCATATGCGGCTGGAACCAGAGTCCCAGTCATAGGTCGAGGGCGGCACTGCCGATCACGATGCTGAGGTAAGAAGCCACGCCTCACATAGTAAGCGGGGGTGAAAAAGGGATCCTATGTTGTGGCTCACTTGTTGGAAGGTATTGTATTCCCTATCCGTCTGCCCTCTAACGGGGGCAAGCCGCCATAATTGCACAGCTAGAAAGGGTCCTCATGGAAGATTTTTCCGCTTATACGCTCATGTTGGATGTGGGCTGGATTTCTTTGCTCATGGTCATCGGCAACGTCCTGCGCCACCAGGTGAAGTTCATCTTCCAGGACCTGCTGCTGCCTGCCCCTATTACCGCCGGCCTCATCGGCCTGCTGGTAGGTCCAAACGTGCTGGGCTGGATCAACTTCTCCGATAATTTGGGTGACTACACCTCCATCCTCATCGCGGTGGTCTTTGCGTCTATGGCCTACTCCATGGAAGTGGGCGGCAACATGGGCAAGGGCGCGCGCAATATGTGGGGCTATTCCACCATGATGTTCACCGGCCAGTGGGGCCTGTTCATCGTGCTGGGCCTCTTCCTCTTTGCGCCGCTTTTCGATACCCCGAATTGGTTCGGCATGATGCTGCCCGTCGGCTTTACCGGCGGCTTCGGTACCGCCGCGGCCGTGGGTGGCGCGCTCGAGGGCGTGGGCGCCGATGCAGCCTCCTCGCTGGGCTTTACCTCCGCGACCGTCGGCACGCTGGCCGCCATCATCGGCGGCGTGATCGCCGGCAACTGGGGCATCCGCAAGGGCAAGGTCTCCCACGTGCCGAAGGAGCTGCCGGAAGAGCTGCGCCGCGGCTACATCAAAAACATCGATGAGCGCCCGTCGCTCGGCCGCGCTACTACCAACCCTTCCTCCATCGAGCCGCTCGCATTGCACTTCGGATTCATCATCCTGACCGTGATGACCGCTTACGGCATCAACCAGGGCCTGAGCAGCATCTGGGAAAACGTCTCCGTGCCGCTCTTTGCTATGTCCATGGTGGTGGGCCTTTTCTTCCGTGCGCTCATGAACTTCGTCGGCGCAGAGGATTACTTGGATAAGGACTCCATTTCTTCCATCTCCGGCGCGGCCACGGACTACCTCATTGCCTTCGGTGTTGCCGCCATTGTCCCGGCCGCTATTGCCTCCTACTGGCAGGCACTTCTCCTGCTCTTCGTCCTGGGCACCATCTTCTGCGTGTTCTTCTTGCTGTGGTTCCCGGCCGAGTTCTTTGGTGAACGCTGGATTGAGCGTGGCATCTTTGGCTGGGGCTGGGCCACCGCCACCGTGGCCACCGGCATCGCCATCCTCAAGATTGTGGATCCTAAGCTCAAGTCCGGCACGCTGTCCGAATACGGCATGGCCTATATCGGTTTCGGTCCCTTCGAAATCTCGTGGACCATCATCGCACCCATGGCCGTCATGTACGGATTCACCGGCCTCTTTGGTGCCATTTCCCTGGCCATTTCCATCGGCGTCTACATTGCCTTCAAATCCATGCGCCTTATGCCGCCGCGCGGCACTATCTTCCAAGAGGGCATCGGCCATGTAGGTCAGAAGCAGGCATAGCCGTGCTTGCCGACGCCCCCTTGCCAACCCCGCTGCAGAACCTGTGGCGGGGCCTTCTTATCAAGACTGTGCCTTCTAAGTGTGTCTTGACAGCCGAAATCTTGACTCCTGCACTGCCGACCCTCGGTGTAGAAGGTTAAGAAAAACCGCTAAACGTTAAGTATTCTCAGGCTATGTTTATATAAACAAATAATGATTGCATTGACCTTTCTGGAGGGTTGACCCTGCTGTTACTACTGTTCACATTTAAAATCTGGAGTCACTTGAAGCGTTAACCATTAGCAGGTATTGATTTACCTTAGAATTTGTTATAATTTCAGGGAATCAATCTCTGTCTTGATGAGGAACTAAATGTATGAGCTGGACGGCGCTTCCGCGCGAGTAGAAATTTTGGAAGCGGCCTTAGATATCGCTGGGACGCGAGGTGAACCTGCAGTAACCTTGGGGGAAGTTGCAAAATCCTTGCAGCGCCCGCTCTCGGATATTGAGGAAGAGTTCTCTTCCAGCTCAGAGATCCTTGATGCGATGCCCAATTTTCTGGATTGGCGTTTAACCAATTACATGGAAAAAGTGGTGGACCACCTTCCCGAAGGTGCGGGTGCCGCAGAGATTTTGAAGGCCTTGGGTGAAGGGTATTTCTTCTATTGCCAGGAACAGCCAGAGCTTTATGGCTATCTCTTTGAGAGATACCCGGCCTTGGACGATGTTCAGGTATGCAATATGGCCAAAGGTACGCATACTGGAAACTCGGGCGCAGATTTCGTAGTAAACGTGCTGAAGCAACTGGCTCAAGAACAGGGCGCCGTTGTGGGTGAAGATATTGCCCTTGGCGATATTGGTCGCATTGCTCTTGCAATCTGGTCAATTATTCATGGCCTAAGCCATCTCAGTACCAAGGGCGTAGTCCGTTTCCAGCATTCGGTCATTCGCATTGCCAACCTGAGGCAGACTGTCCAGTTGGTATTGGAAGCGATTATTGATTGGTTTGCCACCAAAGATATTCCAGAGCGTCGGCCAATTATGTATTCCGCGCGCGAAATTGTAGAGCAGGCAATGGGGCAGTGGGAAGCTCGTCCACTCGTTGCCCCTCAGAGCGTTGAGTCCTTGGAGTTTGAAAAGGCCAAGGATCTAATTATTGAAACGGCGCTCCACGTGGCGGCTCGAGAAGGCGTTAGTCGTTCCTTCTTCAAACAGGTGGCTCAAGAGCTGAATACCACTACGGATTTTCTCAACTCTGTGATAGACAATGACTTCGCGCTGCGGGAGTATGCCGAAGAGCGAGTGACCTTGGAAATGGCCGAGATGTTTGAAAAGGCAATCGGTTCTTTGCCGGCGGATACCGCCATTGTGGATCGCCTTCATATCGTGGCCTCTGTATATTTCAATTTTTCGATTCGCCATACTGAACGGTTCTGCGCGGTTATCGGCCTGGCTAATGGGTCGATCGTTCCGCATAGCGGTGACGGCAGCCCGCATGAAGGTATGACGGAAAATTTTGCCATCATGATGAAGCTTTTGCGCGAATTCATTATGGAGGCAGGAATTCAGCCGACAGATCAGCTGGTTTACTTGAGTGCCTTGGCCATGTGGGCGGGTGCTGACGGCGTATCCCATCTGTGCGCTTTGGGAGACTTCAGGGAGTACGAGGATGACCTGAAGTGGGGTCTCTTCTCCCAGGCGTTGACCTCTTCCTTCTTTGCGGTGGCGCATGGTCTGCAGTTGGTGGACAAAAACCTCCCATAGGTTGAGTGGAATAGACTCAACTTTGGGTGCGTTGTGCTAAGTGAAGCCCTACAGTGGGGTGAATAAAACTTAGAAGGAGCAACGCACACATGAACTCATTTAACCCGACCACTAAAACACAGGAAGCCCTGCAAGAGGCCCTGCAAACCGCCTCGTCTAATGGCAATCCGGATATCCGCCCCGCCCACCTGTTGGCGGCCATTCTTAGCCAAGAAGGCGGCATCGCCGCGCCAGTACTTAAAGCCACTGGCGTAGATCCGGATACCGTGCTCAAAGAAGCCCGCGAGCTCGTTGACTCGTATCCGCAGGCGGAGGGCGCCAATATGGCCAATCCGCAATTTAACCGCGATGGACTTAATGTCTTGACCAAGTCGCAGGAGTTGGCCGGTGAACTGGGCGATGAATTCGTCTCCACCGAGGTCCTGCTCGCCGCTATTGCTGGCTCCAAGACCGACGCCGCCGAGCTGCTTACCGGCCGCGGTGCTACTTATGACGCCATCAAGGGCGCCTTCCCCTCCGTCCGCGGTGCCGCCAAGGTGACCTCTGAGAACCCAGAGGACCAGTTCCAGGCGTTAGAAAAGTACGCCACGGACCTCACCGCGCGTGCCCGCGAGGGAAAGATTGACCCGGTCATCGGCCGTGATCAGGAAATTCGCCGCGTAGTCCAGGTGCTCAGCCGTCGCACGAAGAATAACCCGGTGCTCATTGGCGAGCCCGGCGTGGGCAAAACCGCCATCGTGGAGGGTCTAGCCCGCCGCATCGTGGCTGGCGACGTCCCCGAGTCCCTCAAGGGCAAGACCCTCATCAGCCTTGATCTAGGTTCCATGGTCGCCGGCGCGAAGTACCGCGGCGAATTCGAGGAGCGCTTGAAGGCCGTGCTTGATGAGATTAAGTCCTCCGAGGGCGAGATCATCACCTTCATCGATGAGCTGCACACCATCGTCGGCGCCGGCGCTACTGGCGACGGTTCCATGGACGCCGGCAACATGATCAAGCCCATGCTGGCCCGCGGCGAGCTGCGCCTGGTTGGCGCCACCACCTTGGACGAATATCGCAAGTACATCGAAAAGGACGCCGCCCTCGAGCGCCGCTTCCAGCAGGTTTACGCCGCCGAGCCTTCCGTGGAAGACACCATCGGCATCCTGCGTGGCTTGAAGGAGCGCTACGAGGTCCACCACGGCGTGCGCATCATGGACTCCGCGCTGGTCTCGGCCGCCGAGCTATCCAACCGCTACATCACCAACCGCTTCCTGCCGGATAAGGCCATCGACCTCGTCGATGAGGCAGGCTCCCGCCTGCGCATGGAGATCGATTCCTCCCCACAGGAAATCGACGAACTCGAGCGCATCGTTCGCCGCATGGAGATCGAAGAGCTGGCGCTGAAGAAGGAATCTGACGCCGCCTCCCAGGATCGCCTGGCCACCCTGCAGGGCGAGCTCGCGGACCAACGCGAGAAGCTCGGCGAGCTCAAGGCCCGCTGGGCTAACGAGAAGAAGGCCATCGACGATGTCCAAAACATCAAGGAAGAACTCGATGACCTGCGCCGCCAAGCTGAAATCGCCGAGCGCGACGGCGACCTCGCACTGGCCTCTGAGATCAACTACGGCAAGATCCCACCGCTGGAAAAGGATCTCGCGGCCGCGGAGGTCAAGGCCGCCGAGCAACGCAATACGATGCTCGATGAGGAGGTAAGCCCGGACACCATCGCGGAGGTCGTTTCCGCCTGGACCGGCATCCCAGCCGGCAAGATGCTACAGGGCGAGACCGAGAAGCTGCTCAACATGGAATCCGTGCTGGGCAACCGCGTGGTCGGCCAGAAGGAAGCCGTCACCGCGGTTTCGGACGCCGTGCGCCGCTCCCGCGCGGGCGTGGCCGACCCCAACCGCCCGACCGGTTCCTTCCTCTTCCTCGGCCCCACCGGTGTGGGCAAGACCGAGCTGGCGAAGGCATTGGCGGACTTCCTCTTCGACGATGAATCCGCCATGGTGCGCATCGATATGTCCGAGTACGGCGAGAAGCACTCCGTTTCCCGCCTCGTCGGTGCCCCTCCGGGATACGTCGGCCACGAAGCCGGCGGCCAACTCACCGAGGCCGTGCGCCGCCGCCCCTATACGCTCGTGCTTTTCGACGAGGTAGAAAAGGCCCACCCCGACGTCTTCGACGTCCTCCTGCAGGTCCTGGATGAAGGCCGGCTTACCGACGGCCAAGGACGCACCGTCGACTTCCGCAATACCGTCATCATCCTGACCTCCAACCTGGGCGCCGGCGGCACCCGCGAGGAGACCATGGACGCGGTGAAGAAGGCCTTCAAGCCCGAATTCATCAACCGCCTCGATGACGTAGTTATGTTCGAGCCCCTTTCTGAGGAGCTCCTGCGCGGCATCGTCGACATCCAACTGCGCGGCCTGTCCGAGCGCCTCGAAGCCCGCCGCCTGACCCTGCAGGTCTCGGATTCCGCCAAGTCCTGGCTGGCTGAGCGCGGCTACGACCCGGCCTATGGCGCCCGCCCGTTGCGCCGCACCATCCAGCAGGCCATTGGTGACAAGCTCGCCAAGAAGCTGCTGGCCGGCGATATCGTTGATGGCGACACCGTCCACGTGGACGTCGCCGATGGCGGCGCCGAACTAGACATCGCCGCCCGCTAGTCGTCCGCGCAGCGCCCGCCGCGCCAAATCCTGCTCATGCCCTTAGACTCGGGGGCATGAGCATTTTGGTCTCCCCGCAAGAACTCCGCGAATCCATTTATCACGGCGAGCGTTTCACCCTCTTGGCCACCCACTGGCAGCCGCAGCTGCGCCAGAGCTACAACGAATTTACCTCCCTGCACATCCCGACGGCGCTGTTTAGCGATACCGCCAATTCCTTCGCCGGCCTGCCCGGCTCCCAGGTAGGCCGCAACCCGCTGCCGGATCCGGATAAGCTGCAGGAGCACTTCCGCCAGTGGGGAATCCGTAAGGACCGCCCCGTCGTGGTCTATGACGAAGGCCGTGGCCTTTTCGCCGGCCGCGCGTGGTGGACCTTGCGCTGGGCCGGCCTAGAAAACGTCCGCATCCTCGACGGCGGCTTGGCCAATTGGCGACACCTGGGCTATACCACGCTGACCGGCCCCGGCAACTTCGCCGTCGGTGCCACCGCCGAGGTTAACCCGGGCCAGATGCCCGTGGCCACCATCGATGACGTGCGCAATCACGATGGCCTGCTCATCGATACCCGCACCCGCAACCGCTTCGCCGGCCGCCGCGAGAACCTCGACCTCAAGGCCGGCCACATCCCCGGCGCCGTCAACGTGCCAGAGCGCCTGTTCCACAACGATGGCCTGCGCACCTGGAAGTCCGCGGGCGAAATCCGCGAAGTGCTTTTCGACGCCGGCCTCACCCCCGACAACGTCCAAGGCGCCATCATCTACTCCGGTTCCGGCAACCACTCCGCCCTCGCCCTTGCCGCCATGGAAGACGCCGGCTTCACGGGCCTGCGCCACTATGTCGGCGGTTGGTCCCAGTGGTCCGCCAACCCCCACAACCCCGTAGAGCGCGGCGACCGCCTCACCGTCAACGGCTAATCGCCCCAGCCCGCCCCTCGCCTTCGCCCTCAGCCTCGCGCGTCCGCGCGCCGAGCGCTGAGGGCTTGCTCGTTCCTACTACTATCGTGGGGTGATGGCTTTTCTAATCCTTGCTCTCGCGGTTCTTCTCGGCATTGCCGGCGGTGCCTTGCTGCTTTACGACGGCAAACAGCGCACCTCCACCCCTACACCCTCCGCCGACGCAGACTCCAGCTCTGAGGACCCCAGCTCTGCGGATCCCACCCCCGCAGACCCCACTCCGACGGACTCTGCATCCTCCGACGCCGCACCCGAAAACACTGCCCCGGTCGAGCCTGCCGATTCGGCCTCGAGCGTGGCCCCCGAGCGCGCCCCTGCCGCTGACCCGGCCACCCCAGCCACCGAAGCAGCTGCGCCAGCTCCCGCGCCGGAACCCACACCCGAGCCCACGTCCGAGACCCCGCCCCAGCAAGAACCTGAGCCAACCGACGAACCCGAGCCGACCACCGAGCGTGAACTGGCCCCCGAACCGGATCACCAGCCGAGCCACGAGACCGCGAGCAAGCACCCCGCGCCTTCCAAGCCGCACGCCCGCCATCGGCCGGTTCTGCCAGGAACGATGCGCCGTGAGCGCCGCAATTGGGCGGAAGCCAAGGGCTTTGAATTCATGAAGGCCGACCCTTACCTCGTAGACGAATGGACCAGAGGAGTGGCCTCCACGGGCGCGGCGCCCAAAGACATTGTCGCCGGCAACGTCTACGGCCACGAGATGCTGTTGATGGATATCGATGGCGTCAACGTCATGGCCATGCGTACCGGAGCGGCCTCCGACATGGTCGTGGATTTCCGTCGCTTCGACCGCGACGACGCGAAGGCCTCCGAGGACCTGCTGTTGGCGATGACCATCGAGGGTTTCGATGTGTATTCCTCGGATAGCGCCGTGACCGAGCGCATGGTCGACGAGCGTGTGCATGTTGCCCTGCAGCAAATGCCAGAATCCGTTACCGCACTGTGGATGGAAACCGAGTGGGTCCTGGCGCAGACAACAAAGCAGGCGCGCTCCGCGGAATGGGACGCGATGCTGCCGCCTCTTGCCCTGCTTGCCGACGCCGCCCGCGTCCTCCCACCGCGTTCCTCGGCCACCCACGTGGTGCGCCTCGAGGAATTGGACCCAGCCCGCGAGATTCCCGCCCAGCCCATCGTCGAGGCCGTCGGCGGCACGCCGACCGCCGGCGCGCCCGAATTCGAACGACCCGTCATTCAACGGCCGGAGGAGCCGTTGCAGATGCCGTCTCGGGCCTACTCTGAAACCCGCGGTCCGGTCGAGCACAGCGCCCTCGGCGGCGACGAAGTAGACGCGATTGCCGACGGCCGCGAGCGCCCCACCCCCGATTCCCACACCGCCCGCCTGCCGCGCCAGCAGTTCCGCGCCGCCTCCATCTTCGACAGCCCCTCCGCCGACTCCACCACCGACGGCCCCCGCGCGGCCGACCCCAACCCAGTCGACCCCAACCCAGTCGACCCCAACCCGGCAAGCGAGTCCGCGGCCGAGGAATCGGACCCGCGCCGGGGAGAGTAGCCTAGAGTCCGATACGGGCGGCCGGCCGCCGCCCACGAATCACGACAAGGAGCAAATGACTGTGGATTCTCACACCACCAACGCCCAGAACACGCACGCCCAGAACCTGGACGCTGAGAAGAAGGCCCGCCTCGCTGAACTGGTCAAGGAACTGGCCGTCGTCCACGGCAAGGTGACCCTGTCCTCGGGCAAGGAAGCTGATTACTACGTGGATCTCCGCCGCGCTACCTTGCACCACGAGGCCTCCCGCCTCATCGGCGCCCTGCTGCGCGAGCTGACCGCAGATTGGGATTTCGCGGCCGTCGGTGGCCTGACTCTCGGCGCCGACCCGGTTGCTACCTCGATCATGCATGCCGAGGGCCGCGATATCGACGCCTTCGTCGTGCGCAAAGAAGCCAAGAAGCACGGCATGCAGCGCCGCATCGAGGGCGCCGACGTAGAAGGCAAGAAGGTCCTCGTCGTAGAGGACACCACGACCACCGGCAACTCCCCGATGACCGCCGTGGCCGCGCTGCGCGAGGCCGGCGCCGAGGTCGTGGGCGTGGCGACCGTCGTGGACCGCGAGACCGGTGCCGGCGACGTCATCGCCGCAGAAGGCCTCGAGTACCGCTCCCTGCTGGGCTTGGGCGACCTTGACCTCGCCTAACCCAGACCGCGCGGCCGACCAGGCCAAGCCGGACGAGGCCAAACCGGACGAGGCCAAGGGGCCGACCGAGTGGAACGAGGGTCGCCATGGCGTAGGCCCCTGGGAAGGTCCGCTGCCGCAAGGGCCGGAGGCCGCGAAATACGACCCAGAGCTGCTCGCCGAAGGCGACCGCCGCAACGTCGTCGACGCCTACCGTTACTGGAGTAGGGAAGCTATCAAAGAGGACATCGATAAGCGCCGGCATAGCCTGCACATCGCCATCGAGAACTTCGAAAACGATGCCAATATCGGCACCGTCGTGCGCACCGCCAACGCTTTCGCCGTCGATACCGTGCACATCGTCGGCCGCCGCCGGTGGAATCGCCGCGGGGCAATGGTCACGGATAGGTACCAGCACTTGATGCACCACGAGAGCGTCGAAAAGCTTATTGCGTGGGCGGCCGAGGAGGGCCTTACCGTCGTTGCCATCGACAACACCCCCGGTTGCGTGCCCCTGGAAACGGCCGAGCTGCCGGAGCGCAGCCTGCTGCTCTTCGGCCAGGAAGGCCCCGGCGTGACGCAAGCGGCCCAAGACGCCGCGGTGATGACCTGCTCCATCGCCCAATTTGGCTCCACCCGCTCCATCAACGCGGGTGTCGCGGCCGGCATTGCCATGCACGCCTGGATCCGCCAACACGCCGATCTGGCAAATTCCTGGTAGGAAGATCGTTACACTAGCTATATCTACCCGTGCGACTGAAGTGATTGAGGAACCGTGGAAGAAAAGTGGGCCCACCGCGCCGAACTCGCAGAGGCCGCCATCAACGAGCGCCACGCGCACTCCGTATGGGGCCTGCCGCGCACCAATCTTGCCGTGGTTAGCTGGCCGCCCACGACGAAGGAAAAGCTCTTTGTCCACTGGCACTACTGGTGGCAGGCCCACTACCTGGACTGCCTCGTTGATGCGGCGCTGCGCAATAACACCAAGGTGCGCCGCCACCGCATCTATGACACCTTGCGCGGCATTCGCATCCGCAACCTCGCGCAGCTGACCAAGAATAAGTACTACGACGACAAGGCCTGGCTCGCGCTGGCTTTCGGCCGCGTGGAGGGCCTGAAGAAGGCAAAGACGCCCAAGCGTCTCGCGGCCCTGCAGCGCAATATCCACGAAGGCCTCGATGAAACGCTTGGCGTGCTGCCGTGGCGCCTGGGCGAGAACTTCATGAACGTGCCCTCCAACGGCCCGGGCGCCATCATGCTCGCGCGGATGGGGCGCATTGAGGAAGCGCGCCGCATCGTTGACTGGATCTATGACCACCTGCTTGACGACGACGGCTACATCATGGACGGCGTCCGCATGCGCATGGACGGCCCTGAGGTGGTAAAAAACATTCACCCCTACTGCCAGGGCGTAGTGCTCGGCGCGTGCCTGGAAATCGTGCTAGCGCTGCGGGAAAAGGCTGGCGTGGGCGATTTGGAGCAGATCGACAGCGTGTACGAGGCCGAGATGGCTTCCGAGATGATGGATTACATCATCCGCATCCGGGGCTTGGTGCAGACCGTGGCTTCGGGCATGGCTACGCCTTCGGGCGTGGTGGACTGGGAGACCGGCGATGGTGACGGTGGCCTGTTTAAAGGTATTTTGATGCGCTATCTTGCCGACGTCGCGGTGCGCCTGCCCGGCGATTCCCCCGCCAACCGTGCGACGAAGAAGCTGGCCGCACGCATGGTGGTGGCCTCGGCCGAGTCGGTGTGGGAACACCGCCTCGAAGTCGACGGCCTGCCGATTTTCGGATCCGACTGGCTGTCCGATGCGCGCCTGCCGCATAACTACGGCTTCGGCCGGCGCACCATGAGTGAGAAGGTCGGCATCATTCGCGTAGATGAGCGCGATTTGTCCGTGCAGCTTTCCGGCTGGATGCTGATGGAGGCCTGCGCCCGCGTGGTGCGAAATATGGCTAAATAGCCCACGCTTGTCGGAGTGGATTGGTCCCGGAAATGACTGGGTTGAAAATGTCACATGGTTTTTGCGGCAGAAATTCCGTGAAACGGGCATACTTGGCTGTTAGAACGTGTTTGACCACAAACCCACTTTTTAAGGATGGAAACTCATGCCAATTGCAACCCCTGAGGTCTATAACGAGATGCTGGATACCGCGAAGAAGAACGGCTTCGCGTTCCCAGCAATCAACTGCACCTCATCTGAGACCATTAACGCAGCTCTGAAGGGCTTTGCTGAGGCCGAGTCCGACGGCATCATCCAGTTCTCCACCGGCGGTGCCGCTTTCGGTTCCGGCCTGGCACTGAAGGATAAGGTCAAGGGTGCTCAGGCACTGGCCGCATTCGCTCATGAGGCCGCCAAGCACTACGGCGTGAATATCGCGCTGCACACCGACCACTGCCAGAAGGAAGTACTCGATGAGTTCGTCCGCCCGCTGCTGGCCATCTCCCAGGAGCGCGTCGACCGCGGCGAGAACCCACTGTTCCAGTCCCACATGTGGGACGGCTCCGCTATTCCTATCGACGAGAACCTGGTCATCGCCCAGGAGCTGCTGGAAAAGGCTAAGAACGCGCACGTCATCCTCGAAGCCGAGATCGGCGTCGTCGGCGGCGAAGAGGACGGCGTCCAGGCCAAGGCGGGCGCTAACCTTTACACCTCCCCAGAGGACTTTGAAAAGACCATCGATGCCCTGGGCACCGGCGAGAAGGGCCGCTACCTGCTGGCCGCAACCTTCGGCAACGTTCACGGCGTCTACAAGCCAGGCAATGTGAAGCTGCGCCCAGAGGTCCTGCTCGAGGGCCAGAAGGTGGCACAGAAGAAGCTCGGCCTGGGTGAGGATGAGTACGCCTTCGACTTCGTCTTCCACGGTGGCTCCGGTTCCGAGAAGGAAAAGATCGAAGAGGCGCTGGGCTACGGCGTCATCAAGATGAACGTGGATACCGATACTCAGTACGCCTTCACCAACCCGATTGCTCGCCACATGATGACGAATTACGATGGCGTCTTCAAGATTGACGGCGAGGTTGGCAACAAGAAGGCCTACGACCCACGCTCCTACCTGAAGAAGGCAGAGCAGAGCATGTCCGAGCGCGTCATCGAGTCCTGCCAGGACCTGCACTCTGTGGGCAAGTCCATTTCCAAGTAATTGCCCTTAGCTGCTCCACACTGCTTTGAGTTGAGGCAGCCTCGTATATAGGCATGCCGAATGAGCCGCTTCCCCCGCGTGGGAGGCGGCTTTTTCGTACTTTCGGCCGGGGTGGTTCCGGGCGGGGGCTCGATGATCAGCCGGTGCAGTTAGGGGTTTTGTGTGGGGCTAGGGCTGGGGTTGTGGTTGGGGTTTGGCGGTCTAGCGGGGCTGGGGACGAAGCGTGGGGTGTTGCTCCACGGCGGTACCCAGGCGACGCGGCCATCGATGCGCACCATGCGGCCGCGCTCGGTGGGGCGGGAGGGGTCGTCTTGGTTGACGGCATTGTGGTGCGCGCACAAGGTGATCAGATTTTCTTGGTTGGTAGGCCCACCGGCGGACCAAGCAGTGAGGTGGTGGACTTGGGCGTCGTCGGCAGGCGTATTGCAGCCCGGCCACGCGCACACGGGGTGCTCGGCTGCGGCGAGCATGCGCTGTTTCCACGTGGCCATGCGCTCGGTGCGGTACAGGTTGACCGGGCCGTGCTCCGGGTGTACCAGGCTGACGTAGCCGCGCTGGGCTAAAGCGCGGGCGACGAGCTGCGCGCCGGTTATGCGGGCACCGTTGGTGAGCTGGAGGGTGATATCGGCGGCGTCGGCAGGCGCGGCGACGATGCGGTCGAGCTGGTCTAGGGTGAGGATGACGTTGGTATGCACGGCCGACAGCGCGCCGGGGTTGCCCTCGAGGAGGACCTTCTTGGCGGCGGCGAGGGGATCATCTTTGTTGACCGAGGAGAGCACGCCCTTGATATCGGCGATATCGGTGGGATCGGCCGTAATTGAGATGGTGTGGGGGCCGTCGGGGCGGCGGGTATAGCGCACGCCGGGCTCGGGGCGACGGGGCGGATTGAGCTGCTTGAGGAGCTTCTTGGCTACAGAAGGGATGAGGCGGGCCTCGGTGCGACACAGTTCTAGGCGCAAGTCCCAGGCACGGTTGGTATCGCGCACGCGGCGGGTATAGGACTCGATGCTATCGAGTGTGGCGAGGTCGTGAGCGCGGGTTCGGGCGGCGTCGCGGGCGAGGCGCTGCTTGCGGCTATTGGACGTGCGGCCGAAGTAGACGTGTTGCAGGTGGGCGAGCTGGGCAGCCAGAAGGGGGCTGGCTCCGGCCTCGAGGAGCGAGTCTTCGGAGCAGCCCTGAAATTCGGCGACGAGATCGACGCCGCGGCGGCATAACAAGAGAAATTCGGTGTTCACACGGCCGAAGCTAAAGGGGACTCGAGGGCCGAACAAGCGGTGCGCGGCCGGGGAGGGGAAAATTGTGGATAGGTGGGGGATAAGGGGGCGTCGGCAAGAGCTATCCACAAGCCAGCCGACGGCCGAGATGCGCGGGGCCGGCGGCGATGGTAAGGGCGGTCTTCTATGCTGGAGGGCATGTCGGAAGCGAAGGAAAGAGTCTCAACGCGGCAAAAGCTGCGGGTGATTGACCGCTCGGTGCTCTCGCGGGTCAACCGCATCCGCTCGCGGTTTGTCTACATCATCCAGGCGACCATTGGCGCGGCGCTCGCGTACTGGGTGGCCGGCGATGTGGTGGGGCACCCGCAGCCGTTCTTTGCGCCGATTTCTGCGGTCATCATTCTGGGGATGTCCGGTGGGGACAGGATGAAAAAGGCGCTGGAGATGTCGATTGGCGGCATCATTGGCGTGGCCGTGGGCGACCTGCTGTTCCAGATAGTGGGGCAGGGGCCGTTCCAGATTTTCTTCATTGTGGGCGCGGGCCTGGTGGTGGGCTCGTTTTTGACCAAGTCGCCGCTGGTGACCAACCAGATTGTCTTTGGCGCGATTTTGATCGCCACGATTTTCCCACCCACGGAGGGCCCGGGCGGCCTGCACCGCGCGATTGACGCGATGATTGGCTCGGGCATTGGCCTGATAACCATTGCGTTGATTCCCAATTCCCCGTTGGTGGAAGCGCGGCGCGAGGTGTCGAAGGTGCTTAAGGTTGCCTCGAGCATTCTTGCCGACGTCACTTATGGCATCCGCCACCAAGACCCCGCCGTTATCCGCGACGCACGCGAGGCGGTGCGCGGTACGCAAAATAGCGTCAATACCCTGCTGAGCGCAGCGCAATCGGGCAAGGAGGCCTCGGAGGTTTCGCCGCTGTTGTGGGCCTCACGGCGCAGCATTCGCTCGCTGGAGCGCATCCTGTTACCGGTGGATAACGCGGTCCGCGGCGTGCGCGTGCTCTCCCGCCAGGCGCTGGGCCTGACAGAGGACCGCGACAAGGTTTCGGACGAGCAGGTGGAGTTGCTCGATGAGCTTTCTGAAATCATGCTCGCGATTAGTGAGCTCTACGGCCAGGGCAAGAAGCATGGGCACGATGAGGCGATTGAAATTCCGGAACTTGTGCAGCGCCTGCGCATCGTGGGCGGGCGCGCCGGGCTGGACATCATTGACAGGGAAGGCACGCTATCGGCCTA
This sequence comes from Corynebacterium tuberculostearicum, assembly GCF_030229345.1. Taxonomy (GTDB): domain Bacteria; phylum Actinomycetota; class Actinomycetes; order Mycobacteriales; family Mycobacteriaceae; genus Corynebacterium; species Corynebacterium tuberculostearicum_G. Next base: position 102,658 of record NZ_JASPGP010000008.1, on the reverse strand, counting down.
TATGATTCTGGGCCAGACGCGCTCCATCGTGGTGGACATGCTGATGGTGTGCGGGCTTTCGCGCGAGTCGGCCGTGGCGCACCTCGTGCCGACCTCGCAGCACCCGGCCTACCCGCCGGAGGTGTGGGGGCGCGAGGGCTAACGTCCTCGCGCGGAGGCAAGGGCGTCGCTTGGGGCTAAGGGCGGACGATCTGGAGATCGCGCAGGTGGCGGTAGAACGTTACGCGGGTTACCGGGCGCTTGTGGGGGACGGAATCGACGATGACGCGCAGCTGTGGGCCGCCGGCCTGGACTGCGCGGCCGGTGCTGACGGATTCGGGGTCGAGCTGGCCTGGCTTGCGCAGGAGCGAGCGCAGGCGGCCCTGCGACTCGACGGGGGAGGTGGCGCGGGCGGCGAGGATGCCGGGGGCGTCGGTCATCGGGACGAGGCGCGCGCCGAAGGTTTTGGGGGAAGTGGCGGCTAGGGTGTGGTCGTCGATGATGACTTCGCCGGTGAATGAGCCATTGGAGGCGTCGGAGATGGTGGCGGAGCCGGCGACGGCGAGGCCGGAGTCATTGCGAATGAGCGGGGCAGGGCGAACCGGAGCTGTGCGGGCGAAGTCGAGGGCCTCGGCCGAGTCGGTTGGAATCCCCCAGTTCTGCGCGGCCGCGGACGGGGCGGAGGCTGCGGCCGAGGGGACGGGGATGAAAGCGACCTCGGCCCAGAGGCGGTCGGAGCGCATGAGGCGGGTCAGCACGGCCGAAAGGGCGGCGTCGGAGCCGGCGACGACGATGCGGGCGGGCTCTACTAGGTGCGGGGCCTGTGGGGCGGGCTCGGGGGCGCCGAGGTGACGGACGTCGGGTTGCGCGGCAATGTCAACGAGCGAGGGAGTGGGGTCTGTGGGGAGGAGGGGGTTGAGGAAGGCGTCGATAAGCGCGAGCTCTTTGCGGGTAGGAATGGGGGAGAGGTCGTGGGCGTCGGCAGGCATGGCCACGCCCGGGGCGCCGCAACGGAGGAACAAAAAACGCATGCGGACAATGCTACGCGGGCTTTTTGCGGCGGGAAAGTGTAAAGTTGGAGAGTATTTTGGCTTCAATTATGAGGAAGTGACTAAACAATGGCAGCGATCGTCATTGTCGGCGCCCAGTGGGGCGACGAAGGCAAGGGCAAAGCGACCGACATCCTCGGCGGCAAGGTTGACTACGTGGTCAAGCCGAACGGCGGTAATAACGCCGGCCATACCGTCGTGGTAGGCGGCGAAAAATACGAGCTGAAGCTCCTGCCGGCCGGCATTTTGTCCGAGAACGCCACCCCGGTGCTGGGCAATGGCGTAGTGATTAACCTTGAGGCGCTCTTTGATGAGATTGATGGCCTTGAGGCCCGCGGTGCGAACGCCTCGCGCCTGAAGATTTCCGCCAATGCGCACCTGGTGGCGCCGTACCACCAGACCCTGGACCGCGTGCAGGAGCGCTTCCTGGGCAAGCGCGCTATCGGCACCACCGGCCGCGGCATTGGCCCGACCTACGCCGATAAGGTTGCGCGCATTGGCATCCGCGTGCAGGACATCTTTGATGAGTCCATCCTGCGCCAGAAGGTGGAATCCGCGCTGGATATTAAGAACCAGATGCTGGTGAAGATGTACAACCGCAAGGCCATCGAGGCGGACCAGATTGTGGAGTACTTCCTGAGCTACCGCGACCGCCTGCGCCCGATGGTTATCGACGCCGAGCTGGAGCTCAACCAGGCCCTCGAGGCCGGCAAGCACGTGCTCATGGAGGGCGGCCAGGCCACCATGCTCGACGTCGACCACGGCACCTACCCGTTCGTGACCTCGTCTAACCCGACGGCCGGTGGTGCTTCCGTGGGCTCCGGCATTGGCCCAACGCGCATCAAGACCTCGCTGGGCATCATCAAGGCTTATACCACCCGCGTGGGTGCCGGCCCGTTCCCCACCGAGCTCTTTGATAAGTGGGGCGAGTACCTGCAGACCACCGGTGGCGAGATTGGTGTGAACACCGGCCGCAAGCGCCGTTGTGGTTGGTACGACTCCGTTGTTGCGCGCTATGCCACCCGCGTTAACGGCTTTACCGATTACTTCTTGACCAAGCTGGACGTTCTTACCGGCATCGGCGAGATCCCGATCTGCGTGGCTTACGACGTCGACGGCAAGCGCTACGACGAGCTGCCGCTTACCCAGTCCGAATTCCACCACGCCGAACCCATCTTCGAGACCATGCCGGCCTGGGATGAGGACATCACGGAGTGCTCCACCTTTGAGGAGCTGCCGCAGAAGGCGCAGGATTACGTCCTGCGCTTGGAAGAGCTGTCTGGCTGCCGAATCTCCTATATCGGCGTTGGTCCGGGCCGCGACCAGACCATCATTCGTCATGATGTGATGGAAGACCAGTAAGGCCGTAGTCCTTATTAGTGTGGTGTGAGAGCCCCACTCTCTAGCACAGCTGAACTGGCTCTCTGAACGATGCTTCTTCTAGCCCTCCAAGCAGAAAACAAAGGTTGCTAACCCTATCCAGCTCTTGGTCCCTTTAAGGGCTTTAGCCCTAATTGAGCGAAAGCGCCCGTGACCCGTCATTGAGACGGAGCACGGGCGCTGCGGTGTTTCAGCGTACCTTAACCGCACACAAGGCCATGGCATGGTGAATTAAGGTGTTCTCTGTTGAATGTAACTAGACCCTAAGCTAAAGTTAAGATTGCTTTAAGTACAGAGAGTTTTCAGTTTTCGCGGGCCCTATTCCCGCGTATCACTACACAGGGAGTTACTTCAAGGATTATCAAGCTTTTGAGCGGCCTGCTAGCTACGATTATGGGCTTCTTCGGCCTGGGCGCCCCGGCGCAGGAGGCTGCGCCGGCACCTGAGCAGGAGCAGGTTGCTGTTGCTGAGCAGGGTAACAACGACGATGTGCAGGCTCTTATCGACGCCGCCCATGCCGAAGTCGGCTACGACTTCATCAGCGTCCGCTATGAAGGCGACACCGCCCATATTGCCCTGAACCCGGAGACCTACAACCCGGACAAGGATGGCGATACTTTTGAGGCAGTTTCCCAGCTTCTGCAGGAGAAGGGCTACGAGGTTACTGCCGTTCTCTAAGGCCTAATCTATTCCAGGATCCGCACTGCGGCCTCGGTAAAGCATCCGCTTGCCGACGCCCGTGCGGATTTTTCTTTGCTTAATTCTCCCTCAGTCCCTATTCGGGGCTCTAAGTGTGATTGTGGCCACCCTGGGTAGAGTTTTCGCTCACATATACCTTTTTGAAGGTGAATGGCAACAGCGTTAAGGATTGCGGCAGCTCCATCGAGTCGAATGTATGTGTATCCTGTCGAACTCTCTCCAGCCACTCCTGTAACACCATCTTTCTGTGGGTAATTCTGGAGTAATGCGATGAAATTGCATGCAAGCCGCCCTCTTAAATTTGCGTAAGATTAGATAAAACGCAGCGTACGGAAGTGTTTACATGAGTTTCGTTAAAACCAATCTTAGTATTGATTAAGCCATTGACGCAGCGCTCCGGCCTTAAGGGGTGCTTAGAATACATCGAACATATGTATTTAACACTGGCTTGTCCGTAAAAATAAGTACGTCTACCTGCGGTTAAAGAATTGGAAATTCTGCATAACGTGGGTTTTTATAAAGCTTTCTGGCTGGCGCCTTAAATTTTCCCGTGATATTATCCTGAGAGCACAATAAGAGTTAATCCTAATTCGGGTTCAAAACCCTGATTAACCGCAGTGTGTTCAAGTCTCAATTTCAGGTTCTGTTCAGTGAAAACACTCGCTGTACAGGAAAACGAATGTAAGTATTTGTACCGCTCGAAGAGGAAAGAATGAGTAGATTAAGAAATATATCCCGAGAGGGGTGGATGGTCTTTACCGCAGTGCTTGCTGCAATTGCGGTAATTGCGGCCATGGTCACCGTTCCGGGCGGCAAGGCGGAGGCCGCTGAGCCTACCGATTTCAAGCCGAACTATAATATCGGAGCCGAATCCCAAAAGGCTGCCGGCGATAATAGTTGGGGGCCACTTGTTTGGGCTGGTGTGCCGCCTAAAGGCGTAAATAACAAGCACGACGACAATGACGTTGGATGGGCTTGGTGTATCGACTTTAATATTGGCGACCCAATGTTGAAGGGTGGTAGCTACAAGAAGTCAACGGCCGGTTCGGTACAGTTCGATGATCCGAAATATCAGGATGCTGCCATTGGCTTGGCTATTAAGCTCCGTGATGCTACAGAGGCTGGCCAGCGAGATCTAACTGTTAAATACGCGGTGTACCTGAGCGCCATCCTCTCGGACAATACGGGCAGGGAAGCTGCAATCGAGATTATTCAGGGTCAGGGCCGATATGGTGATGCAAATACGGGCGACCGATTTGCAAACTTTTCGGGAAATCCGCAAGAGTTTACTGAGCTTACGGGCCTTCGTATCGTAAAGGCGAGTGGTACCAAGCTGGAAGACCAGTTTGAAGTAGACCCCACGGTCGAAATTCCGTCCCAGCCGAAGGATGCCTTTATCACCATTGTGGGTCCTAACGGTATTTATGACGTTCGTTCTGACGGTGGTCAGCGTGTAATCCCGGTTGACCAGCCTGGTTTGCCGGATACTCCGAACAACGGCGGAGGCTCTGAAGAGCCGACTACTTCTCCAGAGAATCCAGATACTGAGGAGAACACGACCGAAGAGACTACCTCTGAGAATCCGGGGGAAGAGACTTCTTCTACCGAGACGACTACGGATTCTGAGCCGTCTAACACTGATGAGACTACTCCGAAGGAGTCCACTACTGAACCGACCTCTCCCGACGAGACTACCAAGGTGACCGAGCCGACCGCTCCGGTTCCTGGTACTGAAGAGCAGGAGAAGGATCTTAATCCGGAGATTAAGACGGAGGCCAAGATCAAGGATGGCAACCGTGTAGAGAAGGGCGCCACGGTTATTGACACTGTGACGTATGAGGACCTTGTTCCGGGTAAGAAGTACACCCTGAAGGCAAAGCTGATCTCCAAGAAGGATGGCGAAACCGTACTGGGTGAAGGCTCTGCGGAACTGACTCCGAAGGAGCCCACCGGTGAACAGCAGGTTGAGATCACCGTCAACGAGAAGGCAGATCCTGCTGTTGACGCTGCGGTTGCCTTCGAGAAGCTTGTATCTACCGAGGTAGACAAGGATGGCAACGAGACCCCTGGCTCCACCGATGAGAACGAGATTGCTACTCACGAAGACATCAACGATGAGAAGCAGACCGTTAAGACCACTGACTGGAATCCGTCTATCCACACCAACGCTAAGTTTGACAACGCTAAGCAGGTAAAGGCTGGCGTTACCGTCAAGGACACCGTTACCTACACCGACTTGGTGCCGGGTAAGGAATACACCCTGAAGGCTGAGCTGCATAACAAGGCTCAGAATGACAAGGGTGAGCACGAGGTCGTCGGCAAGGGCGATGTAACCTTCACCCCGGAGAAGTCTGCCGGTGAGCAGGTCGTTGACATCAAGGTCAACGACGATGTTAAGGGCGTCATCAAGGCAGCCGTCGCATTCGAGGACCTCTACTCCAAGGAGGTCGATGAGAACGGTAAGGAAACTCCGAACTCTGATGAAGAGAAGAAGATTACCGATCACCGCGACATCGATGATGAGGATCAGACTGTAACCTCCGAGATGGAGCCATCCATCGGCACCAAGGCTGAGAAGGCTAAGGGCGATGAGATCAAGGCTGGCACCGTCATTACCGATAAGGTTAAGTACAACGACCTGGTTGCTGGCAAGAAATACACTCTGAATGCAGAGCTGCGTTCCAAGGTCAAGGACGAGACCACTGGTGACTACCCGGTAATCGGCCACGGTGAAAAGACCTTCGTACCTTCTGCTTCTAAGGGCGAGGTAGAGGTTGAGATCACCGTTGATGAGGGTGTTACCGAGGCCGTTGATGAGGCAGTTGCTTTCGAGTACCTGACCTCCACTGCTGTTAACAAGGACGGCGAGGATTCCACCACTGGTAAGAAGAATGACATCGCTGAGCACACCAATATCGAGGACAAGGCTCAGACTGTAAAGTCTGACAAGCCTTCCGAGACCACCACTCCGTCTACGACTACGACTGACGTCGTGCCGGGTGAGCCTGGTGACGGTGGCGAGGGCGAAACCTCTACGCCTTCTTCCTCTGAGGACTCTTCTACCCCGAAGACTAGCGAGACCTGCGAGTCTGAGGAGCCGGGTGACTCTGAGAGCGAGCAGCCTTCCGAGTCTGAGGAACCGTCTGAGTCTGAGTCCAGCGAGCCTTCTGAGTCCGAGTCTGTAGAGACCGAGTCTTCTGAGGCTTCCGAGACCTCTGAGTCTGACGAGCCTTCGGATTGTGGTTCGACTACTCCGGAGAAGCCGACCGAGCCTTCTGAGTCGACCGAGCCTAATGAGCCGGGTACCCCTGACACCCCTGGTGGCGACGACGAGAAGGACACTCCGAAGATCTCCACCAACGCTGACTTTGATAATGGTTCCAACGAGGTAATCGCTGGCGCTAAGGTCAACGACACTGTTGAGTTCCACAACTTGGTTCCGAATAAGGAATACACCCTGAATGCCGAGCTCATCTCCAAGGTGGATGGCAAGTCCGTCCTGGGCTCCGGTGAAAAGACTTTCACTGCGGAGACTGCTGACGGCGAGGTAGTTGTTGAGATCACCGTTTCTAATGACGTGAAGGAGCCGGTTCAGGCTGCGGTTGCGTTCGAGGAACTGACCTCTACCGATGTCAATGACAAGGGTGAGGACACTCCGGATGCAACTCCGGAGGAGCCGAACCACATTGCTGAGCACAAGCAAATCGAAGACAAGGACCAGACCGTAACCTCCAAGCCGCGCATTTCTACCAATGCGGACTTTGCAAACGGCTCCAAGGAAGTTGTTGCTGGTGCTACGGTCATCGACACTGTCGATTACTTCAACCTGATTCCGGGTAAGCAGTACAAGCTCAATGCTGAACTGATTTCCAAGGAAGACGGCAAGACCGTTCTGGGCAAGGGCGAGGCTACTGTTAAGCCTGAGTCCGCTAATGGTCAGGCCGAGGTTGAGATCACTGTTTCTGACGACGTGAAGGAGCCGGTTGAGGCTGCGGTTGCGTTCGAGGAACTGACCTCTACCGATGTCAATGACAAGGGTGAGGACACCCCTGACAATGACAAGCCGAACGACATCGCTGAGCACAAGGACATCAACGACAAGAACCAGACCGTAACCTCCCACAAGAACGCGATTGTTTCTACCAACGCGGACTTCGAGGGCGATCTGCGTGAGGTTGTTGCAGGTGCCGAGATTGTGGACCAGGTTTCCTACGAGGGTCTGGTTCCGGGTAAGGAATACTCCCTGGATGCCCAGCTGATTTCCAAGGAGGACGGCAAGACCGTTCTGGGTGAGACCAAGGGTCATACCTTCACCCCGGATGAGGCTGACGGTACCGAGGCTGTCACCATCACCGTCAACGATGATGTGACCGAGCCGGTTGAGGCTGCGGTTGCCTTCGAGACGCTGACTTCCAAGGTTGTCAACGACAAGGGTGAGGACACCCCTGACAATGACAAGCCGAACGATATCGGTGAGCACAAGGACATCGAAGACGAGGATCAGACCGTAACCTCCGAGGATGAGTCGGAGACCTCTACTCCGGAGACCACCACCACCCCGAAGGACGACGTCCCAGGTACGCCTGATGACGGCGACAAGACTTGTGAGTCTGAGGAGCCGGGTGACTCTGAGAGCGAGCAGCCTTCCGAGTCTGAGGAACCGTCTGAGTCTGAGTCCAGCGAGCCTTCTGAGTCCGAGTCTGTAGAGACCACGTCTTCTGAAGCTTCCGAGACCTCTGAGTCTGACGAGCCTTCGGATTGTGGTTCGACTACTCCGGAGAAGCCGACCGAGCCTTCTAAGTCGACTGAGCCTAACGAGCCGGGTACCCCGGGCACCCCTGGTGACAACAACGAGAAGGACACCCCGAAGGTTTCCACTAACGCGGACTTCGAGGGCGGCCTGCGTGAGGTTGTTGCTGGTGCCAAGGTTGTGGACCAGGTTTCCTACGAGGGTCTGGTTCCGGGCAAGGAATACACTCTGGATGCCCAGCTGATTTCCAAGGAGGACGGCAAGACCGTTCTTGGCGAGACCAAGGGTCACAAGTTCACCCCGGATGAGGCTGACGGTACTGAGGCTGTCACCATCGTTGTCGATGACAGCGTGACTGAGCCGGTTGAGGCTGCGGTTGCCTTCGAGACGCTGACTTCCACCCAGGTGGATAAGCATGGTGAGGACAACCCGACCGATGAGGACAACCCGAACCCGGTTGGTGAGCACAAGGACATCAATGACGATGACCAGACTGTGACCTCCGAGGATTCTGAGAAGACTCCGAAGATCACCACTAACGCGGACTTCGAGGGCGGCCTGCGTGAGGTTGTTGCTGGTGCCAAGGTTGTGGACCAGGTTTCCTACGAGGGTCTGGTTCCGGGCAAGGAATACACTCTGGATGCTCAGCTGATTTCCAAGGAGGACGGCAAGACCGTTCTTGGCGAGACCAAGGGTCACAAGTTCACCCCGGAGAGCGCTAATGGCACTGAGGCTGTCACCATCGTTGTCGATGACAGCGTGACTGAGCCGGTTGAGGCTGCGGTTGCCTTCGAGACGCTGACTTCCACCCAGGTGGATAAGCATGGTGAGGACAACCCGACCGATGAGGACAACCCGAACCCGGTTGGTGAGCACAAGGACATCAATGACGATGACCAGACTGTGACCACCGAGGATTCTGAGAAGACTCCGAAGATCACCACCAACGCTGACTTCGAGAAGGGTTCCCACGCTGTTGTTGCTGGTGCCAAGATTGTTGATGAGGTTTCCTACGAGGGTCTGGTTCCGGGTAAGGAATACACCCTGAAGGCTGAACTCATTAACAAGAAGGACGGCAAGTCTGTTCTGGGTACCGGTGAAGCTACCTTCACCCCGAAGAAGTCCAAGGGCATGGAGCCTGTCACCATCACCGTTAACGATGATGTGAAGGAGCCTGTCCAGGCTGCGGTTGCCTTCGAGGAGCTCACCTCCACTGAGGTCAACGACAAGGGTGAGGACACCCCGGATGTAACTCCGGAGAAGCCGAACCACATTGCTGAGCACAAGGACATCAACGATGAGGATCAGACCGTAATCTCCCACGAGGTTCACGATCAGGACACCCCAGGCGGTTCTTCGGATGGTTCCTCTAACGGTTCTTCCCATGGTTCCTCCAAGGGCAAGACTCCGTGGTGGCTCATCCTGATTCCGGGTATCGGCCTGGGCAAGATCATCAAGGATCACCACGACCACAATGACCACGGCAGCCACAACGGTGGCCACGGTGACAACACCGGTAACCACGATGGTGGCAACGGTAAGCACACCGACGGCCACAATGGCGGCAATGGTCACGAGGACAAGGGTCAGGATGTTCCTCAGGGCGGCAACTCTGACAATGGCCACGGCCGCAGCGTCGAGGTTCAGGGTCAGCAACCTGAAGAGACTGGCAACGCACTGCCATCCAACGCCGACCGCGTTGAGATTAAGTCCGTACCGTCCGGCGCAACCGAGCTTGAGCCGGGTATGCAGGATTACATCAAGTAGTCCATAAGCATCGGTGAGGCGGCCCGCGGGTCGCCCCACCGGGGTTGAGACTTAAACACCAAAAATCCCCTCCAGGGTGTGACTGCACACGCTGGAGGGGATTTGCATATAACCTGCACAAGGTAGACAAAACGAGGAAGTAGAGGAAGCTAGCTATGGGAAAGCACGCGCAACCACAGCAGCCGGAAGACAATGGAATGTCGCAGTATCCGGCGAGTGGGGAAGAAGGGGGCGTCGGCAAGCGGGGCATGGGCCGTGGCAAGCTGATCGCTATTATCGCGGCCATCATTGCGGTGGCGTTGGTCTTGCTGCAGGTAGTGCTGTACCTGGCGCGCGATGATGAGGATGAGGCGGGTTCGGCGCCGGAGACGGTGGCCAGCGAGAGCGCGCCGGAGGAATCCGGGCCGAAGTCCGATGCCTTCGTGGATGATTCGGGCCAGCAGGAACACGAGTATGAGGCCGCGCCTGGTGAGTTCAAGGGCTTTGAGGGCATGTCCGTGGGCATCGATGGCGAGTACGCGGCCGTGGACCCCGTGCAGGTCACGGACCAGGGCGTGCTGTTGCCGCCACACGACGTCACTCGCGTGGGGTGGTACTCCGCCTCCGCAGTGCCGGGTGAGCCGGGCAATGTGGGCTCGAGTGTGATTACCGGCCACATTAACTACCAGGGCCAGGGCACTGGTTATGCGGAGAAGTTCACGAAGCTGAAGAAGGACCAGGAATTTACCGTGGTCATCGACGGCCAGGAGCGCACCTTCCGCGTGACCGAGGCGCCGTACCGCCTGCCTAAGGGGTCCGGATTCCCGGATGTGGTCAACGATAAGGAAGGCGAGAACCGTCTGGTTCTCATTACCTGTGGCGGCCAGTTCGTTGGTGGCGCGCTGGGTTATGAGGACAACATCATTACCGTGGCGGAGCCGGTAGGCGAGCCAGAGCAGCCCGCCGAGCAGCCGGCAGGGGAGGCTCCGGCCGAAGCCCCAGCCGAGGCACCGGCTGAGGCACCTGCAGCCTAGGCTGAACCTTTTAAGGCGCCCTGTGGAATTGCCCACAGGGCGCCTTCGCCTATCCGGCTCACCTGGCATGTAGGTGGTGGGGTTGGGGCCTAAATATGAAATAATTTAAGGCAGTAAACGCCGCTGCCTGCGGCTTAGAAGGAGCATTTTCATGGATAATCCAGGCGAGATCGCCGGTCATATTGGCACGCCGCTGACCAGCAATGCCACCAAGGTATTGCTGCTGGGCTCGGGCGAGCTGGGCAAGCAGCTGGCCATGTCCTTCCAGAACCTGGGCTTGGAGGTCCACGCGGTGGACTCGTATGCGGGCGCGCCGGCGCACCAGGTGGCGCAGTATAGCTACGTCGCCGATATTAAGGACACCGGGCGCATCCTCCAGCTGGCACAGGAGATTCAGCCGCACTTTGTGGTTCCAGAGGTAGAAACCGTTGCGGTAGAAGCGCTGGAGGAGATGGAAGCGCATAGCGACGCCATCGTGGTCCCCTCCGCCCGCGCCTGCGCCATGACGCAGGACCGTCAGTGCGTGCGCGAGGTGGCGGAGAATATCGGGCTGCCGGTTTCCGCGTATCGCTTTGCTAGCTCCGTGGAGGAGCTGGAAGAAGCGGTGGGGGAGCTGGGCTTTCCGTGCATTATTAAGCCGGACGTGTCCACCTCCGGCAAGGGCCACATGATTGCCCGTGATGAAGAGGATGTGCGCACCGCATGGGAGACCGTGCGGCGCGTGTCCTCGGATTCGCAGCGCGTGGTGGCCGAGCGTTTCGTGGACTTCGACCTCGAGGTCACCCTGCTGGCCATCCGCTCCATCGATCCGGCCACGGGCAAGTTGGCTACGTGGTTTAGCGAGCCTATCGGTCACCGCCATGAGCGCGGTGACCTCGTGGAGGAGTGGCAGCCTACCGGCATGAGCGAGATCGCGCTGGAAAACGCACGCTCGGTGGCCGCGCGCATTTCTAATGAGTTGGGCGGGCGCGGCGTGTACTGCGTGGAGCTCTTCGTTGCGGGCGATGATGTGTACTTTTCCTCCGTCTCCCCGCGGCCCTCGGATACGGCGATGCTGACCTGCTACACGCAGCGTTTTTCCGCCTTTGACCTGCATGCGCGCGCGATTTTGGGCTACCCCATCGACGCCACCCTGGTCACCCCGGGTGCCAGCGTGGTCATTCACGCGGATGAGGAGCTAAATGAGGTGGCCTATACCGGCGTCGCCGCGGCCCTCAATTACGCAGAGACGGACGTGAAGCTCTTTGGCAAGCCCGGGGCCTACAAGGGCCGTCGCATGGGCTTGGTGTCTGCCACCGCGGAAAGCGCGGAGGAGGCACGCGACCGCGCAGCACTAGCTGCGCACAAGATCGAGGTGACCTCCACGCCGGGCCTTTTGGCCCAGGGTGGTGCGCGCGGCATCGAGCCGGAGGCGGATAACGTCCCCGATATCGAGGTCGTGGAATACGAGGGCGGCGTGGAGCTCGACCCGAAGCTCGCCTCCGGTGTGGACGACGCCGACTAGGAAGCGGGGCGCAGCATCGGCTGGTGAGGGACTCCCTCGTCGTCGAGTAGCTCGCCTACCGGAGTAAAGCCAAAGCCGGCGTAATAGTCCACGAGGCCGGCCTGCGCCTCCAAGTAGAGCGGCTGGCCCGGGTGCATGCGCTCGCCTAGGTCGACGGCCGCCTGGAAGAGTTCCCGGCCGAGGCCCGTGCCGCGCGCGGCGGGCGCGAGTGCGAAGCGGCCGATTTGGGCGCCGGCGGCGTCGGCAAGCGCGGCGTCAGTAGGCGCGGCCGGAAAGACGCGGGCCGTGCCCAGCAGCTCGTGGGTGTCCGCGTCCCAGGCCAGCAGGTGCACGGTCCGGGGATCGGCGTCGGTGGCGTCAATCTCGGCGTACGGGCAGCGCTGCTCGTGCACAAAGACGTCCACCCGCAGTTTGTAGAGCTGGTGGACGTCCAAGGCCGCCAGCTGCCCCAGGGGCGCGGCGGAAATGATATGCGGCACGGACTAGGCCTGCGGGCCGGCGTGCTTGACCATCTCGTCCCACTCGACGATCTTGATGCGCTCGCGGCCGTGGGCCTCGCCGGCGGCACGCTCAGCGGCATCCAGGCGGTGCCAGCCTTCCCAGGTGGTCACGGCGATATCGCGGGAAGCCAGGAAGTCCAGGATATCCTGCGGATCGCGCTTGGTGGCCGGCTCCAAGTCGCCGGCCTTGTAATCGGCGATGAGCATGGTGGTGGTGTCCTTGGCATCGGACTTGGTATTGCCAATCAGGCCCACCGGGCCGCGCTTAATCCAGCCGGTGGTGTAGAGGCCGGGGAGCTTTTCGCCGTCGACATTGGCCAGCACGTGGCCGCCGTCGTTAGGCATGGTGGCCTGGGTCTCGTCGAAAGGTACGCCGTCGACGGACTGCGGGTGGTAGCCCACCGCGCGGTAGACGGCCTGCACCGGCCACTCGGTGAACTTGCCGGTGCCGTGGACGGAGCCATCGCCATTGAGCTCGGTGCGCTCGGTCTTGATGGCGGTGACGTGGCCGTCCTCGCCCAATACCTCCACCGGGGACTCAAAGAAGTGGATGTAGAGCTTGTGCGGGGCATCGCCTGGCTCGCGCATGGCGTAGGACTCGAGGGTCTGGCACACCAGGTCGGTGGACTTGGCCGCGCGGCGGGCCTCTTCGGAGGCGGCGTCATACTCGATGTCCTCGGGGTTGACGATGACCTCGATGGTCGGGGACTCGTCCAGCTCCTTGAGCTCCTTCGGCGTGTACTTAGCCTGCGCCGGGCCGCGGCGGCCGAAGACGTGGACCTCCTTGGCGCGGTTCTTCTTCAGTGCCTCATAAACGTTATCCGGGATCTCCGTCACGAGCAGCTCGTCCGCGGTCTTAGCCAGGATGCGGGAGACGTCGAGGGAGACATTGCCCACACCAACCACGGCGACGGACTCTGCGGAGAGATCCCAATCGCGCTCGAAGTTGGGGTTGCCATCATAAAAGCCCACGAATTCGCCGGCGCCATGGTTGCCCTTGAGATCCTCGCCCGGGATGCCCATGCGCTTATCGGCGGTGGCGCCGGTGGCGAAGATGATGGCGTCATAATACTCGCGCATCTCCTCGACGGTGATGTCCTTGCCCACCTCGATATTGCCCAGGAAGCGGATCTCTTCCTTTTCCATAACGTTGTGCAGGGACTGCACGATGCCCTTAATACGCGGGTGATCCGGTGCCACGCCGTAGCGGATCAAACCGAACGGCGTCGGCATCTTTTCAAAAAGATCGATCTGCACATCGAGGTCGGATTTCACTAGAAGGTCAGAGGCGTAAATGCCTGCCGGGCCGGAGCCGACCACGGCGACGCGCACTGGGGTAGTCATGTGCTTAGGGTGTCCTTTCTTTCGTTGTGCTGCATATTCTACGCGGTCACTATGCGATAAAAACCACAGCATTACTAACCCCAGTTTAGGGAGGTCACGATGGGGCATAGGAGGGGGTAAATCGCGTACAGTGGAGTAGTCACCGCGCGCTGATAACTGTGATGACTGACATGAAGTTATGAAGCGCGTTAATTGTGTTCAAGTGACCGTGAATGAAAGGTAAATTGCATGTCTGCATCGCATTCCGCAGTTATTAGCGCTATCGGCCGTGGCTTCGATGGCCTCGATGTGCCCGCCTTGGCTAAAGACCTAGGCGCGGAGCTCATCCGCCTCGAAGACTTCGATGCCACCGTCGCCGCCGTACTGGCTGAGGCTCCCGCCGCTGAGAACATCGTGGCGCAGGGCACCGGCGATATCGCCTTCGATGCTGAGGTAGCCGCCGCCCTTGGCCTGCCGCTGGCCATCATTTCCGGCGCTCCGCAGCGCACCGGCGAGCTTGCCCAGCACAATGCGGAATCCCTGGGGGCTACCGTCGCTGGCATCTTCACCGATCTGGAAGCGGTTCCGGGCGCACTTGCTGCGCTTGGCGACGTCTCCCCGGTCATGTCTGCAGACCTCTTCCAGAAGCAGCTCATTGACCAGGCCCGCGCCGCCGGTTCGCACATCGTTCTGCCAGAGGGCGACGATGACCGCATCCTCGAGGCCGCCCACGTGGTACTGCGCGATAAGGTTGCCAAGCTGACCATCCTGGGCAACGAGGACGATATCAAGGCCCGCGCCGAAGAGCTCAAGCTCGACCTGGCTGGTGCCGAGATCATCAACCACCTCGAGTCCCCACTGGCAGAGGAATTCGCGGCCGACTTTGCCGAGCTGCGCAAGAAGAAGGGCGTTACCCTCGAGCAGGCTCGCGAGACGATGAAGGACATCTCCTACTTCGCCACCATGATGGTGCACAAGGGCTTGGCCGATGGCATGGTCTCCGGTGCTGCTCACACCACCGCCCACACCATCAAGCCTTCCTTCCAGATCATCAAGACCAAGCCGAACGCTTCCGTTGTCTCCTCCATCTTCCTGATGGTTATGCGCGGCCGCCTGTGGGCCTTCGGTGACTGCGCCGTCAACCCGAACCCTACTGCCGAGCAGCTGGGCGAGATCGCTATCGTTTCCGCACAGACCGCCTCCCAGTTCGGCATCGACCCACGCGTGGCCATGCTGTCCTACTCCTCCGGCACCTCCGGCTCCGGCCCGGACGTCGACCGTGCAGTGGCCGCCGTTGAAGCAGCCAAGAAGCTGGATTCCTCCGTCAAGGTGGATGGCCCGCTGCAGTTCGACGCCGCCTGCGACCCGGGAGTAGCGGCTAAGAAGATGCCGAATTCCGAGGTGGCCGGTCAGGCAAACGTCTTCGTCTTCCCGGACTTGGAGGCCGGCAATATTGGCTACAAGACGGCACAGCGTACCGGCGGCGCGCTCGCCGTGGGCCCGATCCTGCAGGGCCTGAACAAGCCGGTTAACGATCTGTCGCGTGGCGCGACCGTTCCGGACATCATCAACACCGTTGCAATCACCGCTATTCAGGCTGGAGAGAAATAAATGTCATACGTTCTGGTCCTTAACTCAGGTTCTTCCTCCGTTAAATTCCAGCTGGTCGATCCCGAGTCCAGCGCCACGGATACCCCGCTGGTTTCTGGCCTGGTCGAGCAGGTTGGCGAGCCCCTCGGCGCCGTCACCGTCAAGACCGGTGGCGAGAAGTACAAGGAAGAGCTGGAAATCCCTACTCACTCCTTCGGCCTTGAGCGCGCTTTTGCCATCATGAGCGAGCACAACGTTGGCCCAACCGACGTGGATGTCATCGCCGTTGGTCACCGTGTTGTTCACGGCGGCCGCCTCTTCTCCGAGCCACAGCTCATCGTGGACCAGATTGAGTCCATGATTGAAGACCTCATCCCGCTGGCTCCGCTGCACAACCCGGCCAACCTGGACGGCATCCGCGTGGCCCGCAAGATGCTGCCGGATATTCCGCACGTTGCCGTCTTCGATACCGCGTTCTTCAACACCCTGCCGCCGGCAGCTGCGCTTTATGCCATCAACAATGAGGTGGCATCCAAGTACGATATCCGCCGCTACGGCTTCCACGGCACCTCTCACGAGTTCGTCTCCCAGCAGGTGCCGGCCCTTTTGGGCCGCGACCCGATGCACACCCACCAAATCACCCTCCACCTGGGCAACGGTGCGTCCGCTGCAGCCATCCGCAATGGCCGCGCCATCGATACCTCGATGGGCCTGACCCCGCTGGCTGGTCTGGCTATGGGTACCCGTTCCGGTGACATTGACCCGGGCATCATCTTCCACCTCGTCCGCCAGGCGGGCATGAGCGTGGATGAGATTGATAACCTGCTCAACAAGCAGTCCGGTGTCAAGGGCATCTCTGGCGTTAACGACTTCCGTACGCTGCGCGAGCGCATCGACAACGAGGACCAGGACGCTTGGCTGGCTTATAACATCTACATCCACCAGCTGCGCCGCTTCATCGGTTCCTACATGATTGCCTTGGGCCGCGTGGACGCCATCACCTTTACCGCCGGTGTGGGCGAGAACGATACCGAGGTTCGTCAGGACTCCCTGTACAACCTGGATATGTACGGCATCCACTTTGATAAGGAGCGCAACCTGGTCCGTTCTGACCAGCCGCGCATGATCTCCACCGAGGATTCCCCGGTCAAGGTCTTTGTCGTACCGACCAACGAGGAGCTGGCTATCGCTCAGAAGTCCGCCGAAATCGCCGCAATGGCGCGTGAGGCTGGCCTCTACAAGTAAAGACTCTCACGGCCAGTTAGAAGCTGGAATGTGAACGAGAGGCGTGCGATCCATAAGGGATCGCGCGTCTCTTTTTATCTCTGAACCTAGTACAGCAAGCGTTTCGTTTATTTCGTTTATTCTGTAGGGTGAGGGTATGAAGGACTTACAAAATGGCGGGACAACTCGGGATACCAGCCCAGCGGAAGAAGCTTTATTAAGGCTCAATTCTGTGTTGGAGGCAAAAGATTCACCGGCACCAGTGGATATATTCGTGCAAGGAACCGAGCAAATAATCGCAATTCCGCGAGAGATCGCCGAAACCCTGCAGAAAGTTCTCGCCATCGAAGCGGCTGGGAAATCGGTCCGCGTAGTGCCCGAGGACTCCGAATTCACCACGCAACAGGCAGCAGACTTTCTCAATGTTTCGCGGCCACACGTTGTAAAGCTTATTGATGAAGGGAGCCTTCCCGGCTACAAAGTAGGTTCCCATCGCCGCGTGAGTCTTGCGAATCTGCAGAAATACAAGAATGAAAGAGATGCCAGTCAGCGCCGTGCCGTAGCTGAATTCACAGCCTTATCGGAGGACCTGGAGCTCTATTAGTGGGGCGGCTGTACGAGCCTGTGTAGCGATTAGAAGGTAGTGACGGGGCGGACCTGGTTGGCTAGGTCAACGAGCGCGTAGCGGTGGCGGCTAAACGGTGCTTGGCGCGCGAGGGCGCGGAGTGTCTCGGAGAGACCGGTGCGCAGGCCACGTTGGGTAAAGGCGTATTCGAAGAGGTCGTTGGGGGAGGCGGCGCGCGAGAGATCAGCATTGCGCAGGAAATTCAGGCCGGCGGAGATGACGGCGATCTTGATCTGGAGAAAGCGCGGTTCGTTGGTGGGGACCTCTTCGAGGCGGCGGGCGGCGCGGCGGATGCGGGACTCGGAGAGGTCGTGGACGATGAGCTGGAGGATCGTCGTCAAGCGGGCCATGCGGTAGTGGCGCGAGGCATTGGGGACCTTGTCGAGGACCACGACGGCTACCTCCACCTGGCCCTCGGAGCGCAGCTGGCGGGCGAGGCCAAAGGAAGAGGAAACGGTGGTGGGGTTGGTGGACCACACAATGCCGTAAAGGCGCATGGAGTTAAAGCGCAGCGCGGCCGGATCCTGGGTGACGTGGTTCCAGATTTCCGGCTGGCCCTCAAAGGCGGAGTTGGGGAGATCGGCCAGCGTGGAATGCATATTGGAGCAGGCGCGGGCCACGGTGGGGTCAATAAGCGCGGTATCGCTATAGTCCAGCTGCTGCAGGATGAGCTCGTTGATGGCGGCGATGGCAAGCTTGGGCGCCGCCTCGCCCGGCAGGAGATCGAGGACGGTGGAGAAGTATTTCTGGGCGTCGCGGTAGTCGTCGTGAAGCAGCTCGGTGATGCCGGCGTACCACTGGAAGCGCCAGTCGCGGCCGAGGCGGTCCTCGATGGAGCTTAGCCACTGGCGGGCTTGGCCGGTATAGCCCAGGTCGATCATGGAACGCACCACGCCCAAGGGAATTTCGGCCGAGTGCTCGTACTCGGGGGTCTGCATGGCCTGGCGGAGGGTCTCCAGGGCTTCCTGTGGCTCCGCATAGGATGCACCCTGCAGCAGGCCGGCGCCTACGTCATCGCGGTCCAGCAGCGGGGTAGGTAGGGCGGAGACGACCTCGGGGGCGGTGATTTGGACGGTGCGATCGATGCCGTCGATAAGCTGGTCCGTGCGGAAAACCAGGTGCTTGGTGCCAAAGGTGGTACGTTGCGGCGAGAAAAGCGAATGCTGGGAGGGGTACTGCAGGCCGTCGCGGATGGCAATGACCTCGCGCAGCACGCCGTAGAGCTGGGTGCGCAGCTCCTTGATGGAGGTAAAGCGGCGCTCCGGATCCGGGTCGGTGGCGCGCTGCAACAGGCGGTAGAGCGACAAGAAGCGGCGCAGCTCCGGCTCCTCGGTCGGGGTGGGAATGCCCGGCAGGTAGACGCCGTCCTCGGTAGGCAGCTTGAGGCAGAGCGAAGCCAGGGTGCGGCCGATGGTGTAAATATCGCTGGCGATGGAAGGGCCCTCGGTGGCCACTTCCGGGGCTTGGTAGCCCTTGGTGCCGTAGATATAGCCAAACGCGCCAATGCCGGAGACCGCGCCCAGGTCAATGAGCTTGACCTGGTCCTCGGTGACGATGATGTTATCCGGCTTTAAGTCGTTGTAGACCACCCCGCGCGAATGCAGGTACTCCAGGGCCGGCAGGACTTCTAGGATATAGGCGATGGCGATATCAACCGGCAGGAGCTTATCCGGTTGCTTTTTGCGCCTGCTTCTTAGCGACGGCCCGCCGACATACTCCATGACAATAAAGCCGCCGGGCACTCGGGCGTCATCGATGAAGTTGAAAATCTTGACGATGCCAGGGTGGGTAATGTCGGCGAGAAATTCGCGTTCTGCCACCGCAGCGGCGGTTTCATCGGCCGATTTTTGGGCCTGCATACCTTTGAGGACCACCACTCTTCCGGAGACAAAGTGATCATTGGCCAGGTAAATCCAGCCCATGCCGCCGTGGGCGATAACGCCCAGGATTTCGTACTGGCCGGCCACCATGTCACCGGGCTGTAGCTGTGGTGGCGGAATCTTCTTGCCGGAGGATTCCTCGGTGGGGTCAATGAGGGCATCGGTCGGCTCGGCCGGGGTGATAAACGGCAGGCGCACCATGCCATCGGCCACGCGGCGCTCGGAGCGGTGGGTGCCGCGGCGCTCGCGGAAGGTATCGAGCGCGCGGCGGCGCGAGCGTTGCGAGGAGTCCTCCTGGGCCTTTTGGGCGCGCTGTTGTTCGCGCTGGGCGCGGATATTGTCTAGGTCTGCTAACAGGGTGGAAATGTGGTCTGGGTCGATGGAACCATCGGCGTCCTCGTCTTCGTCCGCGAAGGGATCGAAGGCAACCGCGGAGGTCCCAGCGTCATCACCGGGCTCATCCTCATCGGCGAAGGGGTCAAAGGCCACGGCCGCAGTGCCCTCCTCGTCCTCGTCTGCAAAGGGGTCGAAAGCAACGGCGGCGGTGGCGGGGCCGTCGTCCACGGGGGCATCGTCTAGCGCATCCGGCTCCTGCGCGGAATTGGCGGCATTGGTGGGCTGGCGGAAGGCGCGCTGGGTATCGAGGTTCTCCGGCTCGATGTATTCGAGCTCGTCATCGCTGAAATTCGGGTTATGGCTCATGGCTTAGCGTCCTCCTCGATGTACGTACCGGCCGGCAGGGTGGGCTCTTCCAGGTAGGCGCCGAGCCACTCCTCAAAGATTGTGGACCAAGTGCCGTCGCGGCGGATGCGTTCGAGCGTGGAATTTATTTGGCGCAGCAGCGGGCGGGTGTCATGCTGCTTGCTGGGGCGGCGCACGGCCACGCCGTAGTTTTCGGTCTCGAGCGGTTCGCCCACGATGGAGGTATAGGAGTCTTGGGCGGCCATGCCGGAGAGCAGGGCATCATCGACGACGATGCCATCGGCCTGGTTAAGCTGCAGGGCCATTAGGCAATCGCCCCAGGAACGGGTGACCAAGATATCGGACTTGGGGGCGTGCTCGCGGATGGTTTCCAGCGCGGTGGACGCGCCCACACCGCATAGGGTCTTGCCGGCGGCGTCCTTGACGGACTTAATGCCGGAATTGGTAAGCACCAGCATGCGGGTTTGGGTGCTCATATAGGGAATGGAAAAGGCCACGTCGCGCTCGCGTTCCGGGCTAATGGTCATGGTGCGCACAATCATGTCCACCGCGCCGGAATTGAGGGCATCGACGCGGTCGGAGGATTCCACGAAGCGGAAGTCCACCTTATTGGGATCGCCAAAGATATCGCGGGCAATCTCGCGGGCGATATCCACCTCGAAGCCGCGCACGTCGCCGGAGGCGGCATCGCGGTAGCTCATCAAGTTATTGGAACGGTCCACGCCGACGATGAGACGGCCGCGCTTGACGATGTCCGGCACCCGCTCCTTCGCCTTCTTATCATCCGGGCGGTAGCTGCCCTTGATTTCCTCATCAGAGGCGCGCTGCGCGGCGGTGGAGCCGGCCTTTTCAACCTTCGCTCCTTCCGGCAGTGGCGGGCCCGGTTTTGAATCGAGGGCGTGCTTGGCGGGCGCCTCCAGCGGCGGGGTGGAGCGAACATCGCAGGAGGCGAGCGGCAGCGTGGCGCAGGCGCAGGTGAGCGCGGCGAGGACGAGGCGTGAGCGGCGCATTAGAGGTACTCCTGCAGTCGGGGACGGATGCCCAGCCACACGGCAATAATGGCGCACAAGGTCAGCAGGAACACGGCCGAGGACACCGCAGTCATGGCGGTCAGGCCGCGCTCCAAGTAGCTGCGCATGGCGATGCGCGCCTGGCCGATGAGATCCGAAAGCTCCGCGTCGAGCTCGTCATAGGAACGCGCCGCGGTCATCTCTCCGTTCTTGGGCTCGGTGGCCGTGGCCTGGTAGATGGCCTCGTCATAGTCGCCGTCCTTGAGCGCACCCATGAGTTTGTCGTGGGTGCCTCGCCACTGCTCGGCGGCCGCGCGGGCGCTGTGGATGAGTTCTGGGTCGGTGACCTCCACGTCCTCATCATTGAGCGCTTCCTCATAATCCTCCAGGGCCCCTTCGATGGAGTTGATGGAGCTGGAAAAGCGCACCATCGAATCCTCCTCGGAGGAGCGCAGCACCAGCGCCAGGGTCTCAGAGGTGCGCGCCTGCTGCGCCTCAATCCGCGAGGCCGTGAGCGAATCCCACGGGCGCGAGGCCGTCTCAAAGCCCTGGTGGCCGGTGGACCATGTAGCCAGGTTGGATAGCGCTACCCAGGAGATAGCCAAGAAAAGCAGCACGCTGGCCGTTAAGAAGCCGCGGTTAAAACGCCGGCGGGTCTGGCGCCACAGCCACCATTGGGCCACGGCGAGGAAGAAGAGCGCCGCCAAGAGGCCGGAGAGCGGCACCCACTGCGGTGAGGTGAGCTTTTGTTGTTGCTGATTCACCTTGGCGGTGGTCAGCTGGAATAGCTCGGAGGCAGCCGGCAGAATACGCTCGCGCATGAGCGCCGAGGCATTGGACATATAGGAATTGGCCACCGCATTGCCCGCCCGGTGATTGGCGCGGGCCTTTTCCACCATTGCGGTATAAACGGGCAGCTCCCGTTGGATAAAGGTCACCAGCTCGCGCACGCGACCATCCTCTTGGGTGGTGCCCAGCACGGATTCGGTGGCCGCTACGGAAGCGGCATCGATGGCCTCGTTATAGCTATCGCGGTTGCGCTCCGATTCCACGCCGGCCTGCACGAAGCCCGTGGTGGCCACGGTATCGGCCACCGAGAGCGAACTATAAAGGTGGTGCGCTGCGTTCGACATCGGCTCGGTGGTGCTCAGTAGCTCGTCTAGGTCGGAGTGGCGGGCGGCGGAAGACTGGGACATCGATAAGCCGGCGGCGCCTAGGGCAACGGTGAGAATGAGGGTGACCGTAAAAAGCTTGCCTGGGGTGGTGGAGGCGAAGTAGTAGAAGCGGCGGAGCAGGCGCGCCGGGCCCGCGAACCATTCCATGGCGCGGCTACTGAGCCCGTTGAAGGCCGGGCCGGTGGGTGCGGTGACCTCATCGAGCCAGTGATCGCTCGGGTGAGCGTGCTCGTCATGCACGCTTTCTGCCCGGACTGCCTGCTCGGTCATTCACTCAGAATAGCGCCCGCAGTGTGCTGGGCGCCACCATATACCCGCGTGTGTGGCTAGGATAGGCAGCATGCATAACCCTCACAGTGGAGACGGCTGGGCGGCAGGCCCCGGCGGCATTCGCGTCTGGGGAAAATTTGGTGCCGCCGGCCTCTTCCTCGTCGCCGGGCGCAAGGTGCTTCTCCAGCACCGCGCCGCGTGGACCAATCACGGCGATACCTGGGGGATCCCGGGTGGCGCCCGCGATTTTACGGAGACGCCCACCCAGGCCGCGCTGCGTGAAACCCATGAAGAATGCGCGATTGCACCCCGGGACGTGGAGGTGCTCGACGCGCGAGTAACGGCCGGGCCCTATCCCGCGGCGGGGGATCTGCCGGGGGAGTGGACCTACACCACCGTCCTAGCACGCACGCGCACCGGCGCACCCCTTCCTACTACAGCTAATGAAGAGTCCTATGAGCTGCGCTGGGTGCCTTTTGAAGAGGTAGAAAGCCTCCCCCTTCTGGCCGCCTTCCGCCACGCCTTTCCCACCCTGCGGGAGAGCGTGGAGGCATTGAACAGGTAAAGTTGCCGGATTTATGGCACGCTAGTGCCATGATCGAAGTAGAAGGACTGACTAAACAATATAAGTCTGTCCGCGCCGTTGACGATCTCACCTTTCAGGTAAAACCCGGCATGGTCACCGGGTTCCTGGGCCCCAATGGCGCGGGCAAATCCACCACCATGCGCATGATCCTGGGCTTGGACACGCCGACGGCCGGCAGGGCGCGCATCAACGGCAAGCACTACCACGAGTTGAAGCAGCCCCTGCGTGAGGTCGGCGCCTTGCTCGATGCCAAGGCGGTGCACCGCAACCGCAGCGCCGCCAACCACCTGAAATGGATTGCGCAGTCCAACGGCATTTCTACTTCCCGCGTTGATGAGGTCTTGGGGCTGGTAGGGCTTTCCGACGTCGCCGGTAAGAAGGTCGGCGGCTTCTCCCTCGGCATGGGCCAGCGCCTAGGCCTAGCCGGCGCGCTGCTCGGTGACCCGGGCATCCTCATCTTGGACGAGCCGGTCAACGGCCTCGACCCGGAGGGCATTCGCTGGGTCCGCCAGCTCGTGCGCGCCCTAGCCGATGAGGGCCGCACCATTTTGATTTCTTCCCACCTGCTCTCGGAGATGTCTCAGACCGCCGATCACCTGGTGGTCATTGGTAAGGGCCGCCTGGTGGCGGACCAGCCCACCTATGACTTTGTGAAGGACCACTCGCAGTCCTCCGTGCTGGTGCGCTCCGACCATCTCGATGCCTTTAGCTCCGCGCTGCGCGCCGAGGGAATCGCCTTTACCGAGTCCACCGACGAGGAAGGCCGCCCCCGCCTGGTGATTTCCAACCAGACCACGGACTTCGTGGGCCAGCTGGCCTACTCCACTGGGGTGCCGCTTAATGAACTCAGCCTCAAGCGCGCCTCCTTGGAGGACGCTTTTATGGAGCTTACTGGCGACGCCGTCCAGTACCACGGCTCCACCGGCGCCCCCAACCCGGGCATCGCTGGCACCGCTGGCGCCGCTGGCGCCGCCACTCCGTTCGCTCGACCCACCCAGCAGGAGGTTTAATTCGCCATGCTGAATACCTTGAAGTCCGAATGGACCAAGCTGCACACCACCCGCTCCTTCTGGTGGACCACCTTCATATTCCTCTTCTTTGTGTGGGGCTGGGCTATCTTGAATGCTCGCCTTACCCAACCGGCAGAAAACCCCGAGGATGCAGCGTTGGGCATGGATGTTATCACCCCGGATGGCGCGGTGTCTGTTCTTTTCGGCCTCGGCCTGCCCGTGCTCATGATCCAAGCCATCATGATCGTCACCACCGAGTACCGCTATGGCACGCAGACCATCACGTTTATGGCTACCCCGCGCCGCTGGTCGGTGGCCTTGGTTAAGCTGCTCATGTACGCCGTTATCGCGGCCGCGCTGACCTTTATCGCTGTGGCGGGCGCCTACCTACTTACCGAGCTTTTTGCCCACGATGAGGTAGCCGCGCAATTCCACCCTTGGGACGATGAGATGGGCCAAAAGCAGCTGTGGAAGTACCCGCTGGCTGCCGCGCTGCTCGTCCTTTTCTCGCAAGGCTTAGGGTTGCTGCTGCGTTCGACGGCTGGTGCCGTAGCTATCGGCCTCATCCTCTTCCTCGGCGTGGATAATCTTGTGGCCAGCATCCCCAAGGTTGGCAGCAAGCTGGTTAACTTCATGCCGTTCAAGTCTTTCCAGTCTTGGCTTTGGGAGATAGATCCGGTGGATGCTCCGTGGAAGGAATCCTGGGGATTCTGCCTGGTATTTATTGCCTGGGCCGTAATCCTCTGGGTTCTCGGTGTCCTCTTGTTGCAAAAGCGCGACGCTTAGGCAGCTCACCGCTTAAGCTCTTTACCGCCCCGGCGGGCAGTTCATGGGCTGCCTACCGGGGCGGTTTCTCGTCTCCGCAACAGCTTTCCTTTGAGGCTGGTGGCTAAGCCTAGAAATTTGTCTGGGTTATCTGCGGGACGTTGTTAAGAAAGTGCCCTCTGTGCTGCGCGCACGAGTCGGGCGAGCGTGGCGGCGTCTAGCGCGTACTCGTAGTCTCCACCGCCCCGTGGGCTTTGATAAACAGCGCGCAGGTGCGTGTCCTGGGCTTCATGAACAATGTCAGTCATTCCAACCCTTCTTATTCAATCCACCTTTGATTTGGCCCTTTGAGGCTTTCCGAGGCCCACCACGCAAGCAATAAGGTAGAAATCTGGAAGAAAATAATCCATCCAGTCGCTGCCCCTTGGAGGCTCGAAACGATTCCGGAAACGGTTAGGCCTAGTAGACATACGCCCGTTATAACGCCCCCAGCTGGGCTGATCGTCGTAGCCAAGAAAAAAATAACAAACCCCACTAGCGCTATTAGGAGACAAAGCCATATAACCCATTCCTTGCCCTCCAAGCGCTCATTAGTAGCAACTATTTGAAACAGAGAGAATAGCGCCCCTTGAATTAGCACTAGCGAGAAATTTCCCCAGGTCTGCGGATTCCATTTACCCCGAACTTGTCCATTGTCAGAAGCGCTTGGTTCACCCTGCCCCCTTTTTGCTTGTTTGTCCTGAAGTCCCGTTGGGGTCGTGGAGGGGTGCGGCTTTCGCCTATCGAAAATGGTGGTGATGGTGCACAGAATTATGAAAGCAAGGGCCCACCAACCACTTGTTCGCGAAGACTGTTCTTCTGTGTCCAGAACCGTCCTACCTTCTTTCCCCTGTTGGGGGCTGTTTTCACTTCGACTCATGGACCCAAGGCTACGGTACCCCTAGAACAAGATTCACCTCCCACATAGCAGTGTGGCATTAGGCGCTTTCGCCTTCGCCATTGCGAGGGTTGCGTAGCCGCGCCGACGCCCACCACCCACAAAGAAGCGACATGGCTTGAAACGTAATCGAAAGGGAAAACTCCCACCATCCGCTTAAGGAACTTACGGATAAAGTGGGCAAAGCGAACGCCGCTACTACTAGCCCCATAAGTGGACAAAAGTCCCGCTTATTTTTATTTCGCGCCCTCATTAGGAGAAGCCCACGTACGTAACCAGCGCCTCCCAAAAATAATGTCGCAACAAGCACCACCTGAGCTTTCCCCTCACCGTCACCTAGGTCATATGACGATGTACTAAGGAAGGCGAAAAGGGAAGTTTGAAAAAATACAAGCCCTAGGTTTCCTATTACATTCGGCCGCTTAATGAAGTCGATAATGCGTGTCATACTGTCAATCTAACTAAAGGGACACTTCCAAGGCCTTTTGTTTGCAGGCGGTTATCTTTCCTTCAGCGCTAAGTCCAACATTCGGGCTGTAGAGGATAATTCGCTTCCAGAAAATGGGGACACTTTCTGCCTCTTCTTGCTATCCATATTTGATTTGACAGCAATCTCGATCCCCAGTTCCTTCGCTGAGTTTTTGAAAAAATTCAACTTTCGCGGAGAGCGGCCATATTGGTCATTTACCAACTGTCGAAGGTCTCGATCACTCAGTTCTATCGAGTCTGGCTCTTTTCCCTTTATCTCAAGGACTCCTTCTTTAAGTTCATCTCCCTTTAGGGAAAGGATTTCTACAGGCAGCTCTTT
Source organism: Corynebacterium tuberculostearicum (assembly GCF_030229345.1). GTDB lineage: Bacteria > Actinomycetota > Actinomycetes > Mycobacteriales > Mycobacteriaceae > Corynebacterium > Corynebacterium tuberculostearicum_G. The sequence continues at coordinate 76,112 of NZ_JASPGP010000008.1, read as the reverse complement.
CCATTGTGTGTCTTTTTTCGTTGCCCCTTCTGCCATAGCCCGAATGATTAGTTCTATCGAGGAAACGCGAGCTAGCGATCGTCCGTGGTTCTCCAAGACGATAGTTAGAGAAACGGACTCCTTTTCTCCAATATCCTCAACCATTTCCCCTCTATGAGAAAAGGAGAGCCGGGGAACCAGATCCACCCAGTCTTCTTTCCGATCCTTGCGCTCTATTAAGCGCTTTATTAGTTCAATAAGAATATTCATGTCACCCTTTTTACCCTTAATGACAGAAAGTGATACCAGAAACATTACGGTACCTCCATGTTTTCCGGCATTTGCTGGCGCGCAAGCTTTCGGCGCGTGATATTGGTGATTGCGCGCAGTCTCCCGATCTCAGCAGAGAGTGGGGAAGTATTCGGGATAGCTTTAGCAAGTTGGGCCAGATGCTGCATTGCGCGTTCGACAGCGTCTTTAGTCTCCGTTATATCTCTCGTCTTGGCGTGCGCGATTATAAAAGCAAAGCACAGGTTGGTATTGTCTGCCGATTGGCTTGCAGACTGTTCAAGTGTTGGCATTTAATTAGCATCCCTGGAGATAGGTGACACCTTGGGTAATGAATGCAGGACAATAAAAGAGGCCACCATTCCCCAAAATGGGTGACGGTGGACTCAATAACCTGCTCGATGTCAGGAATTTGATTAATGGACAGCCAATACTGCTATGCAACCTCAACAGATGGATCGTCTACATCTATAAAGATTTTGGTCATTATATCCATACGAGCATTGGCATCATCTGTCGCGAGAATTTCAGCTATTTTCTCATTGAACTGTATGGAATCTTTCTCAAAGTCCATTGACTCACACATTACATAGAAGGCTGTCAACAAACGAGGATCGGATTTAACAGTTTCAGCAACTTGCTCTACCTGATCGTTAGTAGCACGGCTGGCATGAATGCCGCATGCGCCCAGTGCTGACGAGAATGGAATCCAGTCTTGCATCTCGGATATTTCATCTTTGATGATATCGAATATGTCTTTATTGAACATGGACCTTAGAGTTCTTTAAGCGTGTGGCTGCGTCGATGTCAATTGTATATCCACCAGACCTGCTCTCAGAGGGCTGATCCCGTGTCGACCTTCCATGATGCTGCCCCTGCCTGCGTTATCACTGATCTGATGATGCCCGCATTCCGGCGAGATTGTCTTGGGAAAACCGATGCTTAAGAAGGGGTGGCTGCGTCGATTCCTGCAGGGGCATCTTACATTGCTGCGTTCAATGCTCTCATCGCAATCGGCTCGATTTCCGGGTCTGGCCAGGGGCTCACCACCGAGATAAACGCCCCTTGGCGGTTTTCTCGGTCCAGCACCATATGCGCGCCGAAGCCTGAGGCGTAACCGTTATGCCACACCAGATGCCGATCACGCTCGTCTTCAACAAACCATCCTGCCGCGATAGATTCAGTGTCATCGGTGAAGCGAACACGGAATGCATCAGAGTAAGGATCCTCATTGGAGAGAAGGGCTGACAAGATCGTGGCAAAGTCCCGGGCACTTCCCCGGATCGCTCCAGCAGGTCCGTAGCCTTGTCCAGTCCAAGGCCGCTGTTCGGTGCCCCACACTGTAAAAGCTTTAACGTCATACGGAAGGTTACGCTGTCCCGGTTGCTGAGCTCGTAGGCGTGGACATCCCAGCGGTATCGCCAGCCTGTTGCGCACAAGGTTGAAATAGTCTGTGCCGTTGGCGGCTGCCAAAGCATGCCCTAACGCCGAGGCTGCGAGGTTGGAATAGCTGAAACGGCCAGGATTACTAACACGCGATTTTCGAAGCTGATTTATCAATGCCTCGACGCTCTCCGGTTGCGGGTCACCACCTATCAGTACAGCGACTAAAGCCCTGGCTGCTGCACGAGTTGCCCCACCTGTGGCCGGCAGACCCGAGGTATGAGTCAGACAGGACTCCAAAGTTGCTTCACCGGCGGCTGTTCCTGCCAGTGGGAGGTAGTCAGCAAGCCGGTTATGCGGTGATATGAGCCCGGCATGGACCATCTCGGTGTAAATCAGGCCGTTGAGAGCTTTGCTGATTGAACCTATGTGGAACGTATCGTTCAGATCACATCCAATGGTAGCGATGCGAGCACCTTGCGGACCGACTGCCGCGAGACAAGCTGCATACACGGGGCGGTTTAGCGGCAAGGCTTCCAACAATAAAGCGGCGAGAGAAGTGTCACCATTTGACGCTGACACGTTTGTAAGACGGGCGGGCCTCTTCATACCTGGTCAGCATACCAGCGCCGAATCTCGCAACCGCCCACTCTCGTATGAGGGTAAAAATGCAAAGAAAAGCCCCCGGCTACAACCAGGAGCTTTCAAGTAACGTTTACATTCTTACCACTAGAATGGGGCAGCTCTTTTCTCGTTGAACCGATCAAGCAGGTAGTGGCACCAAAGAAGTGCAGACGATAGTGCTAAATTAGCCTGACTGTCGCTGGCAGCACGCAGCCCGGCCATGCCGTGTCCTTCATCTGTGTCCTCTCGTCGCATTTCTGAAGTGCCCTCAACGATTTTGTTCATGGCTTTGCGGATTCCTGTGAGTCCTTGGGAAATTTTTCCCGCACCGTTGTCAACAACGATTCCTACCTCGGACATTGCATTACTGCATCGTTCGGCAGCTTGCATCTTCCGCACTAATTCTTCCGGGTGTCCTAGTTCCTGCAGCACGGCATCGGCAGTTGCCTCCATCAAATCTTTAGAGAATCCGATTACCTCGAGGTTATCTCTGTCCCGGACCAGCGCCCTGTTGAGTTGCTTTATTTTACGATAAATTCCTTCCGTTGTTGATAGCCCATCAAGCTTCAGCTCATCCAGAGGAATGGCATCGCCGTGGGTTATTGTGTAGGGATCTTCTATGAACTCAAACCCGTCTTCTTGGCAGGCAGTGCGAATATCAGCAATTGTCAGATTGAATTCATACTCATCGGAAAAGCTATCAACGCTAGCCATTCGAATTATCTGAGATAGGGATCGCAGCCCCCTAGACGCCTGTTCCTGATCGCTCCAGTCAACCCGCTGAGACAGGCTAGAGAATATGCCCATTGAATCGTAAAGTCCTGGATTGCTTTTAATATCAGATGGATTCCTGTACTCAGGGTGAAAGAATCCATGACGGGCCCAGCTCATATACATATCGACTGGGGACACATACGGCGAGAGACTCAGAACAGCGCCTCGAATATTTGGGTTTACTAGATCCACTTTCCCTCTGACATCATTTTCCTCGATGCTTTGCTTCCTAGTAAGAGTTTATCTGGTTGCATTTTACAAACATTAATCTTGGATACATTCGACATTATTTTTTTGACCACTAGCCTTGCGATGGCTTATTCCGATGGGACAAACAGAAGGGCAAACCAGGGGTGCTTACATATGATGTTGATCACATATTGATAAAATGCATTGTTTATTCAATTCCTTGGTGGTATGATTTTTTTAAACAAAAATCATACCACCAAGGAATTGAAGATATTTCATAAGGGTTTCCGCCAGTCGAAACATTCTTGTCGGGGGGAATTTTATACCTTACCCTTTAGGTATTAGAAACCGATACCTAAAGGAGAATTGACATGAAGGTTTATTCGAACGAGATCACGAGCAATGAGGCGTCAGCGATTATGGCGGCACTTCCCGACGGTAGGAGAAATACCTACCTGGGGATTGCCCAGAAGAACTCTTCCTCAGACCTAACCATTGCAGCCGCTCGATTATATATTTGGAATGGCTATCTTGCTTCCGTTGTGGATAGGGTAACTGGCGAGGTTGAAGTTTTACTCAGAAACTGCATTGATGCAGGATTTTCCGAATGGAATTGCGCTCCGAAGCAAAAGGGCTCTCGCGAGTGGTTACTCTTTCCAGAAGGAGTGCTTTCGGAAATCGTAGCCCCAGTTGGAAATAAGCCGTTAACTGAATATGCCCACCTCGACACCGTACGGGGAGTTCCGGTGCACGATGATTATGTTGCTGGCCTAACTTTCGGCAATTGGGTCCACCTTTTGCCCAAGCCACACGCTCAGGGAAATAATTCCCGTGTCATTCTTTGGAACGAAGCATTAGAACCGAGGGTTCGGGGGCTGAACCGCGTAATTTTTCAGAAGCGCGCAATGTTTGTGAAAGATATGCGAAACCGCGCTACGCACCGACGCCCCTTGGTTAAAGATATTAGTGCGATCGAAAAAGTGCATCAGAGTTGCGTTGAACTTTCTAGAGCTATGAATCCTGAACTGGGCGAATGGATTCGTAACGAGCGATGGATTCCTGAAGCACTTGAGCAATCGCCGTTAAAATGAAGATGGCCCCATAAAATGGGGCCAGAGCTTAATTGCCTTTCGGCTTGATAACCCTAAGAATACGACTTTTTCTAGAAAAGTCAATTCCAACCCTCCGCGACGAAAGTCACCGTAAGCTTCCGTTTCGTAAAGTACACCCTATTGTTATGTGAGTTTATGCCGGTAAGTTACGTGTAAATAAGATAGATTCGGCCATTGTTTTACACCTGCATAGTGGGGTTTAGGCCTTAGTTATGCGGAAAGGGGCCTTACCTCTCTTTGGTGGACACCTGATATCCATCCCAGTCGGGCTGGGGGAAGGTAATCTACCAAACAGGGGCCAGGTCCCCCGCTTTGTGGCGCATAGCCTAACCCAAGAATCAGACAACGGTAGAAGCACTTTCGAACGAACGATCTAGAAGGACAGAAAAGGAACGAAAGTACCCACCTGTTTGAGGTCAATCATTAGGTGCCAGAATTTTACATTAGAGTCGACAACTCTATCGTTTCTGCGGCTGTTTTTTGAGTATTGAAAATTTTCCGGACATGAGATCTATTATCCCTGAGAATATTGCGATGATGCCTATCCAAGAACCTGTTACATAGATGAAAAGTGTGCCGAGGAGTATGGCTGAGCAGCTAACTACCTTCAACTGTTTAGCTCTTCTGTCATTGGATTCGTCAGGCTGATAGATCACGGCAATTATGAGATCAACAGCGGCAAAGGCTAGAAAAATATACGAGATGTTTGTGTAACCGAGTAAAGCAAAGACTCCCGAAATCACCAGCACGGCAATCCCAGCAAAGCCAATCAAACGGCTCATCAAAAAGCGCTCCAAAACATTGTTTGATAGTAAACGTCTCCTTAACTCTATTCGAAAGGCGAGGTCAATCCAATGAAAAAGAAGGTAACGGGATTTGTGCTCGCTCTGAGCATTGCGCTCGGAGGGGCTCATTCGGCTGGGGCTGCCGAATCGACAACGGGAACTACCGAAAAAGTCGGTGCGAATGTCGAAGAAACCACTATCACTACAGAGGGAGCGTGACAACAATCAGTGGCCCTGATGGTGTTACGACATTGGTAGAAGATGCTGTGGCGAACACGATCACCATTGATAGCCCAAATGGAGTGACTGTTTTGAATCGTAATGAGGTGCTCGGTTTTGAAGAACGGGGTGAATACGGGCCGGTTACGGCAGCCCGAGCACGTGGAATCGTTACCGACTGGAGAGTCTACCTGTGCAACGCTGCGACTGCGGCTGTTGTAAGCGGACATGAAGCCACTTGGGTAAAAGCACTGAAGGTGGCGATAAATGTGGCTAAGCTTCATCCAACAACCCGTGCTGCTCTTACTGTGGGGCATTTGGGGCAGGCGTGTTCGTCTCAACACAGTGCTTGTAACCGTAGGATTTAAACTCAGGGATGGCCCCCTGCATTTGTCTTGCAAAGGGTCATCCCTGAGTTTTTGTATTAGAGATGGTTATATAGTGTGGCCTTACCAACGCTGAGCCTGCGCGCCACCTCAGACATCGAAACGCCGGCATCCACCCACTCCGCGCTTGGACAAGCTTCTCATCTGTGAGTGATTTTGCCCGGCCTTTATAAACCCCGCGAGCTTTTCCTGAGCAATCCTTTCCGCCTGGCGCTCGCGAATAGTCGAGCGCTTAAACTCCACCACGCTGCCGAGGAAATTGGCATGGAACTCAAAGAATAGGTTTGCCCCTCTTTCAGAAACTTCACCGAAATATCCCGATTGGTCAGGGCATCGATCAATCGGTGCAAATCAATTAACGAATGAGCCAGCCGATCCATGCTAGTCACCACAAGTTGGCCACCAGGGCGCACATAATTCAACGCCCCATCAAGTCCCGGACGTTCGGTAGATGAACGGCCAACAGTATCGGTGAAGATGCGAAGGCACTTCTCTTTCTTCATTGCTGCGGTTTGTCGTTCAAAGTTCTGTGTCGTGGACTGGGCTGACCCCATACGTCTCATCAATACTTAACTAAGTAGAAACAATATGAGTTCATATAAAGACATCACGACCTTCTCTACCTCCATGCTCGTCAAGTCTCTGGATACGTTGGAGATTTCTGCGGGAGAGGACAACGGTGACTGGGGTGCCCAATTTCCGCAAGGTGTTGCCATCTTCGTTCCCGAGGGTGAGTATTTCACTGTTCGCATTGAGTCTTTTTGAACAATCCCGTCGGATAAGAAACTGGTGGCAATGAACGCTATTAATGCGACGAATGACAACCTGGCTTTCAGCAAGGGTGCCTGGCCCCGAGAGTACAAACCATAACCCACAAGATGACGGTTTTGCTGGTTGATCGGCTCGGGGTATAGATCTACAGCGATATAGTTATATGCCACCTGGGAAAATCGATAAACCCGCAGGTTGAAGTGACTTCGGATGGGTAAATATGCGCAGTATTCGCTGAAACCGTTGCAGCCAGTACCCGCTTTACTGCAGCGCAGAAGTTAGGCGCATGACATTATCCACGTAGCGGCGGATGAAGCCGCGCTCATTCCACTCCTCCAAAGTCAGCTCGTGGCATATGGCGCGGTAATTGGCCACGAGCTGGTTGAACTGGTCAATGAGGTCGCCCTTGGCCACCAACATGGTGGATTCGTAATTTAGGCCGAACGAGCGCGGGTCCATATTGGAGGAGCCGAACATGCACAGGGGATCGCGGCCGGGGTCATCCGGGTCGGTGATGATGAACTTGGAGTGCAGCACAAAGGGGTAGGGGAATTGGTAGATGTGCACGCCCGCCTCCAGCAGCGCCTGGTAGTAGGAGGATTGAGCGTGGTTGACCATAAACTGGTCCGCCTTTGCCGATACATAAAGCTCCACGTCCACGCCGCGGTAGCAGGCGGTGGTCACGGCCTCCAGTAGGGATTCATCCGGGACGAAGTAGGGCGAGCACAGCACCAGCCGGTCCTTGGCGTGGTGCACCAAGGAGTTGAACATGCGCAGGTTTGGCTCCGTGGTGTAACCAGGGCCGGAAGGGATTATCTGGAGGTGGTTGGCGTCGGCAGTCTGGGCGTCGTCATATGGCAGCTCATCCAGTGGCAGGTTCTCTTCTGCCTCGAGGTACCAATCCACGGCGAAGATTGCGGACATGGAGGTCACAATCGGGCCGGAAAGCTCCACCATGTAGTCAATCCAGTAGCGGTCCTTGGTCTTGTACTGGCGCTTAATCATATTCAGCGAGCCAATAAAGCCCACCTTGCCATCGATAATCACCAGCTTGCGGTGATTGCGCAGGTCAGGGCGGCGGAAGCGGCCCTTGTGCAGCTGGATGGGCAGCATGAGATGCCAGTCGACGCCAATCTCCGTTAGCCGCTTGCCCAGCTTGAAGTAGCCCTTGTACTTGAAGCTGCCGATCTGATCCAAGAGCAAGCGCACCTTTACACCTCGGGCGGTAGCCCTGCGCAGCGACTCAAAGAAGACGTCTGTGGTCTCATCCCAGGACTGGATGTAGATCTCGATGGATACATACTTCTCGGCGCGGTCAATAGCGGCGGCAATGGCGCGAATGGACTCGTCATAATCCGCGTGCAGGCCAAGGTTATGGCCCACCAATGCTGGGAACCCAGTCAGCTCGCGGTTAAGCCGAATAACCGACTCTACTTCCGCCGAAAGGAGGCCCTGCGGATGATCCGGGGTGCGGGCTGTGACGTTTTCAATCTTCTCATTGGCTTCTTGCTGGATGCGGTGGCGACGCCGGTTGATATACGGCGAGCCCATGAGCAAAAACAGCGGCAGGCCGATAAACGGCAGCACCAGAATTGCCAGCAGCCACGCGGTTGAACTGGAAGGTCGGCGGCCTTCGGGCACGAAGCCAACGGCAATGATCTTGATGCCGTAATCAAGGATCAGGAATACGAGCTGCCAGAAGCTGAGATCAAGAGACCAAGACATTTATCGCACGGAATTGAAATCGGGCAGATTGTAATCTGCGAGAAGCGGACAGTGATCGGAGGTTTTATCGCCGGCGCGCTCGACCATGTCTACTTGCGCGCCGGTCACGTGCTGGGCAAGCGGGGCTGAAGCCAACTGGAAGTCGATGCGCATGCCTTCGTTCTTTTGGAAGCGCATGCCCTTGTAATCGAAGTAGGTATAGCGCTGGTCCTCCGTGAACCGGCGAGTAACTTCCTCGAGGCCTGCTTCTTCCAGCATCTGGAACGCGGCGCGCTCTGGCTCGGTGACATGCGTCTTGCCACGGAAGGCCTCTATATCCCACACGTCCTCATCGCGCGGGGCAATATTGAAATCACCGCTCATAAGCAATTTGGACTGCGCATGATTTTCCGCATAGCGCGCCAAGTGATAGAGAAAGTCCAGCTTGTAGTCATAATGGCGATCCGTGATCTCGCGGCCGTTGGGCACGTAGAGTGACCAGATTTCTACGCCACGGATGCGAGCCCCTAGTGCTCGGGCCTCACGGTCTTGCGGCTTTTCTGGATCTTTGGCAAAGCCTGGCTGGCCCGGAAAGCCGATAAAGACGTCCTCGGGCTCTTCCTTGGACACAATGGCCACGCCGTTCCACTGGTTGAGCCCGTGGCAGGTGACATGGAGACCCGCATCCTCGAAGACCTCGCGTGGAAACTTATCGTCTTTCACCTTAGTTTCTTGCAGGCACAAAACGTCGATGTCGTGCTTGGAGATAAGGTTCAGCGCCCGCTGTGTGCGGGTACGGACGGAGTTAATATTCCACGTGGCGATGCGCATGCCACATAGGTTACCTGGGTAGTGAGTCAAGCTCACTACCCAGCCCACAAGGAGTCCCATAACGTTCACCGCCCAGACCGGAAGTCCGCAGCGCGGAGAGCTAGTCGCGCAGGCGGGCGTAGATGCGCCGGTGCTGCTCGATGAAGCCGAGCTTCTCCGCCAGCCGCACGCCGGCGATATTCGAGGTCGGCGCGGTGAGGTACGCGTGCTCAGCGCCGTTGTTGTGGCCCCAGTGCAGCAAATGTTGGAGCGCGAGCGCTCCGTATCCGCGGCGGCGGAAGTCCTCGGCCACTTCGATGGAAGAAAGACCCAGCCACGTGGTGCCATCGCCGGATTCGCTCAGGGTGCCGCGGGCGATGGCGACGGTCTCGCCATCGAGGACCAGGCGGCCAAAGCCGAGCGGTCCCTCGATGTGAGCGCCAAGGCTCTGCAACGCGTTGGCAGGAAGGGCATCGGTGCGGGATTGATACATCGCCAGCCACTCGTCGTCGGGCTGGGCGGTGAGGTGGAAGGTGGGGGAGGTAGAGGGGGCGTCGGCAAGCGTGGGCAGATCCCTCAGGACCATGGCGAGGATTTCTGGCTCGGTCTCCCAAGCTGGGTCGGCGAGCAGGCGCTCGGCCGGTTTGCCAATGCGCTCCGGAACCAATAGGCGCACCGGCAGATTGTGGCGGGCGTAGAAGGCCTTAATCTCCTCCAGTGGCACCGGAGTGAAGCCGGCCGAAGGTCCCACGGGCACGGCCGAGTTGGAGTGGCCGGAAACCCCGTCGCTCGCGCGCAACAGCCAGGAACCATCGCTGGTCCAGGCGTGGTCTGTGTCGGGGAAAGCCGCGGCCGCGGCAACCTCCACGGCGCGGATATCGGAATTGCGGACCATGCGCGGGGAGAGGCGCTTAATGATCTTCAGCTGCTCCGGCGGGATCTCCACCGCCTCCAGGTCGGAAGGGTAGCCGCCGACCTCTTGTGGGCGAATGACCAGCGGGTCGAGGCTCAGCACATGTCCAATGACATCGCTATGCACATCGCCGAAGTCGCGCCGGGCCACCACGCGCTCGCCTACCTGGACGGCATCGGAGCGGAAAATGCGTGACATTAGTCGTCGTGGCCGAAGGGATCGGCGTCCTCACCCGGTACCCAGGAATAGCCCGGCTCAGTCCAACCATTGCGCTTGATGGCTTTTTTGGCCTGGCGCTTATAGCGGCCGATGAGGGTATCGGTGTAGAGGAAGCCATCGAGGTGGCCGGTCTCGTGCTGCAGGCAGCGGGCGAAAAAGCCATAGCCCTCGACGGAAATGTCATTACCGTTCTCGTCCTTGCCGGTCACGCGCGCCCAGTCGGCGCGGCCGGTGGGAAAGCCCTCCCCCGGCACGGAGAGGCAGCCCTCGTCATCGGAGCCGTCATCGGCCGGCATGGTCTCTGGAATCTCGGAGGTCTCCAGCACGGGGTTAATAACGCAGCCCTTGCGCATGCCCGCCTCCTCGGACGGCAGCTCGGTGCCATTGGGGCCGTCCGTATCGGGGCAGTGGTAGACAAAGAGGCGCTTGCCAATTCCTACCTGGTTAGCGGCTAAACCTACGCCATTGGCGGCGTCCATGGTTTCATACATGTCTGCAATGAGCTGCTGCATTTCCGGGGTGGAAATCTCGGATTCTTCCACCGGTTGGGTGGGTTCATGAAGCACGGTCTCGCCGTGGATAACGATGGGGCGAATAGTCATGTCTTACAGTTTAGGCATGAACCCCTTGTCTGACCTAGACGCCGCCATTTTGGACTTCGAGGAAACCGCGCCGCGCAGCATCGGCCGCAAGGAAGAGGCTATCCGCGCGCAGCTGGACATCTCCCCGGTGCGCTACCACCAGCGCCTTAACCTGCTTCTCGACGCCCCCGCGGCCGCCCAATCACATCCCCTCCTGGTTGCACGGCTGCGTCGGCTGCGCGAAGAGCGGGAAAACACGCGGCGCGCCGCGCGGGGAAATCCCCCATCTAGTTAATGCTGGGTACTAGTGTTGCGTATGTGACTAATGTGAATCCGGAAAATTCAACCGACAAGGTATCCGACGAAACCCGCGCCGGCTCCGCTGCCGGTGCGTCTGCTTCCCGCGCAGCTAAGCGCCCCGCTGGTGGCGGCGCGCACGCCAAGAAGGGCGGGCTGCCGCTGCGTGGCCTGGCTATGGTCCTCATCGCCGTGGCCGTCATGCTTGGCCTTTGGGCTTTGTACTCCATGACCTCGGGAGACGATGACTCCACCGTTGCCTCCGAGAGCAAGCAGGAAAACTCCGCAGGTTCTACCATCGGTGCCGCGCCCGAAGGTTCTGCTGGCCCCGACGCCGCAGGCTCCCGTGCCCCTGGCGCGCCAGGCGCTTCCGAGGGCGCGAGCGCGCCGGCCCCCGCACCGGCGCCAGGTGAGGGCGAAGGCGACGGCGCAGGCGACCGAGCTGCCTCCGGCGCTGCCGATGAGCGAGCCGCGGCCGAGGGAGATGCCGCCGCAGGCGAGGAAAACGCCCACTCCGCCGCGCGCGACCGCAACGATATTAAGGTCAGCGTCCTCAATAACTCCGGCGAGGTAGACAAGGCCAAGAAGGAAGCCGATGCCCTCAAGGGCGGCGGCTTCAAGGTTGGTTACGTGGGCAACCTGCCGGGCGATGTCCTCACCGTTCCAAAGACCACCGTCTTCTTCCCCGAGGGTGACGCCTCTGCTGAGGCTCTGGCCAAGGAGGTCGCCGCCCGCTACCAGGCCGATATCGCTCCGATGAACCGCGACCTGCCTAAGGAAGCAACCGATGACGGCGCCGTCGTCGTCGCCCTGGCGGTACCGCAGGCCTAAGCAAGCCGCGCACCTAATTTAAAGTCCAAGGCCCTCCGGCCGAAGAGCAAGCACCATAGTTCCTCGGCCGGATGGCCTTGGACTTTTTGTGATCTGAACTTTTCCGCGCCCGCCCGTCCGCCGGTGCGAACAGGTTAAATAAAATTCACGTCTTAATACCTGTCACCCGTTAAGCTGAATGGGTGAAGATCCCGGCAGAACAATTCGCCCGCTCTCCCGAACCAACGCTCGGCGTGGAATGGGAGGTGGCGCTCGTGGACCGCGACACGCGCGACCTTGTCCCGCGCGGCGCAGAACTCATTGACCTCGCCACTGCAGCCCACCCCGAGATTCATCTGGAAAAGGAATTCCTCCAGAACACGGTGGAGCTGGTCACCGGCGTATGCCATACCGTGCCGGAAGCCATCGCTGACCTGAACACTTCCCTGAAAGCAGTGGAAGAAGCTGCCGATAAGCTGGGCGTAGATGTCTGGGCCTCTGGCGGCCACCCGTTTACGGACTTTCGGGAGAACCCGCTTTCGGATAAGCCCAGCTATCAAGAAATCATCGCGCGCACCCAGTACTGGGGCAAGCAGATGCTGCTTTGGGGCACGCACGTGCACGTGGGCGTTAGCCACGAGGACCGCGTATGGCCCATCATCAATGCGCTGATGACCAAGTACCCCCACCTGCTGGCCATTTCTGCGTGCTCGCCTGGGTGGGAGGGCCTAGATACCGGCTATGCCTCCAACCGCACCATGCTGTACCAGCAGCTGCCCACCGCAGGCATGCCGTATCAATTCCGCGATTGGGCCGAGTGGCAGTCCTATATGCGCGACCAAGCGATTTCCGGCGTTATTAACCACACCGGTTCCATGCACTTTGATATTCGGCCGGCGTCCAAGTGGGGCACGGTGGAGGTGCGCGTCTCTGATGCGACGTCCAACCTGCGCGAGCTCTCCGCCATCGTGGCGCTGACCCACTGCTTGGTGGTGTACTACGACCGGCTTATCGACGCCGCGGAGCCCCTTCCCACCCTGCAGCCCTGGCACGTCGCAGAAAATAAGTGGCGCGGTGCCCGCTATGGCATGGATGCGCTGGTGATTACCTCCCGCGAGACCGATGAGGCCTGGGTCAAGGATGAGCTAGCACAAATGGTAGAAGAGCTCGCCCCCATCGCCCGCGAGCTGGGATGCTTTAATGATCTGCAGCTTATCCACGAAATTATTGATGGCGGCGCCGGCTATGAGCGGCAGCGCCGTCTCTTCAAAGAGACCGGCAGCTGGCGCGAGGTGGTCGAGGAGACCTGCCGCGAGTTGCATACCTTCCGCCCGCTCTAAAGCGACAGGAAGGTTGGCCCGGGGCTAGTCCTCGGAGCGCGAGTGGCGACCGTAGGCCGGGGTATCGGGGATATCGGTGATGTCCTGAGCCGCCGGGAAGGCGCGCGTTTCCGGCCCTACCGCGGGCATTTCTGCCGTTTCATCGCTGACGGGTTGCGCTGCCCGTGGATGGCCCTGGCTCCTCCGGCTCGTAGCTGCCGTATTAAACGAGCGCGCCGGGAGTGCCTCGGCCTCCGCGGAAGCAGGTTGCGCGCCAGCGGTCTGCGCGGCATCGAGCTGCGCGCTAGCGGGCTGCGCAGGCAGGTGGTGGCGGCCTGGGGCGGGCGCTTCCTCTTCCGGCTGGGTGCCAGGGATAAAACCCCACACCGCGTAGAAGGCGATAAAGAGGACGCCGGCGCCGGTGAAGGCCAACATTCCCCACGGCTGCAGATCCCAGTGGTTGAGCGAGCGGCTAGCAGCAGACAGCCACACGGGGGCGGAGATGAACGGCAGGGTCACCGCACACATCGCCAGCACCGATACGAGGCCAGCGACCTGCGCGCCAAGGATGCCGGGCAGGCGCTTGCCCAGACCCTGGTTGACGGCAACCAGCACGACGATGGCCAGCGGCACCGTCCACACCCAATGGTGATACCAAGAGAAGGGGGAGACCAAGCAGGAGCTGATGCCAGCAAGCGCAAGTGCGGCGGAATTATTGCGGTGCTTCATCGCGGTGCGCAGCGCCAGGCAGGTCAAAATGAAGACCACGACCACGGCGGCGAGCCAGATCCAGCCGCCATCGATGCCCCACGCGCGGACCATCACCGAGCGAATGGACTGCGCACCTGGGTTGGTGTGCTCGCCCACGCGGGAGGACTTAAAGATAGCGTCGGTCCAGAAATCGGCGGCATCCGGAATGGTGACGAAACCAATGGCAACGGTCACTGCGAAGGTAAGGATGGCGATGATCGCTTGCCACCAGCGCTTCTGGAAGAGCAAGACCAGACCCATATAGGCCGGGGTGAGCTTCATACCCGCGGCCAAACCAATTCCGATGCCCGGCAAAGCGCGCTTGCGCGGGAGGATGTCCAAGGCCACCAGCAGCATCAAAAAGATGTTGATCTGGCCAAAGAATAAGGTGCCGTGCACCGGCTCATTCGCCGGGGTGCAGCACAGCAGCAAAAGGCCCAGCAGCCACATTGCCGGGGAGAGCTTGAGACCGCGCTCGCGCAGGACCAGCATAATAACCGTGAACAAGGCGAGGGCGGTGCCGCCCTGCCAGAGAAGGATCAAGGGGGCGTCGGCAAGCCTGGAAAGCCACGTGAAAAGAGTTCCGGAAAAGGGTGGATAGGTAAAAGGCAGGTCGCCTATGTAAGCGTTATCGTAGAGATCCGCGCCTTGGGCCACCTCTCCGCCGGCGAGCCAATAAATCTTCAGATCCAGGGGAACGCGCCACACAAAGGCGCTATTGCCGTCGAAGATACTGAAGCGGTAGACGATGACGCCGATAAGAGCGGCGAGCACAGTCACCACAGTGGGAAGCCCATAAAGCTTTTTCACGGTGAAAAGCGTCTCCTACTTGCGGCGCAGCGACTTCGCGGCGGGTCGGTCGTTGCGGGACATGGTTTCCTCGGTGCCGTACAGACCCTCGCGGCGTGCAATACGCGAGGTGCGCTGCGCGGTTACCGGGCTAGTGAACATGGCAAACAGTACCAGCAAAACGAGCATTCCTAAATCCCCCCGCTCGGCAACGCTGAAGGATTCCGCGCCCGTGATGCGGATGATTGCGCCAAGAATGGTGAGGATAAGACCGGTGGTCTGTGGTTTGCTCACCGCGTGTACGCGCGACATCGTGTCCTTGAACCGGGCGACGCCGATGGCTGCGGCCAAGGTGAGGACGCTGCCGCCAATAATGAGGATGAGCGAGAGTACATCTGCAATAAAGGACCAGCTCATTGGCTATCCCTCTTCCTAAACCTGGTGACGGATACGGTGGAGATGAATCCCAGCAGCGCAATGACCAGCATGGCTGAGACCACGGTCGTGTTAAGCGACCAGCACATATAGGTAGCCAGCGCGCACTGGAACATCGCGGTAAAACCATCCATACCCACTAAGCGGTCCAGCGAATTGGGGCCGGTGACAATGCGCCAGACGGTGATGAGGAAGGAGACCACCAGCAGCGCGGCGGCCACCAGCAAAATTGCGTTATAGATCTGGGGATCCATTAGGGGTGGCTCCTTTCAAAGATTTCGATGAATGAGGCCTCCAAACGGGCCACAGCATTGATTTCACGCTGGATTTGTTCCTCATCGTGGGCATCCAAGATATGGACGGTAATCATGCGGTTTGCAATATCGATATCGGTCACCGTGCCGCCTGGCTGCAGGTTATACAGCGTTACCGCCAAAGAGATAGCAAACTCATTATCCAAGCGCATGGGCAGCTCCAAGATGGCGGTCTTGGGCACCGGCTGCGGGCGCACGGCCAACCATCCCACCTTGAGCGAGGCGTAGAACAACTCCCAGAACCAGCGGATCATGAAGGCAATGAGCTTGCCCCAAGAGACGTCAATGCCGGCGATAGGCATGGCCGGCAGCGGCAGGGCAAAGACAATGACGACGCCGATGATCAGCCCGGCCACGAGGTTGCCCACGGTGACCTCGCCCATGAGCATGCACCACATGACTACCAGCCAGACGATGAACCACGGGCGGAAGCGGTGGCGCAGGCCGGAAAAGCGCGTGTTAGTCATCGCTAATATCCTTCCTCTTGGCGGCATCCGGGGACTTTACGTCGGTGGAATGCGCATCGCGCCCACCGGCTTCCGGGTCGGTGCGGGCATCCAAACCCGCTGAATCCGGCGGCTCCACCTCCGGGGAAGGGTTGCGGCGATTCTTATAGGAATCAGCGCCGCCGGTGTAGCGCTCCTTCTGGTTGAGGTGGCGGGTGGGGTCATCCGCGCGGTCGCCCAGTACCGCGTACTGGTAAATGGACGTATCCTGCGCGGATTCGGCCGCGCGTGAGGTGATACCGGAAATCGGTCCGGCCAAGAAGGTAATCGAGGTAGACGCTGCCACCAGCAGGGTCGTAGAGGCGATCATGCCAAAGGGCACCCTGCCTACATCCTGGCGAGAAGAAAATTCCACCTCATCGGTGATATCGGAAAGCGGGGCCGGGCGGGCGAGCGCCACGTTGCCTTCCGGGGCATCGGCGCGGTCGCGTTGAAAGCCCTTGGCCCACACCAACATCATGACGTAGAGGGTGAGCAGCGAGGTAACCACCGCACCGACGATGAGCACCCATGCCATCCAGGAGCCTTCATTCGCACCGGCTTGCAGCAGGATGACCTTGCCCAGGAAACCGGAGAACGGCGGGATGCCGCCCAGGTTAATGGCAGGGATGAAATACAAGATTCCGATGAGCGGGGCAGAATACATTAGCGAGCCCAAACGGCGCAGCGAAGACGTTCCGGCCTGGCGCTCGACCAGTCCGACCACGAGGAACAGCGCAGTCTGGACCAGAATGTGGTGTACGGCGTAGAAGATGGCGCCGGAAAGCCCTTGCGCGGTACCGAGCGAAACGCCGAAGATCATGTATCCAATGTGGCTGACCAGGGTAAAAGACAAAAGACGCTTAATATCGGATTGCGCGATGGCGCCCAAAATACCCACCAGCATCGTGGCGAGGGCTACCCACATGAGCACGGTATCGAGTCCCCCGGCAGTGAAAATGGAAGTGCGGGCGCGGATGATGGCGTAGACACCCACCTTGGTTAGCAGGCCGGCGAAGACGGCCGTGACTAGTGAAGGCGCCGTGGGATACGAGTCCGGCAGCCAAGCGTCCAGCGGAACGACGGCCGCCTTAATGCCAAAGGCAACGAGCAGCGTGGCAAAGATCGCGGTGCGGGTGCCTTCCGGGAGATCCTGCATGCGCTGGCCGATCTGGGCCATGTTCATCGTGCCCACGGAGGAATACACATAACCCAACGCGAGCAAGAAGATCATTGACGAAGCCATGGACACCATCACGTAGCCCACGCCGGCGCGAACTCGACCGGCCGAGGCACCTAGGGTCAACAGCACATAGGACGCCACGAGGAAGACCTCGAATCCCACGTAGAGGTTGAAGAGATCGCCGGCCAAAAAGGAGATATTAACGCCCATGGTCAGCAGCATGTAGGTGGGCAGGAATACGGCCACCGGCTCGTCCTTGGTGCCATCGCGCACGCCCTGGGAAATGGCGTACCAAATGACAGAAAACAGCACTACGGAGGAAGTAAAGAGCATGACCGCAGATAGGCGATCCGCCACGAGCGTGATGCCCACCGGGGCGTCCCAACCTCCTATCTGCAGGGTTTGGATGCCTTCAAAATCCGCGATGAGGATGAGGACGGCATTGACTACTGCGGTAAGGAGCAGCGAGAAAAACACGATCTGGCGCTGCGCATTGGGAATGCGGCCAAAAATCAATGCGAGGGCCGCGGCCATTGCAGGGATGATAATCGGCAGCGGAATGAGGTAGCCGATGTAGGGAAAGAGGACATCGACAAGCGGCTGTACGGTCTCACTCATCGTGGGCTCCCTTTACTGGTTCCTCGAAAGATGCGGGGCCGAAATTATCACCTTGCTTGGTGGCGCGGCCCGTAGTCGGATCATTGGACGCATCGTGGTCCGGGCTGGCGGCCGCATTGCCGGGGCGTGCGGCCTTGGCTGCAATTGCGGTATCTTCCGCGTCATCTTCAATGACATCGTCTGTACGGTAGCGGTACTGCCGGTATGCCAAGGTGAGGATGAAAGCCGTCAACGCCATGGAAATGACGATGGCGGTCAGAATCATTGCCTGCGCCAGTGGATCCGCAATCTCGGCGCCGTAAGGCTCCGACTCGCGGCCATCGATAGGCGGGGAACCGGCCGAACCGCCGGACTGCAGCAAGAAGAGGTTGGCGCCATTGCCCAAAAGCAACAGTCCAAGCAGCATTTTGGTCATGGCACGGTCCAGGAGTAGGTAGACGCCCGCGGCTACAAGCACACCGGCGGCCAAGAGGAGGAAGAGGTTGGCTTCCATTTATTTCTCCTTCCCTGTGGTGGCGGTTGTGCTTGCTGTAGCGGCTCGTTTCTTTTCCTTGCGCTGGGCCCGTTGCGCCTTTTGCTTGGCGGTGCGTTGGCGTTGCTGCCGGGCCAGCGAGCGGGCGCGATCGCGGGCACGTTGCTTACGCATATCCTCTTCCTCATCCAGCTTGGCGCCCAAGGAATTCAGGATGTAGAGCGTGAGCCCCACGACGATGAGGTAGACACCTGCGTCAAAGACCAACGCTGAAGGCAGTGAAACCTTGCCGATGAGCGGAATCTCCGGCGAGGTGTATCCGCTGGTAAGTGGCGGGTGTCCAAAGAACATCGGGGTCACCGTGGCCAGTGCGGACAGCAAGAGACCGGTGCCCATGGTGCGGCCGGCATCAATAGGCAGGGTTTCTTCCAGCTCTGCGCGCCCACCAGCCAGGTAGCGCAAGATGAGCGCTAGCGCTGCGACGAGGCCGCCGGCAAAGCCGCCGCCAGGGGCATTGTGGCCGGCGAAGAAGAAGTAGAAGGACAGTGCGACCATGGACGGAAAGAGCACGCGCGTGGAGACATCGATCATCAGCGAGCGGTTGAGCGCTTGCTCTGATTCCACCCCGGCGGCCAGCCACCGCCGGCCGGTAACCCGCAGGGTGGGACGGCGGCTTTCGCGGCCGAAGGATTGGGTGCGATAAATCAGAGAAACCACGCCCAGTGCGGCGATGATGATCACCGTGATTTCGCCAAAGGTATCCCAGGCGCGCAAGTCCACTAGCAAGACGTTGACAGCATTGGCGCCGTGTCCAATCTCTTTGGCCAGATCCGGCATGAACTCGGAGATGGGCTTAGACTGACGTGCGTTAATAGCAAACATCGCCACCACGGTGACGGTAAGGCCCGTGCCCACGGAAAGCCACGCGCGCAGGCGCCCCATCTTGGGGTCCTGCTTCCACTCGGTGGAGGCCGGCATGCGGCGCAGAACCAGCATGAAAAGAACCATCACGATGGTCTCAGTCAGCAGCTGCGTCAGCGCCAAGTCCGGCGCACCGTGCAGAGCGAAGATGAAGGCGAGGGTATAGCCAGTCACCCCGACGATGATCACGGCTGATAAACGATTATCGGTGACCGTGGCGGCTACGGCGGCCACCATGATGATGAAGGCGGCGACGATCTGCCAAGGATTTTCCGCCACAATCATGCGGATATCGGTGAGATCGCCCTTGATGATCATAGCCAGTGGCAGCAGCATCAATGTGGCAAAGATGACCGTCAAGTTCAGCTGCAGGGAGCCGCGCTGCGTGGTTGCCGTCGTGCGCAGCGAGAGCTGGCGCAAAAGAGCGATGACCGAATCATAGGCATCATCCGCATTGCCCAGCGCAGGATAGGCGAATTGCCACTTGACCAGGACCTGGCGTTGCCAGTGCATAATAATACCGCCCACGATAATGAGTGCGGAGAGGCCGAGTGCCACGGTAAGTCCATGCCACAGGGCTAGTTCGCTATGCTCCTTCGGGGCGAAGGTGGAGTCGAGATGCTGGTCAAAGGCCGCCGATAGGGGCTTGGGGAACACACCAAGTGCCACGGTTAGGGCAGTGAGCAGGGCAGGAGAGAGCCATAATCCCATAGTTACGGGATGCATCTTGGCGACGGCCTCTGTCGGCTCCGTTCCATTGACCTCCTTCTTGGTAGCAAAGGCACCCCACAAAAAGCGCAGCGTATAGGCCATCGTGAGGATAGAACCGAGGACATAGGCCACAAGCATCATATTGCGTGGCATGCCGACCAAGAGCTCCTCGTGCATGGTTGCTTCCAGCACGGCCTCTTTGGCCACGAAGCCAAATAGAGGTGGGACGCCGGCCATGGAGAACCCGGAAATGATCGCAATGCCGAAGAGGAATGGTTCTTTGCGCCCCAATCCGGATAGCTTGGTGATATCCCTTGTGCCTGAGCAGTGATCGATAGCGCCGACGACCATAAAAAGCGCCGCCTTAAATAGCGAGTGAGCAAAGGTCAGCGCGAGACCGGCCTGCATGGCTTCCCGCGAGCCTACGGCCATGATGGAGGTGATAAACCCTAGCTGGGAGACGGTGCCATAAGCCAAAATCAGCTTCAGGTCGCGCTGCTTGAGCGCCATCCAGCCGCCGAGCAGCATGGTAAATACGCCTAGGGAGATAACCACCACGTGCCAGGTGGCTACCTCATACATTGAGGGCGCCAGGCGCCCGATTAGATAGATGCCGGCCTTAACCATCGCGGCGGAGTGGAGATAAGCGGAGACTGGAGTCGGTGCCGCCATCGCGCCGGGGAGCCAAAAGTGCGCCGGTGCAATTGCAGACTTTGTCAGTGCGCCCGCCAAGATGAGCACGATGGCCACCGTGACATAGGGTGTCTGCGCAAAGTTTTCATAGGCGGAGATATCACTAAAGGTCCACGCCCCAGTTTGCCGTCCGAGCAAGATAATGCCCATGAGCATGGTTAGACCACCCAGAGCAGTGACCATCAGCGCCTGCTGTGCCGCGCGGCGGGAGGAGGCTCGTTCCGCATAGTAGCTAACCAAGAGATAAGACAGCAGGGAGGTAATCTCCCAGAACACGTACATAAGCAGGAAATTGTCCGCGGCCACTAGACCAAACATGGCGGTGGCAAAGCCCACCATTTGCGCCGCGAACATGGCCAAGCGGCGCCGCGTGCCGTCGAAATAGCCCCAGCAGTAGACCAATACCAACGCGCCCATGCCCAAGATGATGAGGCTAAATAGCGCGCCTAGTCCGTCTAAGCGGAGGTCAAAACTTAAGTTCGCGGACGGCATCCATTCCACAGTGTGCTTAACTGCGCCACCGTCTGCGAAGGTGCCGCGCAGAAAGTGCATGAGCGTCCACACAAAGCCTGCGCCGGGGACTAAGGCCAAAATTCCAAATGCCGGGCGACCCATTCGCATGATGAGCAGCGGTGCTACCAGGGTGGCGGCGATGAGAGTACCCAGGAGTATTAGCACGTTGGTTACTGCGCTCCTTTTGGTTGTGTCACGTTCTCTTGCCCCGCTGCCGCGAATACCACGAGCATCACAACTAATGAGGGACGAGAACATTCACGAGCCGCACGCCGCTGAGTACGCCGCGGTGGCATAGTGCAAGCAACATGGCCGAGCGCGGGGCCAACTTTTGCCATTTTACCGGCTTTTCTACGGCTTGGAAAGAATTATTTTTGGCACTGTGATTATATGCTGCTGTTTTGCGGCATAAAGAAACCCCGCTCCTTGGGGAACGGGGTACGCCGCAGTGCCGCGGCGGTAGGTAGGGCCCAGGCTGGGCTAGGGGGGGCGCAAGCCTTAGGAATAGCGCTGCAAGAAGAGTGCTTCCGCGGCGGCGATGTTTTCGATCTCGGTGGGGTCGACGGACTCATTGGCGGAATGGATGGTGCACTTTGGCTCCTCCACGCCGTAGAGAGCGATCTCCGCGTTGGGGTGAGCTTCCTGCAGCTCCGTGGTCAGCGGAATGGAGCCGCCCATGCCCTGTGCGGCCGTTTCCTTGCCATAAGCCTCAGACAGGCACTCGCCCAGCAGGGCAGCGGCTGGCTTTTCAGGATCGGTGGCAAAGCCGGCGTTGGATTCCAGCACCTCGGCCTTAACATGGGCGTCCCATGGGGTGTGGGCGCGGAGGTGATCACAGACGGCGTCGGCAATCGCGGCGGCATCGGCACCGGCCGGAACGCGCAAGTTGAGCTGCGCGGAAGAAGTGGCGGGCACGGCGTTGACGGCCTCAGACACAGGGGTCGAAGTAAAGCCGGTCACGGTAATGGCCGGGCGGGACCAGACCATGTTGGCCACCGGGGTGGCACCGGCCGGGTCGTCTTCGCCCATGATCTTGGTGCCCTCCAGCAGCTGCGCGTCGGCGCGGAAGGCCTCGGCCGGGTACTCCTGGCCGGACCACTCGGCGGTGGTATCCACGCCGTCGATAACGGTGCGGCCGTACTCATCGGACAGGGAGTCGATGGCGCGCATCAGCGCCTTGGCGGCATCCGGTGCCGCGCCGCCAAACTGGCCGGAGTGCACGGCGGAGGCCAAGGTATCGACCTGGACGCCAATCTGCGCGCCGCCGCGCAGGGACGTGGTCAAGGTCGGCTGGCCCACGGCGGCGTTGCCCGCATCGGCGATGAGGATGGCGTCGGCAGCAAAAAGCTCCGGGCGGTCCTTGATGAGCTGGGACAAGCCCTCGCCGCCGCGCTCCTCGGAGCCCTCGATGAGGTATTTCAGGTTTACCTTGGTGCCGCCGTTATTGTCCACCGCGCGCAGAGCGGCCAAGTGCATGGCCACATTGCCCTTGCAGTCGGCAGCGCCGCGGCCATACCAGCGGGTGGAGCCATCGGCAGCCTCGCGCTCGGTAAGGGTGAACGGATCGGATTCCCAAGCCTCGCGGTTGCCGGCCGGCACCACGTCATAGTGGGAGTAGAGCAGCACCGTCTTGGCGCCTTCATCGCCCTTGCGCTCACCCAAGATGGCGGTGGAGCCATCGGCCGTGGTGATGGTTTCCACGCTCACTCCGGCCTCTTCCAGTGCGGACTTAACCCACTGGCTCGCGCCCTTGGTCTGGTCCTCCAGGCCTTCCTCGTCATGGACGGAGTTAAAGGCCACGAGCTCGCTGAGCTGGCGGAAAATGGTCTCGCGATCGTTGCGAATGCTTTCATTAAGTGCAGTCATGTTCTCTACGGTACCCGCCCGCCCCAAGCTATAGAGCAACCGGAATAGGAAAACGCTGGGGTGGTGAACTAAAATTTTTTCATTCCACCCTATGCGGATTCTGTCCGTTCGGACCCTATTCCGGGAAGGAACCGGCGCCAAACAGGCAGAAACGGACGTGGCAGGCCGCGGTTTGCTACGCAGGGTGAAACGAGAAACTTTCATAGCCGAGAATAGAAAGGACCTGGCATGGCGAACGCATCATCCGCCGCAGGTTCCAAGGCCTCCCTGCCCGAGCTGACTCTGCGCGGCATTATCATCGGTGGCCTGATTACCCTCATCTTCACCGCTGCCAATGTGTACTTAGGCCTGAAGGTGGGCTTGACCTTTGCTACCTCCATCCCGGCCGCCGTGATTTCTATGGCGGTGCTGCGCCGGTTCAAGGGCCACAACATTAAAGAAAACAACATTGTGCAGACCATTGCCTCTGCTGCGGGCACTCTGTCCGCCATCATCTTCGTCCTCCCGGGCCTGGTCATGGTGGGCTACTGGCAGGGCTTTGGCTTCGTGCAGACGGCCGGCGTGTGCATCATCGGCGGCGTGCTGGGCGTGATGTATTCCATCCCGCTGCGTCGCGCTTTGGTCACCGGCTCCGATCTGCCCTACCCGGAGGGCGTGGCCGCGGCCGAGGTCCTCAAGGTGGGCGATGAAAATGCTTCCGGCACCAGCCACGAAGAAAATGCCAAGGGTTTGCGCGTCATCGTCGCCGGCGGTATCACCTCGGCCGTCATGGCGCTGCTGGCCGCAATGAAGGCCGCCGCCTCCGAGGTCACCGCCTATTTCAAGCTCGGCGCCGGCGCGACCACCCTGGGCACAAGCCTTTCTACTGCCCTTATCGGCGTCGGCCACTTGGTGGGCCTGCCGGTAGGCATTGCCATGCTGGTTGGCGTGGTGATTTCCTACTTCATCTTGCTGCCCATTTTCACCACTGGCGATGTTTCGGGTGCCACCGCGCTTGCCGACGTCGTCGATACCACCTTCTCCGATGACATCCGCTTCATCGGCGTGGGCACCATGGCCATTGCCGCCATATGGACCTTGCTGAAGATTGCCGCTCCCATTGCTGTGGGTATCCGCCAGTCCCTGGCCTCCTCGCGTGCGCGCAAGTCCGGTTCCGCCGTGGACGTCACCGAGCGCGATATTCCCTTCCCCTATGTCGCCACCACCATCGTGGCGTTCATGGTGCCTATCGCGTTGCTGTTGTGGGACTTTGTGCGCGGTACTGATATTCACGACCACATGGCCGTGCTCATTACCGTCTCCGTCCTCTTTACCCTGTTGGTAGGCCTCATTATCGCCTCTGTGTGCGGCTACATGGCCGGCCTGATTGGTGCGTCTAACTCGCCAATTTCCTCCATTGGCATCATCGCCGTGCTCGCTGCCTCGCTGCTCATCGCGGCCGTCACCCGCGGCAGCACTGCGGATCCTTTGTCTTTGGTGGCCTACACGCTCTTCACCGCGGCCATCGTTTTTGGCATTGCCACCATTTCTAATGACAACCTGCAGGACCTCAAGACCGGTCAGCTCGTCGGCGCTACTCCGTGGAAGCAGCAGGTAGCGCTCATTATCGGCGTGGTCTTCGGCTCTCTCGTTATCCCGCCGATTCTGCAGGTCATGCTCAATGGCTTCGGCTTCCAAGGTATGGAAGGCGCCGGCGAAGACGCCTTGGCTGCCCCGCAGGCCGCCCTGATGTCCTCCGTTGCCTCCGGCATCTTCGATAGCTCGTTGGATTGGAACCTCATCTTTATCGGGATGGCCATTGGCGCTGTCCTTATTATCATTGACGAGCTCCTGCGCAAGTTCACCGATAAGTACTCGCTGTCCCCACTGGCCGCCGGCATGGGCATGTACCTACCAGCCGCCCTGACCATCGTCATCCCCATCGGTGCCATCTTGGGCACCTTCTATGACAAGTGGGCTGCGAAGCAATCCCACCCGGAGTTTGCCAAGCGTATGGGTACCCTCCTGGCCACCGGTCTCATCGTGGGTGAGTCCCTGTTCGGCGTGGTCAACGCCGGCATCATCGCCGCTGCCGGTGGCGATAGCCCGCTGGAAATCTTCGAGGGCGGCACGGCTGCCACCATCGTCGGCGTGATTCTCTTTATTCTTGCGCTGACGTTTATCTACCGCTGGACCAAGCGCACGGTGAAGAGCTCCTAGTTTTTGATCCATTCCTTATATAATGGCGTCCCTTCGCGGGGGCGCCATTTTTTCTTGCAGTCACGGTAGGAGAGTGCCAGAATGGTCGTTAGCACTCGCACAGTATGAGTGCCAGATAAATCTACATCGTTGTGGTTGAGGTTGGTTCACACTCACCAGCCATGCCGTCGCGGGCGTCCGCAGCGAGAAAGACGTGAGTGTCGTCCTCAATAAACCAAGGAGCACAAACACAATGGCAAAGATTATCGCTTTTGATGAAGAGGCCCGCCGCGGCCTCGAGCGCGGCCTCAACACGCTTGCCGACGCCGTCAAGGTCACCCTCGGCCCCAAGGGCCGCAACGTCGTCCTGGAAAAGTCCTGGGGCGCCCCGACCATTACCAACGACGGTGTTTCCATCGCTCGCGAAATCGAGCTCGAGGATGCTTACGAGAAGATCGGCGCCGAGCTGGTCAAGGAAGTTGCCAAGAAGACTGACGACGTCGCAGGCGACGGCACCACCACCGCAACCGTGCTGGCACAGGCTCTGGTACGCGAGGGTCTGCGCAACGTAGCCGCAGGTTCCAATCCAATGGGCATCAAGCGCGGCATCGAGACCGCAACCAAGAAGGTTGTGGACTCCCTGCTGTCTTCCGCCAAGGAAGTAGAAACCCAGGAGCAGATTGCTACTACCGCTGGCATCTCCGCTGCTGACCCGGCTATCGGCGAGAAGATCGCCGAGGCTATGTACACCGTGGGCAACGGCTCCGTAAACAAGGACTCCGTTATTACCGTGGAAGAGTCCAACACCTTCGGCGTTGACCTCGAGGTAACCGAGGGCCTGCGCTTTGATAAGGGCTACATCTCCGGCTACTTCGCTACCGATATGGAGCGCCAGGAGGCAGTACTGGAGGATCCGTACATCCTGCTGGTTTCCTCCAAGATCTCCAACATCAAGGACCTGGTTCCGCTGCTGGAGAAGGTCATGCAGTCCGGCAAGCCGCTGCTGATTATCGCTGAGGACGTTGAGGGCGAGGCCCTGTCTACCCTCGTTGTGAACAAGATCCGCGGCACCTTCAAGTCCGTTGCGGTTAAGGCACCGGGCTTCGGCGACCGCCGCAAGGCCACCCTGCAGGACATGGCCATCCTCACTGGCGGCCAGGTCATCTCCGAGGAGGTCGGCCTCTCCCTCGAGACCGCCGAGCTCGAGTACCTGGGCCAGGCACGCAAGGTTGTTGTCACCAAGGACGAGACCACCATCGTTCAGGGTGCTGGCTCCCAGGAGCAGATCGACGGCCGCATCAAGCAGATCCGTGCCGAGATCGAAAGCTCCGACTCCGACTATGACCGCGAGAAGCTGCAGGAGCGCCTGGCTAAGCTCTCCGGCGGCGTTGCCGTCCTCAAGGTCGGTGCCGCTACCGAGGTCGAGCTCAAGGAGCGCAAGCACCGCATCGAGGACGCAGTCCGCAACGCAAAGGCTGCCGTGGAAGAAGGCATCGTTGCCGGCGGCGGCGTAGCACTGCTGCAGGCCGCTTCCGTCTTGGATTCCCTGGATGACCTCAAGGGCGACGAGGCTACCGGCGTCAAGATCGTCCGCGAGGCCCTGTCTGCACCGCTGAAGCAGATTGCACACAATGCTGGCCTCGAGCCAGGCGTTGTTGCTGACAAGGTTGCCTCCCTGCCAGCAGGTGAGGGTCTGAACGCTGCTACCGGCGAGTACGTCAACCTCATGGAAGCTGGCATCAATGACCCGGTTAAGGTCACCCGTTCCGCTCTGCAGAACGCTGCATCCATTGCAGCTCTGTTCCTGACCACCGAGGCTGTCGTTGCCGACAAGCCTGAGCCGGCCGGCGCCAACAACGGCATGCCGGACGCTGACGCTATGGGCGGCATGGGCTTCTAAACGCCCTAAAACGCCTATAGGCCGCCCACACAACAGACCTAGCGGAATAAGCTTGAGCGCCCCGCTTCTGTGCTTTAGAGCGCATGAGGCGGGGCGCTTCGGCGTGTCTGCAGTACTTTGCTTAACCAATGTGATACGGCGACACAGCGTCTTCGCGGATAGATTTTCCGAAATCGCTCGTCATAGACGGTTTCGATTTGGGCCAAAGTGCAAAGAAAACTCAGGCAATCCACTGTGGAAAAGTCTCAAGAACCTCCGTCACAGCGTTTCACACGCGAAACATGCACCCCATTGACCCCGTATAGGGGTAACTGGAGAGGTGGAATTCAAAAAAGTTTTTCGCTCGTAAAGGGCGAGTTTTGCGTCTATCTATCGTCCGTTACACCGGAAAGCGTTACAGTGTTAAGTCCTATTTGGTCCAACTAATTAAAGCGTAAGGCAAAAGCCCAGTTCAATGGACATTCAGTTAAGGTAAAAAGTTTTTAATGACTGCTATAAGGCATAAACTTATCCTTATCAAGTTGCCTGCGTGTTGGGACATCTATGCAAATTTGACTTGATTTCGTTCGAACTTGTGCGAAAATGTTTCTTGTGACGCCCACTGAGGGTGTCTGCAAACTGCAAACCCCTCCGGGGCAATAGCTTCGGATCTATATTTAGGAGTTCAAACATGGATCTCTCCACTATCCAGATGCACCTGGACAACTTCGTAACCACTTGGAACGGCTGGAAGACCATCGTTGATGGCATCACCGCATGGACCGGCTTCTCTAACGCTTTTGAGGCTGCTAAGGGCGCATTCGAGTTCACCGGTGAAGTTCTGCCGGCTCTGAGCTCCAAGTAATAAAAACACGCTAACTATCTGAGGAGATATTAAAATGGAGAACCTTTCTTCCACCCTGAACTTCGCATTCGACATCTTTGGTGGCCTGTTCAATTCCCTGTACGGCATCGTTAAGCCACTGGTTGACATTGCTGATGGCGCTTCCGACCTGATCGGCATGTTCGTATAAGAACACCCCCTCAGTTCTGAGCTCTTACGCTCACTGAAGCAAGAAGGCCTACCGTTTCGGTGGGCCTTCTTTTTGTTTTGTTGGTCTCCTGGGGGCAGGGGTAACTGCGAAAATTTAGCGCGCTAGATGTCTACATTCGGGTTACACTTAATGCATGGCTGATATTAAAGACGACGACCTTCCCGAGATTGACCTGGCAAAAACTGACGGCTACGTCGTCGATGGAACCGATGAGGATGATCCTTCGCTGATCATGCCGGATGGTTCCCCGGTTCAGACTTGGCGGGAAAATTACCCCTATGATGAGCGTATGACTCGCGATGAGTACGAGTCTGTGAAGCGTGCTCTCCAGATTGAGCTGCTGAAGTGGCAGAACTGGACCAAGGAGACTGGCCAGCGCCACATTATTATCTTTGAGGGTCGAGATGCGGCCGGCAAGGGTGGCACCATTAAGCGTTTTAACGAGCACCTGAACCCGCGTGGCGCTCGCACTGTGGCTCTGGAAAAGCCGTCGCCGCGTGAGTCCACCTCGTGGTACTTCCAGCGCTATATTGAACACTTCCCAGCCGGTGGCGAGATCGTCTTCTTTGACCGCTCTTGGTACAACCGCTCCGGTGTGGAGCGCGTTATGGGCTTTTGTACCGAAAGCCAGCACGCAGAGTTCCTCCGTGAGGTTCCGATGCTGGAGAATATGATTCTGGGCTCGGGAATCTCCCTTACCAAGTTGTGGTTCTCTGTTACCCGTAAGGAGCAGCGCACCCGCTTCGCTATCCGCCAGATCGACCCGGTGCGCCAGTGGAAGCTGTCCCCGATGGACTTGGCTTCGCTGGATAAGTGGGATGACTACACCCGGGCGAAGGAAGAGCAGTTCCGCTACACGGATACGGAAGAATCGCCGTGGATCACCATTAAGTCCAACGACAAAAAGCGTGCCCGTATTAACGCCATGCGCTATGTGCTGTCCAAGTTCGAGTACACGAACAAGGACCATGAGCTGGTGGGCGAGGTCGATGAGAACATCGTTAAGCGTGGTCGCGACCAGATTGGTGACTAGGTTGAGCTAAATTAGCCGCACATTAGGCGGGAAACTCGGTAAGCCCGGGTTTCCCGCTTTTTGTTTTAGGGGTATCAAAAGGGGGTAAATGGGGAGAAATAGTTTCGTGGAAATTTGGGGATTTTAAAGGGCTATTTCCGTGCGGTTATGTTACGGAACCGTAGGTAGCATTGTCGAAAACTATTTGTGGTAGCCGTCTCAAGATATTTAGCATCACTGTTATCTCCATCTCATCTAACGCAAGGATATGATCTACAGCACCACGAGGAGACAGTGATGATGAAGAAGCAAATAACCGCTTGGCTGACGGCGGCAGCAGTACTGGCGGCACCAGTTGCGGTATCTGGCACGCTCACGGCAGGGGCAATCGCCCAGGAAGCCCCGGCACCTGCGCCCGCGGCAGACCAGAAACCAGATGTATTGGGGCGCCCAACTGTCTCGGAAAAGCAGGTATCCGATGAGGAAGGCTACTTCGATAGCGCTCATGGCGAGGGTGTCAAGATCTACTACCGCAAGCAGAAGGTGGCCAACCCACGCGGTGCGGTGGTTCTTGCGCACGGTGTCTCTGAACACTCGGGGCGATACGATTACGTCGCCAAGCGCCTGCTGGATGCGGGCTACAACGTCTACCGTGTAGACCACCGCGGCCATGGAAAGTCCGCTGGCGGCAGCGTGCCTCTGGGGCACATCGATAATTTCCAGTACATTCTGGATGACTTTGATCATGTGGTGGACATAGCCAAGGAGGAAAACCAGGGAGTAAAGACCTTCCTGCTGGGCCACTCGATGGGCTCGCTGACCGTGGAGGCCTATGGCATCCGTGAGCCGGGCAAGGTGGATGGCATTATCACCAACGGTGGCGGCGCGCCGCTGAACCTCTCTGGCAAGAACGTGGCCGGAAAGAATATCACCCCGGATGATATTTCGGAGACCCAGAAGAAGCTGGATCCCACCATCTTTGAGCGCTTGCCGCTGGCCCAACTCACCAGCTTTAATGCGCACTATGCGCAGAACCTGATTCCGCACCGCACTGAAATCGGCGCACAATCGCCGGAGTGGAGCAAGGACATTCAGCTGTCTAATCCATTTACGGATGGTATCTCCACTAACCAAGCGGTGAAGGACGAGTATGCCTCTAGCCCGCTCATTGCGCAGAAGACCAGCGCTGGAACTGCCCTGCAGTTGGCGGCGATTGCGAATTATGACGCCGTCAATGCGGACCTCTTCACCGCGCCGACGCTCATCATGCACGGCACCAAGGACGGCATCGTACCGCCGTACTTCTCCCAGGATTGGTACAACTCCATCTCTTCCGAGGACGTGGAGTATGTGACCTGGGAAGGCCAGAAGCACGAGGTCTTCAATGAACCGGCTGCCGATCAGGCCCTCGATACCGTCGTGGACTGGCTCGACCGCCACGTCTAAATCCTCGCGGGACACAAAGCGAGAACTCTTGGCAGGCATACAGTGCTTGCCAAGAGTTTACGTATATGTAACCGCCTCGTTGCCCAGGCCGGATAGAAATTGAATTATGAAAAATAAACTCTGTGCTTTCTCCTCTGTCCTGGCGCTCACCGGAATGGTAGGCGCGCCCGTTGCGGTCGCTCAGTCCTCGCTTCCGGGTTCCTCCTTTGGTTCTTCTTTGGGATCATCGTTTGGCTCTTCCTGGGGGTCTTCCCAGGGCTCGTCCGAGGGTTCCTCCGCAAGCGGCGATGCGCAACCGGGAGAAGGCACTGAATCGCGGGTGCTGTGGCAGGAAAGCTTCGATGAGGTGGATACCCCGGCATGGTTTACCCACCGCGCGCCGGAGGGGTGGAGTACGGACGTGCACGGCGTGGACTCAGGCGAGGCGCGCTGGAAGGGTTGGACCTTTGGCGATATGCGCCATTGGACCTGGGCATCTGGTACCGATATGCGCCACTATTTCACCCAGGCGCATGACACTTTCGCCATCATCGATAACAAGCAGCAGCGATTGGCCGAGGGCGATTCCATGACCGCGGGTCTAAAGAGCCCGGTCATCCCGGTGGCGGGGCAGGAGCGAGTGAATGTGGAATTCGACCACCATTACCGCCAGGGCAAGGACGGGCAGAATGCCACGGTGACAGTCTCCTTCGATGGCGGGGAAGCTCAGGAAATCGCCGCCTTTGATAGGGACGTCTTCTCCAAGCACGAGTCCATCGGTGTGGACATACCGGCCGGCGCGAAGAATATGCAGGTTAGATTCAGCTACAACAACGGTAATGATGACTGGTGGTGGG
Source organism: Corynebacterium tuberculostearicum (assembly GCF_030229345.1). Taxonomy (GTDB): domain Bacteria; phylum Actinomycetota; class Actinomycetes; order Mycobacteriales; family Mycobacteriaceae; genus Corynebacterium; species Corynebacterium tuberculostearicum_G. The sequence continues at coordinate 44,793 of NZ_JASPGP010000008.1, read as the reverse complement.
CGGTGGACAATGTGGGCGTCGTCAAGCCGCTGGGTGAGCTTCAAGGCTCGCCGCAAGCCATCGTGGACGTGCTTTCCGACGTCCAGGGCGACCCCCAAGACTACAAAGACGCGGTCCGCCAGTTGAACGGTATGGAGGACAAGGCTGGAGCGCTGGTGCTCAACGGTGACCTCGTGGACGATGGCTCGCAGCAGCAGTGGGATGATTTCTTGGCCGCGCACAGCGAGGTACCGCACGATTCGGGAAAGGAATTGTGGACCATCGGCAACCACGAAATGTATGGCAAGGAAGGCTCTGAGACCTACCTGGATCGCTTCCTCAAATACTCCGGCCAGGACAAGCCGTGGAAGGAAGAAGTGGTGGATGGGGTGCCGCTCATTTCGGTGAATACCGAGTTTTATTCCGATATTCTGCGCCACGGCAAGGAGCCGTTCCAGCGCCTTAGCAAGGAGCAGCTCGACTGGCTAGATGAGCGTCTAGCGTATTGGGATGCTCAGGGCACACCGGCGCTAGTCTTTAGCCATCCGTTGCTGCCGCAGACGGTTTCGATGTCCCATTCGGCGTGGTACCAGAATGACTTTGAGGACCTCGAGGCGCTTTCCAATGTGGTCAATAAGTACAACAACATCGTGTGGTTTAGCAGCCACAGCCATTCCTCGCTGCACCAAAACAACTGGTGGGGAACCCGCCGCTACGACGGTACCGGCGAGGCCGGCCGCACCGGTTTCCCGGTAGTCAACACAGGCGCCATCCTCAATGAGTACCTGCCGGATGGCGATAATGACGAGACAATCGTCAAGGAAAAGGAAGAAGCCTCCACCGGACTGCGGGTCAAGGTCTTTGCAGACCGCGTCCGGGTGGAGGCCTGGGACTTCAAGTCCGGCGAGATGATTAAATACCAGGACTTCGCGCGGTAGGGCGCAGGTTACTGCCGGCGGCCTAGCGCTTCCAGGGCTCGATGGGGTTGCCCTGCCACACGGCGTTGGTGGGAACGCGGTCACCGCGCATGACCAGCGAGCCAGGGCCTACGGTGGAAGCCGTGCCGATGAGCGAGGCCGGCAGCGCCACCGAGTGGGCGGCCAGCGTGGAGCCGTCCTGGATGGTGACGGTATCCAGGCTCATCACGCGGTCCTGGAAAAGGTGGGTTTGCACCACGGTGCCAGGGCCCACGGTGGCGGCTTCACCGATGCGGATGAGGTCCGTTTCCGGGAACCAGTAGGAATCGATCCATGCGCCGCGGCCGATTTCCACTCCGAGGGCGCGCAGCCCCAGGTTGATCTCGCCGGAGCCGTAGGTGTGCTGGAAGAACCACGGCGCGGCGACGACCTCCACGAAGGTATCCTGCAGCTCATTGAGCCAGACAAAAGCGGACCACAGCGGGTGGTCAGCCGCGCGGTGCTTGCCCACGCAGATCCACTTCACCGCGACGGTGACGGCCATGGCCACCGCACCCATGCCCATGAGCACGAGGCCGGAGAGGAGCCAGGTGAGGGGGAAGCCGAGGGCGTCGAGAAGCGAGTCGTAGACGCTAAGGGTTGCCGCGAGCAGCATGGCAGAAAACATCGGTGCCAAAAGGCGCATGGTTTCCACCACGCCGCGGGCAGCCTTGACGGCAAAGCCCGGGTTATAGGTCAGCGCCTCACCCGAGTTGGCGGGGGAGTCCACCTCTACGGTCACGCGGCGCATGCGCTCTGGCGGCGCACCCCACCAGTTGGCGCCGGCCTTTGTCTTCTTTGGGGTAGAAGAAAGCACGGCAACCAGCGAGTTCTTGGATAGCTTGCGGCCGGGTGCGGTGATGCCGGAGTTGCCCACGAAGGAGCGCTTGCCCACCTTGGTCTCGCCGGTGCGCATCCAGCCGCCGCCGAGCTCGTAGCCACCGATCATGGTGTCATCGGCCAGGAAGGCACCCTCTTTGACCTCGGTAAGCTTGGGGATCATGACCGCGGTGGAGATTTCCACGTTGGTGCCAATCTCCGCGCCGAGCGAGCGCAGCCACGCTGGGGTCAGCTGGGAGGCATAGAGCGGGAAGAGCTTGGTGCGGGCCTCGTCCATGAGGCGCTCGATGGCCCACAGACGCCAGCCCTTGGCCGAGCGTACGGGTGCTACGCCTGGGCTGATACCCAGCGAGAGGATGCGCACGCCCAGCCAAGTCTGCAGCATATAGGTGGCAAAGGCCGCCAGCGCGCCGACGGGCGCGAAGAAGATCGCACCGACGAAGCTATCGCCACCCGTGGAATGCACGAAGGCCAAGACGATGGCCGCGCCTACCGCCAGCGCAACAACCGGCTGGATGGCCAGCAGGACGGAGGTGGCGTCATAAATGGCCACCCACCACGGCCGGCGCTTGGGCGTATGGGATGGGAAGCGGTGCTTGGAGCGGCCTACCTTCTTGGCAGGCGAGCCCGACCAGCGCTGGCCGTCCTTGATCTTCTTGCGGCCGGTGACGGTGGAGCCGGCCTCCACGTGGGCATCCTTGCCCACCACGGTGCCGGGCAGCAGCGTGGAGCGTGCGCCCACGCGAGCGCCTTCCTTGACGTCGATGGCACCGACATGCAGGATATCGCCGTCCAGCCAGTAACCGGAGAGATCCACTTCGGGCTCGATGGCGGCGTGCTTGCCCAGGGTGAGCAGGCCGGTCACCGGCGGCAGGGAGTGCAGGTCCACGCCGCGCTTGACCTTGACGCCAAGTGCGCGGGCGTAGTTATTCACGCGCGTGGCACCGGCCAGCGAGCTCGCGCCGGAGGCATTAGCCCAGCGCTCGGCCGCCCAGATGCGCAGGTGCGTCGAACCGCCGCGCGGGTAATCGCCCGGCTTAATGCCGGCCGTAATAAGACGCGCACCGTAGCCGCCAATGGGGATGCGGCCGACGGGGGTGACAAAGACCACGAGCATGGCAATGACCAGCCACCACGGATAGGCCGCGGCCCCCTCAAAGCCCAGCGATGCCGCCACGGTGGAACCCAGCATGAGCCAGGCCAGCCAGCTGGATGCGGCCAGCGTCATGACGGGGATCTGAATCAGGGTCTGGGCGAGGCGGGTGCCGAAGCCGACCTTGGTGACCTCGCGCATGGGGACGTCAGCAGCCGCGGGGCGCGGTTCGGCTCCCGCAATGAGCTCGGCCAGCGAGCCTAAGCGCGGGTGGTCGTAGAGGTCGCGCACGGCCACGGTGGGGTAGCGCTCCCTGATATGGCCCACGAGGGTCGCGGCCGCCAGCGAGGTGCCGCCGAGCGAGAAAAAGTCGGCGTTCTCGTCTTCCACGGACACGCCGAGGGTGTCCACCCACAGCTCCGCGAGCCACTTCTCGGTCTCGGTCAGCGTGGTCGATTCCACGCCCACCCCCGGCAGCGGCCACGGCAGGGCCTTCTTATCCACCTTGCCGGAGGTGCGCACCGGCAGCTCTTCCATGACGCAGATGCGCGGTACGAGCGCGGCCGGCATGGTTTCGGCTAAGCGGGCGTGCGCGGCCTCGTGGTTGAAGCCCTTGGCCTCATCCTCGAGGGAAACATAGCCCACCAGGACGGACTCGCCGCCGGGGGTCTTTTGCACGGCCACGGCCGAGTTATAAACATTATCCAGGGCCGCGACGTTGGCTTCGACCTCGCCGAGCTCGATGCGGCGCCCGCCAATTTTCACTTGGTCATCCACGCGGCCGACGAAGTACAGCCCGTCTTCCTCCAGGCGCACATGGTCGCCGGTGCGATACGCACGCTGCCAGCCCATCGACTCCAGCGGGGCGTACTTCTCCGCGTCCTTAGCCGGATCCAGGTAGGACGCCAGTCCCACGCCGCCGATCACCAGCTCGCCGACGCCGCCTAATTCCACAGGCATGCCCTGCTTATCGACGACCACCAGGTCCCACCCATTCAGCGGCAAGCCAATGGACACCGGCCGCCCCGGCAGCATTTGCTGCGCACAGGCGACGACGGTGGCCTCGGTGGGGCCGTAGGTATTCCACATCTCGCGGTCCTCGGTGGCCAGGCGGTCCACCAACTCCTGCGAGCAGGCTTCGCCGCCGACGATGAGCAGGCGGATATTATCCAGCGCCTCGGCCGGCCACAGGCCTGCCAAGGTAGGCACGGTGGACACGACGGTGATATCGCGGCGGATGAGCCACGGGCCCAAATCCATGCCGGAGCGCACCAGGGATCGCGGCGCCGGGACTAAGCAGCCACCGTGGCCCCAGGCCAGCCACATTTCCTCGCAAGAGGCATCGAAGGCGACGGACAGTCCGGCGAGCACGCGATCCTCCGGGCCGAGCGGCCCGTGCGGGTGATTGACCAAAAAGAGGCTGGCCTCGGCGTCCACGAAGGCAGCCGCGGAACGGTGGCTCACGGCCACGCCCTTGGGCTTGCCGGTAGAACCGGAGGTGAAAATGATCCACGCGGTGTCTTCTGGGCGCGGGGCATTGGGTTTCTCGGACGGCTCCTCGGCGGAGGTGTCGGGGGCGTCCGGGCGCGCGGAATCGCGCAGGAAGCGGAAGCCCTCATCGGTAAATACGCCATCGATATCGGCCTCGCCGAAGACCATCTCGGCGCGCTCGTCTGGGTCATCGGCGTCGACAGGCACGTAGGCCGCGCCCGCCGCCAAGGTCGCCAAAATGGCGAGGTAGAGCTCGCGCTTGCCGGAGGTCATCCGAATGCCGATGCGATCGCCCCGGCGCACGCCATTGGCGTGCAGCTCGGTGGCCCACAGCTCGACTTCGTGGATGAGCTCGGAGTAGGTGATGATTTCGCCGTCGTCAAGCGCGGCGGCGTCTGGGTGCATCTCCGCGGTGGTGGTGATGATGTCCCACAGCGTGCGCGGCCGCGGCGCCGCGCTACCTAGAAGGTACTGCTGCGGGACACGTGATTCGGGGCCCGCCATTTACGCCTCTTCTTCGTCCGCGGCAATGATGGACTTGGCCAACTTACGCAGGTGCTTGAGCTGCTTATTGGTGGACTCATCCAAGGCCTCGTCCTCGGCAGTGGCAACAAGCTCCGCCAAGTCCTTATGGACCTTCGCGCCCTTCTTGGTGGACGCGACGATCTGGCGGCGGCGATCCTTCGGATCGCGCTCGCGCTTGGCCCAGCCGCGGTCCTCGAGGGCGTCGATAAGACGCACCATGTCAGAGGCATCAATGGCCAGGGTCTCGGAGAGGTAGGACTGCGACGCAGCATCCGCGTCCACCAGGCAGGTAAGGACCCAGTACTCGCGCAGCGTCGTCTGCTTGGTTTGCAAGGCGGCCTCGACGCCATCGCGGGTGCGGCGGCGGAGGCGCTCCAGCTGGAACGACGGGGATTCGAGTAGGGCAGTTGGGATTACAGAATTATTCGTGGAAGCCATACCATCATCATAATACCAAAAGATTGGTTAAGGCCAATTAATCCGTTTCGATGGGAAGCCCGGCAGCCTTCCAGTTATCCGTGCCGCCATCGACGTTATGGGTATCCCAGCCCAGCGCATGCTCCAGATACTGGCAGACCTGCATACTGCGGCCGCCCGCGTGGCAGATGACGTAAATATCCTTGTCCGGGTCGATTTCCTGGATGCGACCCGTAATCTCACTCATCGGGATATGGGTCGCGCCCTTCGCGCGCTCCACCGCCCACTCGTCATTCTCGCGGACATCAATGAGCTGAGCGCCTTCTGGTACTTCAGTTGGTTGAACGTTTTTCATGCCTCATACCCTAGTCACGCATAGGACCTTGTGCTGCTCCGCGTGCCGCAGTGCTAGCGCTGGAACCGCCAGTAGTGGTGCCACTGCCACGGTGGCTGCACAAGGTCGCCTTTACCGTGGACTATCGCGAGGACTTGGCCAACAGCTATGTCGAGGTGGTGCTCGATTGTGGCGGCGGTGAAGTGGAGGGGTTTGTAGCCTCTGTGGACGGCGTCGTTAAGCTTTTGGCGGTCAATTTCGAACCGCTGCCGGTTCTCGCCCTGGTGGTAGGCGTAGCCGTCGACCTCGATGGCCAGCTTGTGCTCCTCCAAGAGTAAATCCCAGCGGTAAGGGCCAATGTATCTGTTGTTGTGCACGGTGACATGGGGCCGAAGCGCGCGGGTGAGGTTGCGTTCGGGGACGCTATCAGCGCCGAGGATGGTGTTTTCGAGCACGCGCCGGGTGTGCTGCGGGAAGCGCTGGAAATCAAGCATGTGGCCCTCCATCTGGGAGGCGCCGTACTGGCCGGCAAAGCAGGCCTCGAGGAAGGCGACGGCGTCTTCCTCCGCCATGATTTCTGTGGCCTGCAGCGGATTGCACACGTTAATGCCATTGAGCTGGCCAAGCGCTTTCGGTCGGGCGCGGCGGCTGCGGAAGTACGGGCTGGAGGCCATCATTCCCGCGCGCAGGAAGTGGAGTGGGAAACTTAAAGCGTGGCCGAGGTAGTGGTGGGCGCACGAGTAGCCGTCGAGTGCCGAATCGGGCCAGCGGTGGGAGACGATTTCCGCGAGTTCGCGCGGCGAGGGCTTCCTTTCGGTATAGAGGCCGTGGCAGATTTTCACGGCTTGGTTGTTGATAGCGCGGTGCGCGGCCTTGCGCGTGGTGAAGATTCTCATGCGCCCACCCCTAGGCGTTCATTTCGATCAATTAGGTCCCCCGAGGCCGGTGGTTTCGGCCTGCTATGTGATCGAATTGTACTGCGGGGACGGGGAAGGTGTCGCGGGGAGGGCCTTGCGGATGCGAAGAAGGGCGAAAAAAGGGGCGGAAAGGAACAAAAAGGGGCGTTTCGATCAAATACGGTCTTGAAAACCGCCGCTTTCGCGGTGCTATTTGATCGAAACGCCCGGGAGGGGGCCCAAGGGGCCCGAGCCCAGAAATCTTACTTGAAGCGAGCCTTAGCCTCTTCGAGGATCTTCTCTGCCTCGGCCTTGCCGCCCCAGCCGGAGCCGGTGACTTCCTTGTTCGGCTCCAGGTCCTTGTAGTGGACGAAGAAGTGCTCGATTTCGTCCTTGATGTGCTGCTCCACATCGTTGATGTCCTGGTAGCGCTCCCAGCGCGGGTCATCGATGACGGCGAGCAGCTTGTCGTCGCCGCCGGCCTCGTCGGTCATCTTGAAGACGCCGACGATGCGGGCCTCAACAACAACGCCCGGGAAGACCGGCTCCGGCAGGATGACCAGGGCGTCCAGCGGGTCGCCGTCCTCGCCCAGGGTGTGGTCGATGAAGCCGTAGTCAGCCGGGTAAGCCATCGGGGTGAACAGGTAACGGTCGAGGTAGACCTTGCCGGACTCGTGGTCAACCTCGTACTTGTTGCGGGAGCCCTTCGGGATTTCAATGGTTACTTCAACGCTCACAGCGATGTCCTCCATGGGGGATTGGGTATCAATTACTGCCCATAGTCTAGCGCGTTGCGGATTCGCGCTAGGGTTAAAGGCAATGAAAGCAAAGCATGTTTGGTGGTCAGCGACCGCGCTCGTGGTAGCGGCAGCGGTCGGAGGTACGGCTGCGCTGGGCGTTACCCTCCAGCGCGAATACGGCGATCTCTCGCACGGGGAGGCGCAGGCGGTCGAGGCTCCTGAGGAGCCGTTGAGCGCAGCAGAGCCGGGAGAGGCAGACCTGGATGCGCTGAGCGCGAAGCTGGATGAGCTCGCCAAGAATAAGGACCTTGCCACTTTTGGCGGCGAGGTGATCGATACCGAAACCGGTGACGTGGTGTGGCAGCGCGACGCGGATAAGCGGCTTACCCCGGCCTCGTCCACGAAGGTCCTTACCACTGCGGCGGCGACGTTGGCGCTGGATGAGAATGAGAAAATCACCACCAAGGTCTACCGTGGGTCGAACGAAAAGAACGTGGTCATTAAAGCCGCGGGCGATGTGTGGATGACGCACGAACAGCTCGATGATTTGGCCGAGCAGATTTCGAAGAACGTCGAGCAGGTCGATGGTGTCTACATCGATACCTCCGTATGGTCCGGCGCGGCGCAGGCCCCGGGCTGGGATCCGGAAAACGTGGACGGCGGCTTCGTCGCGCCAATGGAACCGGCCATGCTCTACGGTGGTCGCCTGGGCGCGACGACGGGGGACGTGCCGAGGAGCCATGAGCCGGCTTTGGATGTGGCTAAGCAGCTAGGCGATCGCCTCGGCACGGGCAAGGTAGGCATGGGCTCTGTGGCGGAGAACGCGCAGGAGGTGGCGAGCGTGGATTCGCCGCCGCTAGCGGACCGCGCCCGAGAAATGGTGCGTCATTCCGATAATGTCATGGCCGAGGCCATTGCGCGTGAGCTGGCGGTTTCTCGCGGTAAGGAGGCCAGTTTTGAGGGCGATACGCAGGCCACGCTTGAGGTGCTGCGGGAGCAAGGATTCGACGTCGAGGGCGTCGACATTAAGGATAATTCCGGGCTCTCGGTGGACAATCGGCTCACGCCCGGGCTGTTGACGCAGCTCATTAATGGCGCGGTCAAGGATCCGCGCCTGCGCCCGCTGGTGTCCTACCTGCCGGTGGCCGGCGGCGATGGCACGCTGTACGAGCGCTACGGCGATTCCGCGGCCAAAGGCTATGTGCGCGCCAAGACAGGCACGCTGACTGGGGTCTCGGCCTTGGCCGGCACCGCGCAGGGCAATTCCGGGCGCGTATATGCCTTTGCCTTCCTGGTGAATGACGGCGATATTTTGGCCGCCCGCAAGGCCCAAGACGCGTTGGCTTCCGCACTGCATGAGTTCTAATAAGCCCTTCTGGCCGCGAGTTTCGCCGTACTTTCTAGCGTGTCGGCGCGGCGTGCGTGCCGCCGCCCTCGACCACGCGGTGGCCGTTGGGCTATCCGGAGGCGCGGATTCGCTGGCGCTTATGGCGGCGCTCGTGGCGGAGGGACACGAGGTGCTCGCGCTGTGCGTGGACCACGGGTTGCAGGACGGCTCGCGGGCGCAGGCCGAGCGCGCGGCCGACCAGGCGCGAAAGCTAGGCGCGCGGGCGCGGGTGCTCAGCGTTGCGGCCGGTGTGAGCGCTGCCGCGGGGGCGGAGTCGATGGAGGCGGCCGCGCGGGTGGCGCGGTACCGAGCCCTAGCCGCCGCCTGTGCGGCTGAAGAGCTAGAAGTAGCCGTGGCACACACGGCCGATGACCAGGCGGAAACGCTGCTGCTCGGCGCGCTGCGCGGGCGGGTGACCGGCATGAGCGAGCGCAGCGAGGTGGAAGGCGCCCGCGTGGTGCGGCCGCTGCTGAACGTGCGCCGGGCCGATACCGAGGGCGCCTGCGCGGAGTTGGGCCTTTCGGCGTGGCAGGACCCACAGAACGCGGACACGAATTTCCGCCGCGTGGCGCTGCGCCGCGAAGTCATTCCGCAGTTGAGCCGCATCATCGGCGGGGACGCGGTGCCAGCGCTGGCGCAAGCCGCAGGCGATGCCGCGCTTGACGACGCCGCCCTGCGCACCCCACCCACCACGGACTGCGCCGAGCTGGCGGCGATGGCGGAGCCGCGGCGCCGGCGGGCGATCGCTGCGTGGCTGGTCAGCGAGGGGGTGGAGGTAACAAGGAGGGGAGTGGGGGACGTCGGCAAGCTGTGCACCCACTGGCACGGGCAAGGCCCGGTGGCCGTGCGATCGGCGCGGCAGGTGGGGCAGAGGTTGGAAGTAGCCCGTATAGGTGGCAAACTGGCACTATTGTCTGGTCATTAAAGGAGCGCACACGTGCACGACAAGAAAGACTTCGCCGTTCCCGCAAACCGCTACGGTGACGATGTAGAAGCAATCCTCATTGGAGAAGAGGAACTGCAAAACCGCGTCCAAGAACTCGCGGATATGGTCTCAGAAAAGTATGCCGACTCTGAGCAAGACCTGCTGTTGGTCTGTGTGCTCAAGGGCGCCGCATTCTTCCTCACGGACTTTGCGCGCAAGCTATCCATCCCCTCCGAGCTGGAGTTTATGGCCGTATCCTCCTACGGCACCTCCACCTCCTCTTCCGGCGTGGTGCGCATTTTGAAGGATTTGGACCGCGATATTGCCGGGCGCAACGTGCTCATCGTGGAAGACATCATCGATTCCGGCCTCACCCTGTCGTGGCTCATCCGCAACCTGGAAGGCCGCAACCCTGCCTCGCTGAATGTGGTCACCCTGCTGCGCAAGCCGGAGGTAGTCAAGGCCGATATTGACCTGCTGGATGTGGGATTTGATATCCCGAATGAATTCGTCATCGGCTACGGGCTGGACTTTGCGGAACGCTACCGCGATCTGCCTTACGTGGGCACCCTCCACCCTGATGTCTATACCACCAACTAAAATCGCGCAGTAATGAAAAACAACAAGATTCTTCGCTACGGCGGGATTGCGGCCCTCATCCTTATCGCGCTGTACGCTTTTACCTTCTTTAGCAACGACGCCCGCGGCTACGTGCAAGCGGATACCTCCGTTGCGCTGACCCAGCTCAAAGACAAAAACGTCGATGAGGTGGAAATCGATGACCGCGAGCAGCGCCTGCGCATCAAGCTCAAGGACGAAATCACGGTAGACGAGCGCGACGGCGTGCAGGAGATCGTGGCCAAGTACCCGGCCCGCGCCTCTGAGCAGGTCTTTAACGCCGTCAAGGATTCCGGTGCCGAGAAGTACCAGACCAATGTCACGCAGGAATCTTTCTTGGGCTCCATGCTTAGCATGCTGCTGCCGATGATCATCCTCTTCGGCGTGCTCTTCTGGCTCATGTCCCGCATGCAGCAGGGCGCTGGTGGCATGTTTGGAATCGGCGGTTCCAAGGCTAAGGAACTGACCAAGGATATGCCGACCAATACCTTTGCGGACGTGGCCGGTGCGGACGAGGCCGTGGACGAGCTGCAGGAGATCAAGGACTTCCTGGAAGACCCCACCCGCTACCACGAACTAGGCGCCAAGATCCCGCGCGGCGTGCTGCTCTACGGCCCTCCGGGTACTGGTAAAACCTTGCTTGCCCGCGCCGTGGCTGGCGAGGCCGGCGTGCCGTTCTATTCCATCTCCGGTTCTGACTTTGTGGAGATGTTCGTCGGCGTGGGTGCCTCCCGCGTGCGCGACCTGTTCAAGCAGGCGAAGGAAAATAGCCCCTGCATCATCTTCGTGGACGAGATTGACGCCGTGGGCCGCCAGCGCGGTTCCGGCACCGGCGGCGGCCACGATGAGCGCGAGCAGACCCTCAACCAGCTCCTGGTAGAAATGGACGGCTTTGGTGACCGCGAAGGCGTAATCCTCATCGCCGCCACCAACCGCCCGGACATCCTGGATCCGGCGCTGCTGCGCCCGGGCCGTTTCGACCGCCAGATTCCGGTCACCAACCCGGACTTGGCCGGCCGCGAGCAGATCCTGCGCGTGCATGCGAAGAATAAGCCGCTGGCAGAAGAGGTTGACGTAGCGCAGCTGGCCAAGCGCACCGCCGGCATGTCCGGCGCGGACCTGGCCAATGTGCTCAACGAGGCCGCATTGCTGACCGCCCGCATCGGCGGCAACGTCATTACCTATGACGCCTTGGAAGAGGCCACCGACCGCGTCGTGGGCGGCCCGCGCCGCCAGGGCAAGATCATCTCCGAGCATGAGAAGAAGGTCACTGCCTACCACGAGGGCGGACACACGCTTTCTGCGTGGGCACTCAAGGATATTGAGCGCGTGTACAAGGTCACCATCCTGGCCCGCGGCCGCACCGGCGGCCACGCCATGACCTCCCAGGAAGACGACAAGGGCATGTACACCCGCGACGAGCTCTTCTCCCGTTTGGTCTTTGCCATGGGTGGCCGCGCGGCCGAGGAGCTGGTCTTCGGTGCGCCGACTACCGGTGCGTCTTCCGATATTGAAAACGCCACCAAGATCGCTCGTTCCATGCTCACCGAGTACGGCTTCTCCCCAGACCTGGGCACCGTAAAGTACGGCAAGGAGCAGGGCGATCCCTTCAGCCAGATGGGTGGCGGCGGCTCCATCGATTACTCCGATGAGGTTGCCTCCAAGATCGATGAGCAGATGCGCTACCTGCTCGAGCGCGCGCACGAGCAGGCCTATGACATCCTGCGCAATAACCGCTACTACCTGGATAAGCTGGCCGAGGCCCTGCTGGAGAAGGAAACCCTGCGCCGCCCTGACCTGGAGCGCATCTTCGACGGCATCGAGCCGCGCGAGGCCTTCGACGTCTTCCCGGGTGAAGACGATCGCTTCCCGCGCCAGATTGGCTACGCCCCAGTGAAGACCCCGGTCGAGCTGGCAAAGGAGCGCGGCGAGGAGCTGCCAAAGCGCATGACGCTTCTCGACGCCTCCCGTGCCGCCCGTGAGCGCCGCCTCGCCGGCGAAGAGCCGAAGGGCGAGGTGGGCTTCAACTTTGGCCAGCACGCAGGCGATTACGTCGACCCAGACACCGCCCGCGAGCTGGGCAGCGGTCCCGCGAAGAAATCCGCGAACTCCTCGTCGGCCCAGTCGGCCCAGCCGACCCAGCAGGCTCGCGACGCCCAGTCTGCCCCGGCTTCCGAGCCAACCGCCCGTCCGGCCGCACGCCCCGCTGCCGGTGGCGGAAAGCACCACAAGCCGGACGCCGGCGCGAATGCCGATGCCGAGACCAGCCAGTGGTTTACCCCTGGCTGGGATGAAAAGGATCGCCGCAAGAACCCCTATGCGCGCGAGGACGACAAGCAAGAAGATAACTAATGCCTGATAATCACATTCCTGCTCGCGCGGCCTTTGACCAAGACCGGGCGGAGGCAGCGGTGCGTGAGCTGCTCCTTGCGGTAGGGGAGGACCCTGACCGCGAGGGCTTGCGCGAAACCCCGGCCCGCGTGGCCCGCGCCTACCGCGAAGTCTTCGCCGGACTGCACGAGGACCCGACCGAGGTCCTGCACAAGACCTTCGCCGAGGACCACCAAGAACTGGTTCTGGTGCGGGATATCCCCATTTATTCCACCTGCGAGCACCACCTAGTGCCGTTCTACGGCGTGGCGCATATTGGCTACATCCCGGGCAAAGACGGCCACGTCACCGGTTTGAGCAAGCTTGCTCGCCTCGCGGATATGTACGCCAAGCGCCCCCAAGTCCAAGAGCGCCTCACCCAGCAGGTAGCGGACGCCTTGGTGGAGGTCCTCGGTGCGCAGTCCGTCATCGTGGTCATTGAGTGCGAGCACCTGTGCATGGCCATGCGCGGCATCCGCAAGCCGGGGGCGACGACGACCACCTCCGCGGTGCGCGGCGGCTTCAAGAACAATGCCGCCTCCCGCGCCGAGGTGCTCAGCCTGATTCGCAGCTAAACCCCCGGTTCACCACGAAAGCGAGAAGGAGCACGCCATGCAGCAGGCAACCTCGGTATCGGATCTGAGCATCGCCAACCGCACGCTGGTGATGGGCATCGTCAACGTCACGGAGGATTCCTTCTCCGATGGCGGTAAGTGGTTGGACGTCGATGCTGCCATCAACCACGCCCGCGAACTCGTGGCGCAGGGCGCGGACATGATTGACGTCGGCGGTGAGTCCACCCGGCCGGGTGCGGTGCGGGTAGAGGCGGACGTCGAAAAGCGCCGCGTGGTTCCCGTCATTAAGGCGCTGAGTGAGCTGGGCATCCGCACCTCCGTGGATACGATGCGCGCCTCGGTGGCCCGTGCGGCCGCAGCGGCCGGCGTGGACATGATTAATGACGTCTCCGGTGGCCTGGCTGATCCGGAGATGTATCGCGCGATGGCAGAGTCCGGCGTACCCGTGTGCCTGATGCACTGGCGCACGCTGCAGGAAGGCGTCTTTGGTTCCGCGGCCGGTAGCGCCGACCACGGCGGCGATGTGGTGCGCGATGTGCATGAGACCCTCGAGCGCCTGGCGAATAACGCGCTGGCGGCCGGTGTACGCCGCGATAATATCGTGCTCGATCCGGGCCTAGGCTTCGCCAAGACCCCGCAGGATAACTGGGCGCTGCTCAAGGCCCTGCCGGAGTTCCTCGACGCCGAATTCCCCATGCTGGTGGGAGCCTCGCGCAAGCGCTTCCTCGCCGCCATCCGCGAGGACCGCGGCGTGGAGTCCAGCCCGCTGCTAGCCGATCCCGCGACTGCGGCCGTGACCGCCATTTCCGCCCAGATGGGCGCGTGGGGCGTGCGCGTGCACGAGGTCGCCGTCTCCCGCGATGCCGTCGATGTGGCCGCGGCTTGGAACGCCGGCGATGGCTACAAGGGTGGGGCCAATGCCAGCGGCAGCTATAGCAATGGCGCCGATGGCAATGGCACCATGAAATCCACCGCCCTACCGCGCAACCCTGAGGAGTAAAAACATGGCAGACCGCATCGAGCTCACCGGTCTAGAATGCTTTGGCTACCACGGCGTCTTTGAGGAAGAAAAGCGCACCGGCCAGCCCTTCATCGTGGACATCACCTGCTGGTCCGAGTTCGCAGAGGCCGCCGCCACCGATGATCTGACCAAGACCATCAATTACGCCGAGCTTGCCGACGTCGCCGCCACAATCATTGAAGGCCCCGCCCGCGACCTCATCGAGACCGTCGCCAGCGAGGTGGCCGATACCATCATGGAGACCTTCGAGGGCCTGCATGCTGTGGAGGTCACCCTGCACAAGCCGCAGGCGCCGATTCCGCGCACTTTTGCCGACGTCGCCGTGGTCGCCCGCCGCTCCCGCAAGCACGCGAGGACCCTCTAATGCGCGCGGTGCTGTCCATCGGCTCCAATATGGATGACCGCGTGGAGCTTTTGCGCACGGTATTCGACGAGTTTGCCGGCGAGATTGTTGCCGCCTCGCCCGTCTATGCCACCCCTCCGTGGGGCGTGACGGACCAAGACGAATTCCTCAACGCGGTGCTCATCGTGGACGTCGACGAGACTCCGAAGGAACTCCTGCGCCGCGGACAGAAATTGGAAGAGGCCGCCGAGCGCGTCCGCGTGCGCCACTGGGGTCCGCGCACGCTGGACGTGGATATCGTCGATATTGAAGGTTATACCTCCGACGACCCAGAGCTTATCGTCCCGCATCCTTATGCCCACGAGCGGGCTTTCGTGCTGATTCCGTGGTTGGCGGCCGATGGTGGTGCTAGGTTGAGTGGGGAGGGCGTCGCCAAGCGGGTAGCAGCACTTGACCCGCAGGAGCGCGCCGAGATGCGCCGGCTGGGCATGATGGAGGAGCTATGACACGGACCTCGCTGGGTGCCCTCATCGGCACCGGGGTCTTCTTCGCCGCCGCGGCGGCCATCCTCACCACGCGCTTTTATGGCTCCATGCTGCAGATCCCGGTAACGGTCTCGGCCACGCTGTGGCTCATGGCCGTCATCTGTGTGGCGCTGACCTGGAAGGTGGACCAAGCCACCGAGGACGAGCATGGCATTGGCCTGGATAATTCGCAGCTCAACCCCATGACCATCACGCAGTTCATGCTGGTAGGAAAGGCCTCGGCATGGACGGGTGCCATCGTGGGTGGCATTTATGCCGGCATTGCCGTTTATGTCATCCCCAATGCCGGCACGCTCGCGGCAGCTTCCGATGACCTCGTGGGGGTCATCGCCTCTGCGCTCGGTGGCCTCGCGATGGCCGCCGCTGGCCTGCGGCTAGAGCGACACTGCGAGACCCCGCCCCCACCAGATGGGGTACAACCGGTACATTAGTGAGCATGACTGAGCCGCGCTCTTCTTCTAGCAAAACTCCCGCCAAGACGACCAAGCCGGATCTGGGCCAGATCGGGCTCATCGTCCTCGTGGTGCTGGCCGTGGTAGCCAGCATCGTCATGCTGATTTCCGGTTCTGCCGCCGCGCTCAAGATCGCCCTCATTGCTGCCCTGTGGGCCGCCGTGCTCGGCTTCTTCTTGGTCATGCGCTATCGCCGCCAGGCCGAGGAGTCCGTAACCAAGCTGGAGCTGCAGGAGCGCGCTCACCGCGCCGAGCTCAAGCAGGCCCGCACAGCCGATGGCCAGCCCCTGCCGGATCAGGAGCTGCTCGATGAGATCCGCACCGAGCTGGCTTCCATCCGCAAGCAGATCGAGGATCTTTCCGGCCAGGACTTCACCTATGAGCCGGCCGCCCTGCACGCCGAGGCGCGCCGCATCATGCAGCTCGAGGCCCAGACCGCGGCTGCTACTCGCCCTGGCTCTGAGGAAGGCAATGTGGACTTCACCCAGTCCTCTTCCGGTGCCCCGTCTGCCGATGCCATTGCCGGCCGCCTGGGCAACCAGCCGTCCGCTGCACACGCCGAGTCCAACCCGCTTAATGACATCATCAGTGAAAAGACCCGTGCGCAGCGCACCTCCGGCAAGACTTCTGGTGCCTCCACCTTCAATACTGGTGGCTTCCAAGCCGTGCGCTGGGATACCGGCGGCGATGATTCCCTGAAGAATACCCGCACGTCCGCGGCCAGCGAGCACCACGGCAGCCACCGCAAGCCAGAGGCCGCCACCAAGGCCAATGATGAAACCCAGGACATTCCGCAGCAGGCGGCGCCGCAGCGCGATGAGCGTGCGGAGTACCCGGGCTCCGGTCAGCACGTGGCCCCAGAGAAGTCCGAGCCGGTACGCCAGAAGGCAGCCCGCTCCCATCACCGCGCGGCCGCCGAAGAGCCCGATTCCCGCGGCCGCCGCCGCAGCGACGATAAGCGCGAAGGCGCGGTTTCCGTGGCTGAGCTGCTGGCCCAGGCGAAGAAGAAGGATAAATAAATGCGCCCGCCACGCATGCGGGTAGCCCTTTTTGGCCGGAGCCTGGCCGGCTTTACCTTGGCCAATGCCATGGAACGCGCCGGCCATGAGGTGCAGATGCTCTCGGACCCGGCCGAACTTGCCTCTTTTGAGGCCCTCATCATCGCCGTGGGCGATGCCCGCTTAGAAGCCACCGTGGAACTTCTTGAACCCCATGTCCACCACGGGCTTATCGTGTTCCACACCTGCCTCTCGCGCGGTGTCCAAGTGCTAGATCCGCTAGAAACCCGCGGGTGCGTCGTTGCGGCACTCGCCCCATTTGCACTGATGCGCTGGGCCGTGACCACCCTGGACGAGCTGGGCGAGACTGTAGTGGAGCTCAATATCGCCGAGTTCCGCGGCGAAGCCGTCGCGCTTTCCGATGCCGAACGTCCTTCCTTTGCCGCCCGCGCCTACTACGCCGAGATGCTGCGTCGCTTGCATATCTCTGCTGCGGTTGATGCTCGTTTCCTCTCGCCCTCAGAAGAGCCACCCCTGGTGGGTGAGGACATGGACACCGAAGAAATTATCGCCGCCTACCGTGGCGCCACCGACCCCGGCCTGCGCCGCAGTTATGTGGAGGTTGCCCGCCGCCTAGGTGAGGTAGACGGCCGCGAGGAGTTAGAAATGTGGGCCCTACAAGAGGAGAGCCGATGAGCCTAGAGCTGGGAAACGCCACCGTCATCAGTGAGATTGAGCGCATCCGCATGGTTGGCAGCGCCTTTCATAAGACTGGCCGCCCGGTGGCCTTTGTGCCGCTGACCAACGGCGTGCACGCCGGCCATATCGCGTTGGTGCGCGCGGCCAAGCACATTCGCGGCGCGGTTACCGTCGTGGCCTTGCAGTCCCCGCGCGAGGAGGACCTTGAACTCCTGCGCGCCGAGGGCGTGGATATTGTCTGGGATTACTCGCCAGAAACCTTGTGGCCGCACGGCCGCCGCATCGCCGTGGCTCCGGCCGACGCCGCGACCGCCCTCGAGCCGGATCTCAGCGAGGATCTCTCGCTGTACCTTGCGCTCATCCTGACGCTTTCGCCTACCGACGTCCTCCTCGGCGAAAAAGACTACGAGCTCCTCCTCGCCATCCACCACGCGGTTCAGGACTTCCACCTGGGCATTCGCGTGCAGGGCGTGCCCGCCGTACGCATGCCCGATGGCGTGGTGATGAGCCTGCGCAATACCAACGTCCCGGCCGAATCCCGTGACCAAGCCGCGGCCCTATCCGCCGCGCTGACCGCCGGCGCGCATGCCGCCGAAGCCGGTGCGGAGAAGGTCCGCGAGGTTGCCGCGGAAGTCTTGCGCGCCGCAGGCGTCGAGCCCGACTACCTAGAGGTGCGCGGTCGCGACCTCGGCATGCCTCCCGAGGAAGGTGATGCCCGCTTGCTCGTCGCCGCGACCATCGGTGGCGTCCGGCTCATCGATAATGTGGGCCTGCCGCTGGGCATCGGCTTTAATAATATTGAAGAACACGAAGCCAAGGCCGAGCTCGAGCGTGAGCAACAACGCGCGCAACAGCGCGCGCAGGGTACCGCTTCCCAGCAGCCATCGGAGGACTAATGACCGATATCCAGATCCGCGACCTTGACCCGCGCGATGAGCCCAAAGCCATTTCTTTTGCCATCGAGGGCATGCACCTACATTGGTTTGTGAAGAACCCGCGCTTTGAGCGCGCCTACGGCCGCTACTTTTGGGATTTAGAGCGCGCCAAAGCCACCGATATCTTGGCCGCCTACGATGGCGACCGTTTCCTCGGCGTGCTTTTGGCCTCCATGAAAGGCAAGCCCGCGCTGCCGTATCCGTGGTGGCGCAAGGCCTATGTCCGCGCGGTGGAAATCTTTAATAACCTGCGCCCGGGCGGGCACCGCGATGATTACGATGCCGCCAATCAGGATATGCTGCTCAAATACTTGGGTAAGCATCCCATTGATGGCGAAATCGGTTTCCTTGTCGCGGATCCCAATTCCGGCGTGAGCGGAGTGGGCACGGCGCTGCTTGAGGCCTTCGAAGCCCGCCATGAGGGAAAGACGGTCTACTTGTTTACCGATGACGGCTGCACGTATCAGTTTTATGACAGCCGCGGCTTCACTCAGGTGGGCGAGCGCACCATCGCGGTCAATGAGGACCGCGACTTGGAGTGCATGCTCTATGTGCGCCGCCTTGGCGCGCCGCAGTCTTAGAGTTGCGCAGGCTTAACGCGCCAACGCGCCCATCGGATCCCAGGCCGGCAGGGTGGTCACGGACTCAGACTGCAACGCCGCTTGGTATTGTTCCGGCAGGCGGGAGGGGTGCACGGCGATTTCGAAGACGAACTCGTCGAACCAATCATCGGCCATGGTCCAAAAGCCCTTATCGGCCTTCTTCGGGCCCCAGGAATTTTCCACGCGCCAGCGATTGACGGTGCCGTCGTCTGCGATATCGGCGCCGGTAAAGACCATCGCGTGGGTCATGAGGGACTCGTGCAGGCGCAAACGCTGCGCCTTGTCCAGGTCCATCTCCACGCCGTAGAAGGCATCATAATCGTGCAGGTGCTTGGCCCACACGCCGTGCTCATCATCAGATTGCTGGTCGGTATCGCAGCCGAACCAAACCGGCTGACCGTCTTCGATGGAGGCACGCGCGGCATCGCGCAGCACCTCCACAGGCGCGTTCAAATAGGTCACGCGCTTTCCGGCCACGTTGCCCAGGTACTCCACGGTGTATAGCTCGCCATAGGCATTGCGCGGGTCGTTGACCACGCACACGTATTTGCTTAGGTCCGCCGGAAGGTATTCCCGGGCAAACTCCTGCGGGGTATAGGTGCCTGCGCGGTGGAACTCATCGTCCTTATCGCGGTACTGCCACACAAAGTCCTCGGGTGGCAGGCCAAGGTTGGCGGTGAGGATACGGTAGACGTCGGCAAGCGCCTGCTCATGCGCGCCCTCTTCGCCGCTGCGGATGCGGTGGGCGGCGCGGCGCAGCACGGTCTGCAGATTGCGGTTAAGCATCGCTGTGGCCTCGGAAGAGGCGGTCTCCGGCATGGCGTACTGCGGCACCACGCCGTACTTTTCCACTAGGGCGACGAACATGGACCACTGGCCGCCGTCATCGATGGGATCATCCATGAGCTTGGTCACCGTGCGGTCCGTAATCTCGCGGTCCTTCAGCTCGGCCATGGCGGTGAGGAACCAATTGGCCTTTTCCAGCTTGTCAAAGAAATAAATATAGGTCTGGGAAAGCTCAAAATCCTTGAGCTTGGCCTTGTCCATAAGTCCGCCACGCAGGGAATTGAGGCCGGCAAAAATCCAGCAGCGGCCCGAAGCTTTCTGGTCGGCCACGCCCCAGGAATCTAGCTTATGGCTGGTTACCGGGGTAAGGCTGCGCAGCTGCTCACGGTCGAGGCTGAGCTTGTCGGCGCTTTCCTGGGCCACCCCATTGCGTACCAGGCGCAGCGTGGCATCGCTGGTGAGCTCGGCGGTGGCGGCATGAACCTCGTTCGGTTTAATCTCTGTCATTTCTCGATTCTCCTTAGTTCATCCGGTCCCAGAGGGGAAGCTCAATCGGTTCGGTGGCAAGGGCCTGGGCAAGCGTGTCGCTCAGGTGCTCCTTGCGGACGGCGATGTGGAAGACGTTCTGGTCAAACCAGGCATCGGCCATCGTGGCAAAGCCCTTGCCGGGCACATCCTCGCCATCGTCCTTGCGCGGCGGCTTAGAACCCCAGGAGTTTTCCACGCGCCAAGCTCGGTCGCCATCGACGCCGGTGAGCACCATCGCGTGGGTGGGCGCGGTCTCGCCGGAGGTAAAACGCTCCTCCTTGCTCATGGAGGAATCGATGCCGTAAAGGCCATCGGTATCTACCAATCCCTCGTCCCATACGCCGTTGAGGAAGGAGAATTGGCGGTTGACATCGCAGCTAAACCACACCGGCTCGCCGGCCGCCAGGCTGCGCTTGGCAGTTTCCTTCAGCTCGTCCGCGCTGACGTTGAGGTACTCCTGCGGTGCGCCGCCCAGCACATTGGTCTCCTCGGCGCTGCTAAACACGCGATGCTTGGGGTTGGTGGAGCGGGGGTCATCGGCCAACACCACGTACTCGTCCAGATTCGGCAGGTACTTATCCGCAAACTCGCGCGGGGTGGAGTGCAGCCGCACGAATTGCTCGTCCTTGGTGCGATACGCCCAGGTAAAATCCTCCGGCGGGGTGCCCAGGTGGATGGCCAGGATGCGGTGGATGTCCTTGCGCGCTTGGGCGAGGATGTCTTCGCGCGGGCCGTCCTGGGCGGCGGCGCGGCGCACCACCGTGGCAAGATCGCGGTTCATCTCTGCGGTATTTCCAGACGAGCGCACCTCCGGCATGGCCTCGGCAGGGACGGCACCGTACTTGGCTACCAGGTTGCTAAAGAAGCACCACCAGCCGCCATCGGCCCCCGCGTGGTCTAGCACCGCTGCGACGGTGCGCTCGTCCCAGCCGGCGTCCTTCTTATCCAGCAGCTGGTTGAGCACCAAGTTGGCGCGTTCCAGCTTGTCAAAGTACTGCAGGTAGGTGAAGGAAAACTCGAAGTTATCTACATTGAGCTCCTTGGCCGCGCGGTGACGGAAGACGTTCAGCGCCGCAAACATCCAGCAGCGGCCCGAGCGCTTCTGGTCCGATACGCCCAAGCTATCCAGCTTGACCTCGGTGGTGGGGTAGAGCGCCGTAATGCGGTCGCGGTCCAGGGCCGCCTTGGCCGCCCCGACATTGGTGATAGCGTTGCGCGCGATGCGCAGCCGGGAATCGGCCGCGGCCTCCTCGCGCAACTGGGATAGGTATTCGTTGGTGAGCAAAGTCATAGTTTCGGTTTTAGCAGACCCAAGCCCACAGCGGCGCGGGCGGGTGGAGCTAGAGATGGGCCGCCAGCTTGCCGACGGCCCCCGGAGTCCCCACTTCCTCCGGCAACCACGGAACCTCGCGCACCGGGGTATCAGGCAGCTGGGCGCGTAGGAGTGCGAGTGCCTCATCCTCGGCGGCGCGCCGGGCGGCAAGGAACTCGCCTTGGTTCTCCGGGGTGCGCCGGTTAACCAGCATGGATCCCACCCGCACACCGTTGCTCGTGAGGTCCGCATGAAACTCGGCAGATTCCAGCACGGGCAGGCGCTCGGCGGTGAGCACGATGTGGAACACGGTGCGCGGGGAGGTAAGCGCGGTGCGCAGCTGTGCAAAGCGCTCGCGGCGCTGGAAAAGCGTGGCGCGAATTTCCTGATTGCGCCGGTCCACCGGGTCATTATCCGCGCCGCTGCCGTTAGACATCCCGCGCACCAACGAGCCGAATTTATCGGACTTCTCGCGCCGGGATAGCAGGCCATCGGTATAGGCGGCCATGATCTCCGGCAGGGCCATGAGCCGCGAGGTATGCCCTGAGGGGGCGGTATCGACGATGAGGTAGTCGAAGTCCGACTCCTCCACGACGAGCGCCGCGATGCGCTCCAATAGCGCCGCCTCCTGTGTGCCGGGCGATTGCCGGGCTAGGTCGAGGTGCTTCTTCACCTCGCCATGGAGGTGTTCCGGCATAAAGCGGCGCATCGAGTTCCCTACCTGCGCTAGGTGTTGCTCGGTCGCGCGCGCAGGATTGATCTCGATGGCGGACAGGGTAGGGGTGAGGTCTACGGGGGCGTCGCCAAGCGAGGCACCAAAAATATGCCCCAGGTTATGCGCCGGGTCCGTGGAGACCAAGCAGACGCGGTGCTTGCGGGACAGGCGCAGCGCGGTAGCGGTGGCCAGGGTGGTTTTACCCACCCCGCCCTTGCCGCCAAAGAACATGATGGGTGCGGTCTCTAACAACATTGAATATTCTCCAGCGGGGATCTATCCATTCCCATGCGCGTATGCCAGGCGTGGAAATCCTCATAGACCAGCGGCAAAAGCTCCAGGGTGTAGTAGCTGGCCGGGTTGGGGATGCCGAGCGCCTCCGAGGCGACCAGCATCAGGAAGAGATCATCTTCTTGCTGCTGGGCCTTGGCAAAGCTGGCGCGATACGGGGCCTGGTAGTACTCATTGAGCCCAGCCGCAAGTGCCTTAAGCTTGTCGAGCATGCTCGGGCAGCGGGGCGTCAAGGTCATCATCGGTCCACTCCAGCGGGGCCTCCTTGCGGGCGTGGGAAATGGCGCCGGCGGCCTCTACAATCACCCAGATGGCGGCGACCACGATGATGATGTCCATGCAGAATAGCAGCCAGTTCTGACTGGTAAATAGGGACTTCAGCTGGAGGAGTGCGGCCCACAGTGACATGGCGGTTACGAAGATGAGCGGGATGACCACCGGCCACGTCGGTCGGCGCAGGTGGGTCAGGATGACCACCACGATGGCCAAGGAAAGGCCCGCCATGAGCTGGTTGGTGGTGCCAAACAGCGGCCAGATGGTCATGCCGCCGGAGCCATCCGAGCCGGCGGAGAAGGTCAGGCCGAAGGCCAAGCCCACCGCGATGACGGTGGCGGCCAGGGCCTTGATGCGCACACCCATGATCTCGCCAATTTCTTGCACCACTAGGCGCTGCAGGCGCACGCCCGAGTCCATGGTGGTGGCGGCGAAGAGGACGGCCATAGTGGCCAAGATGGTGCCCGAGAGGGACGTGGGAATCCCCATGCCCTCATTCATGAGCGCACCGCCGCCTTGCACGAAGGCCTCCACGCCGCCGGCATTCCACTCGGAGTAAATCTCTTCCCACTGCTGCAGGGACTTAAAGCCCGCGGTGGTGGCGATGATGGTGCCCAGCGCGAGCAAACCCTCGCCCACGGCGCCGAAGTACCCCACAAAGCGCACGTCGGTTTCCTTATCCACCTGCTTGGACGAGGTGCCGGAAGCCACCACGCCGTGGAAGCCGGAAATAGCGCCGCAGGCGATGGTGACAAAGAGCAGCGGGAAGATGCCCGGGGTGCCCTCCAGCACGTTGTCGCGCAGCGCCGGTGCGGCCAGCGAAGGGCGGGTAATGAGGAAGGAGCCGTACAAGATGGCCAGGCCCACAAAGAGCTGGAGGCCGTTGATGTAGTCGCGCGGCTGCAGCAACACCCATACCGGCAGCATCGAAGCGATGAAGGCGTAGATAAATAACAAGATGATCCACACGCCGTTGGCGGGAATGCCCAGGACTGTATCTGGTAGGACCACAGGCACGCGGTCACCGATGATCATCAACGCGTAGAGCGCGACAACGCCCACGATGGAAACCAGCGGCAGGTTCCAATTCAGGCGGTAGATGGCCTGGCCGATAAGCAGCGCGACGACGATGGCGCCCCACGTGGGGATTACGGCCGTAGGGGTGGAGACCAGCAGGTTCGAAATGACCACGGCGAAGGCCGCATTCACCATCAATAGCAGCAGGAAGATGACGATGAGGAAGAGGTTGCGCCCGCGCTTGCCAATGTAGCGACCAGACAAAGTGCCAATGGACTGGCCCTTGTGGCGCTGCGACGCCCACAGCGCACCTAAATCGTGCATGCCGGCGAAGAAGATGGTGCCGAGGGTGACCCAGAGAAACGCCGGAACCCAGCCCCAGATGACGGCTACGGCCGGACCAATGATGGGCGCGGCGCCCGCCACGGAAGTGAAGTGGTGGCCCCACAGGACGTATTTATTGGTGGGCACATAGTCCACGCCGTCTTCCATGGTGTGGGCCGGGGTGGAGTAGTTCGGGGATAGCCGGAAAATGCTCTTTCCTAGGACCTTGGAATAGAGCAGATAGCCGGCGCCCATCATCGCGATGCCGATAATGGCGAGGACAAGAGAGTTCATAGTGTGCGTCTCCTCATGGACGATAGGGTGGCGTGTCTCACACGTGCGGATAGTATGCCATAACTCACATAGGTATTAGCCCGTGGGGGAGACCGGCGGGTGGATTTATATTTGGAAGGCGTTTGGGGCGCAGTGCTCCATGCAGCCGGCAGGGAAAACGACTGCGCGGCCCCAGTTCCAGTGGAGGAACGAGGGCCGCGCGGTGGGTGCTTAAACCAGGTGGTGCTTACTTCTTATCGACGCCGATGTTGCCGTCCTTCTTCCACACCACAACCACTGCCGGGCGAGGGGTGGACTTGCCACCCTCTGGCCAGTGGGAGGTCTGCTTTTCAAAGGTGGCGTCATCGGTCTCGCCTGGGTGCTGAACGTTGACCATCACGCGCTCATCGGTGACGATGGGGCCACAGGTCTCGGCGCCTGCCGGAACCGTCAGGAAGCACTTGAGCTCACCGCGGGTATCGCCCTCAGTGGTCACGGCGTAGAGGCCATCGTTGGACTCAAGGGCGTTGCCGTCGGTGGAGATCCACAGATTGCCGTGGCTGTCGAAGGCCAGGTTATCCGGGCAGGAAATTGGGGAGACCTTCTCCTTGTCAAAGCCACCAAAGTAGGTATTTGCTTCCTTCGGGTCGCCACAGACCAGGAAGAGGTTCCAGGTGAACTTCTCGCCAGCATGGTCATCTTCAATCTCCATGACCAGGCCGTTCTTGTTCTCCTTGACAGGAGCCCACTCCATCGGCTCTTCCTTGTTCTTCTTGGCATTCTCGCCGGTAGCGCCGCGGTACTTATTGTTGGTCAGGGCCACGTAGACCTTCTCGGAGTCTGGGTGAACCTGCATATCCTCAGGGCGGTCCATCTTGGTGGCGCCCACCTTATCGGCGGCCTCACGGGTGTAGACGGCAACCTCTTCGGCAGACATGCCATCAACGTGGGACTCGAACTTGTTGTTCTCCGTATCGGAGGTCAGCAGCTTGATCCATTCGCCCTTGCCATCAAAGGCACCATCCTCTGGCAGCACGCCGGAGCCGTCAATTTCATCCTCTGGGGAGTTGCCCTCTACCTTGGCCACGTACAGGGTGCCGTGGTCCAGGATGGTGAGGTTGTGTTCGATGTCGCCCTCTTTGTACTTCTTGGTGGAGATGAACTTGTAGATGTACTCGAAGCGGGAGTCATCGCCGGAGTAGCACACGACGGTGCCGTCGGATGCGATGTGGATGTTGCCTGCCTCGTGCTTGAAGCGACCCAGCGCGGTGTGCTTGACCGGGGTGGACTTCGGGTCCAGCGGGTTGATTTCTACGATCCAGCCAAAGCGGTTCGGCTCGTTCGGCTCCTTGGAGACGTCGAAGCGCTTATCAAAGCGCTCCCACTTGCGCTGGGATTCGCCGTCTTCCATGCCGAAGCGCTCCAGGGACTCCTGCGCCTTCTTGTCATCCAGCTTGGCGTGGGCGAAGTACTGGTCAAAGTTCTCTTCGCCAGAGACCATAGTGTTCCATGGGGTGATGCCGCCGGAACAGTTATTCAGGGTGCCCTTGACCTTCTTGCCGGTCTTGTCGGCGGAGGTCTTGACGTAATTGGAGCCGGCAGCTGGGCCCACCAGGGTGAATTCGGTGGTGGCGGTGATGCGGCGGTTGAGCGGGCCGAACTCGCGCTTGAGCTCGCCGGTCTTGCCTACCTTGGAAACCTCCACGATGGAGTGGCCGTGGCCAGCCCAGCCGATCTTGGCCTGCTCCTCGGTGGGGTTATCCGCATCGTAGTTGGGGAACATCTGCGGCTCGGTGGTGTACTCGTGGGAGCAGACGTAGATAAGGCGGTTGTCATCGTCCGGGTGCTCGATAAGGCCAGCGAAGTCATTGTTGAAACCGAACTGCTTCTCGGCTGCCTCGGCGGTCTGGTTCTTATCATCGAATTCCGGCGCGTCCTCAAACAGTGGGTCGCCCCAGGCGATGAGAACGGACTGCTCGTAGCCATCCGGGATGACCACTTCGTCCTTCTCGTTTGGCTGTACTGGGTCGAACTTCATGCCCTCTGCGGAGGTGAGCTCAACGTTCGCCTCAGAGGTCTTGCCGCCCTTGCCCTCGGAAGAAGAAGCCTCGTTAGACGCATCATCCGGGTTGGAGCAGGCCGCCAGGGCAGCGCCGCCGCCAACGGTTACGACGGACAGGCTGCCCGCACGCAGCGCAGTACGGCGGGAGAACTGGTCAGCAAAGTACGGGTTATTGGACTTGTTCTCGCAATCGCCAAAGCAAGCATTACCGCACTTGTAGGTGCAGGTCAGGCTGGAACGAGAGGATGCAAAGAGACTAGAGAGAAGGTTGCGGCCTTTAAGCGCCATTATTACTGCTCCAAAAAAGGTCGAAAATATTGTTTAGACACGGGGACAGCCATTTATATAAGGGGATATCAGTAACTGTGCGTTGGCGCTGAGGTGACGGTGAAGTGAATTATGCGTAAATCTTTTCCGGGGTGAGGGTGGCGTGGGCTAAATCGCGTGCTGCGGTGGGGATCGACTACCCTAGGCTAACGTGAGCGAGCAGAAGAATAATGAAGTAAACGATGTCCCTGAGCAGCTGCGTATCCGCCGCGAGAAGCGTGATCGCCTGCTGGAATCCGGCGTAGAGGCCTACCCGGTAACCGTTGAGCGCACCATCTCTTTGAAGGATTTGCGCCACGATTTCCGCGTAGTGGCCGAGGGTGAAGAGCCGGGCACGGAAGAAGGCGTGACCTACCTGGCCCCAGGCGAGGAAACCGAGGTAACCCACGCCATCGCCGGCCGCCTTATCTTTATGCGCAATACCGGCAAGCTGTGCTTTGCCACCCTGCAAGATGGCGACGGCACCCAGGTGCAGGCCATGCTTTCTTTGGCCGAGGTAGGCAAGGAGCGCCTCGACGCCTGGAAGTCCGATGTTGACTTGGGCGATTTCATCTCCGTACGCGGCCGCGTGATTTCCTCCCGCCGCGGCGAGCTGTCCATCATGGTCTCCGAGTGGACCATGGCCGCTAAGTCCCTGCGCCCGCTGCCGGTGTCCTTTGCCGATATGGCAGAAGATACCCGTGTGCGCCAGCGCTATAACGACCTCATTATCCGCGAAGAGGCCCGTAAGAACGCCATGATCCGCGTGAAGGTCATGCGCGCGCTGCGTAACTACCTGGAAAGCCAGGACTTCGTCGAAATCGAGACCCCGATGCTGCAGACCCTGCACGGTGGCGCGGCCGCTCGCCCGTTTATCACCCACTCCAATGCGCTGGATATTGACCTCTACCTACGCATTGCGCCGGAGCTGTACTTGAAGCGTGCCGTCGTCGGCGGCATTGACCGCGTCTTCGAAATCAACCGTAACTTCCGCAATGAGGGCGTGGACCGCTCCCACTCGCCGGAGTTCGCCATGCTCGAGACCTACGCCGCATGGGGCGACTACGACGATTGTGCCCGCATGACGCGCGAGTCCATCCAGGCCGTAGCGCGCGACGTCTTTGGCTCCACCACCGTCACCCTGGCGGATGGCACCGAGTTTGACTTCGGCGGCGAAGAGTGGCCCGAAATCGAGATGTACCCCTCCCTCAATGAGGCCCTGCAGCGCAAGTTCCCGGGCCAGCCGGAGGTCACCATCGATACCGATGTCGAGACGCTCAAGGGCATTGCAGACGTTATCGGCCTTGACGTCCCTAAGGACGGCGGCTGGGGCCACGGCAAGCTGGTGGAGGAAATCTGGGAGGTCCTGTGCGAGGACCAGCTGGAAGGCCCCATCTTTGTCAAGAACTTCCCGGTTGAGACCTCCCCGCTGACCCGTCAGCACCGTTCCAAGCCGGGCGTGACCGAGAAGTGGGATCTCTACGTCCGCGGCTTCGAGCTGGCAACCGGTTACTCCGAGCTGGTGGATCCGGTTATTCAGCGCGAGCGCTTTGAGGATCAAGCTCGCCTGGCCGCCGGTGGCGATGACGAGGCCATGGTGCTGGATGAGGACTTCCTTGCCGCAATGGAGCAGGGCATGCCGCCTACGGCCGGTACCGGCATGGGCATGGACCGCCTGCTGATGGCCCTGACCGGCCTGGGCATCCGCGAAACCGTGCTCTTCCCACTGGTTAAGCCAGAGCAGAAGTAGCCGCCCAGCGGCCCATCATTAGCCGTCAGCCCCGCGTGGCTGGCGGCTTTTGTCGTGCCTGGGCTAATGCGAGAGCGGCCCGGCGGAGGTATCACCACGCAGGCGCTTAATAATGTTCTCGGCCGAAATCAGGCACATGGGCACGCCCACGCCCGGCACGGTGGTGGCTCCTGCGTAGTAGAGCCCGCTGACCTTGCGTGAGGCATTGCGCCCGCGCAAAAACGCCGATTGCCGTAGCGTGTGCGCGGGCCCAATAGAACCGGCCGACCAAGCATGGTAGCGCTCGGCAAAATCGGCAGGGCCGAGCGTGCGCTTGACGACGACCCTGTCTACCAAATCCGGCACCCCAGCCGTGGCTGCGACGTGGTTAAGGGCGGCGTCGGCAATCGCGGCAATGCGCTCGGATTCCTCTGCGTGGTAGGCATTGCCGAACCCGGGCGCCTCCGCGGCCGGCACCGGTACCAGAATGAACAGGTTTTCGTGGCCCGCGGGCGCTACGTTTGGGTCGGTGGCTGAGGTCTTGGACACGTAGATGGATTCCGAGGCACCCAACGGCCGGGAAGGCTCCGGGCCGGAATAGACGGCGCGGAAATCCGGATCCCAATCCTGACTAAAAAGCAGAGTATGGTGCGCTAGTTCTGGCAGCTCGCCCTTCACCCCGGCCAAAATGAGCACGGTGCCCAGACCGGGATTGCGCCGGCCCCAGTAGCGCTCCGGGTAGGTACGCAGTTGGGGCGGCAAAAGCTGGGTCTCGGTGTGGTGCACGTCCGCCGCCGAGACCACGATATCGGCATGGATGGCGCCCTTATTCGTGCACACGCCCGTGACCTGACGGTTGGCCACTTTGATGGAGGTCACCTCCTCGCCCAAGCGGAAGGTGGCGCCAAACTTCTGAGCCTGCCGGTAGATGGCCTGGACCACGGCGGCGAAGCCACCCTGCGGGTAGCGCACGCCCTCCACCAGGTCGGTGTGGCTCATCAGGGAATACAGGGCCGGAGCGGCCGCCGGCTCGGAGGACAAAAAGACCGCCGGGTAGCTTAAGATTTGGCGCAGGCGGGCATCAGCAAACGTTCGGCCCACGTACTGCTTTAGGTTCACCGTCAGCAGAGCCATGAGGCGCGAAATCCGAGTGCGGATATCGCGGTGCACCAGGTTCAGCGGCGCGGAGAAGGTGGTGTAAAGGAAGTGCTTAAGCGCCATGTCATAGGTATCGCTGGCCTGCGCTAAGTACGCGCGGACTTTATCGCCCGCGCCGGGCTCCAGCGACTCGAAAAGCGCGGTGACTTCCTCGGTGCCGGAGTGCACGTCCACCGGTGCATCGCCATGAAAGACGCGGTAGGCGGGGGAGAGATCCACCAAATCCAGCTCCGCCTCGGTGGAGGTGCCACACAGCGCAAAGAAGTGATCGAAAGCCTCGGGCATGAGGTACCACGACGGGCCGGTATCCCAGCGGAAGCCGGCCTCCGCAAAGCTGCCGGCGCGCCCGCCTACCTCATCCAGCGAGTCCACGACGGTGACCTCGTAGCCCTCGCGGCCGAGCAAAGCGGCGGTGGCGAGGCCGGCAATGCCGGCTCCAATGACGACGGCGTGCATGATGTTCTCCTTAGTTTTCGCCAGTGGGCGAGGTCTGGCTGCTGTGGCCGCGACGGCGCACCGCGCGGGCCGCGAGCCAAGCCTTGGTGTGGTTCGGCACGGATACCCGCGTGGTGGCAAGCGCTGTAGCCGGGGTGGCGGCGAGGCGATTGGTGAGCTCGGT
Source organism: Corynebacterium tuberculostearicum (assembly GCF_030229345.1). Lineage (GTDB taxonomy): Bacteria > Actinomycetota > Actinomycetes > Mycobacteriales > Mycobacteriaceae > Corynebacterium > Corynebacterium tuberculostearicum_G. The sequence goes on along the minus strand of NZ_JASPGP010000008.1, from coordinate 14,659 downwards.
AAAGATATCCGCCGCCGCGCTCACACCGACACGCGCGGAAGCCGGCAGCAAGTCGATGGTGAGCGCGGCGGTGGCGAGCTCCCGGCGGATCTCTGCGATGAGCGCGGATTTGGCGGCCTCATCAATCCGCCCCGATGGGGCCTGCTGAAAATAGGTGCGGCCCAAAGTGGAGCTATCATCGCGCAGGTCACGCAGGAAATTAATCTTCTGAAAGGCTGACCCTAGCGCGCGGGCGCCGCGCTCCATGGCGGCGCGGTCGGCAGGGGAGACGTCCTCTTCGGCCAAGAAAATTTGCAGGCACAATAACCCAATGACTTCCGCTGAGCCGTAGATATAGTCTTGCAGCTCCGATGGGGAGTACTCGCGCTGGGTGAGATCCGCACGCATGGAGTTAAAGAAGGCAGCAAGGTATTCGCGGTGGAAGCCGCAGCGGCGAGCGGTGATGGCATAAGCGTGCACAATCGGGTCGGTGTGCAGTCGCTGCTGCGGTGCGGCCAGGATGGTCTGCTCATAGGCATCCAGCGCGGCGGCGGGGTCGGTGTGGGCTTGGGCTGCGGCGCCGTCGACAAGCTCGTCTGCAATGCGCACCACCGCGTACAGGTGGCGGATATCGGCGCGCACCCGCCCGCGCAAAAGCCGCGTGGCCAGGGAGAAACTGGTGGAGTACTGCCCCATAACCTGCGCGGCCGCGCGGGAGGCCGCTTGGTCATAGCGAGTCAACATATCTGTCAACGTAGCATGCAGCCTGTTAGCGGTTCGTGGCGCGTGGCTGCCCCTCGGCAAAGCCGGCGGCGGACTGCACGCCCACGGTGGCGCGCTCGCGGAAGGCGGCCAGGGAATCGGCGCCGGCGTAGGTACACGAGGAACGCACGCCAGAGACAATCCGGTCCACTAGGTGCTCCACGCCGCCGTGCTCGGGGTCGAGGTAGATGCGGGAGGTAGAAATGCCCTCTTCGAACATCTCACGGCGGGCACGCTCAAAGGCCTCGGTATCGGAATTGCGGCCGCGCACCGCCCGGCGCGACGCCATACCGAAGGACTCCTTATAGAAGGCACCGTCGGCATCCTTGTGCAGGTCACCTGGGGACTCGAAGGTGCCGGCGAACCAAGAGCCAATCATGACATTGGAGGCACCCGCAGCAAGTGCGAGGGCAACGTCGCGCGGGTCGCGCACGCCGCCATCGGCCCAAACATGGGCGCCTACCTCGCGGGCGGCCGCAGCACACTCTAAGACGGCCGAGAATTGCGGGCGGCCCACGCCAGTCTGCATGCGGGTGGTGCACATCGCGCCCGGGCCCACACCGACCTTGATAATGTCCGCGCCGGCCGCGGCTAGCTCGCGCACGCCCTCGGCCGTCACGATATTGCCGGCGGCAATGGGAAGTCCCAGATCCAGCGCCTTTACCTTGCGCAGCGCGGTGAGCATGCTTTCCTGGTGGCCGTGTGCGGTATCAATAACGAGGACGTCAGCACCGGCCTCCGCCAGGGCGCGGGCGCGGCCTTCCACATCGCCGTTAATGCCCACCGCAGCACCAATGTGCAAGCGGCCTTGCTTGTCGACGCCCGGCCTATACATCTTCGCCCTTACCGCACCCTTCCTCGTGAGGATGCCGGCCAGGGTGCCATCCGGGTTGACCACCGGGGCTAGCTTGCGGGAGGTCTTGCGCAGCTTGGTAAAAGCCTCCTGCGGGTCAATGCCTACCGGCAGCGTGACCAAGTCGGTGGTCATCAGCTGGCCGACGGCGGTGAAGTTATCCTGCCCGCGCAGGTCCTTTGGGGTGATGATGCCGATGGGCATGTCCCCCTCGACCACGATGGCGGCGCCATGGGCGCGCTTGTGCAAAAGGTTGCTGGTATAGCCCACGGTGTGGTGCGGCTTGACAGTAATTGGGGTGTCATAGACCAAGTCCGCCGCCTTCACAGAGGCGATGGTTTCTGCGGCCGCTTCTAAGGAGAGATCCTGTGGCAGGATGGTCAGCCCGCCGCGCCGGGCGATGGTCTCGGCCATGCGACGCCCAGCCACGGCGGTCATATTGGCCACGATGAGCGGGATGGTATTTCCGGTGCCGTCCTCAGTGGTGAGGTCTACCGACTGGCGCGAGCCCACCTCGGAATGGCTCGGGACCATAAATACGTCGGAGTAGGTCAATTCGTACGGTGGATGGGAATCGTTGAGAAAACGCACTGGGGTGTACCTCGCTTTAGGCTCGGGTGGCGCGGTCTCACCGCGCGGATGAAGACACTAAAACTATACTCCTCGACTTTTCCCGCACCCGCGGCCTCAGTATCCTGTCTGGGTGTCTCAGAAACCAGATCCCCACATTTCCGCAGAGGTAAAAATCAACCTCACCATCCTCGTCCTCGGCGCGATGGTGATGATCCTGAACGAGACTGCCCTGTCGGTGGCGCTGCCCACCATCATGGCGGACTTTGGCATCCCCGCGACCTCCGCCCAGTGGCTGCTTACCGGTTTCCTCCTCACCATGGGCGTGGTCATCCCGACCACCGGCTTTCTCATGGATAAATTCTCCACCCGGCAGATCTTCTTGGCATCGTCGGGCGTATTCCTCGCCGGTACGGTGCTGGCGGCGCTCGCCCCGGCCTTCGGCGTGCTGCTGGTGGGCCGCGTATTCCAGGCGGCCGGCACCGCCTTGATGATCCCCACCCTGATGACGGTGGCGATGACCCTAGTCCCGCCGCAGCGCCGCGGCAGCGTGATGGGCATTATTTCCGTGGTCATTTCCGTCGCCCCGGCGCTCGGCCCCACGGTGGGTGGCTTCGTGTTGAGCATGTCTAGCTGGCACGTCATCTTCTGGACCATGGTGCCGCTGCTCGGCCTCATCTGCGCGGCCGGCTATTTCCGCCTGGTCAACGTGGGAGATAGGCGCGATACCCCGCTGGATTTCCCCTCCGTCGTCTTGTCCGTCATCGCCTTTGGCGGATTGGTCTACGCCGTATCGTCCCTGGAAAACATGCTGGAGGGCGATGGCCTCGTAGACATCGTCGTTCTCATCGTCGGCCTCGTGGCTTTGGCGCTTTTCACCCGCCGCCAGCTGCGCCTGGCCAAGGACAATCGCGCCCTTTTGGACATGCGCCCGTTTACGGTTCCCAACTTCACCGTGGCGGTACTGGGCATGCTGCTCATGTTTGGGCTATTGCTCGGCGTGGTCAATATCCTGCCCATCTACCTGCAGACCTCCCTGGCGGTAAGCTCGCTGGTCACCGGGCTCGTCGTCATGCCTGGCGGCTTGCTCCAAGGCGGCATCTCGCCGATGGTCGGCCGCCTTTATGACGTCCACGGGCCCCGCCCTCTCATGATCCCTGGCGCCCTGCTCCTAGCCGCAGGCACGTGGCTGATGACCCTGCTCAACGAGGACAGCGCGGTATGGATGGTCATTGGCATGCACATCCTTTTTGCCCTGGGCATTGCGCTCATGATGACGCCGCTGATGACGACGTCCCTGGCTTCCCTGCCAGACGAGCTCTACTCGCACGGCTCCGCCATCCTCAATACCCTGCAGCAGCTGGCGGGCGCGGCCGGCACTGCCTTCCTGATGACCTTCCTGACCCGTGGCACCAAGTCTGGCGCGGCCCAAGGCATGAACGAGGCCGCCGCCACGGCTCACGGCGCGCACTGGGCCTTCCTTTTTGCCGGCGTGCTTTCGCTGGTGGTCGTTGTGCTCGCTCCGTTCCTCAAGCGCGTACCCTCCGCGGAATAGGAACAAGGACAAATTAAGAGGCGCACAGCGGCAGGTTCAGCCGCTCCTCTTCAGCCTCATCGCCCCACACCAGGAATGCGGACTGGGTGCCTTCCACGGCCATCACGTAGGTCGGAACATCCGCGGTGGTCTCAAAGCTTTGGATGGTGCATTGGTCATTGGAAAGCTCCACCGGTTCGGCGTCGGGAAGCATGGCATCGCGCTCCTCCACGCTGGGGTAGTAGGTCACGATGTAGTTGAACCCATCGCCCACGCAGGAAATCTTGGCCTCCTGGCCGGGCTCCGGCTCGCGCGAAGAACACTTCGCCCCATCGAAGCCGTCCTGGCCGCTGCGGGAGCCGACCAAGTCCGGATACGCATCTGCGAGGTTTTGCTCCTTATCATTCCAGCTGGGGTAGGACAGGAAGAACCACAGCGCGGCCGCAGCAGCAATCGCGGCCACCGCCAGCACCGTGATCAGCGCAATGAGCCCGCCCTTGCCCTTCTTCTTCGGCGCGGGCGCCAGCGGTTGCTGCGGCTGGGCCATAGGCTGGGCCATCGGTTGCGGCTGTTGCGGCGGGGCAAACTGCTGCTGAGGGCGTGGCTCCGGCTCCTGCACGCGGGGAATCTGCGCGGTATCGTATTCGCGCTGCGGGCGCAGCTGAGCCACTACATCCTTGGCACTCTCTGCCGTGCCAGTGGGCTTAAATTCTGGGCATTTGCGGGCAATGAGCTCTTCAAACGCCGCCACCGCATCGCCGTGCTCTTCGCCGGACGGACCGGCCGCAGCCAGCACCGAAACCTGGCGTTGCTTATCGACGCCCACCCGGGCCTCCCTTAGCCCATGCACCGCAAAGTCTGCCCGCCCGTGGGAAATTAGGAAGTCCACCGCACCCGCCAGCGGACCGAAGACGTCGGCGGCCTCGTCGCGGCTGAGATTAGTGGGCAGCTCAGAAAGCTGGGTTCCGGAAACCCCTTCGCGCACGATGAATTCCTGCCCATCCGCGGTAGTGCCCGTGCCTACCAGCGGCGCGATGGCTGGGTGGTGCAAGCCATGCAGTGCCACGGACTTGTCCACCACTCCGGTAATTTCCGGTGCGAAGATTTCCACGCTTAGCTGTTGGTGCGTGTTTCCATCTTCGACCGCAAAGAGGGTAGACGATGGAGCCTCATCCAACACGGCCACTTCGTGCAGGTTGTGCTGGGTGGCAAAGAACTCAGGAAGCTGGGGCACGGTCGCGACGTCCTTAAATAGTGGGGAGGGGCAGGGAACGATAAAACGATTCTAGATTACATGCCCATGCCCCCTGTTCGCTACCGGCGTACACCCGCGTGAGCTGCGGATATGGTGGATTCTGACCCTATTGCGGGCATCTGGGGACAAAACCGGAAATTATCGGCGGACTGCCGCGTTAGAGTGGGTATCACATTAGAAGCGAAAGTATAGGGGAATCATGTTCGAGAGGTTTACCGATCGTGCTCGCCGCGTCATCGTTTTGGCGCAGGAAGAGGCACGCATGCTTAACCACAATTACATCGGCACCGAGCACATCCTGCTCGGCCTTATCCATGAGGGCGAAGGCGTGGCCGCCAAGGCGCTGGAATCCATGGGTATCTCCCTGGAGGATGTCCGCCGCGAGGTCGAGGAAATCATTGGCCAGGGTAGCCAGCCACACACCGGCCACATCCCCTTTACCCCACGCGCCAAGAAGGTCTTGGAGCTTTCCCTGCGCGAAGGCCTGCAGATGGGACACAAGTACATCGGTACTGAGTTCTTGCTATTGGGTCTCATTCGCGAGGGTGACGGCGTTGCCGCCCAGGTGCTGACCAAGCTCGGCGCCGACCTGCCGCGCGTGCGCCAGCAGGTTATCCAGCTGCTGTCCGGTTATGAGGGCGGCCAGCAGGAGGGCGGTTCCTCCAACGGCCAGGGCTCCGGTCCGGTCGGCGCAGGCGCAGGTGCCGGCGCGGGCGGCCGTGGTGGCTCCGGCGGTTCCGGCGAGCGTTCCAATTCCCTGGTGCTTGACCAGTTCGGCCGCAACCTCACCCAGGCCGCTAAGGACGGCAAGCTCGATCCGGTCGTCGGCCGTGAGTCCGAGGTAGAGCGCATCATGCAGGTGCTGTCTCGCCGTACGAAGAACAACCCGGTCCTTATCGGTGAGCCGGGTGTTGGTAAGACCGCCGTCGTCGAGGGCCTGGCGCTCGACATCGTCAACGGCAAGGTTCCGGAGACCCTCAAGGATAAGCAGCTTTACTCGCTCGACTTGGGCTCCCTGGTTGCCGGCTCCCGTTACCGCGGTGACTTTGAGGAACGCCTGAAGAAGGTGCTCAAGGAGATTAACCAGCGCGGCGACATCATCTTGTTCATCGATGAGATCCACACCCTGGTTGGTGCTGGTGCTGCTGAGGGCGCCATCGATGCAGCCTCGCTGCTCAAGCCGAAGCTGGCTCGTGGCGAGCTGCAGACCATCGGTGCTACGACCCTTGAGGAATACCGCAAGCACATCGAAAAGGATGCCGCCTTGGAGCGCCGCTTCCAGCCGGTCAAGGTGGAGGAGCCTTCCCTGGATGACACCTTCTTGATTCTGAAGGGTCTGCGCGATAAGTATGAGGCGCACCACCGCGTGTCCTACACCGATGAGGCGCTGCATGCTGCAGCTTCCCTCTCGGATCGCTACATCAATGATCGTTTCTTGCCGGATAAGGCCGTTGACCTCCTCGATGAGGCTGGTGCTCGCATGCGCATCAAGCGCATGACCGCGCCGAAGGGCCTGCGCGAGGTCGATGACCGCATCGCTGAGGTCCGCAAGGAAAAGGAAGCGGCCATCGATGCCCAGGACTTTGAGAAGGCAGCCGGCCTGCGCGATAAGGAGCGCAAGCTGGGCGAGGAGCGCGCAGAGAAGGAAAAGCAGTGGCGCTCTGGCGACCTTGAGGAAATCGCCGAGGTAGGCGAGGACCAGATCGCCGAGGTTCTGGCGCACTGGACCGGTATCCCTGTGCTGAAGCTGACGGAGAAGGAATCCAACCGTCTGCTCAACATGGAAGAGGAGCTGCACAAGCGCATCATTGGCCAGGACGAGGCGGTCAAGTCCGTCTCCCGCGCCATCCGCCGCACCCGTGCAGGCCTCAAGGATCCGCGCCGCCCGTCCGGTTCCTTCATATTCGCCGGCCCGTCCGGTGTGGGTAAGACCGAGCTGTCGAAGTCCCTGGCTAACTTCCTCTTCGGTTCGGATGATGACCTCATCCAGATCGACATGGGTGAGTTCCACGATCGCTTCACCGCTTCCCGTCTCTTTGGTGCCCCTCCGGGATACGTTGGCTACGAAGAGGGTGGCCAGCTGACCGAGAAGGTTCGCCGCAAGCCGTTCTCTGTCGTGCTTTTCGATGAGATCGAAAAGGCCCACAAGGAGATTTACAACACCCTCCTGCAGGTGCTGGAAGATGGCCGCCTTACTGACGGCCAGGGTCGCGTCGTCGACTTCAAGAACACCGTTCTCATCTTCACCTCGAACCTGGGCACCCAGGACATCTCGAAGCCGGTGGGCTTGGGCTTTACTGGTTCCTCCGAAAACGATGCGGATGCCCAGTACGACCGGATGAAGCAGAAGGTCAACGACGAGCTGAAGAAGCACTTCCGCCCAGAGTTCTTGAACCGTATCGATGACATCGTCGTCTTCCACCAGCTCACCCAGGAGCAGATTGTGGAGATGGTCGAGCTGCTCATCGGCCGCGTGGCCAAGCAGCTAGATGAGCGCGATATGGGCATTGAGCTCACGCAGAAGGCAAAGGACCTGCTGGCTAAGCGTGGCTTCGACCCGGTCTTGGGCGCCCGCCCACTGCGCCGCACCATTCAGCGCGAGATTGAGGACCAGCTCTCTGAGAAGATCCTCTTCGGCGAAATCGGCGCCGGCGAAATCATCACCGTCGACGTCGAGGGCTGGGACGGCGAGTCCAAGGACAACACGGGAGCGAAGTTCACCTTCAGCCCGCGCCCAAAGCCTTTGCCGGAGGACACCGAGGAGCCGCAGCTTGACGACGCCGAGGTGCGCGAAAACGACGCCGACTCCACCGAGGCCGGCGAGCCCGACACCATCACCCCGGATGTTCCGGGCGATGGCGGCTCCACCGCCGCCGGAAACGACCTAGAGTCCGGCTCTGGTTCCGACTCCGATGACGACGGCCACAACCCGCCGCCAGCAGGCGCCGGCCAGCCGATGTAATTCGGTCCAACGGTTAAAGCCACCCAGTACTTCGCTTTCTGCGAGGCTGGGTGGCTTTTTATGTGTAGTTCCGTAGGGTCGGGCGCCATTTAAGGGTTAAGTAGCAGAATGTGTGTCCGTTCGGCGTGTTGCGGGGCGGGTACACGGTTAGTTACTTCATGGGGCCTTTTCTGATTCCTATCGAGTGTTCGTACTCGGTTGGGATAGCGTTGTCGTAGAAGGCTGGTCGGCCTGTTTCTTGGTCGGCTTTGTTGTGGTCTTCTTCGGCAAGATCGTTGACTTTGGCGAGTTGATCTTGGCCATAATTGCACTGCCTGGCGATATTTAGCGGATCGTCAGGCAGTTGCTTTTTGGTGTGGAGGTACCACTCAAGCATTTTTCGTTGACGTTCCCCAGACCTGCCTCGGTGCGCATCGGCGATGCGTTTGAGCTGGGCGTTTATGCCGCCTTCAAGACTGTTTGTCGTTGAAGCCCAGCGGTTAGGATCAAGCGCATTCGGTGGTGGCTTAAGGTAGGTAAACAGCCAATTGTTGCGCGAGAGGTGCAGCAGTGAGTTGTAGGCTTTGCGTACCCGTAGATGAGTCCATTCCCACTGGTTATTGGGTGTTCGGCGTTCTTTTGGCACGGGTGTTTTCTCGTTGAGGAATGCTTTGAATACCTGACCGAAGTCGTGCAGGCGTAGCGTCCACTCCCGTGCCTGGTCGAGCGTGGTGACACGGGTTAGTTTCAGCGCCAGTGCGTAGATGGTTTTGCCAGCGTCGGTGCGCGGCCGTGAGGTGGTGTAGCGGCGGATGACGCGTTGTGCGTGAACGAGACAACGCTGAATCATCACGTTTGGCCAGCAGGCTTTAATCGCGGTGAGTGCGCCTTGTCCGCCGTCGAGGACGACGCAGAGTGGCTCGGCGATTTTGCGAAGTAGCTGCGTGTATGCGTGGGCTGTTTCGTGTTTGGTCCAGTGCCACGCAATGACGTGGTCGCGGCTGGCTGCCACAAGTAGGCAGCCAGCCGCGGTGTAGGTGCCGTCGATGAAGATCTGATCGTAGACGCGCTGCGGGGCACCGTCGTTGGGGACGTCGATGAGCCAAAACGGTTCGAATCGGCGATCAAGTGTCCAACGACTCACCCTTTGTTGCCCGGCGAGTTCAGACAACGTCGCTGTGGAGGTGACATAAGAGACGAAGGCTTTAAAGTTGCGGGCCTGCGTGAGATCGGTGCGAGTTCGTGTCGTGGAGCTGCCGCAGTTCGGGTCTTTGCACCGCCACCTGGTTGTGCCTTTGGATGTGGTTCCGTTTTTCTTCATTTGCCCAGCACATACCGGGCATCGTGGTCTGTTTTTACTCACCCGGAAAGCACACCAACCCCCGGCTAGCACATGCGGGTGCCATTCCGATGGATTGAACACGAAACGGGCGGATATAAGCATAAAGACCTTATATCCGCCCGATTTACCCAGCCTGAGCAGCAAGATCGCTGTAACTCAGACACACTTTTTGCTACTTAACCCCCATTTAAACAGCACAATTAGATGGTGCCGGTTTTCCGTTGAAGCGGTCAAAGAGGTACTTCAAACCCACCGGGATATTGACGTATAGCGGCAGCGCGTGGTCGGCGCCAGCGCCCGGAATGGTTGCGGTGCCGGGCGCGGCCATGAAGTCTACGGTTCCGCCCATGCGGCAGTAGGCTCCTGCGACGGCGCGGACCTGCTCGTGCGGGATGAGGTCATCGTGCGGCGAGCTGGCGATCATCGCCGGGCCCTTGAGCGGGTGCTTGCCCTGATTCTGCCGCAGCAAGGTTTCCTTGATGACGGGCTTGCGCTCGACGAGCTCGGATAGTGATTCCCCGGTGCGGGTGAGTTGGCGGGTATTGCTAAAGCCCCACATGAGGATGGAGTCACCCGTGCAGCTGGTGGCCGCGGAGCGCAGGAAGTCGATGCCGCGGGGATTGAGCTCCTCTAGGACCGCATCGCGGAATTTGGGGTCGCGCTCAGCAAAGCCGTTGATGGCGTAGCCCAGCACGTGGACGATGGAAGAGCCGTCGATGGCCTTCATGACCTTGGGCAGGTCAGCCGGCGGGGCGCCGGAGTAGGTTCCGGCCACGTTCAATTCGGGTGCATAAGAGTCGGCGAATTCCGCAGCGGCCAGCGAAGCGCCGCCGCCCTGCGAGTAGCCCGCAAACCCAATAGGGGCGTCCTGTGGAGCGTGGGCCAGCTCCAGGCCGGAGCGGGCGGCATCAAGCATGGCGTGTGCTTCTTCAATGTGATTGACGTAGGTGTGGTGCCCTGGCATGCCGAGCCCGATAAGGTCCGCGACGATGACGCGAGCGCCATGCTGGAGCGCGCCCATATAGAAGCCGTATTCGTAGTTCGCATTGATGGTTGGGGAGCCGACCTTGCTTAGTCCCACTGAACCTAGGCCCATGCCGGCGCGCGATGGTGCACACTGGTCTCCTGCGCCGCGAGTGCCGGGCGCAAAGATGATGGTGGGCCGCTCGCCCTTGCCGCGCCACGGCGCATTTGGCTCGTACAAGGTGGCCGAGGCCTGAACTGGCTTGCCGCCATCCGTGGTGGTGTCGTAGGTGAACACCTGGCCGCGGCCGACGCCATCGAGCACGTGCGACGAAGGCCGAGTCGAGGTTACCGTCGCATTTGCGGCCGGCGGCAGCAGTAGGGAGCCGAGGATTAGTGAACAAACTGTGAGGAGTCTCATACAAATCTTTTCCATGCCCAAAACCTACTGCGCAGTAGGAACGGTGGAAGTGGAATTGCTAAAATAAATGCTCATGGGACTTCAGTATCGTTCAAGAAAGAAGACCGGCAAGAATAGCTGGATCAACGTCTCCGGATCCGGCGCGTCGATGTCTACCAAGGTAGGACCGGTCACCTTCAATTCCCGCGGCGGCATGTGGGTGAACCTGCCGGGCGGATTCAATTTCCGCGGCCGCTGGCGTTAAACAGATCACACCCTCCGGGTCGCGACCTGCGATTATAGCCGGCCATTATTAACCCCCTAAATGGGTAGGTGGAATAGGCCGGCGTCGTTTTGTTCGGCGAGGCCGTCGGCAAGCAGCGAAGCCAACGCCCGGGAACGCTGCGCCGCATCGGGCCAGACCACGTCAATCTCGGACTGCGGCACCGGCCGCTCCGCCGCGCGCAGCACGTCCAGAATCTTGCCGCGCACCTGCCGGTCCGTGCCGACGAATTTTTGCACGCGCTTTTTCGCCCGTGCCTGCTCCTCCGCACTCGGCTGCGGCCGGCCAGCGAGCTGCCACGCACAGCTCGCGCGCAGCGGACACTGCTCGCAGGAAGGATTCTTCGCCGTGCACACCAGCGCTCCCAATTCCATGAGCGCGGCCGAAAAACGCGGCCCATTCTCCGCCGGCAATAGCTCCGCCACGGCCGTCAACTCTCGCTTCGACGGTTGCGGCGCCAAGAACCTACCGTCCTCCGCGCGCGCATACACCCGGCGCACATTGGTATCGACCACCGGCACGTTGACCCCATAGTGGAAGCAGGCCACGGCGCGCGCGGTGTAGTCACCGATGCCCGGCAGGCGCAGCAGCTTATCGACGTCCGCCGGTACCTCGCCCTCGCCAATGGCCGCCGCGCACTCCCACAGGCGCAGCGCACGCCGTGGATAGCCCAGTTTGCCCCAGGCGCGCAGCACCTCCGCCCGGGTGGCCTGAACAAAGTCCGCCGGGGTGGGCCAGCGCCGCATCCATTCCTCCCACACCGGAGCCACGCGCGCGACCGGCGTCTGCTGGCTCATAACCTCGCTGAGCAGCACGCCCCACGCGCTTGTGCCAGGCCGGCGCCACGGCAGGTCGCGTTCATTGGCATCAAACCAGGAAAGAAGAGCTTGCGAATCCATCGTGGGAGATAGTCTAGGGCATTAGAATGTGGCCTATGCCTTTACGTAATGTTGCCCACGAACCGCAGGCCGTTTGGGAGGCCCTTAAGGCGGGAAATCAGCGCGTGCTGGACGGTGAGACCGTCGCCGTGCGCGAGATTTATAACCGCGAGGGCCTAACTCACGGCCAGGATCCCCGCGTGGTGGTCATTTCCTGTTCCGATTCCCGCGCCCCTATCGAGCACGTATTCAACATCGGCTTCGGCGATGCCTTCGTCATCCGCACCGCGGGCCACATTCTTGACGACGCCGTCGTAGCCTCCCTCGACTACGCCCTCGCCGCCCTCAAGCCCAACCTGCTGGTGGTCCTCGGCCATCAATCTTGTGGCGCGGTCGGCGCGGCTACCGGTTTCGTGGCCGGCGGCGAACTGCCCACCGGCCTGCAGCGACCCATTATCGAGAAGGTCGCCGCCTCCGCGCTGGTGGCGGGACCGAATGCCACGACTGACGACGTCGAGCGGGAACACACCCGCCAGACCGTCGCCCAGCTGGTGGCCAGCGTTCCCAACGTGCGCCGCCTGCTGGACGAGGGCGCCTTGGGCGTTATCGGCGCGCGCTACCTGCTGGAAGACTCCAGCGTCGAAACCCTGCAGACCCTCGGTGTGAAGTAGCACAGCCTGACACGCGGCGCGGGCTTAGCGCACCGGCCCGCACCCACCGCTTAAAATTGACAGCGTGACGCAGAAAAAGCCCCTACCTGAAGAGATCTACAAGCGCCGCCGCGTGGCGGCGCTCATCATCGTGCTCGTGCTGGCCGTGGTGCTGATCTGGGCGGCCGTGGCCGCCTTCGGGGGCAGCAGCGATGAGCCGGCCGATACCGCCGCCCCTGCGCCTACGCCGGAGCAGACCTCGTCTTCTGCCGCCCCGGAGACCTCTGAAGCTGCCTCGGAGACGGCTGCGGAGGCGTCGGCCGAGGGGGCGTCGGAAAGCAAGGCGGCCGAAAGCGAGCCGTCGAGCGCTGCGCCTGCAAGCTCCGAGGCGGCCAAGAAGACCTGCGACCTCGCGGACCTCGAGGTGCGCACCTCCATGCTGAACTACTCCGTTCCGGAAGGCGAGCTGCCGAAGTTCTTCATGACGGTCACCAACCCCACGGCCGCGGACTGCAAGATCGACCTGGACAAGAACCTGCTGCGCTTCGAGGTCTACAAGATGGCCGATAACCAGCGCGTGTGGTCCGATACGGATTGCTACGCTTCTGTGCAGACCGGCTCGCAAACCTTCCCGGCCGGCAAGGACGTGAAATTCGAGGCCGAATGGTCCCGCCAGGCCTCCAAGCCGGGCGAGTGCACCGACCGCCCCGCGGCCGAACCTGGGGCCTACTTCGCCCACACCGTCATCGGCGATAACTCCTCCCCGCCGCAGGACTTCACCCTGCGCTAGGCTCTACCCCGACACCGCGGCGATGGCCTGCCCCAGCGTCCCGGCCTGGTGCACGCGCATGCCCTCTACCGGCTCGATATCCCCGCGTGGGACAATCGCGTTCTTATAGCCCAGCCGCGCGGCCTCCAGCAAGCGCCGCTCCACATTGGGCACCGGCCGCAACTCGCCGGCCAGGCCCACCTCGCCGATGACCACCGTCTTGGCCGGCAGCGGCTGCTCGTGCAGCGAGGACCACGTTGCCAGCGCCACCGCCAGATCCGTGGCGGTTTCCGTAATTCGCATGCCGCCCACCGTGGCGACATAAGCATCCTTATCGTTGGTGCGTTGGCCGGCGCGCGCCTGCAGCACCGCGAGCACCATCGGTACGCGGTTGGAGTCCAGCCCGGTCACCACGCGCCGCGGATTCTTTGCTACCGGGTCCACCGTCAGCGCCTGCACCTCCGCGAGGATCGGCCGCACGCCGTCCATCGCGACCGTCACGGCCGAGCCATCCGGGGTCGTGCCGCGGTGCGAGAGAAAGAGCCCGGAGGGGTCCGCGACTTCCCGAATGCCGCCGGCCGTCTGCTCGAAGCAGCCCACCTCGTCGGTGGCGCCAAAGCGATTCTTGATGCCGCGCAGCATACGCAGGCTGGATTGGCGGTCGCCCTCGAAGTTTAAGACGACGTCGACAAGATGCTCTAGCACGCGCGGGCCGGCCACGTTGCCGTCTTTGGTCACGTGGCCGACCAGCAGCACCGGGATACCGGTGGACTTGGCCAGTGAGGTCAGCGCGGCCGTCACCGCGCGCGATTGCGCCACGCCGCCCGATACGCCCTCCACGCCCACGGCGTGCATGGTCTGCACCGAATCGACGATGATGAGGCTCGGCTTAAGCTTATCCACGTGCCCAAAGACCGCATCCAAGTTGGACTCGGCCGCCAAGTACAGCGATTCCTGCAGGGCGCCGGTGCGTTCGGCGCGGGAGCGGACCTGGCCGGCGGATTCCTCGGCCGTCGCATAGAGCACGGTGCGTCCGAGCTGGGCCCACCGCGAGGCTACTTCTAGCAGCAGCGTGGATTTGCCCACGCCCGGCTCGCCGGCCATGAGCACCACTGAGCCGGGCACAATGCCGGTTCCTAGCACGCGGTCGAGTTCGCCGATGCCGGTGCGCACCGTCTTGGTCGCCTGCGCCCCAATCTTGGTTATCGGCTGCGCCGGGCTCGACGGCGCTACGCCCTTGCTTGCCGACGCCCCCGCTGTCCCAGGCCCCGCCACCACCGGCGCCCTTTCCTCCAACGTGCCCCAGGACCCGCAGTCGGGGCAGCGGCCGAGCCACTTCGGCGAGACGTAGCCGCATTCGGAACAGGTATGGATGGGGCGAGATTTCTTGGCCATGGCTTCTAGGCGGATTCTAGGGGTCGTTGCAACGATGATGGTTAGTTTGGTTTGATGCTACCGGTTTGTGTGAGGGCGTTGGTCA
>NZ_JASPGP010000007.1:0-129251 GCF_030229345.1 Corynebacterium tuberculostearicum | reverse complement strand
CAGAATCCGGAACCCATTTCGACTCCACACAATCACCTAACCCATGTCAGGTGTTTCCACGACCACTAGAAATCAAGGCGAGTACGCGAGTAGAAGAAAACCCCGCAGCCAGCGGGGAAGCTGGTTACGGGGTTGGGTGTTCTCGTCTGCAGAGAGAGTTAGTCTTGGCCGTATCCACGGCCGCGGGAACGCTTGCGCTCACGCGCAGTGCGCGGGCTCCACATCACCACGGAAGTGGACCGTGGTACATGGACAAGCTCACCACTGCGCTGCGGGCGACGTCCTGCGGCCTGCTCGCGCAGGGCCCGGACCTCTTCAGCTAAAGCGTCGCGCTCCGCCTCGAGTCGATCGCGCTCCT
Source organism: Corynebacterium tuberculostearicum (assembly GCF_030229345.1). Classification (GTDB taxonomy): domain Bacteria; phylum Actinomycetota; class Actinomycetes; order Mycobacteriales; family Mycobacteriaceae; genus Corynebacterium; species Corynebacterium tuberculostearicum_G. The sequence goes on along the minus strand of NZ_JASPGP010000007.1, from coordinate 128,893 downwards.
CGGTCAACTCAATGATGGACTTGATGCCGGCAAGGTTGACGCCATCGTCTTGTGACAGCGCCTGAATCTTGCGCAGCAGCTCGATGTCCCGGTCGGAGTAGCGGCGGCCGCCGCCACGAGTGCGAGCCGGGGAGACCAAGCCCATGCGGTCATAGGTGCGCAGGGTTTGGGCGTGCATTCCGGATAGTTCCGCAGCTACGGAGATGACGTAGACCGCGGTGCCGGAATCTTCTGCCTTTCCAGTGCTCATTTCTTAACACACCTCCTGCCTTAAGCATTCTCGGCGCCGGCCCAACCCGCACGCGGGTTGAAACCGGAGTCCTTTTCCGCTTGAGCATAGGTGCGCAGGGCGCTAGAAGCAGCGGCATCGAGCTTGGTGGGCACGGTAACCTGGACGGAAACCAGCAGATCGCCGGAGTTGCCACCGCGCTTGGCGATGCCCCTTCCGCGCACCCGCAGCGTGCGTCCATCCGGCGTACCAGCGGGGATCTTCACGCGCACCGGGTTATCCAAAGTTGGAACCGCGATGGTATCGCCCAAGGCCAGCTCCGTGAAGGAAACCGGAACGGTGACATGGAGGTCATCACCCTCGCGAGTAAAGACCTTGTCCGGCTTTACAGTCACCGCTACGAAGAGGTCACCGGCGGGGGTGCCGTTGGGGCCTGCTTCGCCTTGGCCGGCGAGGCGGACCTTTTGTCCATCGATGACGCCGGCGGGGATACGCACGGTGATGTTGCGGGTGCGGTGAACCGTGCCGGTGCCGTGGCAATCCTTGCACGGATCCGTGATGCGGCGGCCGGTGCCATCGCAGTCCTTACACGGGGCAGAGAAACCGAAAGCGCCGCGGTTCTCCGAGGTAAAACCGGTACCGCTGCAGGTGCCACAGGTAGAGGTCTTGCCGGAAGCGGAACCCGAGCCGTGGCACGTAGTGCACGGCGCGTTGCCGCTGAGCGCCAGGGGAATGGTGGTTCCCTTAGCGGCCTCGCGGAAGTCGAGGGTTATTTCCGTTTCGACGTCGGCCCCCCGCGACGGTTTAGCTGAGTGGCCAGCACTACCGCCGCGGTTGAAAACGCTACCGAAGATATCCCCAACACCGCCGCCTTGAGCCGATCCTCCAGCGGATCCTCCGAAGAGGTCCGAGAGGTCGAATTCTTGCGCACCTTGTCCACCCATGCGCGTGGATCGAAACCCGCCGGGAAATCCGGCGCCTCCCATCCGTCCAAAGCCGCCTCCATTGCGGAGCATGGCCTTGAACTGGTCGTATTCCTTGCGCTCGGTGGCGTCGGAAAGCACGTCGTAGGCTTCCGCAACCTTCTTGAACCGTTCCGCTGCCGCGGGGTCGTCCGGGTGGGTATCGGGGTGATTTTCGCGCGCTAGCTTGCGGTAAGCACGCTTAATCTCGTTCTGGTCTGCGGACGAGGAGACCCCCAGATCCGCATAGTAATCTTTGTCTGCCCATTCGGGTTTAGCGCTCACTGGGCATCTCCTCCTTTCAAAGAGAATCGATACAAGTTAAGTAAAAGGGCGCCGCGGGAAGGTCACTAGTCAATTCCCAGGGCGCCCTTTATGTTATTTACTCGGATTCTTCCGAGCTGCCGGACTCATCGCTGGGGTCCGCGATGATGACCATGGCATTGCGTACGAGCCTGTCGCCCACGCGGTAACCCTTGCGCAGCACGGTGCCAAGCACCTGCTCATCGCCGGAGGACAAGTCCTGCACGGCTTCGTGGACCTCCGGGTCGAAGGCATCGCCTTCCTCACCAAAGGCGGCGAGTTCATGCTTTTCCAGCGTGCTGTGGAGCTTATCCGCAAACGCCTTGAGCGGGCCTTCCAAGTCGCCGTGTTCACGAGCCAGTTCCAGGTCATCAAGGACAGGCAGCATATCTGCGATGACCTTGGCCTTGGCGGTCTCGATTACGACCTGGCGGTCGCGCTCGGTGCGGCGGCGGTAGTTGGTGTATTCCGCATTCAGACGCTGCAGGTCTTCCGTGCGTTCTGCCAACTGTGCTTCCACATCGCTGGCGCCGGTGCCTGCGGGCTCTTCGCCCGCTGCTTCGGCTTCTACCTCATCAGCGTTGACATCTGCCAGCGCTTCTTCGAGGTCAGCATCGAGGGTGGGATCCAGCTCGGCTTCTTCGGTGGCGTCAGCCTGCGCTTCCTGCGCAGCCTGGGCCTCCTCGGCCTGCTCGGCAGCAGCCCCAGCGCGGTCAGCCGAGGTAGCCTCCGGATCCGTGTTTTCCGGGTCGCCTGGGTTGTGCGGCATTCCGCTGTCCTGAGTCATTACTTATTGCCATCCTTGTTCTCGTCCTCGTCAACGACCTCAGCGTCGACGACGTTCGGGTCACCCTGCGCAGCACCAGCATCGGCAGCGCCCTCAGCGCCGGCCTCAGCAGCCTGTGCCTCGTAGATCTGCTTGCCCATCTCCTGGGATTCGGTGGACAGCTTCTCCACTGCGGACTTGATGGCCTCGAGGTCATCGCCCTTCAGAGCCTCATCAACGGCGTCAGCAGCCTCGGTGACCTTGGTCTTAACGTCCTCGGATACCTTGTCAGCGTTGTCATCCAAGAACTTGCGGGTCTGGTAGGAGGTGGACTCTGCGTTATTGCGCAGCTCCTGCTCCTCGCGGCGCTTCTTGTCCTCTTCAGCGTGCTGCTCAGCATCCTTGACCATGCGGTCAATCTCTTCCTGGGACAGGCCGGAACCATCCTGAATCTTGATGGTGTTTTCCTTGCCGGTGCCCTTGTCCTTTGCGGTCACGTGGACGATGCCATTGGCATCGATATCGAAGGTGACCTCAATCTGCGGAACACCGCGCGGTGCCGGAGCAATACCGCCGAGCTCGAAGGAACCCAGCAGCTTATTGGCGGTAGCCATCTCGCGCTCGCCCTGGAAGACCTGAATCTGTACGGAAGGCTGGTTGTCTTCCGCGGTGGTGAAGGTCTCAGACTTCTTGGTCGGGATGGTGGTGTTGCGCTCGATGAGCTTGGTCATCACGCCACCCTTGGTCTCAATGCCGAGGGACAGCGGGGTGACGTCGAGAAGCAGCACGTCCTTAACCTCGCCGCGCAGCACGCCTGCCTGCAGGGCAGCGCCGACTGCAACAACCTCGTCCGGGTTAACGCCCTTGTTGGCATCCTTGCCGGTCAGTTCCTTAACCAGGTCAGATACGGCCGGCATACGGGTGGAACCGCCAACGAGAACAACGTGGTCGATATCGCCGACGGAAAGGTCAGCGTCCTTAATGACCTGGTTGAACGGAGCCTTGGTGCGGTCCAGCAGATCCTGGGTGATCTTCTGGAACTCAGTGCGGGTCAGGGTCTCATCCAAGAACAGCGGGTTCTTGTCGGAGTCAACGGTGATGTACGGCAGGTTAATGTTGGCCTGCTGGGAGGAGGACAGCTCAATCTTGGCCTTCTCTGCAGCCTCGCGCAGACGCTGTACCGCGCGCTTATCCTTGGTCAGGTCAACGCCCTGGGAGGTCTTGAAGCGGTCTACCAGCCAGTCGACGATGCGCTGATCCCAGTCATCGCCACCCAGCTCGTTATCGCCGGCGGTTGCCATAACCTCAACGACGCCATCGCCGATTTCCAGCAAGGAGACGTCGAAGGTGCCGCCACCCAGGTCAAATACCAGGATGGTCTGCTCCTGCTCGCCCTTTTCCAGGCCATAAGCCAAAGCAGCTGCGGTTGGCTCGTTAACGATACGGAGCACGTTCAGGCCTGCAATCTGGCCAGCTTCCTTGGTGGCCTGACGCTGTGCGTCCTCGAAGTATGCAGGAACGGTAATAACGGCGTCAGTAACATCCTCACCGAGGTAAGCCTCTGCATCGCGCTTCAGCTTCATCAGCGTACGAGCGGAAATCTCCTGAGAGGTGTAATCCTTATCATCAATGTTGATCTTCCAGTCGGTGCCGATGTGGCGCTTGACGGAGCGAATGGTGCGGTCAACATTGGTTACCGCCTGGTTCTTAGCGGACTGACCGACCAGGATTTCGCCGTTCTTTGCAAAAGCAACGACGGAAGGCGTGGTGCGGGAGCCCTCGGAGTTAGCGATAACGGTGGACTCGCCACCTTCCAGTACGGAAACGACGGAGTTCGTCGTACCAAGGTCAATACCTACTGCGCGTCCCATGACTTCTTCTCCTTTTATCTTGGGGTAATTAATAAAGTTGACTGTCAGTGACTCAACTTCTCGTTGCGTCCGAGCGCTACTGTAACAGAACTTCTACGTCCGGTCACACAACCTTGAGCCTGTGTCACTCAATCTCTACAACAGGTAGCCTACAAAAGTTATTCCCCGCGACTCAACTTTTCTTGTAAACCTTGACTTTATGCAGCTCAGCGCCGCTCTTGCCAACGCCCACCCCCTCACCCTTCACACAATTACCCCCTCGCCCAACACAGCCCCATACCCAAACGGAGATCCTTAAACAACCCTAAGAGGATCCAAAAGTCACCTCAGAAAGGATCCAAAAGAGGATTGGCAGCCCGCCCCCGCTACCGCATACTAGGAATCACAGCAGTTAAGAGCTGCTACCCCAGAGAGAGATTGTAGTTTTACTCCGCCGATCCGAAAGGAATGTATATGTTCGATTCCCTCGCAGACCTCAGCTCCGCCATCGACTTCGAGGCACTCATCAAGGGCATCAAGGGCCTCATCGAGGCTTCCTCCGAGTCCAACACCGACTCCGAGGGCCTGTCCTCCGTATTCGAAGGCCTGTCCTCCAAGGATGACGCAGAGGCTGCTGCAGAAGCTAAGTAATTAGCTTTCTGTACTCCTTCATGAAGACCAGCTAAACCCCCTCACCTTCTTCCTCCGCACGGAACCCACCACAAGGAACCGCGCACGAAGGTGCGGGGGTTTCGCTGTTTTCAATCGCTGTTTCACGTTCGCTGTACTTACACTAGGGAGATAAAACCCATTGAGCCTTAGCATCCAGGAAGCGTGGACCGCACCGTGTCGAAACCTTCACAGCCGCCCCTTCACCAACGCATCCGCGCGGCCATGACCCTGCAGCGAACAGCCGCTTTAACTGCGGTGATTTGTGTAGCGCTGACATTACTTGGCGCATTCTTCACACCAACTGAGTATCAGTTGATTGCCGCGGTTGTCGGTCTTGCTCTGAGCACAATCACCGTTTTCGCCTTTCGGCTGCCGCTCGCTATGGCGACGCTTTTCGTACTGGTATGGCTCGGGGCAACTATAACGGCAGAAGCGCCTTACCTAACCTGCGTCTTCCTTACCCCTGTCTTCCTGGCAGTGGTGGCTTTTCACGAAAGACATGCTCAAACTCTCGGTGTTGGTTTGATCCTGTGGATCGTAGGCCAATTCGATCCAGAGGCCGGTAGTTTAGTTTTTAACCCCGCCTCGGCCTTTACTTGGGCCATGTTTATCGGAGTCGGCGCAGTGATTGGCGCTACTCTCGCACACTCCGCTCGACGCTACAAAAATGCAATGGTGGAATGGAACGACGACGTGAAGCGCCGCCAATCCGACCTCGCAGAAACCTTGCACAATTCGGTTGTTTCTAACCTCACGGTAAATACCATGCAGCTAGAGGCCCTGAGCCTCGAATATTCCAAACAGCCAGAGCTAGCGAAGAAACTCGATGAGCTCAGCGATTCCATGCGTTCTTCCATGTCGGAAGTACGGGCACTAACCAAGGTCCTGCGAAATAATATCGATGGGATTAACGATGGCATGAGTTTTGGTACAACCACAAAGCCAACGAGCTTTGCCCAGCTCATTTCGGAGGAAGAAGAACGCCTTTCCCGCCTCAATCGATCACCCGTTGTTGAGGTCACAGGGGAAGAGTTTGCACCGGAATTCCCGCAAACCATTCTCGATTCCATTGCAGCCATCACCACAGAAGCCTGCCTAAACGCGGTGAAGTATTCTCCACCGGGGGCAGAGATTGTAATTTCCGTTCAACCCCATATGGGCTGGACGGTCATTACCATCACTAACCCCGTAGCTAAACCAACTAGCAAGAACATTGAAATGTCCTCGGGTATAGGCATGTCCTCCATGAACCGGATTGCAGCCACGATTGACGCACGATTAGACACAGAGTTGGAATCAGGGAAATGGGAATTGATCTTATCTCTGCCGCCCAGTGCCCATAAGCGGCGTTAGTTCCACCACGATGTATAGCAAAGGCTTAATCCATACACTAAGCTTTCGTTTGTTTCTGCCTATTCAAACTTTCACAAAAGGAGCGCCTTAATGCAGGCCGCACTCGCAAGTCTTCTCACTCCACTCATGCTGTCCTCCTCCCTCTTGGGTGGCCTTACCCCGGGCGATCTCCCAGCCACCACCGAATACAAGTCTGCAGTCGAGCTCGCTTTCGGTTGCCCCTCCCCATGGTGCGTGAAGTAAAAACATCCCTCTTGGTCGTCGATGACGACCCACTTGTCCTTGAGGCCCTGGGGCGCTATTTCGCCTCGGCTGAGGACATGGAGGTGCGCGCCACCGCAGAAAATGGCAAGGTCGCGCTCGAACTATTGCAAGAGCAGGACTTTGACGTCATTGTCGCGGACATCCATATGCCCGAGATGGATGGCACGACCCTCTTGCGTGAGGTCAACAAGCTGGAAGACCCGCCGGTCTTTGTTGCGATGACCGCGATGGACAATGACGAGACTCTCAAAGAGGTCATGTCCAATAAGGCCGCGGCCTATATTCTGAAAAGCTCCAAGCCGGTCTACATTTTGGATACCGTGCGCGAGGCCGTACGCGGCGGCACGGTTGTCACCCCACAGTCGCTTACCCGCTTGTTTGAGCAGCTTCCTGATTGGAACGCTGAGAGCGCAGGTGCCAATGCGGCAGCCACAACCGCAAAAATCAAGGACAATCACCACATCTCCCCTGCGCTAGAGCAGGTCCTGGACTTGGTCTGCCAAGGAAAGTCCAACGAAGAGATTGCCAAGAGCACGCATTATGCACCGGGCACGGTGAAGAAGTATGTGTCCACCCTGCTCAGTGAATTCCATGCCAAGTCCCGCCTCGAGCTGGCAGTGAAGGCACTTAAGGCCGGCTACGGTTCTTAAAACCTAATTGTTGGACAATTCGGGGGTAGATTACCCCCGGATGAGTCAATACCCCCTCTAAACCCCACATGCTGGGGTTTATTTTTTGTTTTTCTACCCCCGCTTACCGTTTTTGAAAGGAGACTAGCATCACGTTTACCACTTTCCTATAATTGCGGCAACACAAAAGTTCATAGTATTCCCCAGGCAACAATTGGAACCTGAACCTGCAGGGTTGCCGCACGTCAGAGCGCTATAGCGCGCGTGTTTTCCTCTAGCCACACACAGTCACGTCATAGAAAGCAGGTGAGTGTTGAACACCAACCTGGCGCGCGTTCGTCGCAGCAGCGATAGGCCTCCCGTCCGCACTCGGCCCGCATAATGGCCCGCTGAACATCGCACTTCACCCCGAATCCCTGCGACCCTCACATTGCGTCGCGCGCACCCGCGTGTTCGCTCCTCACCCGGCTGCAGCCCTGCAGTACCACATAGCTCACCGCTTACGTCCCAGCCGCCCGTATCGCCCGGCAGCCCACTGTCCGGCACGAATACTGCTAGCGGCTATGGGGATGTGACCCGTTTGAAGAAGAGGTAGAACCCATATGACTTCTCCTGCTAATACCCGCTTGCCCATCTCTGATGATGTGGAAGCAGTCCTGCCCGCAGCGATTAGCCGCGCACACGACTGGTTGAAGTCCACTGCGGACGAAGAAGATAAGGCCACCGAACAGCTCGCGGACCTGCTGCGCGATGAGGACGGCGTGAAGTTCACCATGGACTTCGTCGACCGCGTCATGCGCCCAGAAGATGACAAGGTTGCCGCGCACGCGCTGAAGGATATTTCCTCCCACTATGACCCGTCGTTCTTGGGCAGCATCAATGGTGCGCTCGTTGGCGCCGGTGGCTTCTTCGGCCCCATCCTGCCGAACCTGGTCATGCCGGTGGCCCGCCTATACATGCGCAAGATGGTTGGCCACCTGGTTCTAGACGCCGAGTCTGATGCCCTCAACAAGATCCTGGACAAGGCCGCCGAATCCGGTGAGCAGCTTAACCTCAATCTGCTGGGTGAGGCCGTACTCGGTGAGGAAGAGGCGAAGTCCCGCGCGGAGCGCACCCTCAAGCTCATCAAAAACCCCCGCGTGACCTACGTTTCGGTTAAGGCTTCTTCCATGGTGGCCCAGCTCAACCACTGGGATATCGATGGCTCGGTAGAGCGCCTCAAGGAGCGCCTGCGCCCGCTGTACCAGGCTGCAGCAGACCGCACCGACAAGGTCTTTATCAACATGGACATGGAGGAGTACCACGACCTCCACCTGACCATCCGCCTGTTCAAGGAGCTGCTCAGCGAGCCGGAATTCCTCACCTTGGACGCCGGCATCGTGCTGCAGGCTTACCTGCCGGATACCTTCGATGCGCTCAAGGATGTCGCCGATTTTGCCAAGGAGCGCGTGGCTAAGGGCGGCGGCAAGGTCAAGGTGCGCATTGTGAAGGGCGCGAACCTGTCCATGGAAAGCGTGCAGAGCGAGGTCCACGATTGGCCGCTGGCTACCTACACCAACAAGCTCGACGTGGACGCAAACTACTACCGCCTATTGGATTTCATCCTGCGCGAGGAATACGCCGATAGCGTCCGCATTGGCGTAGCCACCCACAACCTATACACCGCGGCCATGGCCTACGAGCTGGGCAAGAAGCGCGGCGTGCTGCACATGATGGACTCGGAGATGCTGCAGGGCATGTCCCCCGCTCAGCAGGCAGCGGTACGCAAGGTCTTTGACGGCCGCCAGATCCTCTACACCCCGGTTGTCCATGCAGATGACTTCGACGTCGCCGTGTCCTACCTGGTGCGTCGCCTGGAGGAGAACTCCGCGCCGCAGAACTTCCTCTACGCCCTCTTCGCCCCGGGCGAGGAGCCGTTGGCGGACCAGGAAGAGACGTTCCGTCGGGCCGTCGCCAAGCGCTGGGAAACCTTCGCTGGTGCCCGTCGCACCCAGAACCGCCTTGAGGAGGACGGCCGCCAGGCACCGCGCACCGGCCGCTTTACCAACGAGGCAGATACTGACCCGGCACTCGCGCCGAACCGCCAGTGGGCGCAGGAAGCGCTCAAGCGCAATCCGGGCGAGCACGGCATCGCGGAGGTCACCGACCCTGCAGCGGTCGAAGGCCACATCGCCCGCGCCAAGGAACTGGGCACCGAGTGGGGCAAGCGCCCTGCCGCCGAGCGCGCCGCCGCACTGGAGGCCGTGGCGGATCAGATTGCCTCCCAGCGCAGCAAGTTCATCTCCGTGGCTGCGTATGAGGCCAATAAGACTGTTACCCAGACCGACCCTGAGGTCTCTGAGGCGATTGACTTCTGCACCTACTACGGCCAGTCCGCGCGCCTGCTGGAAGAGTCCTACTCCGAGTTCACCCCGCACACCGTCACCGTGGTGACCCCACCGTGGAACTTCCCCATTGCCATCCCGACTGGCGGCATTGCGGCATCCTTGGCGGCGGGCTCGGCGGTCATCGTCAAGCCTGCACCGCAGGTGGTTCACTGCGGCAAGCTCGTGGTGGAGGCCTTCCGCACCGCCCTCGAGGCACAGGGTCTGGACCCAGATCTGGTGCAGCTGGTGCTGACTGATGAAGCCGCGGCCGGCAAGGCCCTGCTCTCCCACGATGACGTGGACAATGTCATCCTCACCGGCGCCTCCGATACCGGCGCGCTCTTCCGTTCCTGGAAGCCCAAGATGAACATTATGGCGGAAACGTCCGGCAAGAACGCGCTCATCATTACCCCAGCCGCGGACCCAGATCTGGCCATCGATGACCTCTACAACTCCGCCTTTGGCCACTCCGGCCAGAAGTGTTCGGCGGCCTCCCTGGTTATCTTCGTCGGCGCGGCCGGCAAGTCCGAGCGCCTGCGCACCCAGCTGCTGGATGCTGTCAAGACCCTTAAGCCGGGCCCGGGCTTCGATATCACCACCACCATGAACGGCCTGGCGGAAGCGCCGAGCGAGAAGCTCCTGCGCGGTTTGACCCAGCTCGAGCCGGGAGAGAAATGGCTGCTCAAGCCGGAAAAGCTCAACCAGGAAGGCACCCTGTGGTCCCCGGGCATCCGCGATAATGTGCAGCCGGGCTCCTGGTACCACAAGAACGAGTGCTTCGGCCCCGTCCTGGGCATCATGTACGCCGATACCTTGGAAGAGGCCATTGCCTGGCAGAACGACACCGGCTATGGCCTGACCGGCGGCATTCACTCGCTTGACGACGCCGAAATTGAGTACTGGATCGACAACGTTGAGGTGGGCAATGCCTACGTCAACCGCGGCATCACCGGTGCGATTGTCCAGCGCCAGTCCTTCGGCGGTTGGAAGAAGTCCGTCATGGGCCCGGGCGCCAAAGCTGGCGGTCCGAACTACGTGGCGCAGATGGGTGAGTGGGCCGATGGCGAGCTCAAGCCGCGCAACGTGGACATTGCCCCAGCAAGCCTCGCTGCGCTGCACCGCCTGCGCGATAACCTCTCTGGCAAGCTCACCGAGGAGGACATCACCTGGCTGTGGCGCGCCGCTGAACTAGACCAGGTGGCGTGGCAGGAAGAGTTTGGCCGCAACCACGACCGCACCGGTTTGGTTTCTGAGGCCAATATCTTCCGCTACCGCCCGCTTCTGACCAAGCTGCGTGTGCGCGTGGGTGAAGGCTACGAGCTGCGCGAGGTTGCTCGCCAGGTGCTGGCCGCCGCCATTACCGGCACCGCCACGGAAATCTCCGCCACCCCGGAGGTTGCCACCCAGTTGCAAGACTTGGGCTTCGACGTCAAGGCCATCACCGACGAGGCTTTTGCCACCGACGTGGCCAATGACGCTTCTTCCCGCGTGCGCGCCCTGGGCACCGTGCCGGATTCCATCTACGAGGCCGCGGTGCGCTCCAACTCCGTGGTGCTGGACCAGCCGGTGCTTGCCGACGGCCGCCGTGAGCTCATTCCTTACCTCCTTGAGCAGGCAGTCTCCGTGACCATGCACCGCTTCGGCATTATCCGCAACGTAGGTAACCTGCGCGACGAGTAATTCCCGGACGCGTTAAAGGTACTGAAGGGAGGTAGCGCCCCGCCCCTGGGCCGCTACCTCCTTTTTCGTATATGCGCTGCGAGTTTTATGTGGCATAGTGGTAGACAATGTCTACGTCACATAATTCGTCTTCCCGCGACGAGGCCAAGCGCCCGTCTGCGCAGGAAAAAGGCAACGCAACACAGATCCAAAAGCCGGGCGAGGAAGATTCTCATACCCTCGTCGCTTATGATGACGCGCACCTTGGTGCAGAGGCTGCCAGCGAGCACCCTGCCGAGCGCGACGATAAATCCGCCGTCCTGGCCAAAGACTTCCGCACCATGGCCAAGGTCTCGGTGGTCTTTATCCTTATCGTCGCCGGCCTAGCGCTGGCCGGCTACCTGCTCAAGTTCATTTGGGTAGGTCTGCTGCCGGTTTTGCTCGCCGTCCTCGTCTCCACGGTGCTCTATCCGATCAGCGCTTGGCTGCGTGGTAAGGGATTCCCGCGCTCGCTTGCGGCGGTGAGCACCTTGCTCGGCCTCATCATTGTCTTCTGCGGCGTTTTTGCCGCCATGGCCCCGGTAGTCACCAGCCAGAGCCAAACGCTCATTAATCAGGCCGAAGACGGCATCAACCAGCTCACGGAGATGGTGGAAAAGTCCCCCATCGATATCCAAAGTGACCAGCTACAGTCCGTGCTCCAGGACGTGGTCAAGTTTGCCAAGGGCCAGGCTTCTACCATCGCCACCGGCGTTATCTCTGGTTTCTCGATGGCCAGCTCCATCGTTGTGGCCGCGCTGATCATGCTCTTTGTCACCTTCTTCATCATTAAAGACGGCGACAAGTTCCTGCCGTGGCTGCGCAAGTACACCGGCAATTCCACCGGCTGGCACATCACCGAGCTGGGGTCGCGCATCTGGAAGACCCTGTCCGGCTTTATCCAGGCGCAGGCCGCCGTGGCCATGGTGGACGCAGTCCTCATCGGCCTTGGCCTGTGGGTTCTGCAAGTTCCGCTTGCGCTCGTCATCGCCGTGGTGACGTTCTTCGCCAGCTTCATCCCGATCATCGGTGCGGTCACCGCTGGCGCCCTCGCCGTCATCATCGCGCTGGTCTCCAATGGCCTGACCAACGCGCTGCTGGCGCTCGCACTTATCATCATCGTCCAGCAGGTGGAAGGCAATGTCCTCCAGCCGATGCTGCAGTCCAAGGCCATGGGCTTGCACGCCGCCGTCGTCCTGCTTTCCGTGACCGTCGGCTCCACCCTGGCCGGCATCGTCGGTGCCTTCCTCGCCGTCCCCGTGGCCGCAACCATCGCTGTTGTGGTGCGCTACCACGCCGAGATGGCCGCACTGCGCTCCGGCGAAGTCGAGGCCTCCGATATAGACATCATCACCGGCTCCAAGGATGATCCTGAAGACTTCAGCGACGTCACCTACGAACATGACGAAACTCCACGCGACAAGGTAGAGCAGCTCTACCAGTCCATGAGCCCGCTGAGCTAAGACTCAGCCACCACTAGCAGCGCGCCGGTCCTCCCCCGGCGCGCTTTTAGTTTTTAGCGCAGAAAGCCTAGGTCCGTAGCGGCCGAGGCGAGCTGGCGCGCACCGCGGTCAAGGACGTTGGCCCAGGTGCCCTTGGACTCCTCATTGGCGGAATCGGACACCTGCTTAAGCAGGGTGCAGGGCACATCGAAGCGCTGGCATACTGCGGCGATGGAATAGCCTTCCATGTCGCACAGCTGCGATTTCTTGGCCAGCTCGGTGCGCAGGGCGGTATCGGAGACAAACATGTCGCCCGTGGCCAGTCCGCGCACCGGCAGGCGGCCCGAGGTCTCGAGCTCGATAGCCTCTGGCAGCAGGTAGCGGTTGATATCGGTAAGCACTTCTAGCTTGAAGTCGTGTTTGGTGACCTTGTCTACTTCGAAGACGCCAGCCATGCCGTCGACAAGCGCGCCGGCCGTGCCAATGTTGACCACACGATCGGGAAGGGCGCCGTTAGCGCGGGCGTCGGCAAGAGCTTCCGTCAGTGCAATGGCCGCCGGAACCGTACCGATTCCGGTAATGAGCAGGGGTTCGCCTTCCGGAATGTGGGCGGCTTCCGCATCCACAGCGGCGACGAAAAGGGGGCGTCCGTTGAGATTCTCCATGCCTGTGAGAATACCTGCCCGCCCTAGTCAAAGTTCAATGTGCGGTTCTTCTGGCGCAGGCGAATCGTAATGTTTTTCTGGCCGGCACCAAGGGCAATGATTTTCCCGCTGAGCACCCGGGCGACGGCCAGGTCTTCCTCCGCCGGTGCTTCGGCCGCGACCCGCGCCGTAGGCAGCCAAGCATCATGCGGGTCTGGCGCGCCGAGGTGAATGAGCCGCTCGCGCTCCACATCAATCCAATAGCCTTCAGTGGCCATAAAGCGATCGTGGCTCCCCTCGAAGGCATCGCGGCGCCACCCGCCCTCGGCCACGCGGAAGACAAAGGGGCAATAGCCTAAACGCGAAGGCACGATATAGCGCGTCTGGGGGCTGACGCGCCAATGGCCGCGCGCGGAGCTCCACACTTGGCGGTATGTATCGGCCAAGCTCATGCCCAGACGCAGGCGCTGCTGCCTGTCTTCGTCCAACCCGGCACCATCTACCTGGGTGCTTAGCTCCCCGAGCCGCGTGGCATCGGCCACGTACATGCCCAGCCACGCTTCCTCCGGAGTGGTGTACGGGCCGGTGATATCACGGTGGAAGGAATCCGGCACGGCTCTTTCCGCGTCCCGGGGCAGGCGCTGGCGGGCGGCGAAGGCCCACAGGCGCGGATGTCCCATGCGGTACAGCATCACCGTCGCCCGCGGCAGGCGGTCGTGCACCTGCTCGCGCGTCAGATAATCACCCGCGCTGATGCGCCGCAGCAGCTGCTTAGCGACGTCCCCCTCCACCTGTTGTTCCACTCCCGGCGCGACCTCCATCTCCGGCAACTGGCTAAGCAGCATCAGATCGATGATGTCCCCCAGGTCAAAGACCTTGCTCAACTCCGTCTGCGCCTCAGGGCCAAAAGCCTCGATTGCGTCATATCCCAGCGCACCGCCCAAACGGCGGATGAGATCCGGGGACACGCTTACCCGGTTACGGGTCGCGTGCAATTCGGACGCATTCAAATTGCGATCCAGTGTCACGAGTGCTCCTTTCTCCCCCTCATAGGGGATTCAAATTTCGGTCACGCTTGGGATTAAGCCGGACATAGAAGCGCCGTTTCGCTCTTCCCGCTCGCCAAAATTCCGCGTGCGTTCAAGCTCTCGCACTAAGACACAGCCCTTTCACCGGTTGCTAGGCCCTCATATCTGACAATCTTGGCGGCATTTTCCCCTTTTAGCCTAATCTCTTAGTCAAACAGATGTCACACTTATACCATTCGCTTTACGTGCAGATAACTTGAATAAAGCCGAATGCCTGTATTGACGTTCTATTTGAAAGCATTTCTGCAAGTCGTATGTCTATAGTATGACACGGATTAATCTTTAGATTATCCAATCTCTCTCGTATTCCGCTCTTGAATTGCTTATGAAGGAGTTCAGCCTTTGAACAACAACAATGCCTGGGGCCAGCCGGATCAGCCCTCCACGGATCCTTCTACTCAACGCATGCGCCCCATGCCACGCGAGGAACAAGCTTGGGGCACGCACTCACCTAATTCCCCTACAACCTCGACTTCTGCAGCATCACCTACAGGTAAGGACTTTGACGACCCTAAGTCCTCCGGAAAAGGTAAACGCATCGTGTTCCTAGTCATCGCTGTGCTAGCGGTTCTCGCTCTGGTTGGCGGTTTAACTTGGGCACTGGTCAATAGGAACGATTCAAATGATGCCGATGACCCAAATGAACCTGCATTGGCTGCTAGCTCCGAGGCTAAAGATACCTCCCACCCTGGGAAGGGATCCGAGTCCGACAAAGATGAGGACAAGTCCAAAAAAGACGAGGCAAAAGATTCCCCAGAGAGAAAAAATAGCGCTAAATCACAAGAACTGACCAAGTACGAAAAGTGTAATGAATACGCAGATGACAAACTCAGCGATTTGCGTGCTCCGGTAAAGATGTACTGCGATGACTCCTGGCTTTTTGCTGGTGAGTACGGAACCTCGGCCCAATCCTTGTTCTATTGGACCGACAATGCCTGGCACCGATACGAAACAGATGGAACGTCGTGGCCGTCGCATATGGGATGCTACGACCGGTCAAAACTTGAAGACGCCGGTGCCCCGCTCCCCTTGCTCGATAAGGTTTTGTTGTGCGACGCCAATGACAAACCCAGTGCGGAATCTGCAGCAAAAGATGAAGCTGGCGCTAGCGCAAAATCTATTGACGAAATGCCGGACGACAGCGCCGGCCCCCGCTGCGACGGCCGATACATTCTCATCGCGGAATCCGTTATGGTCCCCCTAGGCAGTGACCCCCATCCTGAGCTTTCTCGCGTCCAGGGTAAGTATCCGGGTTCACACACAATGAGCGGAAAAGCCTGCAGCTCTCTTCGCGGCCAAGTAGACGGCAATGACGTCTACGCCGTCTACTTCGACGCAGGCCATAGCGTGGAGAAAGTGTGCGAGCTAAAAGCGCAATACGGTGGCAATGCTCGTTCACTAAATAACGATGCGGACTTCTCCGACCCCTGCTAATCCCCTCTCCATGTAAATCCCCCCTTCCCTATTACTCTCTTCTCCCTACGACTCTGCTCTAACACCAGAAAGGAACTCTCTGTGTCCCACTACAACCTCTACGATTCTCTCTCCCTCGATGCTTCGGCCGATTCCGCCGATCTTATCGAAGAGATCGACAACAAGCTCACCCAAGTCGATCCCGGGGACGCCGCAGCGCGCGACGAACTGAGCACTGCGCGACAAATCTTTTCCGCAGACAACCGGCGCAAGCAATACGATAACGACTTGGCTAATACCACTGGGCCGGAAGTAGATATCGCACGCATCCGCTACATCGCCGCCCTTCCGTCCGAAACCGCGCCGCAAGAAAATCTTGCCTCCTATACCCCGGCGCCGGAATACACCCCTCAGCACTCGGCGCAACCACAGCAAGACTGGAAGCCACAGGCAACAAATCGGCAACTCAGCAGCGGTTCAAGCTTCAACGTGGCCAATAAACAAGTCACTGTTGATTTTAGTAATGTAACATTCCCCGTCGAACCAGACCGCCAACGCTGCCAATCCATCATGTGGTGCGTGCTATGGGGCATCCTGCTCCTCATGTGGCTCATTGCCGGAATCCGCGGCTTGTCCCTTGCCGGCGAAGCTAGTGACACCACCGCCATGGGCCTTATCTTTGATTCCTCGGAGCTTGAGTCCAAGACCGCAGATTTCAGCGCCTCCCTGATCAAAACTCTCGTAGCCACCCCGCTCATGCTGATTCTCTGGGAGTTCGTCTGGTCGATTCGCAAGACTATAGGACGCCGGGCAATTGAGAATGCCTAGCTCGCATAGCCCTTTCCATGGCCAAGTACTGGCTATCGGAGCAGCAATGGGCCTGGCAATCACGTCTTTCGCTCTGGCTGGCTGTGACGAAAATTCCACTGACACTGCTGGTCAAAAACTTCACTATGAGACTGCTTCGAGGTCCGCTTCACCAGAACAAGGAGACGATGTAGAGCAGGAAACCTCGACGAAAGGACCTATACCAGAAGGAAAAACTACTTCCAGGCCAGTGCCACCCAACGTAGTGATGGATGAGGAAGAGGACAGCCAGGCGTCCCAACTAGGTGACGAGAATTCTTCTGCTAGCGGAGCCGACCAAACCTGCGGTACGCACAGCGCACAGACAGCGTTCCAAGACGGCGTTTCCCAAGTTGCGCCGTGGGGCACCATCGGTTGGGAGCTTTTCGATTCCTCCGGCTACGACCCATGCGCTTCCCTATCGTGGGAAACCCTGATTATTGAGGGAGGGACAAGTTCTTCACCCTTCCACATCATGCTCTTTAACCACGGTGAATACTTAGGTACTGCAACAGCAAAGCCCTACGGCTTCGCTCCCACGGTTGAACGCGTCAACGATTCCGAAATAGCGGTGACCTATCACTGGCCACGCGAGGGCGAAGGCAATGCCAACCGCTCGGGTACGACCAATGCAGGCTTCCGGTGGGATGAAGGCCAGCAGAAGGTCATCATGTCCGGCGACGTTCCGCCGATGCAGTAGGTCGATGTAAAACAAGCACGTTTCGCTAAAATGTCACCAGTTTGGCGGCGAAACGTGCTTGTTTTGCGCGCTGCGTGACGCCAAGCGGCGGTGGGGCTTCAAGGTGCACGGAAGCCCAGAAGTGGCCACATTCTGAGCCTTCATGGGGAGTCAGGGAGCAATTATCGTGGCCGAAACGTAGCCGAAAGAGAGATAGGAATGAGCGAGAAGACGTTTCAGCAGAAGTTCGGGGCTTTCGCACTGGTGGCGGCGGTTGTCCTGCTGATCGTGAACTTGACCGTAGTAGGGCCTACGGTGTTCGGTATCTCCACGCCGCTGCTGCTCGGCATCACGGGCACCATAATGATGCGCGGTGAGAGAAGCAGCAGCGGCGCAAAGGATGACTAGCGCAGGCGGTGGCCTACGAAGCCGGCGGCAAGGGTGTTGCCGGAGGATTGATCGATGAGCAGGAAGTTGCCCACCGCGCCGCGGGCGGCATAGTCCTCGACGGGGAGTTCGGCCTGGGTCTGGATGGTGATGTGGGCGATGTCGTTCATGGCGACGGACTCGGGATCTTCCACATCGGAAACGCCATCAAGATCCAGGGTGCGGGTGACGGCGGCGACGCGGGCCTTAACCAGGGAAGAGCCGTAGCGCAGCTTGAGCATCTGGCCGGGCTTAATCTCCTTTTCGGTCAGGCCCACAACGGTGGCGTCGAATTCGCGGGTGGACGCGGGGCGCTGGGGGCCGGCGAGGAGATCGCCGCGGGCGAGATCGACGTCGTCGGCAAGTAGGAGCGTCACGGAGTCGCCGGTAGCAGCGGAGTCGGCCGGACCGTCAGCAGTGTCAATCTGGGTAATGGTGCTGGTACGGCCTTCAGGGAGGCGGACCTCGTCGCCCACGGAGATGGAACCCGCCTTCACGCGGCCGGCGTAGCCGCGGTAATCGGAGGCGTGCTCGCGGATGACGTACTGGATGGGGAAACGGAAGTCCAGCTCATCGGCGCGGCCGGTGGCCACGGGGACGGTCTCGAGAACCTCGAGGACGGTCGGGCCGGTGTACCACGGCATAGTGGTGGAGCGCTCGACCACGTTATCGCCCTTGAGCGCGGAAATCGGTACCACGGTGGTATCGGTAATCCCCAGGCGGGTGGCGATCTGGTTGAACTCGGACTCGATATCGCGGAAGACCTGCTCGTCGTAGTCCACCAGGTCGATCTTGTTCACCGCGAGGACCACGTGGCGCACGCCGAGGAGGGCGGCCACGTTGAGGTGGCGGCGGGTTTGCTCGACAACGCCATGGCGGGCGTCGATAAGAAGCACCACCACCTGAGAGGTGGACATGCCCGTGACCGTATTGCGGGTGTACTGCACGTGGCCGGGGGTATCGGCGAGGATGAAGGTGCGCTTATCCGTGGCGAAGTAGCGGTAGGCCACGTCGATGGTAATGCCCTGCTCGCGCTCGGCACGCAGGCCGTCAACAAGCAGGGAAAGGTCCATGCCGTCGAAGCCGCGGTCGGTGGAGGTGCGCTCCATGGATTCGACCTGGTCCGCGAGCACGGACTTGGTGTCATAGAGCAGGCGGCCGACGAAGGTGGACTTGCCGTCATCAACGGAGCCGGCAGTGCACAGGCGCAGGGTATCGCGCTGCTTGAGGGCGCCAACATTCGGCGTGAGAGTCGTGGTCATCAGAAGTAGCCTTCCTTCTTGCGGTCCTCCATGGCGGACTCGGAAAGTTTGTCATCGGCGCGGGTGGCGCCGCGCTCGGAAAGGGTGGAAATGGAGATCTCCGCGAGCACCTCGTCCGGGGTCGAAGCGGTAGATTCCACGGCGCCGGTGCAGGACATATCGCCCACGGTGCGGTAGCGCACGGTGCGGGTTTCCAGCTCCTCGCCTTCGGCCGGGCCGCCCCATTCGCCAGGTGCTAGCCACATGCCATTGCGCTTGAATACCTCGCGCTTATGCGAGTAGTAGATGGAGGGCAGCTCCAGTTCGCGGGCGCCGATGTATTCCCAGATATCGGACTCGGTCCAGTTGGAGATGGGGAAGACGCGGACGTTTTCGCCGGCCATCTTGCCGCCGTTGTACAGATCCCACAGCTCGGGGCGCTGGCGGCGGGGATCCCACCCGCCGAAGGAATCGCGGATGGAGAAGATGCGCTCCTTGGCGCGGGCGCGCTCCTCATCGCGGCGGGCGCCACCGCATACGGCGTCATACTCGCGCCCGGCGATGGTCTCCACCAGCGGCACGGACTGCAGCGGGTTGCGGGTGCCATCGGGACGCTCTTGCAGGTCGCCGCGGTCGATCCAGTCCTGGACGCGGGCGACGTGGAGGCGAGCGCCGGATTCTTCCACGAGGCGGTCGCGGAAATCGATGACCTCAGGGAAGTTGTGGCCGGTATCGACGTGGAGCAGCTCAAACGGCACCGTGGCCGGGGCGAAGGCGCGGCGGGCTAGCTCGAAGACAACGACGGAGTCCTTGCCGCCAGAAAAGAGGATGCCTACCTTGTCGAACTGCCCGGCCACCTCGCGCAGGATGTGGATGGACTCGTTTTCTAGGTCTTTTAAGTGTGGGGAAAGTGTGCTCATTATTCGTGTAACCCGCATTCTGTCTTGCCGTCTGCAAATACGCGCCCGGACCGGGCATCGTCGCCTTCACCAACCGGGAAGGTCAGCGGGGCGCAGCCGATGGAGCGGTATCCCTGCAGGGTGAGTGGGTGGATGATGAGGTCGTTGTCCTCGATGTAGCGGTCCGTATCGTCTAGATCCCAGGTGATGATGGGCGAGATCTTCAACCGGCCGGTGCGGTCGAGGCTCAGCGCCGGAGCGGTGGCGCGGTGCTCGGAATCGGCGCGGCGCAGGCCGGTGACCCAGCCGGCATAAGGGTCCATGGCCATGTTCAGCGGCTCGACCTTGCGCATGCGGTTATAGGCCGCGGTATCGCGGGCGTAGAGGCGCGGGCCGTATATCTCGTCTTGTTCCTCTGGGCTGAGCAGAGGCAGCACCCGCACTAGGGGCAGGTCCGGGTAGCGCTTTTCTACCTCGTCGGCTACCTGCAGTGTTTCCTGGAAGTGCCAGCCAGTATCGATGAAAAGCAGGTCTGCATCGAGCCCGGCGCGGTGGGCGAGCTCGGCCAGGACCGTGTTCTCCATGGACATGGTCACGGCCAGGCGGCCGGGGGCGTGCTCGGCGGCCCATTCGGTAATGGTTTCCGCTGAGGCGTCATAAAGCTTATCCGCCCACTGGTCCACCAATTGCTGGTTGCGCGCGGCTACCTCGGCGTCCAGCGGCGCGGTATCGCGCGTGCCTTCCGGGGAGATGCTGGGGTCGCGGTAGTTCTTGCCACCGTCCAGCAGGTTCGTCGTTGGGTTCATGCCGTCACACATTAGGCAAAACCCCGAGGCGGCGCAGCGGATTGTGGGCGAAAAGCCGCTGAGCTTGGCGGGAGGTGCGAATAAAAAGTTTCCAATCCGTACCAAGCGGACTAGATTTACAGACAAGACAGTCTATTGCGGGCGTCCGCGCCCTGCACAAGGAGGCACTTTCATGCAGCGTATAGCCATCATCGGGGAGGGCCCGGCAGCCCTATCCACCGCCGAGAAGCTTATCAGCGCTGGCATGTGTGTGGACCTCATTACCCAGTGCACCGCACCATTCGGTCTACTCCGCCGCTTTGCGGGCTTGGCGGGCGTGCTGGGCGACGCCGTCACGGGCTCCCACTGCGGCCCCGGCACCACTCCCCGCTTGCGCCTTATCGGCAACGTGCGGGTAGGACCAGACGGCGATATCACGCATAACGAAATCCACCGCCTGGCCGCCTCTGGCGACCGCGAGCTCCTCGTTTTGGAACTCAAGGCCCGCGGCGTGGCCGTCACCACGTGGGAAGGCCTATGCGCCCCACTGCAGGATTTTGAAGACTGGCGCAGCGTCATCACCCGCGCGCAGCTGGCTCACGTGGGGATTTAGCAGCATTCATCGACTAGCGCCCCACCCACCACCGGTATAAACTTGCACGGCTACCCAGCCACGGCAAGGAAAGGGGCGCGAGTCCATGGATCTGGTTCGCATTCTCGTTACACGGTCGGCGCCGTATACGCCGTATTTCATCGCGGTGCTTGTCCTGCAGGCCTTATCTACGGCCGCCACGCTGTACCTTCCATCGCTTAATGCCAAGATCATCGATGAAGGTGTGTCTCAGGGCGATGTGGACTTCATCTGGCGCACCGGCGGCATCATGCTGGCCGTCGCGTTTGCCCAAGTCATCACCGCTGTTGGCGCAGTTTGGTGCGGCAGCCGCACCGCCATGGGTGTCGGCCGGGATCTTCGTGGCGAGGTCTTCCGCCACGTTAATTCCCTGTCCACTGAGGACATGAGCCGCTTTGGCACGCCTACGCTCATTACCCGCGGCACCAATGATGTCCAGCAGGTGCAGATGGTTTACATGATGATGCTGAACTTCATGGTGACCGCACCCATCATGTCCATCGGCGGCATCATCATGGCCGTGCGCGAAGACGCAGGCTTGTCCTGGCTGGTGTGGGTGTCCGTAGCGGTGTTGCTCGGTACCATCTCCGTTATCATTTCCCGCCTCATGCCGCTCTTTCGATCCATGCAGGACAGACTGGATTCCATCAATGGCACCCTGCGCGAGCAGATCACCGGCATCCGCGTGGTGCGTGCCTTCGTGCGCGAGGCCTATGAATCCGAGCGCTTTACCGAGGAAAATCAAACCATCACCCGCCTGTCCTTGAACATCGGCCGGCTTTTCGTGGTGATGTTCCCGCTCATTACGGTGATCCTCAACGTGGCCACGGGCGCGGTCCTGTGGTTCGGCGGACACCGCGTGGATGAGGGCTTGGTCAACGTCGGCTCGCTGACCGCATTCCTGCAGTACCTGCTGCAGATTCTGGCGGCGGTGATGATGGGTACCTTCATGGCGATGATGCTGCCGCGCGCCATTATCTGTGCCCGCCGCATCACCGAGGTGCTCCAGCACAAGCCCTCCATTACCCCACCCAGCTCCACCACCTCTCCGGAGGCCTGCGCGGGCACGGTGGAATTTCGCAACGTGGGCTTTTCTTATGCCGGTGCGGATGCGCCGGTGCTAGAAGACATTTCCTTTACCGCCCAGCCCGGCACCACTACCGCCATCATCGGTTCGACGGGCTCGGGCAAGACCACCCTGGTTTCCCTCATCCCACGCCTGTACGTGCCGACGGAGGGCCAGGTGCTTATCGACGCCACCCCTACCACCTCCCTGGCCCGCCAGGACATCGTCCAGCGCGTCTCCCTCGTTCCCCAACAGGCTTACCTATTTAGCGGCACTGTAGCCTCCAACCTGCGCTTGGGCCGCCCCGAGGCCACCGATGACGAGCTCTGGGAGGCGCTGCGCGTGGCCCAGGCGGACTTCGTAGAAGACCTGGACATGCCCATCGCACAGGGCGGCACCAACGTCTCCGGTGGCCAGCGCCAGCGCCTATCCATCGCGCGCATGCTTGTTGCCCGCCCGCTGATCTATCTCTTCGATGATTCTTTCTCCGCTCTGGACGTGGCCACCGATGCCAAGGTGCGCGCCGCAATGCACGCCTCCTTTGCCGAACGCGAGCAGCCGGTGACCAGCATTATCGTCGCCCAGCGCGTGGCGTCTATCCGCGATGCAGACCAAATCCTGGTGCTGGATGCCGGCCGCATCGTTGACCGCGGCACCCACGAGGAGCTCCTGGGCCGCTGCGCGGTCTACCAAGAAATCGTTGATTCCCAAGAAACCGCCGGTGTTGCAGGAGGCGAAAACTAATGGCTGAAAACACCACTTCTACCGCCGAATCCACGGATGCCGGTTTTGATCCCATGGACGGCTCCGCACCCCGCCAGGCCAAGAATTTCTGGCCCTCCACCAAACGCCTTTTCTCCCTGCTTGCTCCCTTCAAGCGCCACCTGTGGGCCGTCGCGGCGATGAATATCGTCTGCATCTTCTTGGCCGTGGTAGCCCCGAAGATTATGGGCAAGGCCATGGACGTCATCTTTGCCGGCGTCATTTCGCGCAACCTGCCCTCCAATATTTCCGCCGAGCAAGCCATTGCGGGCATGCGCGCTGAGGGCCAGGACCGCTTTGCGGATATGGCCTCCGCGATGGACTTCGTCCCCGGTGAAGGCATCGATTTTAACCACCTGGGCACGCTCATCATCACGGTGATCGCAATGTACATCGTCTCCTCTGGCTTCCAGTGGTGGCAGGGAGCCATCCTCAACAAGTTAAGCATGGATATCGTGTTTGACCTGCGCGAGCGCGTGGAGGCGAAGATTAATGCGCTGCCTCTCAACTACTTTGATTCCCAGCAGCGCGGCGATATCCTTTCGCGTACCACCAATGACATCGACAACGTGCAACAGGCCCTGCAGCAGGCGCTATCGCAGCTGTTTTATGACGCGCTGCTGGTCATTGGCATCACCATCATGATGTTCAGCGTCTCCTGGCAACTCGCTCTGGTGGCCCTGCTTTCCCTGCCGCTTACCGGCTTGGTCATTGGTGTCATCGGCAGCCGCTCGCAGCGCCAGTTCAAAACGCAATGGCGCTCCACCGGTCAGCTGAACGGCCAGGTAGAAGAATCCTTCTCCGGCCACGACCTAGCCATCGTCTTTGGTCGCACCGAGGCCATGACGGAGGAATTCGACAAGCGCAACGAGGAGCTCTACCACTCCGCAGCTAAGGCTCAGTTCCTGTCCGGCATCATGATGCCCATCATGCAGTTCCTGTCCTACCTGTCCTATGTGGCCATTGCGGTCCTGGGCGGTCTGCGCGTGGCCAATGGACACATGACTTTGGGCGCTGCCACCGCATTTATCCAGTACTCCCGCGAGTTCAACCAGCCGCTCGGCCAGCTCGGCGGCATGATGCAGCAGGTACAGTCCGGCGTGGCCTCGGCCGAGCGCGTCTTTGAGCTTCTCGACGCCGAAGAGCAAGCCCCCGACACCACCGACGAGGACCTTCCCGGCCGCGCCCAAGGGCTCGTGGAGTTCCAGGACGTTGACTTCTCCTACGCGGAGGATAAGGAGCTCATCACCGGCCTCAACCTGCGCGTGGAGCCCGGCCAGACCGCGGCCATTGTCGGCCCCACCGGTGCCGGCAAGACCACCCTGGTCAACCTGCTCATGCGCTTCTATGAGCTCGATGGCGGTCAGATTCTCATTGATGGGCACGATATCGCCTGTATGCCGCGCCATACCCTGCGTTCCCAGGTGGGCATGGTGCTCCAGGACGCCGTGCTCTTCAAGGGCTCGATCATGGAAAACATCCGCTACGGCCGCTTGGACGCCACGGATGAAGAGGTCATCGCTGCGGCAAAGGCAACCTATGTGGACCGCTTCGTTCACGCGCTGCCCGATGGCTACGACACCATCATCGACCAAGACGGCGGTGCTATCTCCGCCGGCGAGCGCCAGCTCATCACCATTGCCCGCGCGTTCTTGGCCCAGCCGGCGCTGCTCATCCTCGATGAGGCCACCTCTTCGGTCGATACCCGTACCGAGGTCCTCGTCCAGGAGGCGATGAACGCGCTGCGCGCCGACCGCACCTCCTTCGTCATTGCCCACCGCTTGTCGACCATTCGCGATGCTGACCTCATCCTCGTCATGGAAAACGGCACCATCGTGGAACAGGGCTCGCACGACGATCTCCTTGCAGCCCAAGGCGCATACTGGCGCCTGCATCAGTCCCAGTTCGCTCAAGGGTAGAACTTCCCCGGCGGTGAGCTACTCCAGCCCTACCGTCACGGTCGGCGCGTTGAAGTGAGCACCCTTGAGGTTCACCAGCTCAAGGGTGACATCGCGCAACTCGAGATGGTCCATGATTACATCGGGCACCTCCGCATCGGGGACGGGGTGCGGCTCTGGAACACCAAGTTTGCCCAACACGGCATTGATATCGTCGCGGCTTAAATCGATTTCCGCCCGGGGTGCAGAAACCTTCCCCACCGCCGGGGTGGCCTTAAGCTCGGTAGCCATAATGGTCACCGGTCCGCCGCGCACCTCGGTGGTATCCCCGCCCGTGGTTAACATGCCATCGCCATAGCGGCCAGGCAGCGTGATGGCGAGGTTGTCGATGTCGAGGTTTTCGCCCTTCAACTCTAGAACCCGCACATCACCGCTGGCGGTGGGGAAAGTGTCCAAGGACACGGTGACATTCTTCGTCAGCGTCACCGTATCCGCGAAGACGGTACTGAAGTACGGAACCGCCGGGGCATCTTGCGCATTAACCCGTTCGGAACCGCTCGCACCGCCCACCACCAGGGCACAGGTGAGTACGGCCAAGCAGCTACGCGCCGCCCGCGGCATCGCCCTCGTCATTGCTCTGCTGCTTCCTTGGTGCGGCGCTTTTTCTCCCCCGGCTGCCACGCAAAGGTAAAGGCCCCGCCAATGATGCCGAGCAGGGAGCCGATGATGAAGCCGCCCAAATTGGACGTCGGCAAGGCGATAATGGCCACGATGATTCCCAGCACACCGACATAATTCGAGGTTGCTGGCTGGAACCACGCGCCAAGGCCGAACATGGCTAGCAAGACTCCGATAAGCAGCGTAGATACGCCAGAGATGGTGGAAATCATGACCAAAAGGTCAGAGATGCGGATGGTGATATAGGCCGGCGCGGCGATAATAATGCCGGAAAGGATGAGCAACAGTCCCGGAAAGAAGGGCCGGCCGCTGCGCCAGCGGCGGAAGCGCTGCCACGCCCCGGGCTTAGATTCTTCCTCGCCCGCTGCCTCCGCCACCGGGAGGGTCTGCGTGTCTTCCGCGGTCGACTCAGCAGCCATTATCCGAACCCCTCCGCACAGTTACTCCGACGTTCTTGGCAGAAAGGCGCTGTGCACCCACTGAGGTGGCCTTCACATCGTCCGCCTTGAGGGAGACCTGCTTGGAATACAGGCCCCACGCGCCAGGATCCGCGGTATCGCTCAGCTGATTCGCATCGATGCCCACGTTGACATCCTGCATGACCAAGGAACCATCCACGTCGGTCGCGCCGACCAGCAGGCTATCGGACTCCACGCTGCCCTCACCCTCAGCCTTCAGCGCTAGGGTGGCCTCCCCACCAACGCCGGGCACCTTGGGAACCGTCACGGAAAGGCAGAGATCAGAGACTTTGGCATGGTCCAGCTTGATGCGGGCGACGGGAAGGTGCTCTTCGGCCTTTTGATCATCGTCAACAAAAAGAGAAAAGCCCTCTCCATCCAAGTGCCCCATGGTGATTTTAAAGAAGCTACCGGAAAGAGCCAGGTTCGCGGTCAAGCCGCCCTGCGCCACGGCGAACCCAGTAACGCCAAAGGCGGCGAGGCCTGCGGTCAAGGCCACCGCGGCCTTGGTGATATTGATTTTGCCCATGGCGGTTTGCCCTTTCTGCGGCGGTCTAGGTCCTCTTCTTGGCGGGTTCGGCCGCGCTGCGGCTTCCAACCCTGGTGGCACTCCGCCGCCGTGCACAGCACGTTTAGGAGAATATGGCGACCGAGTTTCTCATCTTGACAGTGTACAGCCCACCCCGCTGCGATACCGCACTGAATGCAGACTCTGGGATTTCCACCCCTAGGCTTTAAGGTAGATAACAACGTGGAGCATCAGTAATAAAGGAGCACGCATGACCACCGTGTTCGGTTGGATAGCTATAGCCGCATCGATTCCGGTGTGGCTGTACTTTTTCACCCGCGTATGGGCCCTCTTTAAGTTCATCCGCTCGGGCGGACCCACCCAGCTCAAGCGCACCGATAGCCTAGGAAAGCGCTTATGGCGCGTTATTGCGGAGGTCTTTGGCCATTCCCACTTCAAGGGTAAACCGCTGGTCAATGCCGCCCACTGGCTAGTAATGGTGGGCTTCCTCTTTGGCATTTTGGTGTGGTTTGAAGCCTATATCCAAACCTTCGCGCCGGATAAGGGCTGGCCGTGGCTCAGCCACTGGCCGGTTTACCACTTCGTCGAGGAAGTCTTGGGCATCGCGACGGTCCTCGGTATTGGCTTCCTTATCGGCGTGCGCCTCAAACTCGGCGATACTGAGCGCGGCAGCCGCTTCTTCAACTCCCAGACCGCCTCGGCGCGCTGGGTAGAGTTCATTGTCTTTTCTGAGGGACTCGGCATGATCCTGGTGAAGTCCACCAAGATCGCCACCTACGGCGGCGGCTCCGCCTGGGCGGATTTCTTGAGCGTCCACCTAGCCAAGCTCTTCCCTGCATCCCCAGCATTGGTGAGCTTCTTCGCCCTGTTCAAGCTGCTGTCCGGCATGCTGTTTATCGTCTTTATTTCCCGCAATTTCCAGTGGGGTGTGATGTGGCACCGCTTCACCAGCTTTTTCAATATCTTCTTCCAGCGCAATGCCACCGGGGAAAAGGCCCTACAATCCCTGCCTACCCCGGACTTAGAAGAAGACATCACCCCGGGCAGCTGGAAGATGCTGCTGGATTCCACCTCGTGTACCGAGTGCGGCCGCTGCCAAGAGCTATGCCCGGCGTGGAATACCGAAAAGCCGCTGAGTCCCAAAAAGGTCATGATGGACCTGCGTCAGGGCGCACTGGATAACTACAACCCGCACGAGGGCCTGGATGTGCTGTCCATGGCCGGCGTTATCGATGATGACGTGCTGTGGTCTTGTACCAACTGCGGTGCGTGCGTGGATCAGTGTCCTACCGATATTGAGCACATCGACCACATCGCGGACCTGCGCCGCTTCAAGGTGCTTGCGGAATCGGACTTCCCGTCCGAGCTCACCGGCTTGTTCAAGAATATGGAAAACAAGGGCAATCCGTGGGGCCGGAATAACTCTGAACGCCGCGCCTGGATTGATGAGGCCCGCGCCGATGGCATCGACGTCCCCATCATCGGTGAAGACGAAGCCGACTTCTCCGATATGGAATACCTGCTCTGGGTGGGCTGCGCTGGCGCTTATGATGACGATGGCCGCCGTACAACTCGTGCTGTAGTGGACCTGCTGCATACCGCGGGCGTGAAGTTTGGCGTGCTCTCCACGGGTGAGACCTGTACGGGTGATCCTGCCCGCCGCGCCGGCAACGAGTTCCTTTTCCAGATGATGGCGCAGCAAAACGTAGAGACCCTCAACAATGCCTTTGACGGCGTCCCGGAGGGCCAGCGCAAGATCATCACCACCTGCCCGCACTGCTTTAATACCATCCGCAATGAGTACCCGGACTTTGACGGGCACTTCGACGTCTTCCACCACACCCAGCTGCTCAACCGGCTGGTCCGCGAGGGCTTGCTCAAGCCGGTGCCACGCACGCCGGAAAACCGCAAGCCGATTACCTACCACGATCCGTGCTTCCTCGGCCGCCACAATAAGGTCTTCGATCCTCCGCGCGAGCTGCTCGAGGCCACCGGCGTGGAGCTGCGCGAGATGGACAAGAACCGCGACGAGGCCTTCTGCTGTGGCGCCGGCGGCGCCCGCATGTTCATGGAGGAAAAGCTCGGCACCCGCATCAATGACTTCCGCACCGAGCAGGCTCTAGAGACCGGCGCGGAAGAAATCGCCACCGGCTGCCCCTTCTGTAATGTCATGATGACCGGCGGCGTGAAGTCCTTGGCGCAGGATTCCACGCCCACCACCAAGGTCAATGACGTGGCGGTGATGCTGCGCAATTCCATCTCCCTCGACGAGTCCGGCACCCTCCCTGAGCCCCATCCCAAGGCGTTCCTTGCTACCCCGGTTCGCAACCAGAAGTCCGCGGGCACCACTGACGCCCCGCTTGCCGACGCCCCCACTTCCGCCACCCACACCCCGACCGAATCGGCACCACCTCCGGCCGCACCGGCCGCACCGGCCGCACCCGCAGCGCCGACTACACCGCAGGCTCCTCAAGCGCCGAAGGCTCCCGCGGCACCGAGTGCACCCACCCCTCCAAGTGCTCCAGCAGCACCTGCGCCCAAGGCACCAGCCGCGCCACAAGCTCCCCAAGCACCGGCGGCACCAGCTGCTCCCGCGGCACCGAGTGCACCCACCCCTCCAAGTGCTCCAGCAGCACCTGCACCAAAGGCACCAGCCGCGCCGACCCCGCCAAGCGCGCCTGCAGCTCCGGCAGCACCGGCGGCGCCGACGCCGCCCGCAGCCCCGAAACCGCCACAGGCTCCTGCTGCGCCCACGCCGCCAAAGGCTGAGCCGCCAGCCGCACCAACCCCGCCAGCACCGCCGGCGGCTCCGGGACCACCGGCGTCGGAAAGCGTGCCAAAGCCACCTGAATCTGAGTAGGCACGCAGGGGCATTGGTGCGTACGCTGTAGTCCATGCATTTTAATGCGGGACTCCCCACCGATGCCCTGCTGCTGGCGGCAGGCGCAACCGAAAATACAAATTCCCTCGTCTCTTTCGCCTGGATTATGGCCGCGGCTCTACTCGCGCCGCTGGTCTCTTATATGTTGGGCTACCGCCTGCCGTCGGTGGCCCTCTTGCTGATTTTCGGCATGATTATTGGCCCTTCCGTACTCGACCTCGCGGCCGAGGACGAAGGCATCGAAATGCTCAAGGAGCTCGGCGTGGGCGCGCTGTTCCTCCTCGCGGGCTTTGAGATTCAAATCTCTACCCTCAAGACCAAAGAAGCCGGCACGGCCCTATCTACCTGGATCATCTGTGCCCTCGCCTGTGGCGTAGGCGCCTATTTCTTGGTGGATAACGTGCCAGGTGCCATCGTCGTCGCCTTGGCGCTGACATCAACGGCGTTGGGCACGCTCACGCCGATGCTGAAACAGGACCGCATTCTGGGCACGAAGGTGGGCAACTCCGTGATGATTCACGGTGCCATTGGTGAGGTCGCCCCCATTACCGCTATGGCGCTGTTGCTGGGTACTCGTTCCACGCTGACGACGATGATCATTTTGTTGTTCTTCATCATCATCGCCGTTGCCGTCGCCGTCATGCCAGCGGCCATCGCCTCGGCCATCCCTTGGGTGAAGACCGCCTTTATCTCCGGTGCGGGCTCCACCAACCAGACGATCTTGCGTCTTATCATCCTGATTCTGGCCATCCTCATGGCGGTTACGGCGGTCTTTGAACTCGATATCGTGCTCGGCGCCTTTGCCGCTGGCATTATTTTGAACCGCATCATCCCGGATGAATTCCACCGCCGCCTGGAGCACCGCCTCGATGTGGTGTTTTATTCGATGCTTATCCCGGTCTTCTTTGTGGTCTCTGGCATGAGCATTAGCTGGGATACCATCGCCAATAATCCGTGGAAGGTGCTGGGCATTCCAGCCCTTATTCTGGTGACGCGTGGTCTGCCGGTCTTCCTGCGCGAAAATGTAGCGCATACCGGATCCGATATTGAAACCTTCCGCGAGCGCCTCCAAGTGGGCTTGTATTCCGCCACCGGTCTGCCGATCATCGTGGCGGTGACCACCTTGGCGGTGAACTCGAAGATTATGGAACCCGAAAATGCTTCCATCTTTGTTTCCGGCGGCGCACTTACCGTCGCCCTCTTCCCATTCCTCGCCAGCCTGGTGGGCGGCAAGAAGCAGCCCGAAAAGAAGGACGAGGCGAACTCTACCGCTGAGACCAAGGACCTATAGGCAGCGTTCGCTAAGAGCACGTCCCTAGCAGGGAGGAAATTTCCTAAACTGGGAAGCGTGAGTAATAACTTTGGTTCTTCCCCTATCAATCGGACGATGCGCCTGTCCGATTCCGAGCGCAACGATGCCATCAATGACCTCGCCCGCGCCGTGGGTGAAGGCCGGTTAACCATGGAAGAGTTCGAGGATCGCTCGGACGATGTCATGCGTGCCCACACCCACCAAGACCTCGTGCCCGTCTTCCAAGACATTCCGGCGCGTGGTTCCCACGAGGTCAAGGTCTATTCCCGCGGTGAGGTCACGCGCGCCCATAATGCGGGCAAGAAGCCAAAGTTTGCGACCGCACTTTCCGGCTCGGTGCTGCTTGCCGTTGCCAGCCCAACGCTTATCGTGATGAGCGCGACCTTAAGCAGCCCATGGCTTTTGCTGGGAGGCGCGGTAGCAGCCGCACTCATCCCTATCCTGTGGATTCTGCTCTACGTTGCCAAGGTGGGCCCATCCTCGTGGCACGCCCCATCCGTGCGCCAAATTGAAAAGGAGCAATTGCGCGAGATTCGCGCGCTCACGGCGCATGAGCGCGCACAGCAAAAAATGATCGAAGAAAAGATGTGGGCCGATCGCCGCATGCAAGCCGGCGAAATTACCGGACAGGCTATGGATCTGGCCAAGCGCAAGTTCAGCGAGTGGAATAAAAAATAGTCATTGCCGCTGTTAAAGCGTTTTGTGTGGCTGTGATCGTGGCACAATATTCCCATGACTTCTCCGAAACACCGCATCTTTGACCAGTCCGACAAGCTCAAGGGCGTCGCGTATGACATTCGCGGCGAGGTCTCTGCGGAAGCGGAACGCATGGAGCTCGATGGGCACACCATCTTGAAACTCAACACCGGTAACCCAGCCGTCTTTGGCTTCGAGGCTCCCGATGTCATCATGCGCGATATGATCGCTGCCCTGCCTACTTCCCAGGGCTATTCCACCTCCAAGGGAATCATTTCTGCTCGTCGGTCCATTGTTACCCGCTACGAGCTTGAAGATTTCCCACCCTTTGATATCAACGATGTCTTCTTGGGCAATGGCGTCTCCGAGCTCATCAGCATGACCACCCAGGCGCTGCTCAATAATGGCGATGAGGTTCTCATCCCGGCGCCGGACTATCCACTGTGGACGGCAGCTACTTCCCTGGCAGGCGGCACCCCAGTGCACTACCTGTGCGATGAGGAGGACGACTGGAACCCATCGATCGAGGACATCGAGTCCAAGATCACGGATAAGACCAAGGCCATTGTGGTCATCAACCCGAATAACCCTACGGGTGCTGTCTACTCGCGCGAAGTTTTGCAGAAGATTGTCAACATCGCCCGCGAGCATAACCTGCTCATCTTGGCCGATGAGATCTATGACCGCATTCTTTACGACGGCGCGCAGCACATCTCCATTGCTTCGCTCGCCCCAGACCTGCTCACCATCACTTTTAATGGCTTGTCCAAGGCTTACCGCGTGTGTGGTTACCGCGCTGGTTGGATGGTGCTCACCGGCCCTAAGCACCACGCCCGTGGCTTCATCGAGGGACTGGAGCTCCTAGCCGGAACACGCCTGTGCCCGAACGTACCGGCACAGCACGCTATCCAGGTGGCGCTAGGCGGCCGGCAGTCCATCTACGAGCTCACCGGTACCGGCGGGCGCCTGTTGCGCCAGCGCAATATCGCCTACGAGAAGCTCAATGAGATTCCGGGCGTTTCTGCGGTAAAACCCATGGGCTCGCTCTACCTCTTCCCGCGCTTGGATCCGAACGTGTATGAGATTCATGATGATGCCAAGCTCATGCTGGATATTTTGAAGGCGGAAAAGATCCTCATGGTGCAAGGCACCGGCTTCAACTGGCCGAACCCAGATCACTTCCGCGTAGTCACGCTGCCGTGGGCATCCCAGATCGAAAACGCCATCGAGCGCCTTGGCAACTTCCTGGTGAGCTATAAGCAGTAGCTTTCTCCCCCACCAGTTGCTAATGATATTGATATTCCATAACAATATAGTGCATGGGAAGACATTCTGCGGCACCTAAGCCTCAGCCGACCCCTAGTTCATGGGGTCGGCTCTCTACTTCGATAACTCAGCATCCATGGCGATTAACTTTGCTCGGCGTGCTCGTCACAGCGCTTATTGCCACCATTGCGGGCATGGCATTGCTGTGGCCTCAGAGTCCAGCCTCCGAGCACACCTCCACCGATTTTCGGCAAACCTATGCCCTCAACCACCCACAGGTCGAGGGCACGGTCGATACGACAGACCACTCGGCTTGCCAATCGGAACTTACTGGGCAGGCCTTCGATACACCGCCACTTATTCCTGGGACTGAGGAAGTGCAGTGCGACCGTGCCCTGGTCAATATCACCTCCGGCGAGGACGAAGGTCGCATGACCCAATTGGTCACCTACGGCAATGCCGGCGATCCGCAGCTTAAACCGGGCGACAAGATTGTTCTTTCCAAAGCAGATGACCCTTCCGGCGCTGCGTCCTATGCTTTTGCTGATTATCAGCGCACCAGAAGCCTAGCTCTGTGGGCAGTTATCGTGGCCGTCGTCATTATCGCTTTTGCGGCCTGGCATGGCGTGCGCGCCCTTATCGGCTTGACGCTCAGCCTAGGCGTGATCTTTGCGTTCCTCGTCCCCGCTCTTATCGACGCCCATAACCCCCTCTGGTCCGCCCTTGTTGCCTGTTCCGCCATCATTCTGTTCGCCGTTCCTCTCGTCCATGGACTGAATTGGAAATCGGCATCGGCGGTGGGCGGCTCCCTTATCGCTCTCATTCTTGCAGCAGCGTTAGCGTGGGCCGCTATCGATAGTTCGCAGCTACAAGGCTATAGTTCCGAGGACAACCTGAAGCTACTTCTTTATATGCCCAACGTGTCCATCGTGGGCGTGCTCTTATGCGGTTTTGTGGTCGGTGCCTTGGGCAGCCTTGCCGACGCCGCCGTGGCCCAAGCATCCACCATTACCGAACTCCACGGAGCGGACCCTGATGCCCGCCCTGCACAGCTTTTCCTCTCCGCAATGAAGGTGGGCCGCGACCATATTGCCTCAATGGTTTATACGCTAATTCTGACCTATACCGGTGCGACCTTGCCACTGCTCATGCTGATCACCGCAGCGGAGCGCCCCGCAGGCCAGATTTTAAGCAGCGATCTCGTCGCAACGGAGCTGCTGCGTTCCGGAGTAGGTGCGATAGCATTGACCCTCGCGGTTCCCATCACTACAGCCATTGCAGCTTTCACAGTGCCACAGCGCGCACAAGTTTAGGGCCCTTATGCAGAAGGCTGAGCAGCGCAATAATCACGCTGCTCAGCCTTTGTATCTCAGATGTAGAGGACCTAGAGGGTGCGCCCCAAGGCATCGACCTTCCAGCCCGCCTGTTGCCAGTCTGCAACAGGCAGCACATTGCGGCCATCGATAATGTGCTTATTGTCCACGAGCTGGCCCGCTTGCTGCGGATCCAATTCCTTGAACTGCTTCCACTCGGTTGCCAGAATAACTAGCTCAGCTTCGCGCAGGGCATCGTCAGTGTCTGCGGCGTAATCCAAGGTGGGGAATACCTTCTTGGCATTGTCCATACCTTCTGGGTCATAGACGGTTACTGCCGCGCCAGCCAAGGACAGGGAACCAGCTACGGCAAGGGCGGGCGAATCGCGCACGTCATCGGAATTCGGCTTAAACGCACAGCCCAATACGGTCACGCGGTGGCCAAGCAGGGAGCCATTGAAGGCTTCCTTGGCTAGGTCCACCACGCGGTCACGGCGGCGCATATTGATAGCGTCCACCTCGCGCAGGAAGGTCAGTGCCTGGTCGGCGCCAAGCTCGCCGGCGCGGGCCATGAAGGCGCGAATGTCCTTGGGCAGGCAACCGCCACCAAAGCCGAGGCCGGCGCCAAGGAACTTGCGGCCGATGCGCTCGTCGAGCCCAATGGCGTCGGCAAGAGCGGTAACGTCCGCGCCTGCAATCTCGCAGATCTCAGAAACGGCGTTGATAAAGGAAATCTTGGTGGCCAGGAACGCATTAGCGGAGACCTTGACCAGCTCGGCGGTCTGCCAATCCGTCACGATGAATGGGGTGTCCTGCGATAGCGGCTGAGCATAAACCTCGCGGGCTACCTCTTCGGCACGGCTTTCGCCCTCGCGCACACCGAGAACGATGCGGTCTGGGGTGATGGTGTCCTTAACGGCGTAGCCCTCACGCAGGAACTCCGGGTTCCACGCGATTTCCACGGTGGTGCCTTCTGGGGCAAGCTCATTGGCCAACTCCTGAAGCTCCGCCGCGGTTCCCACCGGAACGGTGGACTTACCAAAGATGATGTGATCACCCTTGAGCTTGGGCACCAGGTCCGTAATGACGGCTTTCACGTAGGTCATATCCGCCGCATAGGAACCGCGGCGTTGCGGAGTGCCTACGCCCAAAAAGTGCAGGTTGCCGAACGCGGCTGCTTCTTCATAGTCCGTGCTGAAGTCGAGGCGGCCGGCCTCGATATTGCGCTCGAGCACCTCCGGCAGGCCCGGTTCAAAGAACGGAACCTTGCCCGATTTAAGAGCGGAAACTTTATTGTCATCTACGTCCACGCCTAGCACTTCATGGCCGAGCTCGGCCATGCAGGCAGCATGGGTTGCACCCAAGTATCCGGTGCCGATTACAGTCATACGCATAAAGCCCCATATTAGAGGCTCTATGTGAATGCCGGTTTAAGCCTATCGGAAATTCAGGTAAGACTTCGATGGCGTCGGGCCGCGCTGACCCTGGTACTTCGAGCCCAGCGAGCCGGTGCCATATGGGCTTTCCGCTGGTGAAGTCATCTTAAAGATAGCCAGCTGACCCACCTTCATGCCCGGCCACAGGGCGATGGGCAGGTTGGCGGTATTAGAAAGCTCGAGCGTGATGTGGCCGGAAAAACCAGGATCAATGAAGCCTGCGGTGGAGTGGGTCAACAATCCCAGGCGGCCGAGGGAAGACTTGCCCTCCAAGCGACCGGCCAAGTCTGCCGGCAGGGTGAATTTTTCCAGCGTGGCGCCGAGCACGAACTCGCCTGGGTGCAGGATGAAGGACTGATCTTCTTCTACCTCCACCAAGGTGGTGAGGTCCGGCATTTCCTCTTTGGGGTCAATATGCGTGTACCGCGAGTTATTGAAGACTCGGAAATACTTATCCAGGCGCACATCTACGGACGAGGGCTGGATAAGTTCGCTGTCGAAGGGCTCGATGCCCAGTTCTTCGGCGTCAATGGCGGCACGGATATCACGATCTGAAAGAAGCACGGCCCCAATTCTACTCATGCCGAAGGCCGCGGTGTATAGTAGGCCGGAGCGTGCAAGCGCGCAGTGCCGACGTAGTTTAATGGTAGAACTGCAGCTTCCCAAGCTGCTGGCGCGGGTTCGATTCCCGTCGTCGGCTCCATTGTCATGAGTCGCGACATGTTTGACAGATGAGTCGCGACATCGTTGACAAACCGGCATCTCAGTTGCTTTTTGTTCTGGGGTGCCGGTTTCTTTTATTTTGTGGCTTGGGGCGGGTCTTCTTGTTTCCAGTAGGGCCTTTGATAGGTATCGAGGAGGTGGCTGGCAAAAGTGACCTTCTTCAGGAAGGATTGCACCGCACCTATGTCAGCTCCGTCTAACGCGGGAAACGCAATGCTGTCCCGGCCAACATCGTCGCTTTCGTGGGTGCTTTGGGTGTAGACGCCGGCTCGCTTGTGGGCGATCTTCGGTCCAACCGCTGAAAGGAAACAGTCCCCGCAGTCTAAACCGTGAGGATGTCTTATGGAGCCGTGCTTAACCCCCTTGGGCGATGCGATTAAGCGTGTCGAGGTGGTGGGTAAGAGCCTGCTCCCCGGTTTTGGTGATAGATAACCGAGTTTGTGGAGTCTTTCCCACGAACCCCTTTTTGATGTGGATATAGCCTGCCTCTTCCAAGGCCGTGGAGTGCTTCGACATGGTGGAATCGGTGGTGGCGAGGTGGTCGCGCAGTTCCTTGAAGGTCATGTCGACAACGTTAGATAAAGAGGCAAGGAGGGAAAAGCGCAGGGGGTTAGCCAGTACGGGATCGAGATCGTGTCGGGGATGCGACATGTCTTATTTCATCCTCCGGTTACGTAGGGTGACAAGCTCCCAGAGGGGGCCGCTCGCAGCGAGAGCGAGATAGATCAGACTTTGTACAACGAGTTGGGTGCTGGTGGTGATGTCTGGCCCAGCGATGGAGAATATCCATGCGGCAGACCAGAGAATAATCATGACGATCCACCGCATACCGAAACCCTTCGGAACAGGGCGTGAGAATGCCCCAAGGGCCACTGATAAAATCCCGCCGACAATAAACCAGGCACTGATAACGACCCAGATAGCGGCCGGGAGGGTGGGTCCGGAGAGGTAGGCAGACAGGAGGTAAAGCGGTCCGGTAGCGCAGAGCATGGAGTAACCGACCCAGCTCAAGGGGAATCGGGCGACGTTTCGGGACAACGTGTCGGCGCGGGCAATCATCTCGCGTGCTTCATTCGGCGATGGGGTCATGGGACTCTTCTCTCGTGTGTGAACAAGTGGAATGTACTTTCCACCGTAGAAAGTACATTCCGAATGGGCCATTGTCAATATTCTCCAGTTACAGAGTTGGGGACTGCTGCTATGTATAGATTTGCCTGCCATGACATCCCTTGGCTTTGGTGGGTTACACAGAGAACAAGCACTACCTTTCCAATGCGGTAGAGTCCCTAGGCTTACGGTGAAAGCCTAGGAGCTTTGTCATGGCCTGACATGGACGAACTTTCATGGGTGGGTATAGAAAAATTCCCTCTAGCCTTTTGTAAAACGCTAGGGGGAATAAATCTCACCATCTGCCCATAAAGCAGATTGTTAAGATTTCTGTTTCTTGTAGCCATTGCCCCGGGGCGGAAGCGGATCCCATATTTTCCACCCGCTAGGAGCGGAAATCTCGATCTTCACACACGCTTCCCTTGTTGAATCCGAAAGGTAGAAGGGCTGGTCGGGTTCATAGAACCAAGTTTCAGGCCCGCCGGTGATGCAATCACCAAACGCCAGAGCATATTCACCATCAGCAAGCGCTACACCACACTAAGAGACGCAACCGCCGGGAAATACCGAATTGCTTAGCTACCTTTGACGGGCTGCGACCTTGATGGCGTACAGCTTTGACGATGCCGATATTGCGTTTTGGACTGTTCATAGTGTCAAACATGTCCCAGCTCACCTGTCAAGCATCACGACGATTCCCTCAGGCACAAACTGTCAAAAATGTCATGAACTCAGACACCGTCGTCGGCTCCAAATTTTTTGGGGGAAGTTTCGGGGCACCTTCGATCTACGCTTTCGCACTTAACCACTGCGCAAGTTCTTTTTGTGCCTGTTCTACCCCGCCTGGATAGTGTGCTTCCAACTCTGCGGCTGCCGGTTCGAAGAATTTCTCCGTGAGCGCGGCTAGATCACGCTCAGGAACGGTGCCACGGATGTCATCTAGCGGGGCACGAAACGTCATTCCACAATCGGTGCGGCGCTGATATCCGCGCCAGTCTTCGCTGTAGATGCGAAGCTCTGCCCCACGCAGGTTGGACTCAATGACCACGTTGCCGAATATGAGAGTGGTAAGGGTTCGCTCTTCCATGGCGCCGAGTCTACTAGCCGCAGCGGACGATGGGCTGCGGGTCGTAAACCGTGGTGGTGGTCTCGCGGGAAAGCTCCTTGCCGCCTAGGTCCTTGATGATGCGGGTATCGGACGTCGTAAAGCCCGGCGCGCCAGAAGAAGGCGAGCAGTCGCTGCCGGGCACGGACATAGGTTGTGGGTCGGTCTTAGCCCAGCGGCCGTTGTTCACAGACTCGACGTCGACGGTCTTAGTGCCCTTCAGGCGCACGGTAATCTTGCCGCCACCAAAGTCGGTCTCAATGCGGACCGGGGTATTGAAGGTATTGGTGAACTGCAGGTCGATGGCGCCCTCGTACACGGTGGCCTCACGGCCGGCGGGGTAGCGGGAAATGTAGTACGAGTGCGGGGTGTGGGCGGTGTCTTCCATGCCCGCAAAGTAGGCAGCATTGTACAAAGTGGTGGCGAACTGGGAGATGCCGCCGCCCACGGCGGAGCCGGAGTGGCCATCGATAATGATGCCGGACTCAACGTAGCCCTGTGCCGTGCCGCGGGGGCCGGTATGGCCGTTGAGGGAGAAGGTCTCGCCTGGGTTGACCACGGCGCCGTTGACCTGTTGGGCTACCAGCTCGATATTCTTGCCGGAGGCAGCGGAGTAGCCCTCAGTGGTGAACTCGCCCACGGTGTCGTTGAAGGTCGCCTTCTTGGCATCGTCGGTGGTGAACTCTGCCGGGTCCGGCTTGTAAGTAGCATCCCACTCGCGGTCATCGCCGGTCACGCGCTTGTCGAAGTCCTTCATGGTCGGCTCCCAGTCGATGATCTCGCCGTCTTCGGACGGGGTGATCTGCTTGTCGTTGCCGTTGAAGGAAATCTTGGCATTTACGCCGGGGACATCGGCGCCCTCAGAGCGCTCGGCCAGCAGCTCCTGCGCGCGGTTGGTATCCACGGCGAGCTTGAGCTTGCCGTCTTTCTTTTCAATGCTGGTGAACTGGGAGATTTCCGGCTTATTCAGGGTAGCGGTGACATTATTCTTGGCCTTCAATGTAATGGGATTATCCAGCGCCTTGGCGGCATCGCCGGTGCGCATGGCCTCGATAGCTTCATCATTGATGGCCGGCTCTACTTCTTCTGGGTCCACGTTTACTCCCTCGGAATCGAGCCAATTATCCGTAACTGCATTGTGCAGGGTGCCGGCATCCACGGTTTGGCCGAGCTTGGGGTCGGTGACCTTGAGCTCACCATTGTTGAGCTCCAACATGCCATCAACTGGATCGGTGGAGAGATCCTTCTTCACGCGGTCCAAGGCCGGCTGAAGTTGGACCTCGTCCACGTTGGTTTCTACCGGAATATCCCGGGTGGAGCGGAAGAAGCTATACAGGCGGGTAAAAGGATTGAGGGAAGGCTCCTCAATATTGTCCACGGCGCGCTGGTTATCCAGGGCGAGGCCCGACTCGGAGGGAACGAAATCGGTGTGCAGGTCGCCCGAGGTAACACTCACGGGCTCGGTTTCTACGCCCGCAAGCTCATCTTCGAGCTTCTCCACGGCGGCGGTGCGATCCATGGCGGAGATATCCACGCCGTTGACGGAAACGGCGCGCGGAATCTTGTCCTGGTTTGCTGCGACATCCCAGGCATAAGCAATGCCCGCGATTAGGACAAGGCCGACCAATACGCCGAGCGCGATGAGCCAGCCTTTAGCACCGTTTTTTCCTTCTGCCTTTTTCACGCCTTAAAGGTTAACGGTTTTAGTGGCATTTTTCCTAGTCTTGTGCGAGCTCGGGTGCAGTGCCGACCGGGGGAGCGCTGACATGGCGGGCGGCGTCTGCAAGGCGTTCGAGTGGCAGGCGGCCCTGGTCGACGGCGCCAACAACGGCGTCGATCACCGCATTAATGTCGCCTTCGGTAGACCACAGGGGCATGTCGGCACCGGCATTGAGGGAGGCCACGACGGCGTCGGCAAGCGGGAGCGAATCCGCAATCGCCTTCATGCCGCCGATGTCATCGGTATAGATGGGCCCGTCGTACTGGAGGGTCTCGCGGGCTAGGCCATAGGCTTCCGGCAGGATGGAAGCGGGAGTCTGACCATCGCCTAGGCCGGGCACGGCGAGGTGGCCCATCATGAGCGCGGCATTGGGCGCTTGGGGAAGAGCGGTTTTAAAAGGAATGAACTCGTGGCCTTCTAGTTCTTCCAACGGCGGGGTAACGGCCTCGGCCAGGTGGGTATCGCCAGAAGCACGGCCGTGGCCCGGGAAATGCTTGAACACGGCCTTGACCCCCGCGGAATCCAGCCCGCGTGCAAAGGCCGCGCCATACTCGCCTGCTTGGACCGGGTCGGTGGAAAATGATCGATCGCCCACCACCTCTAGGCCGTTGCCATCGACGTCGAGCACCGGTGCAAAGTCCACGTTGATACCGTGCACCTTGAGGCTCGTGCCAATCTCGTGCGCGAGCTGCTCCACCTCTTGTGGGGAACGCTCGGCCGCCATCTGTTGCGGCGCGGGATACTCGCCCAGGATCTCCGAGAAACGTTGCACGCGCCCGCCCTCAAAATCGATGGAGACCTCAAAGTCGCGGCCCACCTCCTGGCGCAGGGCATTAATATCGCGGCCCGCTTCCTGCAGCAAGTTTGGATCCGCCCAGCTGGGGATAAAGATTCCGCCTACACCGGCATCCAGCTTGGCCTTGGCATCGTCGTAGTTGGTAACCGGCGGCATCAGCACCGAGGCGGCCATGGCGCGGATGTCCTGCTGCGGGGCCTCTTCCTGCGACGTCTCTTCGTGCGTCTCGTGTGTCGCGGCAGGTGAGCTCGACGCGGCCGCGGTGGTGGAGTCCTGGCTCTCATTGTCCTCCGGGGTGGAGGTAGAGCAGGCTCCCAGGGCCGTCACGAGGGCGAGGCTGGCAAGGATGCGCGGAGTTTTCATGCCCTCTAGTGTGCAATACTCCTCGCGTTCTGTCGCAAGCGGTGGGTAGACTAGTGACATGAGTAACGGCGAGACAATGCTAATTGCCTACGATGGCACCGAACGAGCCGGCCGCGCCCTCGAGTACGCGGCCCAGCTGCTGCGGCCCACCACGGTAGAAATCCTCACCGCCTGGGAGCCGGTAGCCCGGCAAACCGCCCGCGCCGTCAGCCGCACCGGAATGCACCAGTCCACCGTCTCCCCGGATGGCGTCGAAGAGGATCCGGCCTATGAAGAGGCGCTAAAGATTTGCCGCCAGGGCATCGAGCTGGCCGAAAGCCTGGGCCTAGCCGGCCGCGCCCACCTAGTGGAATCCGCTACCACCATCTCCTCCGCCATCATTGATGCCGCGCATGAGCTGGACGTAGACGTCATCGTCACCGGTACCCGCGCCCTGACCGGCTTCCGCGCGTGGTGGACCAACTCCACCGCCGACCAGATTGTGCGCAATGCCGGCCTCCCAGTGTTCATCGTGCCGCAGGAAAACGAGGATGACGCGGACGATGATGAGGCAGAATACTTCTAAATAGCTGCTAGTATCTTTAGCCATGGCTCTGGAAACCGATTCTTTGAACAAGCGCACCCTTGGCCCTGCCATCGGTAGCGCTGTTGTGGGCATCGCGCTCGGCGTCATCACCATCATCGGCATCGCACAATTCTCCGGCACCGATACTGTGCCGGAAGGCAATGCGGTTTCTGCTTCCGATGCGGTTTTGGGCGGCCCTGAGTACGGATCCCGCAACTAGGTGTGCGTACCCTCCGCGGGCGGCTTGCCCGCCCCTACCCGCTGGGGATCCTTGCCCTAGCGCTCATCCTCCTCGTGCAGCCGTGGGGGCTGACGGCCGCCGATACCAAGCATGATCTGGCGGCCAATCCGCTGCACTTTCTCCGCGGGGCGCTCAGCGCCTATACGGATACCTTTACCCTGGGGCAGCTGCAGAATCAGGCCTATGGCTACCTCTTTCCCCAGGGACCTTTCTTCGTTTTAACCCAGCCCCTGCCCGATTGGGTGGCCCAGCGCCTCTGGTGGCTACTGGTCTTAAGCGTCGGCTTCATCGGCTTTCATAAGCTCGGCCGCAAGGTGGGCCTGCATGGCTGGTGGGTCTGGGTGGCGGCGATGCTCTACGCGCTCTCGCCGCGCACTCTTTCTACCCTGACCGCCATTTCTTCTGAGACCTGGCCGGTCATGCTCGCTCCCTGGGTTATCCTGCCCTTCCTCAACGCCAAGCTCACCTGGCGCGATGCCGCCGCGGCCACCATCCCCGTAGCGCTGATGGGCGCGGTCAATGCCACCGCGACCATCGCGGCGTGTATCCCGGCCGCTGTAATCCTGCTCTACCGCCGCGCCTTCAGACCCGGCGCGGCCTGGCTCTTAGGGTGCCTGGCGGTATCGGCCTGGTGGATCGGCCCGCTCGTCGTGCTTGGCCGCTATGCCCCGCCGTTTACGGAATTCATCGAGTCCGCGCGCGTGACCACGCGCTGGCTCAACTTGCCCGAGATTCTACGCGGCACCACGAGCTGGACGCCGTTTGTCGATACCGAACGCGTGGCCGGCTATGAGCTAGCCACCGAGTCCTTCTTTGTGCTGGTCACCATGGGCATCGCGGCCGTGGGTATCTACGGTCTTAGCAAGCTGCCGCGCGTGTGGTCCGTCATGCTGGTGGTGGGCATCGCGGTGCTGGGCTGCCAGGTGGCGTGGTACCTCGATGCGCTCGATGGACCGCTGGCCGCGCTGCGCAACCTGCATAAATTCGATCCGCTGGTGCGCATACCACTGCTGTTAGGCGTGGCGCGCGCCTGCGCCAATCTTCCACTACCGAGGAGTTTGCGCCCCACCAAGAGGCAGACGGTGGGTGCACTGACGCTGCTCTTGTGCATCGCGGTGGTCTCCCCGGCATGGTCGCAGCGTTTGTTGCCGCTGGGGGCCTATGAAGAGGTGCCCTCC
Source organism: Corynebacterium tuberculostearicum (assembly GCF_030229345.1). Classification (GTDB taxonomy): domain Bacteria; phylum Actinomycetota; class Actinomycetes; order Mycobacteriales; family Mycobacteriaceae; genus Corynebacterium; species Corynebacterium tuberculostearicum_G. The sequence goes on along the minus strand of NZ_JASPGP010000007.1, from coordinate 85,614 downwards.
TACTGGCACGAGGCCACGGACTTTATCAATACCCATGCCGCCGATACCCGCACGCTTATCTACCCGGAGGCGTCCTTTGCCCGGCAGACCTGGGGATGGACGCGCGACGAGCCGGCCCAGCCGCTGCTCGATGTCCCCTGGGCCGTGCGCGATGCCATTCCGCTCGTGCCACCAGAGGCCATCCGCGGGCTCGACGGCGTCATGGCCGCGCTCAAAGAGGACCCAGCCACGGGCGTTCGCTCCCTGCAGCGCCTGGGCATCGGCGCGGTCATGGTGCGCCATGATCTCTTCACCGGCGAGGACGAGGCCCTGGCCAGCAAGTTTGGCGGCGAGGTCCATCGCTTCGGTGAGGTCGATGTCATCCTGCTCAACCACGCCGGCATGTCCTTAGGGCCAACAGAGCCAGTCCGCGTGGCCGGCGGCGGGGAAGCCTTGGCGCTTCTCGACGCCCACTCCACCCCTACCACCCGCCAGCTCGTCGATCGCGACGCCGATATCGTCACCGATACCCCAACGCTCACAGACCGCAACTACGGCACCCTCGATGGTCCTATCTCCGCGCCCCTGGCCGCGGACGACCCCAGCCACGTGAATAACCGCCTGCGCGATTATCCCTCCGCTGGGCCGCTTACCCAGGTGGAAACCCACGGCGGTTCGGTAGCAGTCTCTTCCTCGGCCGCCGATGCCACGGCCTTTGGCGGGGCCCAGCCGAAGAAGTCCGCCACGTCCGCGGTAGATGGGGAAAACTCCACCGCCTGGTGGCCCGCGCCGGGCGATGACTCCGGGTGGATTGAACTGCGCGGCGAATTCACCCAGCCGCGCCTCAAGCTCATGGCCACCAGCGCAACCACGGTAACCGTGCGCTCTGGCAGCGCGGCCGTAGACGTGGACTTACAGCCCTTCCGCTCGCAGGAAGTCCGCGTTCCCGGCGGCGATACCGAGTCCATCCGCGTGGAGCTATCCCACCGCACCGGCATCGCGGAGTTAGGGGTCGAGGGCCAGCCGGTCGAGCGCGTGGTGACCGTCCCGGATACCTCCCCCAATGTTCACCAATTCTTCTTCCAGCGCATGCTGCAGGATACCGGCGTGCTCATCCGCGATTTCACGGCACCGCGCCCCATGCGGGTGACGGTGGATTCCACTAAACCCGTGCTTATCGACGCCCACCGCTACTCCCCCGGCGAATCCCTCACCCTCAGCCCTGGCACGCACCGCGTGCGTACCACGGGGCCGTGGGTGAGCCTGCGCGAGGAGGGCTGGCAACCAGCAGGCTCTTCCGAGCCCACCGGGTACTCGATTGCAGCCGCTGATGAGGATCGCCTCTTGGTCACCGGTCGCGCCTTCAATAAGGGCCTGCGCGGCTACCTAGGTAACGAAGAGCTCACCCCGCGCGAGATCGATGCGGCCACCCAAGCTTTTGTCATTCCGGCCGGCCGCTCCGGTGACTTCCGCATGACCTTTAGCGCCCAACCGGTTTACCGCGCCACCCTCCTCTTCGGCGGTGCCTTGGGCTTGCTCACCCTCGGCCTGTGCATCCTGGCGGCCACGCGGCGCCCGTCCCAACCTACTTGGCGCGCGCCACGCGGCGGCGCTGCCTCGGCCGTGGTCGCACTCGGCGCACTGGCCCTCACCGGCTGGCCGGCCGCGGTGGCGGCCGTTGCCGCTTGGTTGGTGCTGCGCTGGACCACCATCCCGCGCGCCTACCTCGCGCCTGGTGTCGTGGCGGCGGCCGGGGCGATCCTCGCCCGCGCGCCGTGGACATCGGGCTCCTATGCGGGCGATTCGCTCCTGCTTAGCTGCTTGTGTGCCGCGGGCGTGGCCTGTCTTTTCGCCTCCGACCGAGGAGAAGATCCCGGCCGGGACGCTCGATGAGCGTATAGCTCGCGGCCGAGACCACCACGGTGGCCACCACCGTTACGGCCAGAATCACCCAAAAGTCCAGGGGTTTCCCGCTAAACAGCGGCACCCCGGTAAGCGGAAACGCCAGTCCCAGAATGGCCACATGCCACAAGAAGATGGAATAGGACCACGCGCCCAGTGCCTGCATGAGCGGGCTGGTCAGCCAGGACTTATCCCGTGGGGCGAGCGCCACCGGTACCACCACGACTGCGGCGAAGGCCGCTCCCGCAATGATCCGGCGGGAAAATTCGCCCGGTTCTGGATGCACCAGTCCCTGCGGCCCGAACCACTCGCGGCTGGAAATCCACAGCACCACCGCTGCCACGAGCCACCATGCCCAGCGCGGCCGCAGCGCGCGTTGCACGCGCCGGCTAACACCGGCCTCTTCGCATTCCGCGGCCAGCATTCCCACGGCAAACCACGAAGCATACGCTGGTGGCCAGATCTGCGAATTGACCTGATCCTTGGCGTAATCGGCCACAAAGGGAACAAAACCCCAGGCCCAACTAACAACGGCGCCCAGCGCGATGGCCGCTACCCGCCAGCGTCGCGGCAGCGCCCCAAGAAGCCACACCAGCGCAGGCAGGGCAAGGTAGAAGAAGAACTCCACGCACAGCGACCACAGGTGGGTAAGCCCCGGTGCTAGCCCGTCCACCACATAGATCTGGGTAGAGGTGAGGTTGCTGAGAAGTTGGGTGAGGGTGAGCGAGTGGGCGTCGGGAAGCAGGAGCATCACCGCCACCACGCAGGCATAATAGGCTGGCAATAGGCGGGCCACGCGCGAGCGTGCATAGCCGGATAAGGTGTGCAGGTCGCGGCGGCGCCACAGCAGGAAGGCGCTGAGGGCAAAGAAAACGGCGACAAAATAGTCGAAGCGCCCCGCAAAGCCCCACCCGGTTCCGGTCTGAAAAGACACGTGGGTGACAATGATTCCAAGGGAGGCGACCGCGCGTAGACCGTCTAGCTCCGGCAGATGCTGGGGTACGCTTTTCACAGATGCCTGCGGCTGCACGCTTGCTCCTAACCCCGGATCGACCTGAAACTGATTGGACATACTACTGCAATGAAACGCTACCTTTGGCCACGCTCGCCACTGGCGTGGGTTGTCATTGCCGCCGTCATTTTCTTGGTGCTGGGCACCGTGGTGCCGCCGCTGTATAACAATCAGACCCGGCCGCTGGCCTTCGACCAAAACATCAACACCGTCACCGCGCCGTCGGCCGGGGTGTGGATGGAAGCGCCCGAGTTCATCGCCGGGGCCAAAGCCTCCGGCGATAGCAAGGACCCGCAGTGCCAAGAAAAGCAGGCACCCATGTGGTGCTACCTACACCACGACCTGCTTACTATCGAGCGCAATACCACCACCTCTGAGGTGGCAGAAGATGATGCGCTCGCTAACTCCGATTCGCTCTCTCGCCTGCTCGCCGGCGATACTCCCCTTGCCCAAATCACGGAGCATTCCGTGTTGAACCGCGAGTCCACCTACCCGGTTGCCGCGCCAAAGGATAAATGGAAGTTTGTGCTACCGGCGCTGGATACCGGCATGGCCCGCACCGACTTCGAGCGCGATGGAATCAACTACTTCTTTCCCTCCGGTACCGAGCAGCGCTCCTATCCGTTTTTCGATCTAGCGACGCAAACCTCCACGGCGGTGGACTTCACCACGACGGAAAAGCTCGACGGAATCCCCACCTATTCTTTCCACCACGATATCCAGCCCATTTCCTTGGCTGATATGCGCAAAAGCATTACCGCCGAGGTCGATACCGGCACCGGCGATAAGCAGCTAGCGGCCGAGGATTTCCGCATCTCCGGGCCGGCGAAGCGGTTCTACGACGCCGAGTCGCGCGAGCTCCTCGGCTTGGATGCCACTGACCGCGTCACGGTGGAGCCCTTCTATACCATCGGCCGCGATATCTCCGTCGAGCCCACCACCGGCACCATGGTGGACCTGCGCGAGAACATCAAAATCTTCTTCGCCGCGGACGAAAAGCAGGCCGGCACCATGGTGGCGAATGATGATACAGAGGACCGTTCCATCTTTGCCGCCGATTTGCGCTGGTCCGATGAGACCCGGGCGGAGCGCCTGAATGAGGTGCGTCCGGTCATTCGCACCATTCGCGCCTTGATGGTGGTCGGCTGGGCCGGCAAGGCCATCGGCGTTGGTCTATTGCTCTGTGCCGCCTATATGTACATGCGCCGCCACCGTGAAGGCTAGGCGTCTTTTACTCCTTATCTGGGGCACCCTCCTCGTGGCCGCGGTGTGCTGGCCCTTTGCCTTGCCCGGCGAGTTCTTGTGGCGCGATATGGCGTTGCTTGACCATCCGGCGCTTTCCCCTTCTGCCTTTGGTGGCGGCAGTCTGCCCGCCCGCAATGCACCGCAGGACGGTTTCCTTGCTCTCGGGGGCGGCGCGTGGGCGGCACGGGTGCTCATTTTTGCCGCCGCCGCGTCCTCCGCGCTCACCGCGGCGCGCTGGGCACGCTCTATAGTCGCCGCGGTGAGCGCGATGGCGGTGGCGGTGGCCAATCCCTTCGTCATCGAGCGTCTCCTGCAGGGCCAGTGGTCGCTTGCGGTGGCTGCGTGGCTGCTGCCGGTCATCGCGTGGGCAGGAAGAAAGCACAGCTGGGTGGCGTGGCTGGCCATGTGGGGAGCATCGCTTACCCCTACGGGCGGGCTCTTTGCCGTGGTGACCGCGGCGGTGACCTGCCGCAAGCGGGTAGCGCTCGGCGGCGTGATTCTGTGCTTGCCGTGGGCCATTCCGGGCATGTTCAATCCCGCAGCGCCCGGCGATAGCGCAGAGGCGGTGGCCGCGTTTGGCCCGCGGGCAGAAAACTACGTCGGCACCGCGGGCGCACTGCTGCGGCTCGGCGGCATCTGGAATGCGGAGGCGGCCATCGGGTTCGCCGTGTGCGGCGTCATCGTGGCGGTCATCGCCCTGTTCGGGGCGTGGCGGGTACCCGTGCGGTTAAGCGTCCTTGCGGCGATGGGGCTCGGCGGGGCGATGTTCTTCTGGTTGGTTCCCGGCGCTCTGGTGTGGTCCATCGATCACGTACCGGGGGCGGCGCTGCTGCGCGATAGCGGGAAACTGAGCATGTTGGCGTTGCCGCTCTATGTGGCCTCACTAGGAGCGCTGCCGAATCTGCCGGCGGCACTGGCCACCGTGGCGGCGACCGTGCAGCTGCTGCCCGTTCCGGGACGCCTCGCGGTGCTCGCGCCGCGGGATACGGGGATAGATGAGCAGTTGGTGCGCGCGATTGACGGCCGGGTGGCCTTCTTCCCAGAACGCGCCAACCTCGTGGAGGTACCCGGCGGCGTGGCCGTCGACCCCTATTCCAAGGCGGTGGCCATGGTGGAATCGGGAGAATTGAGCGTAGACGGCACGGTGGTGGACCAAGCCTCGCCGCACTACCGGGCGGCGCTGCGCGCGTGGGAAGAGCACGATATGAATCGGCTGGCCGAGATCGGCGTCGGTGTGGTCGTGGTGGACGGTGCCATAGCCGCGGAAACCAACGCGCCGCGACCGCAGGTTCCGTGGGCGCTTACCGTCTTGTGGATGGCGTGTCCGCTACTAGCCCTTGCAGCAATTCCGCGAACTGCTCGCCGGTCTTCTTCCACGAGAAGCTAGCGGCAAAATCCCGCGCGTTGGAGCCGAGGGTGCGGCGAAGTGGGGCGTCGGCAAGCAGCTGCTTGGTGGCCGCCACGAAGTCCTCTTCGCGCTCTACCAGGATGCCGGTCTTGCCGTTGATAACGCTGTCACGCAGGCCAAATGTATAACCTACGGCGGGCACCCCATGTTGGGCCGCCTCCATTACTGCCAATCCCCACCCCTCTTTGCGCGAGGGCATGAGCAAGGCATCGGCGCGGGCGAGCAGGGCGTGCTTATAGTCCTCGGTCACCTGACCGCGAAAGCGCACGCGATCGCTCACGCCATGCTCCTCGGCATAGGCACGCAGGTTAGCCTCCCACCAGCCGGAGCCGATGACGTCCAAGACCGCACCCGGGGTCTGCGCCACCGTATCCATGGCATGCTCGATCTGCTTATGTGGCACTAGGCGCGAAAGCGTGACTAGATGCACCTCGGCCTCTCGTTCCAAGGAAGGAACGTGATCCGGAACCGGGTCCAGGCCATTGGCGATGATGTGCGCGCCCTTAATGCCCAGCGCCTCCAAATCCTCGCGGGAGGCCTCCGACACGGTGACATAGGGAGCGCCGCGATACACGCGCGGAGCTACCCGGGACTCAAGGAACCAACCGAGCCGGCCGAGGAGTGGACCCGCCACCGGCCACTGTTCGCGGTGGCAATGGTGAGTAAGCAGCACCGTCGGCGCGCCAGACACCAGACGGGCGAAGAAAGGGATGCCGTTTTGGGTATCGATTACCGCATCCACGCCGCGCAGATCTCCCAGCCCCAGGCGGCCGGCCAGCATCGCCGCCCAAGCACGCGGATACACGCCGAATTTGGCGCCGCCGCGGCTATAGCGCACGCCGTCGCGCACCTCACGGTGGGCGGCATTCATGTGCTTGGAGGTGCGAAAGACCACCTCGTGGCCCTGGGACGCCAGGTATTCGCCCACGCGCTCCAAGTAGCGCTCCGAGCCACCGCCTTGCGGGTGGGTGGAATCGCGCCAGCATAGTAAAAGAATCTTCATCGTGAGGTATTAGCCTAGTGGGTTATGAGACATACCCGTGAGATGGCCACGCTGCGCCGCTCCTTTCAGCTGCTGCGTTCCTTCCGCTTTGAGCAGACGCGCCCGGAGATTTTCTACGGCGGGCTCGCGGAAGATACGGCCGCGCTGGTGGATAACCTCGGCCGCGACCTGGGCGTGCAGCTTCCTGGGGCACGGGTGCTCGATGTCGGCGGTGGCCCGGGCTATTTTGCGGATGCCTTTGCCCGGCGCGGCGCCCACTATGTGGGATTGGAGCCAGATGCGGGCGAAATGTCTGCGGCTGGCATCCACTTGAGCAATTCCGTGCGTGGCGATGGCACCAATCTGCCCTTTGCCGATAATTCCTTTGACGTGGTCTATTCCTCCAACGTGGCCGAGCACATCCCCAATCCCTGGGATATGGGCGAGGAAATGCTGCGCGTAACCCGCCCCGGCGGCCTCGCCATTCTGAGCTACACGGTGTGGCTCGGCCCCTTTGGTGGCCACGAAACCGGCTTGTGGGAGCACTACGTAGGCGGCGAGTTTGCCCGCGACCGCTATACCCGCCGCCACGGACATCCACCCAAGAATGTCTTTGGCACCTCGCTTTTCGACGTCCCCTGCTCCGCCGGCCTTGCCTGGGCACAGCGCACCGGCGCGCTCAAACTCGCCTTCCCCCGCTACCATCCCAGCTGGGCTTGGTGGCTCACCCGCGTGCCGGGTGTGCGGGAGTTTGCGGTATCTAACCTGACGTTGGTGTTACAAAAGTAGCCCCCAGCAACGCCGACGTCGCTGGGGGCTAGCAGAGTTTAGAGCTTAAGAGGCGTTCTCAACGCGCTCCTTCAGGGCGTGGAACTGGTCCCACACCTCGGACGGGACGCGGGAGCCCAGGAAGTTGAGGTAGCTGGCGTTATCCTGCATATCGCCTTCCCAGTCCTTCGGGTTGACGGCAAGAGCGGCGCGAACGTCCTCGATATCGAAGTCGATGCCCTCGAGGTCGATATCCTCGGCGCGGGCGGTGTGGCCCACGACGGTTTCCTCGGCCTCAACGTTGCCCTCGATGCGGTCAATGATCCACTTGAGCACGCGGGAGTTCTCGCCGAAGCCCGGCCACAGGAAGCGGCCGTCATCGCCACGGCGGAACCAGTTAACCAGGAAGATAGACGGCATGCGGTCGCCGCCCTTTTCACCCATATCGATCCAGTGCTGCAGGTAGTCACCGGCGTTGTAGCCGATGAACGGAAGCATAGCCATCGGGTCGTGGCGCAGGGTGCCGACGCTGCCCTCTGCTGCAGCGGTCTGGCCGGAAGCCAGCAGGGCGCCGATCATGGTGCCGTGGTTCCAGTCAAAGGCCTGAGTCACCAGCGGAACAGTGGTCTTGCGGCGGCCACCGAAGAGGATGGCGTCGATCTTCACGCCCTGCCAGTCGTCGTACTCCGGAGCGGCGCTCGGGCACTGGGAAATCGGGACGCAGTAACGAGAGTTCGGGTGCGCAGCCTTAGTGGAGGAGGACGGAGTCCAATCCTGACCGGTCCAGTCGATGAGGTGCTCTGGTGCCTCCTTGGACATCTCCTCCCACCAGACATCGCCGTCGTCGGTAAGCGCAACGTTGGTGAAGATGGTGTTGCCCGGCTCCATGGTCTGCATGGCAATCGGGTTGGAACCGTAGTTGGTGCCAGGGGCCACGCCGAAGAAGCCATTTTCCGGGTTGACTGCGTAAAGGCCGTCCTCGCGCAGGTGCAGCCAAGCAATATCGTCACCGACGACCTCAGCCTTCCAGCCCGGAATGGTCGGGGTAATCATGGCCAGGTTGGTCTTGCCGCATGCCGAAGGGAAGGCGGCAGCGACGTGGTACTTCTTGCCCTCTGGGTTGGTGAGCTTCAGGATGAGCATGTGCTCAGCCATCCAGCCCTCTTCCTTGGCCATGACAGAAGCGATGCGCAGCGCGTAGCACTTCTTCGCCAGAATGGCGTTGCCGCCGTAGCCAGAACCGTAGGACCAGATTTCCTTGGTCTCCGGGAACTGGGTGATGTACTTGGTGTCATTGCACGGCCATGCCACATCTTCCTGGCCCGGCTCCAGCGGGGCACCCACGGAGTGCAGGGCGTGGACGAAATCGCCTTCGGCACCAATCTTGTCCAAGGCTTGCGCACCCATGCGAGTCATGATGCGCATGGAGAGCACCACATAAGCGGAGTCAGTTAGCTGCACGCCCAGCTTTGGTTCCGGATCGCTAATAGGGCCCATGCAGAAGGGAACCACGTACATGGTGCGGCCCTTCATGGAACCACGGAATGCCTCCGTCATTTCTTCCTTCATCGCAGCTGGCGGCGCCCAGTTATTGGTCGGGCCGGCGCCTTCTTCATTCTCGGTACAGATGAAGGTGCGGGATTCCACACGGGCAACGTCGGAAGGATTGGAGCGAGCCAGGTAGGAATTAGGACGCTTTTCCTCATTCAGCTTGATAAGCGTGCCCTTTTCCACCAGCTCTGCGGCCAAACGGTCAGCCTCGTCCTGGGAGCCGTCTACAAAGACCACCTGGTCCGGCTGGAAAAGCTCAACGTTCTCGCTGATCCAGCCGATAAGCTTTTCGTTTTTAGTCGGCAGCTCTCCGACGAGCCCTGGGATAGTGGCGGTCATTAGTAATTCTCCTGAGGGTGGGTGTGAAAATTGGGGAAATAAATCCCCAACTGTGCCTTCCACCTCAAGATTAACGTGCTTGTCCGAATAATTTGCGCAGATTTTGTCACACCGGTTATATCCACCGCGTTTACCAGAACTTCACCAAGCGCAACCACAGATACTGTGTTAAAAATCGCCTTTTTCCATCCCCCTGTCTGGGGGTCTATTCCCCTCCCTAGCGGCAACCAAAACGATAATCTTCCACCCCCAACCGGGCCCACTGGTTATACCAGGATTGGCTTCGCCACACGTGACCCCCGGCGCGGCGTATTGCTTGGCAAGGCTAAGCAGGGAAAAATAGGCCGCAATGAATAACACAGATAACTCTCAAAACACCCGCGCTGGAGAAATGCCTCCAGGGCGCCCGCCACAGACCGATTTCAATGCCGTATTCGACAACGAGCTTGACTACCCACGCCTGGGCAACGTCACCTTCCGCCGCGGCACGCTGACCGAAAATCAGCATGAGCTTTTTGAAAAGCGCTGGCCAGAACTAGGCCGCACGCTGGAAGACGAGGTCATTGACCTTGATGCCTGGTTTGGCCGCAGCGGCGCCAAGACCATCGTGGAAATCGGATCCGGTACCGGCACCTCTACCGCCGCCATGGCGCCGAAGGAGGCCGATACCAATATCATCGCCGTCGAGCTCTACAAGCCGGGCCTGGCCAAGCTACTGGGCCAGATCGAGCGCGAGGGCATCGACAACATCCGCATGATTCGCGGCGATGGCATCGAGGTCATGGTGCGCATGTTTGCTCCGGAATCCCTTGATGGCATCCGCGTCTTCTTCCCGGATCCCTGGCCAAAGGCCCGCCACCACAAGCGCCGCATCATCCAGTCGGGCACACTCAACCTTTTTGCTTCCCGCCTGAAGAAGGGCGGCGTGCTGCACGTTGCTACCGACCATGCCGGATACGCCGAGTGGATCGATGAGCTTGTGGACGTAGAGCCGAGCCTGGATTACAAGGGCTGGCCGTGGCCAGAGTGCCCGCAGTTGGTGGACCGTCAGGTCATCACCAAGTTTGAGGGCAAGGGCCTAGATAAAGAACACGTCATCACGGAGTATCTCTGGGAGAAGAAATAAATGAGCACCTACCTACTTGTCTGGGACGCGCCCAATATGGACATGGGCCTGGGCTCCCTGCTCGGCGGCCGCCCCACCGCCGCACACCGCCCGCGCTTCGACGCCATCGGCCGCTGGCTGGTACACCTTGCCCAGGATGTTGATGCGGAGCCGCGTGCCGATGTCTTTACTAATGTCACCCCGGGCGGCGCCGATGTCATCCGCCCATGGGTAGAAGCCATCCGCAACGTAGGCTTCGGCGTTTTTGCCAAGCCCAAGATCCACGAAGACGACGACGTGGATCCGGACATGCTCGACCACATCGAAAGCCTCCGTGAGGATCTAGCGGGCGTGATTGTTGCCTCCGCTGATGGCCAGAATTTCCAGGAGCCTTTGGAAGAGCTCATCGCGGAAGGCCTTCCGGTGACGGTCCTCGGTTTCCATGAGCATGCCGCATGGGCCGTAGGCCACGCGGATATCAATTTTGTGGACTTGGAAGATATCGAGGGCGTATTCCGCGAACCGCTACCGCGCGTGAACCTGGATAACCTGCCCGAGGGTGGTGCATGGCTGCAGCCATTCCGTCCCCTGGCTGCGCTGCTTAATAACCGCTAGGAGGCTGCCCCAATGTTTGAAAAATGGGGACGTTTTTCCTATGCGCACCGCCGGCTCATCCCCGCTATCATCGTCGCCGCCATCCTTGCGCTCTTCATCGGCTTTGGTTTGCAGCTCGAAGACCGCATGAGCCAGGAAGGCTGGGAGGATCCCAATGCGGCGTCGACAAGCGCGGCCCAGATCGAGCAGGAAGCATTCGGCCGCGATAACTCCGGCGATGTCATCTTGCTCTTCCACTCCCCCGATGAGAACTTCGACGCCGCCAAGCAGCACTTGGCGCAGTTGAAATCGGAGTATCCGGACCAGATTGACTCGGTGACCAGCTACTTCGACACGAAGAACCCGAACCTGGTCAATGCTGATCATTCGCTAGCCTTCGCCGCCATCGGGCTGAAAGGCGATGATGAGCAGACGCTGAAGGATTTCCGGACCATCGAAGGCGCGCTCACGGATACCACCGCACCGGTGGAGATTGCGGGTGCCACCGCGGTTGCTGATGCCCTGGATGAGGGAATGTCCCACGATATTTCCCGCGCGGAAAAGGCCGCCCTGCCACTGGTAGGCATCCTCCTGCTGGTGGTCTTCGGCTCGGTGGTTGCGGCCTGCATGCCGCTGGTGGTCGGTGGCCTCTCCATCTTGGGCTCTTTGGGCATCCTGTCCATCCTGGCCGGGTTCTCGCAGGTCAATGTCTTTGCCCAGGCCGTCGTCACGCTGCTGGGCCTCGGCCTAGCCATCGATTATGGCCTCTTTATGGTTTCGCGCTTCCGCGAGGAGCTGGATAAGGGCCGCTCCACCGAGGAGGCGGTGGCCACCACCACCGCAACCGCCGGCCAAACCGTGGTTTTCTCCGCGGCCATGGTCGCCGTCGCGCTCTCCGGCCTCTTCCTCTTCCCCCAGGCCTTCCTGAAGTCCGTGGCCTATGGGTCCATTTCTGCGGTCGGCTTGGCCGCGCTCCTTTCCGTCACCGTGCTGCCGTCCATTTTTGGCATGCTCGGCCCCAAGATCGATACCTGGTCTGTGCGCCGTACCTCGCGGACGGCTCGCACTATTCAGGACACCTGGTGGTATAAGCTTCCGCGCTGGGCCATGCGCCATGCCCGCGGGCTGACCATCGCCGTGTGCGGCCTGCTCATCGCGCTTACCCTGCCTGTCATGAGCATCACCTTTGGCGGCATCAACGAGTCCTACCTGCCGCCCGACCAGGACACCCGCGTGGCACAGGATAAATTCAACGAGGAGTTCCCAGCCTTCCGCACGGAGCCGGTCAAGCTCGTGGTGGAAAATGCCTCGAACCAGCAGCTTGTCGACGTCGTCATGCAGGTCCGCGGCCTCGACGGCCTCACCGAGCCCATGGCGCCGACGACCGCCACCAAGGACGGCACAACTGTCCTTTCCGCCGGCATTGAAGACCGCGATGATTACGCGAAGATCGTGCACGAGCTGGAAAAGGTCAGGGCCCCTGAGGGCGTGAACCTTTATGTGGGCGGTACTCCCGCCATGGAGGTGGAATCCCTCGATGCGCTCTTCCACACGCTGCCGTGGATGGCGCTCTACGTGGTGCTGGCTACTTTCCTGCTCATGGCTCTGGTCTTCGGCTCCTTTGTACTGCCGCTCAAGGCCATTGTGATGACGTTGCTGACCTTGGGCGCAACGCTGGGCATCCTGACGTTGATGTTCGTTGCCGGCTTGGGCTCGGACATCCTCAACTTCACGCCCGGCCCGCTCATGAGCCCGATTTTGGTGCTCATCATCGCCATTGTCTACGGTCTGTCCACCGATTACGAGGTCTTTTTGGTCTCCCGCATGGTGGAGGCCCGCCGGCGCGGCGCATCTACCGACGAGTCTATTGCGGCCGGCACCGCGCATACCGGCGGCATTATTACCGCGGCGGCGCTTATTATGATCGTGGTCTCCGGCGCGTTCGGCTTCTCCGATATCGTGATGATGAAATACATTGCCTACGGCATGATTTTTGCCCTGCTTATCGACGCCACCATTGTCCGCATGCTCCTCGTCCCGGCCGTCATGCACTTGCTGCGCGAGGATAACTGGTGGGCCCCTAGCTGGCTGCGCCACGCCACCACCACCTTGACCGGCGGTGCGACCCACCGCGGCAAGACTGTTCCCTTCACTGAACTCAAACAACGCCTCGAAGGGGGTAAGTAAGTGAAGAATTGGCTGCGCCTTATCGCCTCGCTCATCGTCCTGCTGGTCTTGGTTTATGTCTTCCGCGATGAGCTGGACTTCCTGCGCGAAGGCTTCTCGCGGCTTTCTCATTCCAACCCAGCCGCGATAGCACTCGTGGTCATCGCCTCCATCGTGGCGGTACTCGCCATGGGCGAGGTCATGCGCCTGCTCATTCGCGCCGGCGGCGTCAAGGTGCCGGCCTCAGAAACCGCAGCACTGACGTTGGCCGCTAATGCCTGGTCCACCACTCTTCCGGCCGGCCCAGCCTTTTCCGCCATCCTCACCTTCTACGTGCAGCGCACGTGGGGCGCGTCCGTCATGTTGTGTGGCTGGTTCTTCGTGCTGTCCTCTGCGATTTCCACCATGTGGCTCGTGCTCATCGGCCTGGGCGGCGTGCTCTTCCTCAACGCGGATATGGCGCTCTGGTCCCTCATCGGCACCTTGGTGCTCATGCTGGCACTTTCGGGCGGCCTGTTCTGGCTGACCAATCATCCGGATACCATCATGCGCTGGCTCAACCGCCAAAAGCTCATTAAGGGCTCCAAGCGCGAAGCCCTCGTGGACCAGGTCAAGAATCTGGAGGAAGTTCACCTCACCCGCCGCCAATTCGGTTGGGTATCCTTTTATTCCTTGGCCAACCGCCTGATCGATATGGTTTCGCTTTGGGGCTGTGTGTGGGCCGTTACCGGCCACCTACCCGCCCTGCATGCGGGCGAGGACACCACGACGATGGCCGGCGTGGCGCTGGCCTATCTCACCGCTAAGCTTGCCGGCTCTGCTCAGGTCACGCCGGCCGGCCTGGGCACGGTGGAAGCCGCCATCATCGCCACTCTGGTGGCCACGGGCATGACCGCGGTGGACGCTACCGGCGCGGCCATCATCTACCGCCTCATCTCCTTTGCCTTGATCACCATCATTGGCTGGGTAATCTACTTCTGGCACTATGCCCGCAAGGGCATTACCTACGCCGCCTTGAACCGAAAGGAAAACGCATGAGAGTCGCCCCCATTATCGATATCATCGCCCTGATGCTCTTCGCCGTGGCTGCCCGCCTCGCCCACGGCGGTTTGAGCTTTTCCACCTGGGTAGATGCCTTTTGGCCCTGGGCCGTAGGCGCGCTTATCGGCTGGGTCATCATCCTCGCTACCAAGGTCCAGGGCAAGTGGAAGGAGGGCGGCATCGTCTGGCTGAGCACCGTCGTGGGCGGCATGGCCCTGTGGATGCTCGTCAACGGCCGCCTGCCACACTGGAGCTTCCTCATTGTAGCGACGGTGATGTCCGCACTATTTTTCTTTGGCTGGCGGCTTTTCGCCCGCAAATAAAAAAGAAGGAGGGTTTAACCCTCCTTCTTTTTGCTCCACTTACTTGGAACTTACCTGAATGCCTGCCTGATTCAGAATATCGACCACGAAACCAATGATCTCGCTGACGATGTCCACAGCGCTAGACAGAATCATAGATAACTCCTTCACTAGGATTAGCTCTTTATATGCTATCCAAGCACAAGGCATTACATCGGGGCAATAGTGTGCTTCTTCGGCAGATCGCTTTCCTGCTTGGTGGCCAGTTGGCGCAGTGCCTGACGGAGCGCCAACCGGGACTGATTCGGCTGAATCATAGCGTCTAGATAGCCGCGCTCGGCCGCGACATAAGGAGCGGTCATGGTCTCATCATAGAAGTCCATGAACATCTTCTTGGTCATTTCGCGCTGTTCCGGGGTCTCGGCGGCCTCGAGCTGCTTACCGGCGATCATTACCACGGCAGCGGCCGCGCCCATCACGGCGATCTGCGCAGTAGGCCACGCCAAGTTGATATCGCCGGTCAGATTCTTCGAGCCCATCACCGCATAGGCGCCGCCGTAGGCTTTGCGCACGATGAGCGAGACCTTTGGCACGGTGGCTTCCACCACGGCGAAGGCAAACTTGGCACCGCGGTGGATAAGTCCCACCTTCTCCTGCTCCACGCCCGGCAGGTAGCCCGGGGTATCCACCACAAAGACCAGCGGAATATTGTAAGCATCGCAGATGCGGATGAAGCGCGCGCCCTTATCGGCAGCGTCGGCATCAATGCAGCCCGCAAGGTGCATGGGGTTATTGGCCACAAAGCCAACGGTCTTGCCATCGATGCGGCCAAAGGCGGTGATCATATTGGGCGCGAAGTTCTCTTGAATCTCAATGAGGTCCTCGTCATCGCCCAACTGGGTCAACAAGTCCATCATGTCGTAGCCAGCATTGGTGTCATCCGGCATGAAGGCATTGAGCTCTTCGTCTTCTGCCACTTCGGCGTCGGAAGGCGCAGCGAACTCCGGCGACTCATCAAAGCAGGTCAGCGGCAGGTGATCGAGGAGATCGCGGACCATATCAAAGGCGTCATCCTCGGAAGGGACGACCGCCGAGACGTTACCGTTGAGCTCCTGCTGGCGAGCACCGCCCAGCTCGGCGGAGGTAATATCCTCACCGGTAACCTCACGGATGACGTTCGGGCCGGTGACATACATTTCCGCTTCCTCGTCCACGGCAATGACAAAGTCCGTGGTCACGGGAGCATAGACGGCGCCACCGGCGGACTTGCCCATCATGATGGAAATCTGCGGGCTACGGCCGGACAGCGGGAGCTGGCGGCGGGCGATCTCGGAGTACATGGCCAGCGAGGTCACCGCATCCTGGATGCGGGCGCCGCCGGAATCCTGAATACCGATGACTGGGCAGCCAATCTTGATGGCCATGTCCATGACCTCGGTGACTTTCTTGCCAAAGGTCACGCCGACTGAGCCGCCGTAGACGGTCTTATCGTGGGCGTAGATACACACTGGGCGGCCAGAGATGCGGCCATAGCCGGTGACCACGCCATCGGAATAAATGGCGTCAGGGTCACCCGGGGTCTTGCCCAAAGAGCCGGTTTCGACGAAGGAACCCTCATCTAGCAATTCATTGATGCGTTGACGAGGCGTGGTCCGCCCAGCCTCGTCGCGACGCTTGCGGGAGCGCTCACTGCCTGGATCCTGCGCCTTATCCAGGCGCTCGCGCAGGTCAGCGAGCTTCTCAGCGGTTGTCTGCTTGGCCGCCACGTATCTTCTCCTCGATCCATTCGTCCATATGCTTGCCCACGACGCCGATGGCCGGCTCGTCCGGCACTGCAAGATGATCGCCTTGCAGCTGCACAATTTCTAGATCCTTAACGATAACTCCCCAACCGCCGTCGGGGTCAATCTCAGCGTAGCGCGGCTCCAGCTCAATCGCACCGTCGTGCATGCGCTCGGAACGGAAAAGCAGCACCGGCACGGTGACATCGGCCCAGCGATGGAAGTCGATCTTGGCCAGAATCTGGTTATCCACAAAGGAAGCGCGCTGGTGCTCCAGTACGCCGGCGGCCAGGCCGTGCTCGGAGGCGTCGGTAGTAGCGAGGAACTCCGCCAGCATGGTCATGAGCGCATCTTCGCCCATGGTCTCAAGCATCTCATACGGCGGCTCGAAATCCAGGCCGTAGGTCTTCTTAGCAAAGGCCGCGTAGCGCTCCCACCGGGCGCGGGTTTCTTCCGGGGTATCCGGCGCTGGGTTCGACGGCTGGGTGGTATCCAGCAACGCGATGAACGCCACATCCGCCGAATCCTGACCGCGCTGGGTGCGCTGATGCAGCTGATAGGCCACCTCGTAGGCCAGCGCGCCACCGAAGGACCATCCGCCGAGCACGACCTTGCGGCCGCGAGCGTAGTGCAGGATGTCCTCGATATAAGCCTCGGCGCGCTCCTCCAGCGAGCCCTCAATGCGCTCTACGCCGTAGACCGCCACGTCCTCGGGCAGGCGGCGGGTCAGTGGCTGGTAGACCACAGTGGTGCCGCCGGCTGGGTGGAACATGAATACGGCCGGACCATCAGCCTCGCGCAGGACGCGGATATTGCCTTCTACCTCGGTCTCCAGTCCTTCGCGGACGAGGTCGGCCAACGTCTCTAGGGCCTCGGCCTCGTGGACCTGCTGGGCGGTGACCTCGATGCCGGCACGCTCGGTGAGGCGCTCGGCGATTTGGATCGCTACCTCATCGCTAACCTCTGGCAGCGCCGAGGTAACGCCCGCCGCTGCCTTACCGGTAAAGGCGGCCCACGTGCCAAAGACCATGCGCTCCGAGGCATCACGCGGGGCAACACCGACGCCCTGGCCGGGTTCGTCCTCTTCTGGTGCAGGGGTGTCCGCAGAAGCAATCTCGCTGGTATCCACGCTGCCGCCGGCCACGGCCTCTTCCACCATGGCAATAACGTCGGCCAAAGAGGCGTCACGTAGCGCCTGCACCTGCAGCGGCGGAATCTGGAAGTCATTTTCCACGCGGTTCTTAATGCGCATGCCCATCAGGGAATCCAGGCCCAAGTCAATGAGCGGCAACTCGCGCGGCAGGTCAGAGACGTCATAGCCCATGGATTCCGACACGATGAGTGCGAGGCGGTCTTCCACAGTTTCCTCAGCAGGATCCCAGCGTACGGCATCAACTTCTGCGATTGCTGCAGGCTCGCTTTCAGGCACATCGACCACGCCCGGGATAGGCGCTGCGCCCAAGTCCAAGGCGGAGGCAAAACCTTCCGCCAAAAGCTCCGTCTGTGCGCCACGGACGGCGTAGACGGCTACGGACATACCACCGATGGACTGGCTTACCACCGTGGTGACCTCACCGCGCGGTGGCAGGTCGGCGTGTTCCTCGGTAGCGATGATGCGCGCCCCAGGCTTGACGGCCTCGGCCGCCGCTTCCACGATGGCCAGCGCAGATGGCGCCTGATCCGCATTGGTGGAGAAGGCAACCTTGCCCTCGGGCAGGTTGACGCGTGCGCCCGGCAGGCCGGAAACGCCGGCCGACGGACGCGCGTTGGTCCAGAAGCGCTGGCGGTTGAACTGGGTATAGGGCGCCTCTACGCGCGCACCCGAGCCAAAGACCGCGCCAAAATCTACCGGCATGCCGGCGACATAGAGCTTGCTGAGCAGGTCCAGCAAGGACTCGGTGGGATCTACCTTGCGCTTCAACGCATACAGCAGCTGCGCATCGGCCTTGCCCACGGCGAAGGCGGTGGACATAAGGCCCATCAGCGCCACCGGGTTCGGCGAGATTTCCACCAGCTGGGTGTGGCCAGCGTTGAAGGCCGCCTCGGTGGCATCCTGCAGGTAGACCGAGTGGCGGGTCATGCGCAGCCAATAGTCCTCATCGTGCACGGTGGTACCAGGGCGATAAACCTCGCCCTTATCCACGGAGGAAAACAGCGGGGTGTGCAGCGGCTTGGCCTCCATGCCGGCGATGGCTGCATGCAGCTCGCCCAGGATGGGGTCCACGGCCGAGGTATGCCCGGCGGCCTTCACATTGAGCGCACGGGCGAACTTGCCCTCGCCGTCGAGCTTTTCCACCAGGTCCAGCACCTCTTGGCGGGGGCCGCCCACGGTGGTCATACCGGGTCCGGTATACACGGCGGGTTCGATATTGCCGTCGAGCGCGGCAATATCCTCGGCCGAGAGCTCTACGACGGCCATGGCTCCTTGCTCAGCATCGCTTAGCGACGCCTCACCCTCACCCATCAGCCGCGCGCGGTGGCAGGCAATAACCATGGCGTCCTCTGCGGAGATGCCGCCTGCGGCATAGGCCGCGGCGATCTCGCCCATGGACATGCCCATCACGCCGGCCGGGCGCACGCCAAAGGAAGCGAGCAGGTCCGTCAACGCAATCTGGATAGCAGTAATGGCCACCTGTGCGGTCTCGGTGTCATAGGTTTGGGCATCGTCATTGACGATATCCAGGATGGACCAGCCGGACTCAAAGTCCACGATGGCATCGAGCTCTTCCAAGCGGGCCTTGAACTGCGGCGAGAGCGCAATCATGTCCTTCGCCATCTTGCGGTGCTGGGATCCGAACCCGGAGTAAACAAATACGGGTCCCGGAACCTGCGGGGAATCCGCGGCAGCGATACCCACGGAAACCTTGCCCTCAGCCACCTGGCGCAGGCGCTTGACTGCTTCCTCGGTTGAGCTAGCAGTCACGACGGCGCGGGAACGGGAGTGGTTGCGGCGGGCGACGGTGCGGGCGACGTCGACAAGCGCGGGCTTTTCCGCCTCAATGAAGTCTGCCAACAGGGCCGCAGCGCGTGCCCGGCGCGACGGCAAAAGGCCAGAGACCGGCAGCGCCACCGTTTCGGTGGAAAGCTGGGGCGCGCGTTTGGCCGGGGCGCCGCGATAATCGGTGAGCACGACGTGCGCATTGGTGCCACCGAATCCAAAACCGGATACGCCAGCGACTTTATGGCCGGAGTACTCGGGCCACTCGCGCGGATCCTCGACTACCTCAAGGTGCTCGGCCTCGAAATCGATATAGCGATTCGGTGCCGAGTAGTTGATATTCGCCGGAATCACGTCATTGCGCATGGCCTGAATGACCTTGATGAGACCGACTACGCCCGCGGCGGATTCAGAGTGGCCGATATTGGTCTTGGCAGAGCCGAGCAAAATAGGAGTTTCGACCCCGCGGCCCGCACCGAGCACGCGTCCCAGGGCGGAGGCCTCGATCGGATCGCCCAGAATGGTGCCGGTGCCGTGGGCTTCAATATAGTCCACGTCCTGCGGATTTACGCCCGCATCAGCATAGGCGCGGCGCAGCACATCCTCCTGTGCCTCCGGGTTCGGGGCGGTCAGACCATTGGAGTGACCATCGGAGTTGACGGCCGAGCCCTTGATGACGGCGAGGATATCGTCGCCGTCCGCTTCCGCGTCCTCCAAGCGCTTGAGCACGAGGACGCCGGCGGCGTCGGCACGCACGATGCCATCGGCGTCGTCAGAAAAGGCGTGAATGGCACTCGTTGGAGAGGTAACGCCTAACTCCGAGAACGCCGTGGACGCATGCGGGGCGGCCAGAATATTCACGCCGCCGGCCAGCGCCACGTCCGCGCTTCCCGTGCGCAGATCCTTCATCGCCTGGTTCACCGCCACGAGGGAGGAGGAGCAGGCCGTATCCACGTTGATGGAAGGGCCGCGGAAATCCAGGGCGTAGGAAATGCGATTAGCAACCACGGCGGAAGAAATGCCGGTCAGCGCATACGGGTGCATCTCGGCGGAATCAGCGCCGATGAGCATGCCGTAGTCGTTATTGGTCGATCCCATGTACACACCGGTCTGCGTGCCACGCAGCTCATTAGCGGGAACACCAGCGTTTTCTAGCGCTTCCCACACCAGCTCCAACAGGATGCGCTGCTGCGGATCCATATTGGCGGCCTCAAGTGGGGACAGGCCAAAAAATTCCGCGTCAAAGGAGGCGATATCTTCAAGATAACCGCCATCGGTATTTTGCTGAGCGATTTTTTCGCTCATGACCGGATCGGCGGAGTACTCGGACCACCGACCCACTGGCAACGGGCCGGTGCCTGCGCGGGATTCCGCCAACATAGACCAGAACTCTTGGGCATTCTTGGCGCCCGGGAAGCGGCCGGAAAGACCAATGACCGCAACGTCGGATCCCTGAGCTATCCGCGGGGCGTGCTCTTCCGGCTGGGGCGCCGCCGGTGCGTTCAGCAGGCGGTCCGCCAGCAGCTCGATGGTGGGATACTCATATGCCACGGTGGCATCGAGGCGGGTGCCCAGAAGGTTTTCCAGCTCGCCGGATAGCACTACAGCATCCCGCGAGGAGAGGCCATAATTTTCCAAAGGCTTGGAATCTAGGATCTCTTCGGCGGAAACACCGGTGGCCTGGGCGACCCAGTCACGCAGCCATGCTCGCAGTTGCTCGATGGTCATAAAAAGGTCTTTCGTTACGGAAAAATACTAAATGGCGTAGGGGTATATCGCTATATTTTGTCACTTTGTTAGCGATATATCAGAATCCCACATAATTCTTCTTGGCTACGCGGCGCGCAATCTTGCCGGAGGACGTGCGGTTGATTTCGCCAGGTGCCTTCCACACGATGTCATCCGGAGTGATGCCATGGTGGGCGGTGACCGCGGTGCGAATGGCCTCGGTTGCCTCGGCATCGCCGGACGGCTGCGCATCATCGGCGCGCTCCACCAGCAGGACGAGGGACTCAGAGTCATTGCCTTCCACGGAGAAGGCTGCAACGGAATCCGGGCGAACCTGTGCGGAAGCTGCTTGCACCGTGCCCTCAATATCCTGCGGATAATGGTTGCGTCCAGCAATGACGATGAGATCCTTCAGGCGGCCGGTGATATACAATTCCCCATCCACGATGGTTGCCAAGTCTCCGGTGGCCATCCAGTAATCGTCTTCCGGCAGGCCATCCTGCAGGCGCTCACCCAGCGTATTGCGGAAGGTCGCAGCAGTTTCCTCTGGGCGGTTGAGGTAGCCGGTGGCCATATTGGGACCGTGGACCCAGATTTCTCCGATAACGCAGTCCTTCACCTCGGCGCGAGTTTCCGGATCCACAATGACGAGGTGTTGATGCGGCACGCACTGTCCATTGGAGGCGTAAGCAACGGTGTCTTCGGATTTATCCTCAATGACGGCGCGACCTGCGGCTAGCTCCGCGCGGTTAAAGTGCGCGATGACCGGGCGCTTGTCAGTTTGCGGGGTAGACACAATAAGCGCCGCTTCTGCCAGACCATATGCCGGGCGTAGTACGGAACGGTCCACGCTGAAGGCATCGAGGAAGGAGTCCACGGCCGATTCGGTCACCGGCTCGGAACCGATAATGATGCCGCCCACGTGCGAGAAATCTGCATCCTTGGCATGGCGAGCGGCGAGTTCCAAGGCAAAGTTCGGGATGGCGGCATAGGTGGCCTGCTTGCCCGCGGTGAGGCGCCGGACCCAGCGATCCGGGTGCTGGATGAAATCGCGCGGGGTCATCATCTCGAAGTCGAGGCCCAAGATGGTGACAAATACGGCAAGGATGATACCCATATCGTGGTGCATCGGCAGCCAAGAAACGATGCGGGCAGGCATCTGCAGCTGCAGTGCCTGGAAGATCTGCGCCACGTTGGTAATAATCGCGCGATTGGTGAGCTCCACGCC
Organism: Corynebacterium tuberculostearicum; assembly: GCF_030229345.1. Lineage (GTDB taxonomy): Bacteria > Actinomycetota > Actinomycetes > Mycobacteriales > Mycobacteriaceae > Corynebacterium > Corynebacterium tuberculostearicum_G. The sequence continues at coordinate 63,545 of NZ_JASPGP010000007.1, read as the reverse complement.
GGCCGGGGTGCGGGTGGAACCGGAAGTGTACTGCAGGAAAGCAGTGTCTTCTGCGGTTCCCTCCACAGGAGTCCAGGAGGAAGCCAAAGAATCAGGAAGGGCGTCGAGGGAAATGATGCGCGGGCGCTCGCGTTGAGCGGAAAAGTACGTGCGCACTGCCGCCGCCGATACGCGGTTAGTCACCACGATGGACGGTTCGCAGTCACCAAATACGGCCTTGAGGTGGTCCGAGTGCCCCGGTTCGTTGGGGTCATACAGCGGAATCGGCACCATGCCCGCATAAAGAGCACCCAAGAAGCCGAAGACGTATTCCGGCGAATTACCAGCCAAGATAGCCACGCGGGTACCAGGCTCTGCCACCTGCTGCAGGCGCGCGGCCACCACCTTGATGCGATTATTGACCTGTGCGCGGGTAAGCTCCCGGCAGGTTTCTTCCTCACCATAGATCCACTGGCGCATGACCACGCGGTCTGGGTCGGTTTCCGCTTGGAAGAGCTTCTCTGCCAACTGGGCCAAGGTGAACTCGGGCGCTAAGAACTGCCCCATCTGCGCTTTCAGATCCATCGATTCTCCTTAGGTATATGGTTTCGGTAATAAAACTATCGGAGTTGGGGGAATGGTTGTTACGCGGCGTCGATAAGCTGGCGGGCCCAGCCCACTACCCATTGGTTGGCCGTCGTGCCATCGATAACGCCACTATTGGAGGCGTACTGCGCATGCACGCCATTCGCGGCAATCAAACCCTGCGCGCGCTCAAGTGCATTGGTCACGTTTGGCGGGGCATCACACACCGAATCATTGGGCGCGCAAATCTGGAAGGTACGATCCGCGAGGCTACCGAACCCATTCTGGCGCGCACCACGCATGGAGGCACCTGGCACGATGGGCTGCACCAATCCGGATACGGGCTGAAGGGCAATTTCTGCACCGACGCCACCCACCTTGCGGCCTGGGTTTTGCCCGACGCCATTTTGGCGGCGGCCGTCTGCGATAAGGGCCACACCGGCGATATTTTCCGCCGGCACCGCGCCCTGGCCGCCACCAATCTCATCGGCAACGTCGCCGGCAATCACCGCGCCCTGAGAAAAGCCGCTCAGAATGAACTTGGTAGCTGGGCAGCTTTGATGAACGCTACGCAGCTCGTCATTCATCTTGCCGGTTCCCTCAGTGCGGGAATCGTCGTAGCTCATTTCGTGCTGCGCATTAATGTTTTTAAATTGCGCGGTATAGGGAAGGGTCCAGACCTTCACGTCATCCCCGTAAGCCTCCTGCAGCGGCTTCGTAATAGACAGCATGAACGAGCGCGGGTTGGCAGAAGGATTGATGGGGTCGTCGTCAGCCGCGGACTCCCAGGTACCCGGGGCAGAAATGAACTCCACACGGGGGCACCACTCGGGCTGCTGCGGTTGCGGCGGCGCGGCCTGCTCCGTGGTATGCGGAGCCGGGGAATCAGTGCCTTGGTTGAAGTAACGCGACGCGCCCACGCCAATGACAGCTAATACGACGAGGGCCGCGACAACGGTAATAGTTTTTCGCATGGATTAGTTGTACCAGGTAAACCTAGCAAATCCCTGAACGTGCAGAATCCTTGATGAGCTGGGAAAGCTCCTCAAAACTCTGCGTGGTGCGCTGCTGCTCGATGAGCTGGCCGGCAACCGCAGAAATGGTGACCTCATTCTCGTCGCAGGCCGCTTTGCCGGCTCCGAGAAGCTGATCCTCTACGCCATCGACGTTAACGCCGGCGTCCTTGAGCTTGTCCAAGTACTTGGCGTCCGGTTCCGGCACCTCAGCGGACGGGATTTCAGAGATCTCGCGCGCACCGCGATCTTCTTGCGACTTAGAGGTGGCACTCTCCGAAGAAGAGGAAGGAGCATCGGACTCGCGCTCGAGGGGCGCGACCTCGGTCTCTTGCGGCGGTTCGCTATCCACCGTGGCGGAATCGCAGCCCGCAAGACCCAAGCACAGCGCCGCGCCCACAACTACTAGCTTGCGCATAGCTACTTCTTCTCGGTCCGAACCTGGCCGAGGACCTCGCTGATCTTGCCGTGCTGGAATTCCTGGCTCAGGCCGCCAGCGGCAATCTCGGAGTAGTCAGAAGTAGGCCAGCCGAACTCGCCCTGCTCCCAGCCAGCCTGGCCCCAGCGGTCCATGATCTTGCTCTTCAGGATGTAGTGCGCACCAGTCTTCGGGGACCAGTAGATGCTGCCCTTTTCAAAGGTCTGGAAGAAGCCGCCGTTGACGGCGTTCTCACCGGACGTCGGGAAGCCGAGCGCAGATTCAGCGCCGCCCATGTCCTTGTACTTGGCGCCGATAGCACCGTGGACTACCTGATTGGAGCCATCCGGGTTACGGGTCAGGACGCCATCCTGGAATTCCTGCATGTAGCCCTCGCCGACCTTCTTAACCGAGCCGGTCGGGTACTTCAGGTCGCCCTTTTCGTAGCCATTCTTGCCCCAGGCCTGGAACATATCGCCGGTAATCTCCCAAGCACCGGTCTCCGGGGACCAGTAGATGGAGCCGTGCTCGAAGTGCACGAAGCGACCCTTGCCGTCCGGGGTCTTAGACTCGCCGGTCTTAGGGAAGCCCAGCCAGGAGGTAGGTCCGCCGATTTCGGCGTAGCGAGCGCCAATACGGCCGAAGAGCGCGTGCGCACCGGTATCCGGGGACCAGTAAGCGGTACCAGACTCAAAGTCTTGGGCCTTGCCCTTCTTGGCGACGTCGTACTCGTTATTCAAGCAAGAGCCAATAACGCCGCTCTTGGTTTCCTTGGCGATGGCGCCGATGGCCTCACAGTCCGCACCGCGATCAGCCTTGTCCATCTCGAGGGCATCTGCGATGTAGGGCCATGCCTGCTGCATCTCAAACTGCCAGTATTCCCAGCTGTGCACGCCGGATGGGCGGAACTTAATCACTGGGTTAATCTTGGCGCGCTTTGCGTAGTCCACATAGGTCTGGGTGGACATGCGGGAAATGACCTCCAAGCCCATACCGGCAAGGTTGGCCTGACCCTTGGCTACGGAGTTGGCGTTACCAAAGTCATCCTTGCCCGAACCTGCAGAGACATAGACCTTCATGTCCTTCAGGTTTTCAATGCCCAGCTTCGGATCGTGGTCGATCCAATTTTGGGAACCTGGCTCGCCCCACATCTTGCGGGAATCATAACCGCCGGCATCGCGCTGCGCAGCCATGATGGCTTCCGGCATGCCGCGCGTAGTGGTGTCCAGGTAACCGGAGAAGGAACCCACGAAGTTGAACAGGTGCGGGTTGCGCTCAGCCAAGTTCATCGCGGCCGTGCCGCCCATGGACAGGCCGGTGACCGCACGCTTGTGGTTCGAGCGGTACTCATTGTCCAAGATGGGGATCAATTCCTTGGTGAGGAAGGTCTCCCACATGTAGCGCTTCCCGCGGTCTGCTTGCTCCCAATCCGAGTAGAAGGAAGACTCGCCGCCAACCGGCATAATCAGGTTGACGTTACGGTCAGCGTACTGGTTCAGAATATTGGTCTCGATGGTCCAGCCAGACTCATCGTCACGTGCACGCAGGCCGTCGAGCGCCCATACCTCTGGGAACTTCTTTTCCGGGTGGGAATACCAGTCACGAGCAAGCTGGATTTGTACCTTCTGCTCTTTGTCCGGCATAGCCGCGGACTTGATGTAGACCATCAGGTGGCGGTTGGTCAGGTACTCCACACGGTTGATCTTCACGCCCTCCGGCAGGCCCTTAACATCCGGGTATTCGGTGTTCAGCGGGGTGCGGGCGGGTGGATCCTTCGGTGCGAAGTGATCGGACAGGCTGGAATCGCCGCCGATGGCGGAAGAGAGATCGCCTACGGAAGATTGTGCGGTGGCGTTTGGCAGCAGAGCCAAACCCACGGCAATAGCGGTAGGTACTGCGGCCACTGCAAGGCCCTTGCGAGCTTTGCTCGGGGAAGTGCTTTTGCGCATAGGTAAACGTCCTTGAAGATTTGCCGCGGTACCTTTCCGAGGGTTCCCCTCCCCCGGACCGATGCCTGCGGCGTGAGCTGTCTATCGTGTGCTCAAGTTTAAGTTGAACTTGAGACTTACGCTAGACTGACACGCCGCTACATGGCCGGGGAGTTGCCCGGGTTATCCTGTCCGCTCACGCGGTACAGGTGCTCGTTGACAAACTCGCCGACGCCCCAGCGTGCCAGCTCGCGGCCGTAGCCGGAGCGGTTCACGCCACCGAAAGGCAGGCCTGCTGCGGTTACCGACGCCTCGTTGACAAACGTCATGCCATCGTTGAGCTGGTTTGCCACCTCGAACGCGGCATCCAGGTCGGTGCCCCACACGGAGCTGGACAGACCATACTCCGAGTTATTGGCAATCTCGATGGCCTCTTCAACATCCTTGGCCTTGTAGACAATAGCCACAGGGCCGAAAATCTCGTTGCAGCCTACGTCGGTGGATGGGTCGACGTCGGTAAGCAGCGCAGGCTCCATGTAGGCGCCCTCGCGGTCAATCTTCTTGCCGCCTACGCGAATCTTGGCGTCACCATTGGCCGCGGCCTTTTCCAGGCGCTCCACAATCTCATCGCGAGCACCGATGGAGGACAGCGGACCAATGTCGGCATTCTCGTCGTCATAAGTGCCGACCTTCATGTCCCCGATCTTCTTCTCCAGGTATTCCACAGTGCGGTCGTAGAAGTCCTCGAGCACAATAAGTCGCTTCGGCGCGTTGCAGGCCTGGCCGGTGTTGTACATGCGAATCAAGTTGAACTGATCCAGTACCCACTCGAGGTTTTCATCATCAATGACCAGGAACGGGTCGTTGCCGCCCAGCTCCAGCACGGACTTCTTGTAGTTTTCGCCAGCGGTCTTGGCCACGGCAGCACCCGCGCCCTCCGAGCCGGTCAGCGAAACACCCTTAATGCGTTTGTCCGCTACAAAGGCATCCATCTGGGAGCCGGAAGCGTAGATGTTGATGTACGCGTCCTTCGGCAGACCAGCCTCTTCCAGGATGTCCTGGCATGCCTGGGAAGACAGCGGGCAGATGGAAGCGTGCTTGAGCACAATGGTGTTACCCAGCAACAGGTTAGGTGCCGCGAAGCGGGCTACCTGGTAGTACGGGAAGTTCCACGGCATGATGCCCAGCAACGGACCGAGCGGCTCCTTACGCACTACGGTCTTGTGCGCGTTTTGGGCCGGCAGGTACTCGTCAGCAAGCAGCTCGTGAGCATGCTCGGAGTAGTAACGGTAAATATCGGCAACAATCTGAATCTCGGCCTTGGCCCAACGGGTCAGCTTGCCCATCTCGCGTCCGATATGATCGGCTAACTCATCAATGCGCTCTTCATAAAGGTCAGCTGCGCGGGACAGAACTGCAGCACGTTCCTCGATGCGAGTGCTCCGCCATGCATCGTAGGCCGCGGTGGAACGGTCTAGGATGTCATCGCGCTGCGAATCATCGATACGTTCAAACTGGTCTTCACTCTTGCCTGTGTTTGGATTCTCAATAGCGAACATGCGCCCCTGTATAGTCCCGACTCACATTCCTTGCAATGAACCCCTCCTGAGCTTGAGGAATCGCTCCCACGTCAGCTTCCAATGAATATTCCGGGGCGCCAGAGGACCTGCCGCTCGGTCCACCTCATAAGTGCCATCCTCAAACATCCAGACAATATCTCCGGTAAACGGGTCCATCATGTATCTCACCCGACCATCCGTCTTCACGTTATGGTGATGCTGACACAAGCTCACCAGATTTCCCACACTGGTAGGCCCTTCGTCGCCGTACTCCACGCGGTGATCCAATTGACAATAGTGCGCTGGCATTGAGCACCCTGGCCACCGGCAGGTCGCGTCCCGCCCCTGCACCCAGGCACGGATTTCTTCTGAGGGGACATACTTTTTGACGTCCTCGGCGGTTAGAGTTCGCACCGCAGAGTCATGTGCTAAGTCCTCCCCCAAATCGCACCATCCCGCACTAGGAATAAAGACGCGGGAAGGATCCTCGCCAGTGCGATAGGTGTTAATCACCACCTTGGTACTAGTGCGGTTGAAGATCAGACTTTCCAGCGCCTCCGCCTTTGAAACTCCCTCTTGTGCTGCCGCTTTATCAACATGCCTGGAGATTGCCGCCGCAGTGGCCTTATCTGTCTTCAACACGATCGTTGCTTGTCCGCCCGAATAGGACACGGACACCGCGCGCTCGATGTGCGCCGACAAATCTGGCTTCAGCAGCCCATCAATGAATCCGCGTAGGAAATTTCGGATTTCCGGTTCCGTCGGTACGTGCTGTCCTGGGTCTTTGGGCGTGAGGAAATCTGCCAAGGCCGCGTCAACCAGTTGGATCTGCGTTTCATCCCCGCCGAGGGGGCGCAATTCCACGTCAATAACTTGGAGTCGCGGAAGGTCCAAAATCCAATGTTCTGTTTGTACTGCGGTAGTAAGCGGCAGTTCACGCATCCGAAAGTGGGCTTGGATTGCACTTGATACCCGCCATCGCGAAAAGCCGAGCTTCTTAGACAAGACAGCCAGTGTGCAATCAACGTCGTCTTCCAACTGTGGCAACACTGCCTGGAACAGTTGCCATGATTGAATTCTTTGCACCATGGCCATGACACACACGGTGTCTTCCATGTCATTGGTAGAAAAATACGCCTGTTTTGGTGGTGCGGTAGCAGTAGTCACGAAAGCTCCCCCTCTAAATAATTTCGCACACCCAATCGAATTGACACCCCTAGATTAACGCAACGTCGAGACGCTCGCAATAGATAGACGAATATTTGTTCGATACGCTTCGTAAAAGAAAATCCCCTTTCCTTAAGAAAGGGGATTCGGCCGCAAGAATTACCAGGCGTTCATAACGTTAAGCACCTGTGGCTTGGAGCGGTTGAGCTGGTAGCCGAACTGCTCCCAGTTGTGCAGACCCTGTGCCGGGTAGTCCACGGTCGGGTTCAGGCCCTGCAGGCGAGCGGCGCCTTCCCACACGCGGGTGGTGATATTGGAGCCGAACTCGAGTGCGGCACCTGCCGCTTGGTGCTCCGGCAGGTAGTGGCTATCGCCGGCGCCTGGGACACCAGAAGCTGCGGAGATGTACAGGTTGGTATTGCGCAACTTCGGAATAAGCAGCAGCGGATCGTTCTGGAAACGCTTCGGGTTAAACAGGGAACCGTACATAGCGTTGATGTTGAATCCGCCCGCATCCAGCATGGCAAAGCGCATCATGGTCTGAGCGCCCGGGACCGTGGTAGTCAGGAAGCCGGAGTAGGACAGCGCCTGACGGAACTGGTTCGGGTGCTTTGCAGCCAGGGTCAGTGCAGCACCGGCGCCCATGGACAGGCCAGCAATGGAGTTGTTGTTGCGGGCAACACCGAAGTTGCGCTCCAAGTAGCCAGGAAGCTCGCTGGTCAGGAAGGTCTCCCACTTGTAGTTGACCGGATTTTCCAGGTCATAGGTAGCAGGACCCTGCCAGTCAGCGTAGAAGGAAGCGGCACCACCGACGGGCATAGCGAGGGTGATGTTGTGCGGCTCGTAGGTCTTGGCAGCATTAACGTCATTTACCCATGCGTTAGTGCGATCGGTGGCACGCAGGCCATCTAGCAGGTAGAGGGCAGCATTGCCGCCGCGCTTTGCCGGCTGAACCTGCACCGGGATGGTGCGGCCCATAGCCTGGGACCATACGTCGCAACGCTGGACCCACCAGCCAACCTTGTCCCACTCACACGTACCAGTGGCGTCACGGCGCAGCCAGTCGCGGTTGGCTGCCTCTGCCGGCTGGGAACCTGCCACGACGGCCAGGCCCATAGCTACGGCAACTGCCATGATGACTGAAAGGACGCGACCCTTGATGGATGCAGTCATCTTTCTCCTTCAAACTACTCGGTGATTGTCACTAAGTTCTATCGTCCGGAACCTGTATACCGTTAACGTCACGGATCGATAACAATGTCACAGAATAGTGTAACTTAGGTTCTCCCTAAAGTCTGCATCTAAAGGAATTAGCGCAGGTAGTCAGAGGGATCAGAAGAAAAAGTGAGGGTCCGGCCATCGGTCAGGGAGAATTTAATATTTTTCCAGAAACGGTCCCAAGTTAGGGGTTCCCTGTATGTGGCGAAGAGTTTCTGAAAATCGGCGTCGGCAAGCGCGGCGCGAGCCTTGGCCGCCTCGTACTTATCAATCCACGCCGGGATCTCGTCAATATCGGCCGCGGAATCTGCCACCTGCCACGACATATCCAAGCTCTTGTCGTGCCCAATGCGACCGCCCTCGATGCGCGGCTGGCGCGCCGCCAAAGGGTTGCTGAGGCCAATATTGTCCAACACGCGGACATCCAGCGGCGCGTTCATGGAAGAAAGGCCCAAATTGAGCAGGTAAACGGTCGGCGGATCGGTGCGCGAAGGGTCTGCAGGCGTGGCCGTCCACGAGAACCTATCTTCGCCCTTGATATAGCGGAAGGTCATGGCGTCGCCCGCCTCTAGCTCGTCGATGCCCTCCTGGTAGTCCTCCATAAACTTGGCGCCGAGGAACTCTTCGGCCCGCATAGGAGGATCCTGGCGCTGGGTGGCATAGGTCCAAAAATCACGCTCGTCCACGATGGAAATCTCATCCGCATAGATGCTGCGATCCACCGGATGTCCGCGTAGAACGATAACCAGCGCCCACACCGCGCAGAGGACGGAGACGATCCACATGCGTACGCTGACGACAAAGATCGGAAGCAGAAACGCAAAAAGTGGCAGCAGCAGCATGCGGCCGTGCATAAAGTCTCCGCCCACACGCAAGACGTAAAGCGTATGGATGAGCGCCGCGCCCACAAAAAGATACGTGGCAGTGGCGGTGGATCGGAGAGCGGTGGGGCGCAGGTCCGCCTTCCACAGACCCGCAATGGCCAGCACGATGAGCGGCAGGAAGAGCCAGTACGGTCCGGCAAAGTCCGCCAGGTAGGTAAAGCCCTTGCCCCATTCGGAACCGGCCGCAGACTTGGCCACGGCCGTGTGCGGGGTCAGCAGGCCGTAGTAACCCATGCGGAAAATCTCATAGGCCAACGGCAACGGCACTGCGACGGCAAGAATCTTCCACCAGCGGTGGGATACGAGCAGCACGATTCCCACCAGGCCGCCGTACAGGGCAAGCTCTGGGCGCACCAGCCAGGACAGCCCGGCCCAGAAGGCGAGCCAATAGGCGTCGCTATTGCTCCCGGAGTGGCGGCGCGGGCGCGACCACCGCAGCAACAGCCACCACAGCACCGCAAGGTAGAAGATGCACAGTCCCCATTCCAGGCCGGAGGTAAAGAAGTCGCGGGCCGGTGGCAGGGCCAAATACACAAGTGCGCCGGCCGGAAGGACGGCTCCAGAGCGCACGCTTGCCGACGCCCCCGTACCGACAACCATTGCTGCTACCGCCAAGAAGAGGCCCAAATAAATGGCGATGCCTTCCAGATTTGCGTGGGTTACCCAGCGCACGAGGAAGATGAGGTACTGCCACAGCGTGGAGGTATTGGCCTCGACTCGTTCGCCCATATTGAACACGGGCCCGTTTCCGGCTTCGAGGTTGCGCACGGTGCGCAGGACGATGAGGCCGTCATCGGAAATCCAGCGGCGGGCGAAGCCGCCCCAGAAAGATAAAACACCGATCACAAGAACGGCCGCTGGGGTACTCCAGCGGGCGATGCTCTTGTGGTCGGTGTTAAACACGGGGAGAAAGTTTATCAGCCCCGCAGAAAATTTCTACATCGTTTCCGCTGTGTCTAGAACAACGGCATGATATAAACCGCCATGGCAATGCAGGCGAGCCAGGCCAAGGCGAGAACCTGCAAAGTGCGGTCCTCGAGTGCAATCTCGTCCGGTGCGCCACCCTGGCCGCGGTCCACATCGGCCGCGTAGCGCAGGATGGCGATAGTAAACGGCACCATGGAAATCTGGTACCACACGCCACCGGTCTGAGCGTCGTTAGCGAGCTCGAAGCCCCACAGGGTGTAGCAGATGACCACCGCGGTGGCGGCTAGGGTCCACACGAAGCGCAGGTAAGTGGGCGTATACCCCTCCAGGGACTTGCGGATTTTCGCGCCGGTCTGTTCTACCAACAGGATCTCCGAGTAGCGCTTGCCGGAGGCCATAAACAGCGAGCCGAAGGCCGCCACCAGCAGGAACCACTGGGATAGCTCGATGCCTGCGGCTACGCCACCGGCCATGGTGCGCAGCATGAAGCCGGAGGACACCAGGGCAATATCGATCACCGGCATATGCTTCCAGCCAAAGCAATAGCCCAACTGCAACGCGATATAAATCGCCATCACGATAGCCAGCTGCGGCCCAGCGGTGGCAAGGAAAGACAGGCCGATGGACAGGCCGATGAGCACCACGGCCATGACATAGGCGAGCTTAATCGGCAGCACGCCCGAGGCAATCGGGCGGAAGCGCTTGGTCGGATGCTCTTGGTCCTCTCGCCAATCCTTCGCATCGTTAATCAGGTAAATGGAGGAAGCACCGAGGCAGAAGACGACGAAGGCCAAGAGGACGTCGAGAAGCACGCGGCCATGGAACAGCGCATCGGCGCCGGCCGCGGCGGGGGCAGCCAGCACCAGGACGTTTTTGACCCACTGCTTGGGGCGCAGGGCCTTAATCATGCCATCGACAAGATTCTTCGGCGGCTTGCGCTTGCGGCCGGTATCTACGCCGGAGGTGTGCGGTTCCGAATGGAAAAAGTGCTGGTTTCCATCATCACTCATGCTTCATTCCTTTCATCACGACCTCCGCGGTAGCAGCGCCGATGGCCGCACCCACGGCCGTGTCTGTTGGATAGTGCACTCCGAGCACCATACGCGATGCCATCATTACCGGCACGCCGAGAAGGGGCGCCTTGCGGCCGGTCAGGCGGCTTACCGCCACCAGGAATGCGGTGGTCGAAGTCGCGTGCGAGCTGGGAAAGGAGAGCTTAGAGGGCGTTTTTACTCCCACGCGCACGTACGGATAGTCCGGGCGCTTGCGGCGCACGATGCGCTTGAGCACCACGCTGGCGGCATGCGCGAGGAAGGCGGCGGCCCCAACACGGACCCAGCCTTCGCGGCGGCGCTTGTCGATGCCCGCCCCTACCGCAGCGCTGCCCATCCAGCCCAAGGCATGCTCGCCCCAGTGGCTAAGCCCGCGGGCGGTGGGAAGCACGCCGGGCACGTCGAAGGCCGCACCCTGGATGGATTCGAGGACGCGCGATTCTGCTACGGAAAGCTTATTGGGCATCGAAGACCTTCTTCCAGGACTCGCGCGAGGTCAGCTCCGGCTGTGCTGCGCGGTATTCGGCGCGCAGGTCATCGAAGTTTTCCTCGATTTCCTTCAGCAGTTCGCGGGTCTGGGTCACGAGGTCCTTGGCCAGATCGCGATCACGTTTGCGGAAGGCCACGCCGGTGCCACCCGCGGTGGACACAGTGGCCGAATCTACGCGGGACAAGGTGAACCAGCGGGCCTCGTCCGGGGTGAGGTTGAGCTGCGGCGCCTCATGGTGCGCAGCGTCTTCCTTGCTGACGAGGTGCTTGAGACCCTTGATAGCCCACGGGATCTTCTTAATCTTGGCCAGGCGGCCGCCGATATTGCGGGTGGGCACGCCCGGCGCGCCGGTGGGAGCCGGCAGCTCATCGGCGGATTCCAGGATGACGGCATCGGAGTAGTTCTTGCGGATCTGCGCGATGCGCGGCAGCGAAGACTCCAGGATGTCGAAGAGATGGTCCGGCCCGGCCAGGAAGTCTCGCATAGCCTCAATCTGGATGGCCATGGTGGAGTATTCCATGCACATGGTGTGCTTGAGGGTGGACTTAAAGATGGACTTGGTAATGCCCTTGACCGGCCCCTCGTGGTACATCGCAGCCACGATGAGGCGGTTGCGTAGGTGGAAGTAGGCCTGCCAGTCAATGGCATCGTCCTTATCGGCCCAGGCCATGTGCCAGATGGCGGCACCCGGCCAGGTCACCGTGGGGAATCCATTGCGCGCTGCTCGCAGGGAGTACTCGGTATCGTCCCACTTGATAAACAGCGGCAACGGCTGACCGTTGGTTTCTGCCACGATGCGCGGGAAGAGGCACATCCACCAGCCGTTGTATTCCACGTCAACGCGGCGGTGCAGCGCACGCGAATCGTACTTTTTCGGATCCAGGTGGGTTTCGCGGGTACCGATGGCGCGCAGCGGGTACTTAGCAAAGTCGTGGTCGTAGACGGCGTGCGGCGCCGCGCCCCACATGAAATCGGCACGGTTAACCTGCTCGCCGGTAGTGCGCAGCTGGGAGCGTTCCTGCAGGTTGAGCATCTGTCCACCGACGACAATGGGCTTGGCGGCGTAGCGGGCCGCCTGAACCGCACGCAGTACGGAGTCCGGCTCAATGGCGATGTCATCATCCATGTAGAGGATGAAGGGCGAATCGGTATGTTCCAGCGCCTCATACATGATGCGGGAGTAGCCGCCAGAGCCGCCCAGATTGCCCTGGCGGAACTCGCGGAAACGATCGCCAAAGTGGGCCACTGCCTCGTCGTAGCCCGGCTCATCAGCGGGGTGCTGGTTGCCCTGGTCCGGCATGAGGACGAAGTCGATAATTTCATCTACCACCGGGTCCTCGGCCAATGCCTTGAGTGCTGCCACGGCATCGGTCGGGCGGTTAAAGGTAGGAATACCGACCGCCACGCGCTTGTCCTGCGCCGGCTGCTCGGTCCCATCCGGCAGCACCTGCGGGCCGGGGGCGTGGGGGGAGCACCAGGCGGCGTCGGCAAGCGTGGTTTCCTGCTCGGCGGTGATATCGAACCACAGCCAGCCGCCGTCCTCGAAGTTTTTGAGCGGCAGCTCAAACTCGTGGTGGCCGGTGCCTACCAGGTGGTTGGCCACGGAAATGCGCTGGCCATCCTGCTTGGAGCGGTACAGGGAAATATTTGCTTGACCCTCAATGTCCAGGCTGAGGATCACGGAGCGCAGCTGCGACCAGCGGCGCCAATAAGAAGCCGGGAAGGCATTGAAGTAGGTCTCAAAAGAGGCTTCCTCGCCGGCCGGGATGGTTACGGACGTGCGGTCAAACCAGCTGAGGCGTTCGCGGTTTTGCTCGGCCTCAATGAGGTAAAGCATCCGCACATCAAAGGGCTCGCCACGCTTAGGTAGCAGGATGCGCTGCAGGGGCTCGTGGGCCTGGGTGTTGTTGGCAGTCACGATAGCTTCGATTCTCCAAACGGTATAAACAGTAGTCAGCGATTTAGCGTAGTTGCTTTTGCATAAGTACTACGGTTTACACGCGGAGCCCGTATGATGGAACCTCATGAGATGGGTTCCTTGCGTGGCAGCAGTAGGTCTTCTCACTGTAGCCAGCGCGCCCGCCGCTATCGCAGAGGAAAAGCCCGCGGTGGAGTTTCTGGACCACGCCCAAATCCTCAGCAATTCGGACGAAGACGCCATTAAATCGCAAGCACAGTCCATGCATTTGCCGGATTCCGTGCACGAGGTCCTCTACGCTACGTATCCGAACTCGGGCGAGGAGTTTTCCCGGACTCTGTTCCATGACTTAGCCCGCGAGCATCCACGTTTCATGAGCGGAAGTGGGCTACAGAAAAATGTGCTCGTCATCGCGGTAGGTTTTGAGCCCAATAGCATGGCCGTGCACTGCGGCACAGAGGTGTGCCAAGACATCAAGATTTATGACGAGGGCCGCGTGGACGGCATCTTGGACCAGATGCGGCCGGCGCTGGCGGACGATGACTATACCGTCGGCATGATCTTGGCGACGCGCGCCGCCGCGGATACCACCGTGCGCCGACAATATGCGCAGGATGCACCCACGTGGTCCGTGTTCATCGCAGCCACTATGGTGCTCGTGGTTCTGGGCGCGGTCGGCCTCATTACCTACTTGTTCATCCGCCGCGCCCGAGTGCGCAAGCGCTTCGATTATATTGAGGGCGCTCGCGACGGGGCTGAGGAACTCATCAAGCGCACGGAGGCACGGATTGACGCCCTGCATTCCCCTTTGGCAGGCGACTACCTGAAGGTACAGTGGCGCTCTCTGGTCAATCAGTACACCGATGCGCGGCCAACACTGAAGGCGCTGGAAAACATCCAGGACTATTCCCTGCACGCCGCCTCCATCAAGGAGGCCTACAAAGCGCTTAAGCAGATCAATACGGCCGCAGCACAGATAGATTCCCTAGAAAATTTCTGCGCCGGCGATACTGCAGTGCGCGCGGGCGAGGTGCAATGGCTGCTTGGCGACGCCCAAGCGGCCCTCTCCCGCCAGCCCGACAACGCCAGCTTGCGCCAGATAACGCAGCGCATTAAAGACCTGTCCCAGGATCTGTCGCGGAAAGACTTCGACTCCGCCTTCGCTCGCGTCCTCGAAGACTACCACCCCATGGTGAGCGCGCTGCCCGAAAGGCTATATCCGCAGCGCGACCGTAAAACTCCCCCGCTTCTGGGCACGCCGGAATGGCGCCCCGGCATGGGCACGCATTACATGCCCTATAGGTTTGCGGGCTTCTGGGTAGCTAATAATAACGTCTCCTCCCAGCTGCCCAACCCATATCGCTTCTAAGCGTTGACCGGTTCGGCTACCGGATCAATGCCCAGCTTATTGAGCATGTAGAGTACGCGGGCTTCGAGGTCATCAGCCAATTCGCGCGCCTCCTCCACGGTATCCGCGGCAGGAATATCCCAAATTTTGATGTCCTTGCCTGCCTCATCGCGCTCGATCTCGCGGCCCAAGAACACGATGTAATCCGGCATCGCTACCGTACGCACCTCATCGAGGTACTTATTCGGGGCCTCGCCCATGCCGCGCTCGTTCATGACGTGGGCAAGGTGACCTTCCGCTTCGTTTTCTGGGTGAGTAACGGCGGTATCTACAAAGAGGGCTGCGCCGGCGTGCTTGCGGGTCAGTTCCGCTGCGGCTTGGGCCAGCGCATTATTGGTACCGGCGGCAAAACGTACGTGCAGGCGGTGAGCACCGAAGTAGTCGCGCACCTCACGCTCCACCAAAAGCGGCACGAATTCATCGAGCTCCGCCTTGTTGGTGTGCTTGGCAATAACCTCATCGAGCTTGGCATCGATTTCCGCGGCCGTGTACTCGTGGCCGTAGTTCTCGTGCAGATCCTGGCGCAGGGTTTCAAACTGGTTCATTGTTATCCCCTTTCTCGGATTATTGTCCCGTTTGCTAATTGTTAACCTACAGTTAACTTTAATAGTTAATGTTGGGTTAAGTCAAACGGTTGGGAATAACCCAATAGTTTCTGCACCAAAAAGCGGAAAGGCCCGCCGGGAGTTCCGGCAGGCCTTCTTGGACTGTTCCTTCTTTTTATCGGGAATGCGCGATGCGCGGCTACGCAATTTCAGGTGCTCCTGCAGCCGCTCCGGCGACATTTTCCACATGCGGCGGTCAGCCATGCCGTCACCTCCTTTCCTCAGAGGTGATCAAGCATAGCGCTTAGTGGCCTCGCTCCCGCTCAAGGGCCTTGCGCTCATTCCAGAACGGAGCCAGCTTGTTGTCGAACATACTCAGCGCGGAGACGATAGCCATCCACATGTCGACAGCGACAGACAGCCCAGCCAACACGTTCACCAGCAGGAAATCGGCCACAAAGTGCACATCGATCCCCCGCTTTAGCACCGGACCTGACCGAACACGTCAGCAAGTCATGCGCTTTTGAAGCCCGAGCCCCACGAAAACTAAACCACTCTTGGGCGACACTCTTTTAGTTTGAATTAACCAGCCTTAAGCCACCTTCAGGACGATTAACAGACTAAAATCTGGGCACTTCACTCGAGTTCGTTTAACGTATTGGGCAGAGCAATCAGCAATGACCGCTCACCCTTATTCCCCATCACTCCCCTATGAAAGGAGGCCTCAAGTGACCGCAACACTGACACTCGCCGATGTCGCCCGGCTGACCGGCGTTACGCGCCCCGCGGTCAACGAGTGGATTCAGCGCTTTAACTCCGAATCCATCGCGCCCTTCCCCTCCCCTTACGGAGAACATGATGGCCACCCCTACTACGCCATCACCGAAGTTCAAGACTGGCTGCGAGCAACTAAGCTCGGCCGCCGCGACACAGCCGTTGAAGATGCCCTCTTCTATTCTTCGCTCTACCGAATGCTGCTCCACAATCCGGCACGCGCGGCCTTGGGTCTTTTGGACTGCAACACGGCTCTCTCCCCTCAGGATTTTTCGCCCTCTGCTGCAGTAATCGACTCTCTTACTGCGGCGTACCAGCGCGCAGCAGACAACATTCCTTCTGATGACCCTGAAGCTGACATCGCACAAGCAGCAGAGCAGGTAGCCGAGGCAGCTTTCGGGCCCGCGGCCGCGCTCGCCCGTCTTGCAGATGACCTCAGTGCTCAGCGTCAAGTAACACTCTCTTCCCGATTTACTTCCCGCGCTATGCAAGCAGTATCGGAAGCCCTCACGCTAGAGAACCCAACTCCACCTATCATCCCTACTGATGAATACAGCCTAGGTTTCGTCACCGGACTCGCCCGGGAACTCGAAGAAACTCTGGCGGTCAACATCGGATATCGAAAGGACTGCGCACCAGGTTCTCTCTATTGGGCCGAACTAGCGTGCCGAAACGTGGAATTCATCGACGCTAGCGAGGAGATCCCAGCGAATTCTCTCATCGTCCACGCTGCTCCTTTCCCTCTCAAGAATGCGCCCGAATACTTCGAGCACCTCCAGAACTTGCTCGACAACTTGGACGAGCGCGGCGCAATGTTCTGCATTTCCACCGCAGACATGCTTATCGAGGACTCTGTAGCGCAGGTTGTCCGACGGCGCTTCCTCGCACCGACTGAAACCGGCGCAATTGCACCGCTGCGTTACAGCGCACGGCTGCCCCGAGGCATTTTTCCGTACCGCGGACAGCAGCAGGGCGCACTATGGATTCTCAAGCGCCCTAATCTCAAGGCCAAAGGCAACTCTGCCGATGCTGCTGCCGTTATCGCGGACGTGCCGGACCTTAAGACACCCGGTCTCGTCTCAGACTGGGCAACCATGCTCACCACACCGGATGAAGCGCGCAAGCACACCTTCATCCGCGGTCGTATTCTTCGCGCCGCTGATGCCTGGCGCAGTCGTACTCATTCTCTCGATGACTCGGTCTTTTCTTCTACGTCGACGTCCTCCGCCGCCAATCTCATGCACACCGCGCATCAAGCAGGATTAGACATCAGTTCAGCAGGGTTGGAGGACGCGCAGCCAAAGATTGGTATGCGCGCTGAATCGGGGGCAACGCGCCTTGAGTACCTACCGTGGAAGGCCGCAACCAACGCTCGCACTGGAGTACTGCAGAAACTCAGCGGCTCCCGCATTGCCGAACGTGATCTCGCCCCTGAAGCAGTAGCAAAACTGGAACTCATCGGTGAACCCGAAATTCTGGGGAGCATTCCACAGGGCGCGCGTTGCATCGATCGTCTCCGGTTGGAAGACATTGCACCGCGCGGCACCCTCACAGAGCCAGGGGACGTGGTCTTCATCAAGAGCCCAAGACCACGCGCGCTCATCGATGAGGAAGGCGGCAAGCTAGTCACTGCGCCGGCTCAAGCACTACGATGCCGTACCTTCCGCGGGCGCAGCAAGACTCCCCTTGAGAAGGTTTGCGTCCCGTACCTCGTAGCGAAAGCCATCAACGAGGCCACATCCTCGGAGCTGAGCTCGCTGTACTTCCCCGTCTTTCCACGTGGGAATGCGAAGCACCTCGGCTCGGTGGAACACCAGCTCCGCGCACGACGCCAGCAGCTCTTAGAACAGTTACATAGCCTCGATGAACTTGAGCACGGCCTCGTCATGTCGATAGGTACCGGTGCTGTCACCATCGCTGAATCTCGTGGACAATCCCCGCCAGGCTAATAACAGAGTTCAACATTCAAACACACAAACACCGTTATATGTAAGGAGAAAAATGACTAACTCAGTCAAGGATGAGCAGAACGTCGAGTCTGCCTCCGCCACCACCCTCAAAGAGCTCAAGGACACTTTATGGAAGGCAGCAGACAAGCTGCGCGGTTCCATGGACGCATCCCAGTACAAGGACATCGTCCTAGGACTGGTATTCCTCAAATACGTCACTGATGCTTTCGACGCCCGGCGCGCGGAGCTGCGTGCTGAAGGCGAGGAGCGCGGGGATAGCGAAGAGTACATCCAGGAAGACCTGGAGGATATCGACGCTTACCGTGAGAAGAACGTTTTCTGGGTCGACCGCATCGCTCGTTGGAACTTCCTGCGTGACAACTCGAAGGGCAAGACGGCCGACACCGGCCAGGAGTACCAGTCCATCGGCAAGCTCATCGATAACGCGATGAAGCAGCTCATGCTGGACAATGAGTCGCTGTTAGGTACCCTGCCCACGAACTTCGCCTCGGAAAGCGTTGACCAGCGTCGTTTGGGCGAACTCATCGACTTGTTCAGCACCACACGTTTCACCGCGGAAGGTCCCGAGCGCGCCCGCGATTTGCTGGGTGAGGTCTATGAATACTTCCTGGAGAAGTTCGCCCGTGCTGAGGGCAAGCGTGGCGGTGAGTTCTATACTCCTCGCCCCGTCGTCCGCACTCTCGTAGAAATCCTGGAGCCGGCCCAGGGTCGCGTCTACGACCCGTGCTGTGGCTCAGGCGGCATGTTCGTGCAGGCAGAGAAGTTCCTCGAGACCACAGAGAAGGACCGCACTGCTCTGGCCATCTACGGCCAGGAGCTCAATGAGCGCACCTGGCGCATGGCCAAGATGAACCTGGCCATCCACGCCATTAGCTCTGCTGGCTTGGGTGAGCGCTGGGCCGACACCTTCGCCCGCGACATCCATCCGGATAAAAAGATGGACTACGTCATGGCCAACCCGCCTTTCAACATCAAGGATTGGTCGCGCAACGAGGAAGACACCCGCTGGAAATACGGCGTTCCGCCCAAGCGCAATGCCAACTTCGCGTGGATGCAGCACATTATCTCCAAGCTCACCTCACAGGGCGAGGCCGGCGTCGTCATGGCTAATGGCACGATGACGTCGAGCTCCTCCGGTGAAGGCGATATCCGTAAGGCCATGGTCGAAGACGACATCGTTTCCTGCGTTATCGCACTTCCTGCGCAGCTCTTCCGCGGCACGCAGATTCCGGTCTGCGTCTGGTTCTTCGCCAAGGACAAGAAGGCTGGTTCCAAGGGCACCATTGACCGCACCAACCAGGTGCTCTTCATCGATGCCCGCGAGCTCGGCCACATGATTGACCGCACTGAGCGCACCTTCAGCGACGAGGACATCCAGAAGATCGCCGACACCTTCCGCCTGTGGCGCGGCCGCACCTCCGCACCGAAGGACGAGGCCTACGAGGACATCGCCGGCTTCTGCAAGTCCGCCTCCCTCGATGACATCCGCGACGCCGACTTCGCGATGACTCCTGGCCGCTACGTCGGCTTCGCCGAGGCCGAAGAAGACGACGAGCCCATCGACGAGAAGATTGCCCGACTCACCGGCGAACTCACCGCCGCGCTTGACGACGCCGCCCGCCTCGACCAGGTCGTGCGCGAACAGCTTGGGAGGTTGAAGTAACATGCCCAACCTGAAAGAACTGACTACCAAAATTGGCTCAGGCTCGACACCTCGTGGCGGCAAGAGCGCCTACATCGACTCCGGAATTCCGATTATCCGCTCCCAGAACATACTAGATCTGTCATTCCACGAATCAGGCCTAGCCTTTATTTCTGAAGAACAAGCTCAAGCGATGGAAGGTGTCAGTGTCCACCTCAATGATGTGCTCTTAAATATCACCGGTGACTCAACGGCAAGAGTCGCAATCTGGAACCGCCGACAGCAAGCCCGTGTCAATCAACACGTCGCTATCATCCGAGCAAATCCAGACCAGCTCGACCCTTACTGGCTTATGTACTGGTTGTATTCCCCCGAGGTAAAACAGCACTTATTGATGCTCGCATCATCCGGAGCGTCTCGAGCTGCTCTCACGAAAGGAATGCTGGAGCAACTGGAACTGCCCGATTTTTCGGTACGACAACAACAATCCATATCTGCTCCACTCAGGGCTCTCGACGATAAAATCGCCGCAAACCAAACGTCAATTTCAAAAATCGATGAAATCCTAAGAGCCCTTTGGCAAAAAGAACTTTCTCTTAGCAACATTGACGTTCCACTTAGCTCATTGGCTTCATTCATCAATGGCAAAGCATTCACTAAAGGCGCGTCTGGAACCGGCCGGGTTGTCGTCCGCATTGCAGAAATGAATTCTGGCATTGGCGGAAAGACCGTATTCAGCGACTTCGATGCAGATCCAGACAACGAGGTAAATCCAGGCGACCTTCTATTTTCTTGGTCCGGTACCCTTATAACCAAGCGTTGGCCCTATGACCAGGCAATTGTCAATCAACACATCTTCAAAGTGGTTCCCAATGGACAACTGGATTTATGGGCTCTCCGTCAAGCAATCGATGCTCAGCTCGAATATTTCCAAATGATTGCCGCTGGTAAGGCCACAACGATGGGGCATATTAAGCGTGGCGATTTAGACCAGGAAGTCGAAGTCCCCGCCCAGATGTCGGAAGAAACGAATCAACTCGGAAATTCACTTTGGAGACTTGCCACAAGCCTTGAGAGCCAGAATTTACAACTCGCCCGCACCCGCGACGAGCTCCTTCCTCTCCTCATGAGCGGCCGCATCACAGTCGGTGAGGCGGAGGACGCTGCGGATGAGGCGGCGTCGGAAAGCTAAGCAACCCTACCCCTACAACTCCTAAGGAGAAGCTCATGTTGAGCGAAGAATCCCTCGAACTCATTGTTCAGGACCACCTGGCGGAACTGGAATGGCAGGCCGGCCACGGCCCGGACTTTGCGCCGGGCTCCGGCGAGCGCGACACCTGGAATGACATCGTTCTGCGCGGGCGTCTGCACAATGCCGTGCGCAACCTCAACCCGGGCGTACCGGAGGAGTACCTCGACCAGGCGATTGGTGAGGTCATCACGCCGAAGTCACAGTCCGCGATTGCGGAGAACCGGCGCATTCACCAGATTCTGGTGGAAGGCTACCGCGGTATCGAGTACATCGACCACGAGGGCAACGTTCAGAACCCAACCATCTGCTTCCTGTCCTCGCATCCGCACATGAACGACTATTTGTCGCTCAACCAGGTCACCGTTGCGAACCTGGACGGCGAGCGTCGCTTCGATGTGGTCTGCTACGTCAACGGCATGCCGCTGGCGTTTATTGAGCTGAAGAAGACGGGCGCGAATACCTCCGTCGAGGGCGCCCACAACCAGCTGCAGACCTACGTCAAGGAATTCGGCATGGCCTTCCGCTTTGCCAATATTGTGATTCCTTCGGATGACCTCAGCGCGAAGTACGGTACGCCGTTTACTCCGTGGAACCACTTTGCGCCGTGGAATGTAGATGAGGACGGCAGCCCGGTAGACCCCAACAACATGGTTGTGGCCGGCGAGCCGGTCACGCAGCTGGACCTGTTGCTTGATGGTCTGTTTAATGTGGAGCGTTTTGGACAACTCTACAGCGACTTCACGGCGTTCGATGACACGGCCGAGGGGCTAGTCATGCGCATCGCGAAGCCGCACCAGTACTTCGCGGTGACCAAGGCTGTGGGTTCCACGATCACGGCGGCGCGCGGCGACAAGCGCGCTGGCGTCATCTGGCACACGACGGGTGCGGGCAAGTCCATGGAGATGGAGCTCTACGCCGCCAAGATTATGCGTCGGCCCGAGATGCTCAGCCCGACCGTCATTGTGCTCAATGACCGTACCGAGCTGGATGAGCAGCTATTTGAGACCTTCAACCGGTCCACCATCCTGCCGGAGGCACCGCGCAATATCGAGTCCCGTGCTGAGTTGCGTGAGCTGCTCTCACAGAAGACCTCCGGCGGCATCTACTTCTCCACGCTCCAGAAGTTTGGCTTGAATGGAAAGGGCGAGCTCCGCGAAAAGGAGCACCCGTTGCTCTCTGACCGCAGCAACATTGTGGTCATCGTTGATGAGGCTCACCGCTCGCACTATGGCTTTGGCGACACCGCGGCTGACGGTTACGCGCAGCACCTGCGTAATGCACTACCGAATGCCACCATGTTGGCGTTTACCGGTACCCCGCTCAAGGAATGGGACCGCGATACGCGCAAGGTCTTCGGTGATGACGTCGACATCTACGACATGAACCGCGCCGTCGAGGACGGTGCCGTCGTTCCCGTGTATTTCGAACCGCGCCTCATCCCACTCAAGCGCATTGCTGGGATTACCGATGACGAGATTGATGACACCGCTGAGGAAGTGCTCACGGGTCTCGACGAAGTCGAGCGCGACCGGATTCAGCGCTCCGTCGCCGCGTTGGAAATCATTTACGGTTCCGACGACCGCTTGGATGCGCTCGCTGAGGACTTTGTTCGCCACTGGGAAAACCGCCGCGAGAACATGCGGGAGTTCATCGGTGCACCGGGCAAAGCCATGATCGTGACCGCCACGCGTTCCATCGCAGCACGCCTCTACTCCAAGATCGTGGCGCTGCGCCCTGAGTGGCACTCGGATGCCGATGACAAGGGAAAAATCAAGGTCATCTACTCTGCCGCGCCGTCCGATCCGGATGAGCTCAAGGTCCATATGCGCCGCCCGAGCGCGCTCAAGGCCGTGAAGAACCGCATCAAGGACGTCGACGACGAGCTGGAAATCGCCATCGTTCAGTCCATGATGCTCACCGGTTTCGATGCGCCGCCCCTGCACACGCTCTACATTGACCGCTCGCTCAAGAGCGCGCTGCTCATGCAGACCCTCGCCCGCGTCAACCGCACGTTCCGAGACAAGCAGGATGGCCTCCTTGTCGCCTATGCTCCGCTGGTCGAAAACCTGGAGAAGGCGCTGGCTGAGTTCACACTCAACCCCTCCGACGACGGCACGAAGGTCACGGGACAGGACGTCGAAGAAGCACTAACTCTGGCGAAGGGATTCCTGGCTCGTCTCGACGACATTGTGGGAATCGAATGGAAGAACACCGCTTTCATCGATGACGCCAACCTTCGCCGTGCCTTGCTCGATGTCACGGGCTTCCTGCGCAATCCGAAGACCGAAGGCAACTACGACCCCGAGAAGCCAAACGCGCGTCCCGTCGCTGATGAGTTCAAGCGTCAGGCTGGAAGGCTCGCGCGTGCATGGGCGCTTGCGTCCAACAGCCCTGCCGCCGATGAATTCCGTCCGAGCGTGCAGTTCTATTCCGAGGTCAAGAACTGGCTCATCAAGCTCGATGCAGGCGACCGCGTGGCCAATGGCGAGCCGATTAGCGACTCCATCCGCAACGCCCTAGGCAAGCTGGTCGTTGATTCGGCTGAGGCCACCGGTGTCATCGACATCTACCGCCAGGCCGGGATTGAGATTCCGAACTTGCAGGATCTCACCGTCGACCTGTTCAAGGACAAACAATCCCCCTCGGAGGTCTCGTTGCTCATTGATGCGTTGCGCCGCCAGCTCCAGCAGGAAGCCCGCACCGCCACAGGAAACAACGAGCTGCGCTCCAAGCAGTTCTCCGAGCGGATCACTGAGCTGATGAATCGGTACACCAATCAGCAGCTCACGGCCGCTGAAATCATCGCCGAACTCATCCGCCTGTCCAAGGAGATTGTCAAGGAAAGCAAACGCGGTGAACAATTCACCCCACCACTAGGCAATGACGAGCTCACCTTCTTCGACGCGGTGTCGACAAACGAATCCGCAACCGAGCTCATGGACGACGAAGTTCTTGCTGAAATCGCACGCCAGCTCGTTTCCATGCTGCGTCGCGATGCAAAGACCGACTGGACAGTACGCGATGACGTACGCGCGAAACTACGCCGCTCGGTCCGCAGGTTGCTACGCGACTACAAATATCCACCGGACAAGGCGCCGGAGGCCATCAAGCTCGTGCTTGAACAGATGGAGAAATTCGCGCCAAGGTATTCAGCGGCGGCGCGCGAACAAGGTAACGTTGAACACCGTGGTTAGCCCTGCAGCCGATAGCGCTGCTTCGGGCTCTTCAGCGGCTCAGTGCGCACGATGACGCCTTCCTCAACAAGTTCGTTGATGATCCTGCGCACTCCGTTGAGGGACAGCTCTGCAGCCCCTGCCAATTCGCGGCTGGACGCTGTCCTGTGTTCGCGAAGATAGTCGAGCACGCGCCCGCGGGTTCCGCCGCCCGACGCCGCGGTGCGCTCCGGGGTAGTCGGATTTCGCCGCGCAAAGGTGAGTTCAAATTCGGTCAATGAATCCCGTGGTACCGGCGGCGGCAGCAGCTGCTGTTCCAGTTGGTCGAGAATCTCGATATATCCGGTACCACGATTTTCCGCAACGTACCCATCTCCGTCACCGGCAGGAGTCACCTCCAGCAGCGCAGACAAATGCTGATTGCGCGCGCTAGACATACCCGCAGTGCCCAATCGATCAACGGTGACCGTTCCATAAAGACCACCGGGGTTGAGGATCTCCAGCCGGTCGACATACAGGTTCACTTGTACCTGCGTGCCCCGCGCCTGCGGCGAATAGTCACGGTGCATAAGCGCATTAGCGACTGCCTCACGCACGGCCTCCGGAGGATAGTCCGGCAAGTCCTTACGGAAGACTCCCGCGATTACGCCTCCGACGCGCATATTGCGTCGGACTGCCCGCACGGCATCCGCGACCAGCACCGGAATGGGCCCCACCAGACTTTCGTTGTCGAGGAAGCGCTGCTTGCCCAACCCGGCCGCTTTATCGGTGCCGGGATATGCTGCAAAGGTCACGTTGAGCCGCGGGAAAAACTGTTGCGGGTAAGTGCCCGCTGCCATGAGCCCGCCCAGAGTTGGCACTAGTTTTCCGTTGTCGTTCCGGGTAATCAGGTGGAGCGCTAACATCGCCTCTTCATCGCTCAACCGTCCAAAAATGCGTTCATGGATGGAGCGCTCGCGGGCCAAGATCTCGGCCACAATGTCAGGATCCAGATCGTCGATGTCAGCAGCCGGAACCGGCTCCAGATCCCATTCCGGCTGGGTCTTGTTTTCCTCCAGCCGGTCGATCTCGTATGGCTTTAGTACGCGGTCCCCATCATGGACCCGGATATAGCTGCCGTGATACTTCGACTGAGAAACGACCCAGCAGGGCTTCTCAAAAGGAGCACATTCGGGAATGGTGCCAACGACAATGCTCGCGCCCTCCCACTCAACAATGTCGATCTGGGCGCGAACCGACGGGGTCACGAGGTCTGCGCATGCGCCAGCCAGGGCATCCGCCATGGCAGTAGCATCAAAGTCTGGTACCGTAACGAACCCGTTGTCTTCATCCAGCCCCAAGATGATGATTCCACCGGTCCCGTTAGCAAAGGCAGAGATAGAGCGAACGAGCTTCTTGGGAAAACCTCCCGCAGCTGCCTTGACCTCGACAGCGCGCGTATCGGTGTCCTGAGATCGCAGGCTTCCAATGATCTCGGCGATCTCCGCCTGGTCATCATCCCAGACCACAATCACTCACCCCTATCAGCGCTCAACGCTCCTGAACGCCCTCAAACACTACACACAACACTACACACACTGTGGTGTGTTGTGTAGTGTTCGCACGTGTTCCTCGTCCGAAATTCTCACAGTACGGTATGCTTTCGCAGTTCAAACATAATTTTCCCGGTCTGCGCAACACTACACAACACTACATACAACACACCACCCAACACTCCATAGTGTGGTGTGTTGGGTGGTGTGTTGAGTGTTAAGCGTTCTGTTGACGGATTTCGGCTTAGTGGCCGCGCTCCTGCTCAAGCGCCTTACCCTCGTTCCAGAACGGAGCCAGCTTGTTGTCGAACAAGCTCAGCGCTGAGGCAATGGCCATGTGCATATCCAGGTACTGGTAGGTGCCCAGGCGGCCGCCGAAGAGAACCCTGTTCTCCTTCGATTCCTGGGCGGCGAGCTTGCGATAAGCCTCCAGCTTGGTGCGGTCCTCTGGGGTATTGATTGGATAGTACGGCTCATCGCCCTTATCGGCAAAGCGCGAATACTCCTTCATGATGACCGTCTTATCCTTCGGGTACTTATCCTTGCGCTCCGGGTGGAAGTGGCGGAACTCATGGATGCGGGTGTAGTCCACGTCCGCATCGTTGTAGTTCATCACCGGGGTGCCCTGGAAGTCACCGGTATCCAGCACCTCCAAGTCAAAGTCGAGGGTGCGCCAACCCAGCTCGCCCTCGGCAAAATCAAAGTAGCGATCCAGTGGGCCGGTGTAGACCACGGGCGCATCTGGGGACTCGGCGCGCAGCTCTTCGCGCACCTCGAACCAATCGGTATCCAGGCGGACCTCAATATTGTCGTGGTCAGCCATGTTTTCTAGCCATGCCGCGTAGCCGTCGACCGGCAGGCCCTCATAGGTGTCGTTGAAGTAGCGGTTATTGAAGGTATAGCGCACCGGCAGGCGGGTGATATTCGCGGCCGGCAGCTCCTTCGGATCGGTCTGCCACTGCTTTGCGGTGTAATCGCGAATGAAGGCCTCATACAGCGGGCGACCGATGAGCGAGATGGCCTTCTCCTCCAGGTTTTGCGCCTCTTCCGGGGAGAATTCGCCGGCCTGATCCTTAATGAGCTGGCGGGCCTCATCCGGGGAGTAGTAGCGGCCGAAGAACTGGTTGATAAGACCCAGGCCCATCGGGAATTGGTAGGCGGTGCCATCGTGCATGGCAAACACGCGGTGCTGGTAGTCGGTGAAGTCGGTGAACTTATTGCAGTAATCCCACACGCGTTTATTAGAGGTGTGGAAGAGGTGCGCGCCGTACTTGTGCACCTCGATTCCGGTGGTGGGTTCGGCCTCGGAGTAGGCATTGCCGCCGAGGTGATTGCGGCGCTCCACAATGAGCACCTTCTTATCCAGCTGGCTAGCGGCGCGCTCGGCAACCGTTAGACCAAAAAATCCAGAGCCAACAACGATGAGGTCATAAGAAGTCATGGCCTCCACTTTATTGCACTACGGCAGCTGACACGGTGCATCGGCGTGTCGCAACAGATTTCACAGAGGTCACAAACGTACCATCACTATCAACTCTTAACTTTGGCAACGGTTTTTACAGCTGCACAACCCTAGGGAGATAACAGTGCAACAACGACGTCGACTAGTACCCACCAGGTCAAAATGGTCCACCCCCGTCATCGCGGCGGTCACCTCCATCGCGCTCGCCGTGACGGCCGCATTCGGCGGACAGCAAGTTCTCAAGACCCAAGACTCCGGCAACGGCGGTCCCATTGAGGTCAAAAATTCCTCCTCTAGCTTCAGTGACGGCGAATCCATCGTCGTCGATGACCCAGCCGTAGCCGCTCAGGGCGAAGGCGAAAGCCGCCGCGCGGTCAAGCAGTTCCACCGCGACGAAACCTTCAACATGTTCGCCGTCACCTGGGAGGGCAAGCGAGATATCAACTCCTTCGTCCGCTCCAAGCAGCAGGACGGTTCCTGGAGCGAGTGGCTGCCCATGGATGCAATGAATTACACCGAGGGCAAGAACGGCACCGAACTCATCTTCGTGGGCGATACCAACGATGTGCAGGTTTCTATGGCCAACGTTGACCTCGTGACCGGTTCCAACCTCGACAAGAAGGAAGACTCCCTCCTGGACAAGGCCGCCAAGGGCGCTGATGCCAACCGCCCCGCGCCGCTTGCGTACAACGTCGGCGATATCTCCCCCGTGGCCGATGAGCGCACCCAGGTTGCGGATCTCGACGCCGTGTTTATCGACGGCAACGCCCAAGAAGGCGAAGCCATCGAGCCCACCGCAGAAACCGCGGGCATGCCCAAGGTAGTCACCCGCGCCGGCTGGGGAGCAGACGAATCTAAGCGCTGCCAGCAGCCAACCTACGACGATGGCATCAAGGCCATGACCCTGCACCACACCGCGGGTAGCAATAACTACACCCGCGCGCAGGCGGCGGCACAGGTACGCGGTGCCTACGACTACCATGCGCAGACCCTGGGCTGGTGCGATATCGGCTACAACGTACTGGTAGATAAGTTCGGTACCATCTATGAAGGCCGCTACGGCGGCTTGGACAAGGCCGTACAAGGTGCCCACGTGGGTGGCTTCAACTCCAATAACTGGGGCATTTCCATGATTGGCAACTACGAGCAGGCTGAGCCTTCCCGCGAGATGCTCAACTCCGTGGCCGAGATTGCTGGCTGGAAGGCCGCTATTTCTGGCATCGATCCAATGGGCAAGGCCAGCTTGTACTCCGGCGGATTCAACGGCTCCAAGTTCCCTGCAGGAACCATGGCCACCGTGCCGGCGTTCGCGGGCCATAATGATTTTCACTACACGGCCTGCCCGGGCCAGTACACCACGCGCCATTGGGATGAAATCCGTAAGAACACCAAGCGCAAGGCGGACGCCATCAAGTCCGGCAAGAACAGCACGGACCTGAACTGGCAAAAGTCTCCACGGCCAAATACCCCCAAGACCCCGCAGCAGGCGGGCGAAGAAATCATGTCCTCGCTGGGCAACGTCGAGGTCCCAGTCTCGACCATCTCCGCCCTCGCTGGAATCGCTGCCGCCGTCTTCGGCGTGCTCATCGCCAATGACCGCCTGCAGAAGCCTGATACCGATCAGAAGGTGGCGGGCAATTTGACCACCGGGGATATCCCGGAGATTGTCAACAAGGTTGTCCAGGTCTCCAGCAACGAGGGCTTGAAGGAATCCTGGACCTCCGTGCTCAATGCCTTCGGCCCGGTCTTGGGTCTAGCAGTCGGCGGCCCGGATACCACCGATGACGGCAAGATCCTCTACCAGCTCTTCCAAAATGGCGTGGTGCTTTCTTCCAAGGAGTCCGGCACCAAGGCGCTTACGGGTGAGATCGCCAAGAAGTGGTCCGAGGGCGATAATGCCTCCAAGCTCGGCCTGCCTCTCTCCAACGAGGAAAAGAATGGCAAGGAAATCCGCGTGAAGTTCCAGGGTGGCGAGATTGTCTACAACACCGAAACGGAAAAGGTAGACATCTTCACCGACTAGAACCAGCGCTCTAGCACCTTTGCGACGCCCGCCTGGTGGTTAGCCACGGTGACCGCATCCGCGGCCGCCTTAACCTCCGGGTGGGCGTTTTCCATGGCCACACCGCAGCCAGCCCAGCGCAGCATCTCAATATCGTTGGGCATATCCCCAAATGCGATCGTCTCCTGCTGGGCGACGCCGGTGTGCTGCGCCAGCCATTCCACCCCGCGGCGCTTAGTCACATCGGGCGCGGCAACCTCCAAGATTCCTTCCTGCATGGAATAGGTCAGGTGCGCGAGCTCCGGATCGATGTGCGGCGCAATGAGCTCATAGAGCTCTGGGGCGGAGTAGTCCGTGTTGCGTATGAGGAACTTCACCGCCGGCTGCCCCACTAGCTCCCCCATGCTGACCACTCCGAAGCCCTCAAACAGGGCGTTTTCGGAGTAGTGGCGCTCGACTACGAAGAGGTCCTCGACGGCGTCGGCAAGCGAGCCCCCAGCCCGCTCCGCGCCAAAGCCCACGGTGCCCAGTACGGTCTGGGCCACATCCACTACTTCCGCCAACGCGGCGGGCGAAAGCTCGTGGGCGGACATCACCCGATCCTCCGCGGAGTCATACAACACAGCGCCGTTCGAGGTCACGCATACCGGCCGCGCGGGCAGCTGCTCCAGCACCGGGGCAATCCAGCGGAACGGACGGCCGGTAGAAAGCGCAAAATAGGCACCCTGTTGGACCGCCCGCGCCACTGCGTCACGGTTGCGACGCGGGACACGGTGGTTGCGGTCCAGCAGGGTGCCGTCAATATCGCTCGCGATGAGGCGAGGAGCGCGGGAAGGGAAATTCTCCATACCCGCGAGTTTACGTCAGGACTTAGATGTTCAGGTCCTCGTCCTCATTATCCTCCCAGTCCAAGGAACGTTTAATAGCGCGCTTCCAGTCACGGTAGAGGGCCTCTACCTCTTCCTTCTCGCGCTTCGGCTTAAACACCTTCATGTCTCCTTCCTGGTTACCCAAAACGCTCAGGTCATCCCAGAAGCCATTGTCCAAGCCTGCCGCGAAGGCCGCGCCGGTGGCGGTGGTCTCGATATTCTTCGGGCGGTGTACTTCCACACCGAGGATATCGGACTGGAACTGCATCAGCAGTTCATTCATAGTCATGCCACCATCCACGCGCAGCTCGGTAATCTCCACGCCGGAGTCCGCCACCATAGCGTCGGCAACATCGCGCGTCTGGTACGCGGTGGATTCGAGCACGGCGCGAGCCAAGTGCTTGCGGTTAGCAAAGCGGGTCAGGCCCACGATGACGCCGCGAGCATCCGGGCGCCAGTACGGAGCGAAGAGTCCGGAGAAGGCCGGCACGATATAAACGCCGCCGTTGTCCTTAACTTCGCGCGCGAGGTTTTCGATGGACGCAGCGTTGGGGATGATCTGCAGGTTATCGCGCAGCCACTGCACCAAGGAACCGCCCATGGATACAGATCCCTCAAGCGCGTACACGGGGCGCTCGCCCTCGCGCTGGAAGCAGACGGTGGTCAGCAGGCCGTTCTCGGAGAACTTCGGGGTGGTACCCGTATTCAGCAGGAGGAACAGGCCGGTTCCGTAGGTATTCTTTGCGGAACCTGCGCGGAAGCAACCCTGGCCGAACATCGCGGACTGCTGGTCACCCAGGATGGCGCGGATAGGCACGCCGGAAAGCGAGCCGCGCTCACGCACGGTACGGAAATCACCCAGGGACGGGCGAATCTCCGGCAGCATGGACATCGGGATGCCCATTTCCTTACACAATTCCTCATCCCACTCCAGCTTTTCGATGTCCATAAGCAAGGTGCGGGAGGCGTTGGTGACGTCGGTGGCGTGCAGCGCTTCGCGGCCGGCATCGCCCTCGGCGCCGCCAGTGAGGTTCCACAGCAGCCAGCTATCAATGGTGCCGAAGAGCAGGTCGCCTGCCTCGGCACGCTCGCGGGCGCCTTCGACGTTATCGAGGATCCACTTCACCTTCGGTCCCGCCGGGTAGGAGTTAATAATCAGACCGGTGCGGCGGCGCCACTTTTCTGGTCCTTCCTCACCCGAGAGTTCCTTACAGATGGCGGTGGTTCGGGTATCTTGCCAAACAATGGCGTTGTAGACCGGCTTACCGGTGTGCTTATCCCACACCACGGTGGTCTCACGCTGGTTGGTGATACCTACCGAGTCAATGTCTTCGACGGTGATATCGCCATTGGCAAGAGCCTCACCGACGGCGCGACGGGTATTGCTCCAGATTTCTTCTGGGTCGTGTTCTACCCAGCCCTTTTCCGGGAAGATCTGCTCGTGCTCGAGCTGGCCTACGGCAGCCTGCTCGCCGTTGTGGTCAAAGATGATGCAGCGCGTCGACGTGGTTCCCTGGTCGATAGCGGCGACGTATTTCTTGTTAGTCATGTGTCTAGTCTCCTATACGAAGATGGAATTAGAGCGCAACGGACAACAGGCCAACGGCTACGGCCGCGACCAACGGGGCCACGATGGGGACCCAAGCATAGCCCCAATTCGCGCTGCCTTTGTCCTGGATGGGCAAGATGAATGCATAAGCAATTCGCGGCCCCAGGTCACGGACCGGATTGATGGCATAACCCGTAGGGGTACCAAGGGACAGGCCGACCGCCACCACAACGAAAGCAACAGCGAAGTAGCTCATTGGGCCAAGCTCGCCGCCGGTGGGGCCGAAGGCGATGAACATCAACAGCACGCAGGTGGCGATGAACTCCGTCACCGCATTCCAGCCGTTCTTAGGATGTGCCGGCTTGGTAAAGAAGATACCGTTGGTGTCCTTATTGGCGCCGGTGACGTTTCCGGCGTCGTCGTAATTATTGGCGTCGAAAAGCTGCTTGAAAGCAGCCCATGCCAGGATGGCACCGAGGATAGCGCCGAGGATCTGGCCCAGGAAGTAGTACGGGACCAGGGACCACTCGAGCGAGCCATTGACGGCCAACATTACGGTGACGGCGGGGTTAAGGTGCCCGCCCGTGGGATCGGCTACGCTCGCGCCGACGAAAACCGCAAGGCCCCAGCCTAGGGCGATTACGATCCAATCGGAGCCGCGCGCGCCAGAGGTGCGCAGGTTTACCAGCGCACATACGCCGTTGCCTAGAAGGAGCAGCAACGCAGTGCCGATAAACTCCCACAGGAATGCATCAAATCCGGTCATAACTTATACCTCGTTTTGGGTGGGTCGGGCGGATCCTGCGCGCACCAAAATGTCATTGGCCTCGCGGTCAGTTACCGCAGCTTCTGCTTCAAGTTCGGCCTGCGTGTGGGCCCTGAATTGGGATACCTCGCGCTCCTTGTCGGCGTCGCTCCAGCCCAGCAGCGGTGCTACAAAATCAGCAACGCCCGGGGCGGCGTTCACACCGCGGTCGCCGTACTCGATGGCGATGCGCAGGCGGCGGGACAAGATGTCTTCCAAGTGCAATGCACCCTCGTGGGTGACGGCGTAGCGGACCTCGGCCCACAGGTAGGACTCGGCACCCGGAACTGGCTCGAGCAGGGAGGCATCCTCTGCTGCCGGTGCCAAAACCTCACCCAGCAGGGAGCCATAGCGGCCGAGCAGGTGCTCAATGAACTTCTCGCTCAGGTTGTAGCGACGAGCCAAGGATGGGACCTGGTTGGCCAAGGCGTGATAGCCGGCGGCGCCCAGGATCGGGGTTTGCTCGGTGATGGACTCTGGGACCTTGGTATCCAGCTCCTCCACTGCCAAGTCCACGGCATCCTTACCGATGACGCGGTACGTGGTGTACTTACCGCCGGCGACAGAGACCATGCCTGGGGCCACGCGTGCGACGGCGTGGTTACGGGAAAGGTTGGTGGTGGAATCGGACTTGCCGGACAGCAGCGGGCGCAGTCCGGAGTAGACACCCACGATGTCATCGCGGGTGATCTTGCGGCGCACGCGCTGGTTAACCTGATCCAAGATGTAGTCAATATCGGACTTGGTTGGTGCCGGATCTGGCAAGGACAGGCCCTTTTCCCAATCGGTATCGGTGGTACCGATAATCCAGTACTCGCCCCACGGGATAACGAAGAGGACGGACTTTTCGGTGACGAAGCACAGGGCTGCGTCTGCATCGAGCGCATCCTTCGGCACGACGATGTGCACGCCCTTGGAGGCGTGAACGGTGAACTTGCCCTCCACACCGGCCATCTCTTGAATCTTGTCATTCCACACACCGGTGGCGTTGATAAAGACCTTGCCGCGCACGGTGGTCTCGCGGCCGGTGGCGGTATCGCGCACCTTGGCGCCTACGATGCGGCCGCCGCGGTCCTTGTCAAAGCCAATGACCTCGGTATTGGTACGCACGTCGGCACCGTACTCGGCGGCGGTACGCAGCACGGTCATGGTGTGGCGGGCGTCATCAACCAAGGTGTCGTAGTAGCGCACGCCGCCCACAATGGCATCGTCCTTCAGACCCGGGGTCACCTTCAGCACGCCCTTGCGGGTGAGGTGCTTTTGCATTGGCACGCTCTTCGAGCCACCCATGAGGTCATAAAGAGTAAAGCCACCAAACATCATCACGCGCTCCCATACGTGGTGGGTCAGCGGGAAGATAAACTTCAGCGGCTTCACCAGGTGGGGTGCCAGGGTGGACATGTTCAGCTCGCGCTCCTTGAGGGACTCCGCCACCAGGCGGAAGTCAAACATGGCCAGGTAGCGCAGGCCACCGTGGAACATCTTGGAGGAGCGAGAAGAGGTACCTGCGGCGAAGTCGCGCGCCTCAATGACGGCGGTCTTGAGGCCGCGGGTAGCGGCGTCCGCTGCCGCACCAGCGCCTACGGAACCGCCACCGATGATGACTACGTCGTAGTCCTCATCCGCGTACCCATTCCATAGATTTTCAAAGTATTCGGGGTTAAAGGATTGGTTGCTTTGCTGGGTCATTACTGACCGCATCTCCTTCCTTGGTGCTTGCATGTGCCTGCGCCATAAATCCATGAATGAGATGGCAAAAGCACAGCCAAAAGCAGTGAATTGTGGTTTCGGTGGAAAGTATCACACCGCGGCTGCAGAGACTTTATCTCCTGAAATCTATGTTAGGAGTCACGGACGCGAGTTACACATGTGGTTACTCACACGTAAGTTTCAGGCCCGTAAGCAGTCAGTTTTCTTAAAATACTTAGACATTCAAAAAGAAAAACCACCCCCTCGCGGGGGTGCAAAGCGGACGAAAATCCTTCGCTATTTCTGCGCTAACCGCGCCATTGCTTCAAGCACTTCGGACATTCCGGCTTTCTCGGCAGAATAAGTGACCGCCTGAGCGCCTTTGACCACCTCAATAGGGGCAGTTTCCAACGCCACCACCGGCATCCGGTCTAGGAAATCCTCATCTCCTGGCTCGTTAGCAAAAACCAGGGCCTCCTCCGGCTTAGCTTGCAGATCCTCAAGGATGCGCTCCACGCCTTGTACCGCAGTCGCGGCAGTGACGGACAGTGCATCGGTATCGAGTCGCGGCTGCACAGCGTCCTCATCAACGACAACGCTCCACACGGCTTGCGGAACTTCCACTTCACCGGCGGGTGATATCAC
The DNA here is from genome assembly GCF_030229345.1 of Corynebacterium tuberculostearicum. GTDB lineage: Bacteria > Actinomycetota > Actinomycetes > Mycobacteriales > Mycobacteriaceae > Corynebacterium > Corynebacterium tuberculostearicum_G. Next base: position 29,090 of record NZ_JASPGP010000007.1, on the reverse strand, counting down.
GATCAGGACTTCGGCCGCCGGGTAGATATCTGCCAAAGCCTTGTGCAATCGCGGAGTTAGCGCGCCATCTTCCCAATTCAGCGCGCTGCTCTGCGCCACTACCACGCGGGGGATGGAAGAAAATTGCGCCTTCATGCGGTGTGGCAAGCGCGAAACGATAAGCCGGGATTGGGTGGCTGCCGCCAACAGGCCCTGCTCCGCTACGGAACCAGCCCATATCTCCTTACTGCTGGCCGTGATGGACGCTTGGGTTTGCGCCACATCCGACTTCAGCTGCGCCATGATATCCGCGACCTTATCGCGACCTTCATCCAAGCCGCGGGTTGCCTCTTCTACCACGGCGTTGAGGTTGTTCTTGATCCACTCCAGGGTCTCCGGGGCGGTCCGCGCCTTATTCTTTGGCTCCTCCCCGTCCGCTCCCTTGGCGGCGGCCATGTGGTTGCGCACCAAGTCAACCGTAGTAACCGAGACGCGTTCTTTGAGGCCCACTAGATCGTCGCGCAACCGGCGTACGCGGTGGCGCTCGGTTTCTACTTCAGCATCTCGAGCTTCTGCCTCTTCAAGGGTAGGAGCCCCTCCACCTTTACGGGCGGGCACCCAGTATTCACCGGCAGGCATGGGTCCAAATTCGGCTTCGTACTGTTCCCATAGCCCTTCCAATGCCTCTTGCATGCGGCGTCGAATCTCCGCGGTATCAGCCTCCGCATCGCCGGTGGGATAGTACGGTTCGAGGGCGGTAATAAAGACAGGGGTCTTGGTCCGTCCCAGGTTCTTTTTGTGTCCCTTGGTCCACAGGCGCTGCGAACCAAAAATGACCTGTGGGACTACCGGCACCCCCGCCTCATAGGCAATGCGGGAGGCGCCACTTTTCATGCTGCGGATTTCAAAGCTGCGGGAAATTGTGCCTTCAGAAAACACGCCCACGAGTTCGCCGTCCTTGGCCAGCTGTACCGCTTGGCGGAAGGAGGCGCTGCCATCTATACGGTCAACTGGCACGTGATGCATGGCCTTCAACAACGGACCCGCCACCGGTGCTTTGAAGATTCCAGCCTTAGCCAGGAAGCGCACCAGACGCTTCTTGCGATAGGCCAAAAAGGCGCCGAAGAGGAAATCCATGTAGCCGGTGTGGTTGCAAACCAACACCGCGCCGCCCTTATCGGGGATATTTTCTTCCCCCGAAAGGCGCATTTTTAATCTCTGTGCCAGAGTCACCCCCCTGCCAATGTGGGTGATCTGGCGGTACAGGAAATTCGTCGCAGCGTTCATAACTCTCCAGGACGACGGCGGACTTACTGCGGGGTCAGGACATCCTTGCCCACGAACGGGCGCAGGGCCTCAGGGACAACGACGGAGCCGTCGGCCTGCTGGTGGTTTTCCAGAATGGCAACGAGCCAGCGGGTAGTCGCCAGAGTGCCGTTCAGGGTAGCTGCGGTCTGGGTCTTGCCGTTCTCGTCGCGGTAGCGGGTGGACAGGCGGCGAGCCTGGAAGGTGGTGCAGTTCGAGGTGGAGGTCAGCTCACGGTAGGTGCCTTGGGTAGGAACCCAAGCCTCATTGTCGAACTTGCGGGCCGCCGAAGAACCGAGGTCGCCACCGGCAATGTCGATGGTGCGGTAGGGCAGTTCCATGGCCGCAAGCATGTCCTTTTCCATGGACAGAAGGCGCTGGTGCATTTCTTCCGCGTCTTCCGGCTTGCAGTAGACAAACATTTCCAGCTTGTCGAATTGGTGGACGCGCAGGATACCGCGGGTGTCCTTACCGTGAGAGCCAGCCTCACGGCGGAAGCAGGAGGACCAGCCGGCGTACTGCAGCGGGCCATTGGAGAGGTCGATGATCTCATCCTTGTGGTAACCGGCAAGGGCCACCTCAGAGGTACCGACCAGGTACATATCGTCGGCCGGCAGGTAGTAAATCTCATCGGAGTGCTGGCCCAAGAAACCGGTGCCGGACATAATGTCTGGGCGAACCAGAACTGGCGGGATCATCAGCTTGAAGCCAGCTTCGCGCGCCTTCTGCGCCGCGAGCATCAGCATTCCCAGCTGCAGGAAGGCGCCATCGCCGGTGAGGTAGTAGAAACGAGCGCCGCCTACCTTGGCGCCACGCTTGACGTCGATAAGGCCGAGGGACTCGCCCAACTCAAGGTGGTCCTTTGGCTCGAAGTCGAACTCAGGAATCTGGCCTACTTCTTCGACCACTACGAAGTCATCTTCGCCGCCGGCCGGGGCACCTTCGACCACGTTATCGAGCTTGTACTGTAGCTCTTCCACCTTGGCCTCGGCGGCAGACTGTGCCTCTTCCGCCTCCTTGACCTTGGCCTTCAGCTCATTAGAGCCCTCCAGCAGTGCCGGACGCTCCTCTGGGGAGGCTTGGCCAATCTTCTTGCCAAAAGCCTTCTGCTCGGAGCGCAGTTCGTCGGCCTTTTGGATAGCAGCGCGGCGCTGCTCATCAGCTTCCAAGAGCTGGTCTACGAGGGAGGGATCCTCACCTCGGTTCACCTGGGAAGCACGGACAACGTCAGGGTTTTCGCGGAGTAGCTTGAGATCAATCACGAATGTAAGTTTAGCGTATTGGCAACACCTTGCGGTGGTAATAACCAGCGAATTATGATGGCTTTATGTCCGCCGTTCAGCTCCCCGCCCGCACAATTACGGACGGTCCCGTTCCAAAACACACCCAATTGCACAATATCCTCGAAGAATTGTGCCGCACGACCCTCAAACCCGGCGATATCCTGCCCGGCGAGAGGCTTCTTGAAGAAACCTATGGCGTGTCACGGATCACGGTACGCCGCGCCATCGGGGATCTTGTCGCGGCCGGAAAACTGCGGCGCGTCCGCGGAAAGGGCACCTTCGTAGCGCCCAATCCCCTTGTCTCCCGGCTCCACCTAGCCTCATTCTCGGATGAGATGGGCGCACAAGACGTCACCGCCTCCTCCAAAATCCTTACCAGCGGACGCAGCAGCGCCCCGGAGGATGCCGCCCTCTTTTTTGATACGCCTGCCCAAACCGAACATATTCACCTTCGCCGCCTGCGCTTGGGCGATGGCGAGCCCTACTCCATTGATGACGGTTGGTATAACTCCACGTATGCGCCCAGCCTGCTAGAAAATGACACCTACAATTCGGTCTACGCCATCCTCGACTCCGTCTTTGATATCCCCATCACCGATGCGGATCAAACGGTCTCGGCGATTTCAGCCGATGCGGACACTGCCCCGCTTCTCGACGTCCCCGTGGGCACCCCACTGCTGCACATCGTGCGCTACTCCCGCTCGGGCGATAGGCCGGTGGAGTGGTGTTCCTCCGTCTACCGCACCGACCGCTACCGCCTGACTACCCGGGTGGCTAGGGAGAACAGTATCTAGCCAGCACCCTGCTTAAAAGGTAAGATTAAAGGCCTTATGAAGAAATCACCTGCGTGGCGTTCCGCTGTGGCCGTCCAGATTGTCTTGATTGCGGCAATCGCGGCGGCCGTTTTCATGGGCATCTATGGCGTTATCAGCTCCCACAAATCGGGCGGCGAAGACACTACCGCTGCCCAGCAGCACAATAGCGGGGATACTTCAGAAACCGCCGCTCCTAAACCGGAGCCCTTCACCGCTGCGGCCGCCGGCGCTTGCTTGACGTGGGACATCGCCCAGGATGGCTCCGCCACCGGGTTCAAGGAAGTACCGTGCTCCGATCAGCACCGCTTCGAGGTTTCCAAGACCGAAGACCTCAGCGTCTACCCCACCAGCGAATTCGGCCCTGATGCCACCCGCCCAGCGCTTACCCGCCAACACCAATTGCGCGATGAGCTGTGCGAATCCGCCACTGTGGGCTACCTGCACGGTAAATGGGATCCGAATGGCAAGTACGATGTGGCGTCCATTCTGCCGCCGCAGTCCGCCTGGGATCGCGGCGACCGCACCTTGCTGTGCGGCCTGCAAACCACCGATGATCACGGCGTACCGCAGCTTACTACCGGCAACGTCGAGGCCTCCGAGCAGGCTAACCTCGCCAAGCCGGGCGAATGCTTGGCCATCGATGATAAGCAGGTTCCGCACGTCGTCGACTGCGCCAAGCCGCACCAGATGGAGACCGTTTCCGTCATCGATGTGGGCAAGCAGTTCCCTGACGGTTACCCGGACGGCAAGGATATGGACAAGTTCCTGTCCGATACGTGTACCGCCGCCACCGAGGACTACCTTGGCGGCGAGGAACAGCTCTACCAGTCCACGTTGCAACCATTCTGGGGCTCTATCACCGAGGCCTCGTGGAACGGCGGCACCAAGTCCGTCAATTGCTCCCTTGTGCACGCCCGCGAAGGCGGCGGTTTCTCTGCCATCACCGGTTCCGCTACCGGTGGCCGCCAGGCGCTGACTATCGACGGCCAACCGCCGGAGGAACGCCCTGAGCGCAATCCACTGCGTGAGAGCAAGGACAATAATCCGGCACCCGAGTCCGCCGCCCCCGCACCGGCCCCAGCGCCCTAATGGTGGAGGTATCAGAAGAGCGCTTCGATGAGATGGTCAACGAGGCGCTCGATCAAGTCCCCGACGAATTCGTGCGCCGCATGCGCAACCTCGTCATCTTGGTCGAAGATGAAAATCCCGATAACCCTATGTTGCTAGGGCTCTACGAGGGTGTGGCACTGCCTCACCGCACCTTCGATCACACCGGTTTCCTGCCCGATGCGATCTTCATTTACCGCAACACGCTGCAGCGCTGGTCCGGCAGCGAGGAAGAATTAGCAGAGCAGGTCAAGGTCACCGTCTTCCACGAACTCGGCCATTACTTTGGCCTCGAGGAAGAGGAGCTGCACCGCTTGGGCTGGGGCTAGAGCTCCGTATCCGCCCACCGGGTTAACGTCCACTCACCAAAGTCCTTGCCGCGCGGTTCCATCACCATAAAGCGGCAATTGGCCAGGTAGCCGGTATAGGCAAAGTCGGCGTCAACGCCCGTGGCATGTTTGGTGACCACGCGGATGGCGGCGCCGTGGCTGACAAGGATGACATCGTGGTCGTCGGCAAGCTGCTCCGCAATGTCCTCCAGCACCGGCTGGTAGCGCGCCAGCACATCATCCAAGCTCTCGCCGCCTTCCATCCCGGCGCCGCGCTCGCCATCGCACCAGCCACGCATGGCCACCATGTGCGACCTATGGGCATCTTCGCTGCCGTCCATCTCCCAGTCACCGGCAAAAATTTCGTGCACGCCGTCGATTACGTCAACGCGCTGGGAAAACTCCGGCATTCCGCGCTCCTGCTCAAAGGCGCGTGCCGCCAGCATCGCGGTCTGCTGAGCGCGCAGGGCAATGGAGCATTTAAATTCCACTTCGCGCTCGCCCACCAACTGCGCTAGCTCCTGGCCTACCTCCGTGGCTTGGTCGCGCCCGCGCTCGGTAAGTTCTGCCCCGGGCGGACGGGTATCGAGGAAGCGGGAAATATTGGAATAGGTCTGGCCGTGGCGCAGCAGGATAATTCTTCCGGGCATGCTTCTAGATTATTGGCCCCTGCGTGCCCGCGCTACCCAATCATCCGCCGCCGCCAGATCGCGCGGTGGCTTGCCCGCAGGGGTTGCCGCCGGCCACGATCCGAGGAACAGCAAGTCCTCTGTCCGCAGCCACAGCGCACGCAGCGCCTCCGCGACCGGCTGATCGTCAATGTGCCCGATAAGGTCCACGTAGAAGCGGTACGTGCCAAAGGCCTCCCGCGTCGGCCGCGACTCAATCCGGGACAGGTCCACCCCACGGTGCGCAAAGTCCTGCAACGCTCCCACCAGGCTGCCCGGTTCATTTGGCAGGGTGAAGATGACACTGGTGCGGTCCTGGCCAGTCCTTGCAGTGGGTTTTCCCGGACGCCCCACCAGAACAAAGCGCGTTGCGGCGCCTTCAACATCTGCCACGTCCTGGGCGATGGTCTCCAGCCCAAAGATCTCGGCGGCCCGCGCCGGCGCTGCGGCGGCATCCGCTTCCCCACGAGCTACAGCCTCGGCCGCGGCGGCATTGGAACTGGCCGGCACGAACTCTGCCTCCGGCAAATTGTCTTTTACCCAACCGCGGATTTGCTGGAACGCCACCGGGTGGGTGCTCAGCCGCGCAATGTCGCCCGCGCCTTGCCGGGTCATGATGCTAAAGGCCACGGGGATATCCACCTCGCGGTAAATCTGCACCGGTTCGGCTTCAACCAGCGCATCAAAGGTGGTGGTGACCGCGCCATCGACGGAATTTTCAATGGCTACGCAGGCGTACTCGGCGTGCCCGGCGCGCACGGCGGCCACGGCCTCCGAAGGCGAGCCAACCGGCATGGTCTCTACCTGCGGCAGGTGCGCGGCAAACTTATACACGGCCGCTTCCGTGAAGGTTCCGGCTGGCCCCAGGAAGGCGATGGTGGTAGTCATGCACGTCACCTTAGCCCACTAGACTGGTGCCCCATGGACTTTTCCGTAGAACAACTCCGCGCGGATCTGCACGGCCTTACCCCCGAGGAACACGGTTTCACCTACCTGGATGTAGACCGCGAGCCCTCCGGCCGAGGCCGGCTGAGCGGCTGGGTCCTCTCCGCTAAGGATCTCTGCGATGTCCGCGGCATGCCTACTACGTTGGGAAATGTCGATCGCACCTACTACCCCGAGCGCAGCGATGCCTTTATCGAGGCCTTGGAGAAGCAGGGTGCGCGCATCATCGGCAAGTCCTCCACCCCGGAGTTGGGTCTGCGCGTGGATACGGAACCGGTGGGCCTGCCCCATCCCGATAATCCCCTTTATCCCGGCTGCACTCCGGGTGGTTCCTCGGGCGGTGCGGCGGTACAGGTTGCGCGGGGGTTACTGCGCGCGGCGCACGCCAGCGATGGCGGCGGTTCCATTCGAGTGCCGGCCGCGGCCTGCGGCGTGGTGGGCTTTAAACCGGCAGGCAAAGAACTGGGTGTGCAGGGCTTTATTACCCGTACAGTGGCCGATAATGCCTTTCTGCATGGCCACCGCATGATCACCCCGCGCGCCCGCATCGGCCTGCTGGTAGAGCCGCTGTTTTGTGATGCCAACGTCGATGCCCACCACCTGCGCGCCGCCCGCGAGGCCGCCCAACGCCTACAGGCAGCCGGCTTCACCGTGGTGCCCATTTCCCCGTATCCGCAGGCCCGGGCCACCTTTGCGCATTTCCGCACGACCTTTACCTCCCGTTTGGCAGGGCTCAACCCGGCGGCAGGCTACGCCGAGTGGATTGCTCAGCAGGGCCGGCGCGTAAGCTCCGCTGAGCTGGCCGCGGCGCGGGCGCATGTCCGGCAGCTGCCCGACTTGCTGGCCCAAGAATGGGGCGTCGATGCCATCCTCACCCCAATGCTGACCACGGACCCGCCGCGCATTGGTTCTTTCCTGTCCCTGCCCCATGCGGAGAATTTCGCGGCCCAGACCCGGTGGTCTCCGTGGGGTTCCCTCTTCAACATGGCCCGCCTGCCAGCCATTTCCGTGCCATGGGCCGTTCCCAATCACCCGCCGGTGAGCGTGCATCTGGGAGGCATTACGCTTTCCGACGCCGCCCTGCTCGGCCTCGCCCACATCCTCCACCCATGACCAAGTCCCTACGCGCCGAGCTGCTCATCGTCCTCACCCTCACCTTTGGCATTTCCGGGGTGCGGGCGGTGTTGAACCTCATCAATTCCCTGGCCGCGCCGCAGCGGCTCGACGAGCAATCGGTCACCCTCAATTCCAGCCAATCCTCCCTTGCCTGGGTGGATATGGGACTACAGCTGTGCTCGGCCGCCGTGCTCTTTTCCTATGGAGCTTTAGCGCTTTTCTTGCTGGCCAAGGACCGCTTTGTACCCCGTGCCCACCGCGCCCGCGACTGGCTCGAAGGCGCAGGGCTTGCCGCCCTCATTGGCCTCCCGGGGCTCGCCCTGTATGTCACGGCGGTGCAATTGGGGTGGAGCAAGGAGGTCATCCCCGGCGACTTCGCCAATGCTTGGGTGGAAATCCCCGTTTCCCTCCTCAAGGCCGGCGCCAACGCCTTCGCGGAGGAAACCGTGGTGGTGATGTGGCTGATGACGCGCTTGCGCCAGGCCCGCTGGTCACTGCCAGCCACGCTGGCCGCAAGCTCCATTCTCCGCGGTTCTTATCACCTCTACCAGGGAGTTTCCGCTGGCTTTGGCAATATCATCATGGGTTTAATCTACGGCTATTACTACCACCGCACGGGGCGGGTATGGCCGCTGGTCATAGCGCATTTTCTTATCGACGCCGTCGCTTTCGTGGGTTATTCCTTCCTGTGAAAATGCCCTTAAGGGGACGTCGCGAAGCAGGCGTTGCTCCCTGCTCCTTGTAAGGTATAGCGCATGACTGAATCAGGACGAGATCCGCATAGGGAGGCCCGCCGCGCCGGCGACGACTCCTCCACTGAATTCGTCCTTGGGGCCGATGGACGTCCCCTCAAGGATCGATACGGCCGCCCCATTCGACGCCGTTCCTCCGCCCGCCCGGCGCCGCGGCGCGTAGAACCCGAGCAACAATCCTTCCGCGCTCCGCAGCCACAGCGGCAGCAACAGCCCCCGCGTCGCACTCCGCCGCCAACACCGAGCCGCTACCCCAGCCAGTACCGCGCGCAGCAGCGCCCGCCTCGTCGCACCGAACCGCGCCCGGCGCCCCGGCAGCGCCCGCATAGCCGGCGTAAAAAGGTCAATCCGGCCAAGCGCGCCCTCGGCTGCGTTGGCTTGGCACTCATTGTCCTGCTGGTATTCAACCTCGTCTTCATGTTCTGGGCCGATGCCCGCCTCACCCGCGTGGAGGCACTTCCAGAAGACCAGGTCTCAAATACCGCCGGCACCAATTGGTTGCTCGTCGGTTCCGATTCCCGCCAAGGACTCAGCGAGGAACAGCAGGCGGAGCTAGGCACCGGTGGAGATGTGGGCGAGGGCCGCACCGATACCATCATGCTGCTGCACATCCCTCGCACCGGCAAGGCCAAGCTCGTTTCCATCCCACGCGATAGCTACGTGGAAGTCCCTGGTTTTGGCATGGACAAGATCAATGCCGCCTTTACCTACGGTGGACCGCAGCTGCTTGCCCAAACCGTCGAGGGCACGACCGGTTTGCACATCGACCACTATGCCGAGATCGGCATGGGTGGCCTAGCCAATGTGGTCAACTCCGTCGGCGGCGTAGACGTGTGCGTGAAAGAACCCATCAATGACCCGCTGGCCGGCATTGATCTCCAAGATGGCTGCCAGAAGCTCAAGGGCCGCGACGCCCTCGGTTACGTGCGCACCCGCGCCACCGCGATGGGTGACCTTGACCGCGTGCAGCGACAGCGCGAATTCTTCTCCGCATTGCTGGATAAGGTTGCTTCCCCAGCCACCCTGATTAACCCATTCCGCGCCTTCTCCTTGGTCAACCACACCGCCTCCTCGTTCATCGTCGGTGAGGGCGACCACGTCTGGCACCTCGCCCGCGTGGCACTAGCCATGGGCTCCGGTGTAGACACCGAGACCGTCCCCATCGGCGGATTCCAAGATACCGAGGTTGGCAACGTCGTGCTCTGGGACGATGAAGCAGCCGCCGGGTTGTGGGATTCTCTCAAATAGCGATCAAAAAATGGCCCTCCCTCTACCGGGGAAGGGCCATTTCCTGTCTTTAGCGCAGGGTCACCTGGCGGGACTTGATGTTTTCTAGCTGCTTGCGCTCATCGGCGTTCAGCTGGGCATCATTAGAGATTTCTTCCTCCAAGGCCTTGTCCACGCGGGTGAGGTGCTCCTCATAGGAAGCGTGGTCAACCTCTGGATCCAAGTCGAAGACTGGAGCGATGAGACCGTGGGTGCGGAAAACACCGGCGAACTTGGTGCCCTCGCCCAAGTTCAGCTCACCGCGGGCGGCGACGCGCGCCAGTGCGTTCAGGAATGCGGCTTCATCATCATTGGGGCGGACCCAACGGATGTGGGCCTTGCCGCCGCCGGCATTTGCCCAGAAGGCCGCACCGGTGATGTTCTCGCCCACCTCGTGGGACTCGATGACGGAATCATTAGCGGCGCGTAGCGACTGCGCAATCTGCGGGGTGACCTGTGCTCCCTCCGGAATCCACCATTCGAAGTCCTGGTGAACCTGCACGTCGAGGGTAGCGGAGGCATCGATAAGCTCCTCCAGCTTCGGCTCCGAACCGTCAGCCGCGGTGGATTCCAGGGTGGCACCCGGCTCATTATTCTTCACCCAGTTAAGCGCAAAGGCGAGGTCGCGGCCCGGGTTGTGGGTGTGGGACTGCACCTGCAGGCCCACGAAGGCATCGCCGCCAAATTCGGTATCCCGAATTAGCGCAGCAGAAGCACCCGGCAGGACGGTGGCTACATACACGTTCTTATCGCAGCCTTTAACGTCAAGCTTGGCAAAAGCGGAGGGGACGAACTCCTGCATGGCGACCAGGGAGGCCTCCGCAGCAAGTCCGCCGTAGGGGCGGGGATCCTTTTCCAGGGCGGCGCGCTCCTTGGCGCGGGCAGCGAGCTTTGCCTGGCGGCGGGACATGCCCTCAGGCAGCTGTTCCTTGTTCTTTTTCTTCTTGGCCATGCCTCCAAGATACCTGCTTACTAGAGCTCAATGGCATGTAGGGCCACTTCGGGTTGATTGGTGGCGAGCATATCCACCCCATTAGCCCACGCCCACTTCATGTCCTCCGGCTTGTCTACGGTCCACAGGTAGGTAGGCAATCCCTGCGCGCCGATAATCGCCGGACGCAGCTTCGCGCGCAGCAACGATACGCCAAGCGCGGTGGGCCTGGACAGCATGACATCGGGGCGGTTGACGTGGCGCTCCCAATCGCGGCGGAGATAAATCCGGTCCATGTGCGGCGCCAAATTCTGCATGCGGCGAATGGCATGGTGAGAGAAGGAAATGACGTGGATCCGGGGGTCGTCGAAAAGCCCCGCATAACGCAGGCGCAGCACCGTTTGCTCCTCCAGGATGTCGCCCTGCCCGGAGGGGTGCTTAGTCTCGATATAAAGGTGGTGCGGTGTGCCCTCGAGCAGTTCCAAGAGTTCGTCGAGAAGCATCATGCGCTGGCCAGAACCGATGTCAACGCCTCGCAATTCTTCCCAGTCCATCTTGGAAATGCGGCCGGGGCGCCCCGCGGTGCGGTCCAACGTGGGATCGTGCTGAACCACTACTTTTCCATCGCGCGTCAAGCGCACATCGCACTCGACGCCGTGAATTGGCAAATCTAGGGCTTTTTCAAAAGCTAGAGGGGATAACTCCGGATATTTTCCGGAGTATCCCCTATGAGCGACAATCTTCACTAGCCGAAGAACTCTTCCTTGATGTCATTCAGGGTCTTGGCAGAAGCATCGAAACGCTCCTTTTCGTGCTCACTGAGCTGCAGCTCAATCGCACGCACGATGCCGGAGCGGTTGATGATGGCAGCGGTGCCGATGTAGAGATCCTCTACACCGTACTCACCCTGCAGGTAAGCAGATACTGGCAGCGCCACATCCTGGTTCTGGATGACGGCGGCGGTGATGCGGGCCAGGCCCATGCCGATGCCGAAGGAAGTGGAGCCCTTAGCGTCAATGATGGAGTAGGCGGCATCGCGGGTGTCTTCGAAAATCTTCTCGATGCGCTGTGCATACTCCGGATCCGAGTCCAGCTTCTTGGACATCGGAACACCGGCGATATTCGCAGTGGAGACGGCCGGCAGCTCGGAATCGCCGTGCTCGCCCACGATGTAGGCGTGAACGGACTTCGGTGCAACATCTTCCAGCTCGCCCAGCATGTAGCGGAAACGAGCGGAGTCCAGCACGGTGCCGGAGCCGATGACGCGCTTGTGATCCAGGCCGGAGGCCTTCCATACGGCGTAGGTCAGGATGTCCACCGGGTTGGAGGCAACCAAGAAGATGCCGTCGAAGTCATTCGCCATAACATCGGAGACGATGCTGTTCATGATCTTGACGTTCTTGCCCACCAGGTCCAGGCGGGTCTCACCCGGCTTCTGTGCGGCACCGGCGCAGATGACGACCATATCGGCGTCTGCGCAATCGGCGTAGGTGCCCTTGGTGACGCGGGTGCGGGTAGGGGCCCAGACAACACCGTGGTTGAGGTCCATGACGTTGCCCTCTAGCTTCTTTTCATCGATATCGATGATTGCCAGGTGGTCAACGATGCTTTGGTTGATGAGAGCGAAGGCGTAAGCGACTCCCACATCGCCGGCGCCAATGAGAACTACTTTGTTTCCTACATGATTTGCCATGACCCCATTGTGCAACTTTGTGGAGATTTTTGCACGGGCTAAGTCTCACACTGAAATTCCCACCGAAATCTGGGAGAATCGGGCATTATGAAACGCGCACTCCGCCGCGCTGCACTAATCGCTCTTGGCGTAGCCGCGGATCTCACGCCCATCGTCCGTATGACCAGTCGGCAAACCTTACCGCCCAATATGTCGGCTGGAATTTTGGGTGCGGAATTAGCTACGTGGGCGGCTGTTTCGCCCTCCTTACTTCCCCGCCCGTGGTGGGTGACCGCTGCCAACGTGGCAATCGGGCAGGGCATTGGGCATCTAGGTGCGGCGTCAACAAGCTTCGTGCTCAATAGCCTTGGCAAGCGCCCGCAGGACCGCCTCGGACCACAGCATCGACAAATTGTGCACCTTGCTATTGGCGCCGGGACTGCATTTAATGCCGTGCTTTCGCTGCGCAACCAGAAGAAGCAGGCGGAGTTGGTCAATAAGCAGCTCGTGCGCGGGCCCGTCACGGCGGCCATCGGCCTGGCCGCGGGCACCGCGGGCTACGGCACTCTCCTACTCATCGGGGAGGCCACGCAGCTTGCGGTCACCAAACTGTCACGCCAGCTAGGCCGCTGGGTGCCGGCGCTCATTGCGTGGCCGGTGGTGACCGCGGGACTGAGCCTTACGGCGTTTGCCCTTTCTGACCGCGTGGTCTTTCGACGCTGGCTGCGCTCGCTATCGCACCAAGCGCAGCGAATAAATAAGCAGATTTTCCCCGGCACCTCCATGCCGTGGGAACCCGAGCGCTCCGGCAGTCCGTGGTCGCTCGAACCGTGGTCGGCATTGGGACAACAGGGACGCCGCTTTGTCTCCAACGGCCCCCGCGCCCGCGATATCCGCACAGTGACCGGGATCGATGCAAAGGAACCCATCCGCATCTACGCCGGATACATACCAGGGCGCTCCTTCCAACAATCCGCGGAGAAGATCCGCGCCGAACTCGAACGCACCGGTGCCCTGCGGCGCGAAACTATCGTCATCCAAATGCCCGCCGGCTCGGGATGGATCAATAACTGGGGTGCGTGCTCCTATGAGTTTTTGACCGGCGGTGATTGCGTCACCGTTACCATGCAGTACTCCTACCTGCCTTCAGTTTTTTCCTACCTCGTGGATAAGAACGCGCCGAAGCAGGCGGCTCGTGAATTGATTCGGGTGATACAAGAAGAAATAGATCGATTGCCGGAAGAAAACCGTCCGCAGCTTTATTTCGCAGGTGAATCGCTTGGCGCCTACGCCATTATGGATAACTACCATAATGTGGAGGACCTACTTTCCGCCTGCAATGGCGCGGTCTTTTCTGGGCCTCCGCGCATGACGCACTTTACTCAGCGCCTGCGCCGGGATATTGGTTCCCTAGAACGCCTGCCCGTTATCGATGGCGGCAAGCATGTGCGCTACGCGGCGGCTCCTGACCATACGCTGCACGATGCCTTTGGCAATGACTACGCCCATACCTGGCGCCGCCCCCGCATGCTCATTGCCCAGCATGCTTCCGACGCCATCGTGTGGTGGGATCTCAACCTTCTCGTGCGCAGGCCCACCTGGATCCATGAGCCGCAGCCGGAAGCGCTGCACGCGGATACCTTCCGGCAGCTACACTGGGTGCCTTTTATTACCTGGTGGCAAATTGGCTTGGACCAGATCAATTCCCTCAACGTCCCTGGCGGGCACGGACACAACTATTTTGAGGAAATGCTCTGGTATTGGGATGAGGTCTTAGGATCCCAATCCCGCCAATCGCTCACGCCGAAGTTGGCCAAGAAGATTGCCCGCTTTATCCGGCGCGACGCTTAGTCGCATTTCACCCCAGTACTGTGGTGCGGGCAGTACCCATTAGGAACCTTATATAGGTACTGCTGATGCTCATCCTCAGCCAGGTAATACTCCCCAGAATCAGTATCGGAGAGGAGTTTGACCTCCGTAGTGGTATCCCCGAATCCGAATTCCTTGAGTTTTTCTGCATAGGAATCCACGATGCCCTGGATTTCTGCCCGCTCTTCCTCCGTGCGTGGGTAGAAAGCAGAGCGGTATTGCGTTCCCACATCGTTGCCCTGGCGGAAACCCTGTGTGGGATCGTGCGCTTCTAGGGCTTGTACGACAAGATCGCGCAGGCTGATGCGCTGCGGGTCGTAGACCACCTCCACCGCCTCGGCATGGTTGGTCAACCCACGGCAGACCTCGTAATACGTGGGATTCGGGGTGGTACCGCCCGCATAGCCCACCGAGGTGGATTCCACTCCTTCGGTCTCCCAAAACATCTTCTCCGCGCCCCAGAAACATCCCAACGCAATGAGAATGGAACGCTGCCCGTCCTTCCACGGTCCGGTAATCGGTGTCCCTAGAACGGCGTGCGGGGCGGGGGCTAGGATCGGCTCGGATCGACCCGGCAGAGCCTCGTCTGCAGTCACGAGCTTGGGCTCCGGCTTAAACATCCACATGAGGTATAGCTCCTTCCTTATTCCTTCTTCCCAACGTTGTACTGCGAAAACCTATTCCGCGGCCAGTTAATATTCGCGCTAGTTCCACAATTCGAATTAATCATGGCGAAATCTTTCAACCGTGCCTATCATCGGGACACGTACCCGAAGAAAGGATTTAACAAATGGCTGTTTACGAACTTCCTGACCTCCCATACGCATTCGACGCACTGGAGCCACACATCTCCGCAGAGATCATGGAGCTCCACCACGATAAGCACCACGCAACCTACGTTGCTGGCGCTAACGCTGCACTCGAGGCACTCGAGGAAGAGCGCAACGGTGAGGCTAACCCGGATCGCATCCGCGCCCTCTCCAAGAACTTGGCATTTAACCTGGGTGGCCACACCAACCACTCCATCTTCTGGAAGAACCTGTCCCCGAACGGTGGCGGCGAGCCTACCGGCGAGCTGGCAGAGGCCATCAACCGCGACTTCGGCTCCTTTGAGAAGTTCAAGGCTCACTTCTCCGCCGCTGCTACCTCCCTGCAGGGCTCCGGCTGGGCCGTTCTGGGCTACGACCACATTGCTGGCCGCCTGATCATCGAGCAGCTGACTGACCAGCAGGGTAATACCTCCATCAACTTCACCCCGCTGCTGATGCTGGATATGTGGGAGCACGCTTTCTACCTGCAGTACAAGAACGTTAAGGCTGACTACGTTAAGGCCGTATGGAACGTCTTCAACTGGGATGACGTTGCTGAGCGTTTCGCTGCAGCCACCAAGTAACTCCTTTTAGTTACTTCGGCCGCCCCTCTGGGGCGGCTTTTTCTATGCCCGGATAAATTCCCGGAATTGCCGCACTGGGGGCGCATCATCCCCGGCGCGCCACACCAAACCGAGCTCGCGGTACGCCGGCGGCGTGAGGGGGATCAAGCTCCCCACCTGCAGATAGGGATCATCCAGCGGCAAAAGCGCCACCCCGAGTCCTGCCGCTACCAGCCCCGCAACGGTAGTAAGCTCCATCGACTCGAAGACGAGGTGGGGGCTAAAGCCAGCGTCGTCCGCGAGGGCATCGAGAAGCATGCGCGTGCCATAGCCTGGGAGCATGCCGATGAACGGTTCTGCAGCGAATTCCGCTAGTTTCACCTCCCGCCGGTTCGCTGCCCAGTGGCCTTCCGGCACCGCAAGGCCTAGTCGCTGCACCTTAATCTGGTGCCAGCCTAGGGCTGCATCAGGCCGCGGGCCCACGAGGGCAAGGTCGGATTCGCCGTTTTCCACCCTGCTCACCAACTCCTGCGCCGCGCCTTGATGCAGGCTTATATCCACGTGCGGGTGCTGCGCGCGATAGCTCTTGAGCAGGTCCGGAACCAGCCAGGTGCCCAATGAGTGCATGAAATCTAGGCGCACGGTGCCGCGCTCTGGATCCATGAGGCGAGCAACATCGTCCCGCCCTATTTGGTAGGCGCGGAGCATTTCCCGCCCGGCTGCAGCGAAGGCCCTCCCGCGCGAGTTCACGTGCAGGGTGCGCCCAGTGCGCTCGAAAAGGCGGGCGCCAAGACTAGCTTCTACGCGCTGTACGCGGCGGGTCAGCGCGGATTGGGAGATCCCCAATTCATCGGCCGCAGCGCCCACGCGACCATGATCCACCACGGCGAGGAAGCCGCGGACATCCTCCACATTCATGCATACTCCGCATCGATTAGTGTAATTTTCCACATTTTACACATGCTGCGTATCCGGGCAGGCTAAATGATATGACTCGAACGCGGCGCGCTACGGTGGCCATGCTCCTGGTGGGCTTGGCTATTTTCTCCAGCCTGTATTCCACCCAAGCCATTCTTCCCACGCTGGTAGACAACATGGGCCTTTCTTCCACCGAGGCGGCCATGACCGTATCGGCAGCCACGGGCGCGCTGGCACTATGCGTGGTGCCCGCATCGATCCTCTCCGAGCGCTTCGGCCGCGGACGTATCCTGCTGATTTCGGCCGTTGCCGCGACCGGAGTAGGACTCATTGTGCCCCTCGCCCAGGAAGGATGGCAGCTCATCGTGGTGCGCGGCCTGCAGGGTGCGCTGCTCTCTGGCGCCCCCGCCACCGCAATGGCATGGCTTTCTGAAGAACTCGATGACAAAGCCCTGCCGCGGGCAATGGGCCTCTACATTGCAGGCACCTCCGTCGGTGGCCTTACCGGCCGCCTCATCCCCACCGGACTGGTGGAGATTTCCACGTGGCGCTGGGCGCTCTTCGGCTCGGCGCTGGTCTCACTCGCCTTTGCCATTACGTCGTGGCTGCTACTTCCTACCCAACGCAATTTCCGACCTAAATCCATCCACCTCAAGACCGAAAGCAGGGCACTCTTTGGTCATTGGGCCAACCGGGATTTGGCCTTGCTCTTTCTCACCGCATTCCTGTCCATGGGCACGTTTGTCTCCATGTATAACTTCTTAACCTTCCGGCTCATCGATGATTTTGGCTTGGCCCCTTCGCTCGCCGGCTTGGCTTTCCTCTTCTACCTTTCTGGCACCTGGTCCTCGGCTCGGGCTGGAGCGCTGGTGGCCCGAATCGGCCACGGGAAGACCCTGTGCGGCTCGGCCGCGCTTTTTACTGTGGGCATCGCGTTGTGCGCCGGTAACCTTCCGCTGACGCTTCTCGGCATGATCGCCTTTACCGTGGGCTTTTTCGCCGTACACTCCACCGCCTCCGGGTGGGTGGGCCAGATTGCCACCCACGACCGCGCGGAAGCTTCCTCGATGTACGTGTTCTGCTATTACTTTGGCTCTTCTGTGGTGGGCGCGTGTGCCGGCCTGCTTTTCGACGCCCTATCGTGGCCCCTTTTCATCGCCTTCTTCACCGCCGTAGCCCTCGCCCTTACTGCGCTGACTTGGACCAAGATTAAAACCGACTAAAATCGGTTTTATGCCTGAGAATAAGTGGTCGGCGCGGACATGGCACCGCAAGGCCTCCCGTCCCGTATCCCTGTGGATGATGGTCTTCATCCTCGTGGGTGCAACGCATACCTTGGTCCCGAACTACCGGTGGGTGCTCATCCACCTATTCACCCTCGGACTGGTGAGCAATAGCATCATCGTGTGGTCCCAGCACCTCACGGAGAAATTCACCCAACAGCGCCTCCCCGAATCCACCCGTCCTACCCAATTGGCCCGCATCTATGGCCTCAATGCCGGAATCATCCTCGCGTTAATCGGCCAAATTCTCATGGAGTTCTGGTCCCAACACTGGATTGTCACCCAGGTGGGCGCCACGCTCATTGCCCTGATGATGCTCTGGCATGCGGTATCGCTCTTTCAGCAATGGCGCGGTGCCAAAGATAAGCGCTTCCGCCCCGTGGTGGGCGCTTATGTTCTTTCCGCCCTGTGCCTGCCGGTGGGTGCCATCTTTGGCGGCCTGCTGGCCGTCTCCCCCGGCCACCCCACGCTCCTGCCGGCCCATATCGCCGCCAATATCGGCGGATTCATCGGCTTGGCCGCGGCCGGTTCTCTCACTATCCTTTTCCCCTCCATCTGGCGCACCCAAGGTATTAATCGCCACATGCACTCCTCCTTTGCGCTGCTCGCAGTCGGTGTGGTTGCCACCATCGTGGGCGCTTTCCTCGGCTTCCCCGAGTTGGGACTTATCGCCTACTGCTGCGGTTGGGCGCTGAGCTTGCAGCAGTGGCTCGCTAATGTACTGACGGTGGCTAAGGACCCGCGCGATCGCATCACCTTTGCCTCGGTCTCCGTGCTCATGGCCTCGTTATGGCTGGTGCTGTCTTTGGTGTACTACACGGTGCAGCATTTCTTTATGCCCGAGCCGGCGCTGCCCACCCTCGCCTTGCTGGTGGGGTTTGCCGGCCAACTGCTCATCGGCGTGATGAGCTACCTCTTGCCCAGCACCATGGGTGGCGGCCCCGCTGCCGTCCGAGCGGGCTTGCAGCAGCTGAACAAACTCGGTCTCCTGCGCGCCACCTTCGTCAACGGCGGCCTGCTCATCTGGATCGGCACCGATATTTCCCTGCTTAAGGTGGTCGCCTCCCTCCTGTGCATCCTGTCCCTGGCGGTCTACCCCGTGCTCATCGCCCGGGCGGTCAAGGCCCAAAAGCAGGTTTTGATGAAGAAGGCGGAGGGCCCAGATCCGAAGCCGGGGCCAGAATGGAACCAGGTCTATGCGGGCATCGCGATCCTCGCGGTCATCTACGCCCTATTTACAGCGCTGTAGTACCCGGCGCGCCGGCATCCATCCACTCGCGAACCGCGCGGGTGGCCTGGACGTCGCCGGAGTTATAGTCCAGCAAGCGCTGCCGCGCCACGAGGTCACCGGCTAGCGCCTCGCGGCGCGCGTTCACGGATTCTTCGCCGTCGAAGTCTTCTTCTGGCCAGGTAAACCCCGCTTCTGGGGCGACTACCTTTAGGCCTAGGCCGAAGGGGCCGGCGAAGGATCTTTTGACGTGGGCGAACATATCCACCCACTCCGGTGAGGAGATAAACTCTTCTACTTCCCGCTCATCCACCTCGCGGAAGCGCTGCGCGGACATGCGCATCCAGTGATTTTCACCGTGGGCCGAGTAGCAGTATGCAGCAAAGGTTTTGCCCTCCGCATGGGCTTTAGCACGCACATCCATCAGCCAGCGCCAGAAGGCCGCAAAGTTCTCTGCCTCGGCGCGCCCGCCCAACGGGTCCCACGTAACAAACGGGACATAGTTGCCGTCGTGCCAGGCTCCCCATAGGTACGCGCCCTGGTCCAGGTAGGCTTCCATATCCACGTCTACCTCCACGTCTGCGCGCGGAGCGTGCACGTCGCCGCGGCGCAGCAACACTTCCCCGGCGCGCCAGGCAGCAGCAAGGCGGGAGGGTTCGCCCAGGTCGGCGTCGATAAGCGCCTGCACGGTAGTAATCCCGCGCTCGCGATAAGGCTTAGCACGATCGCCGGATAGGAAAAGCGAAATATCATCCGCTGCCACCAGCTCCTGCTCGCACAAGGACCAAAAGCGGCAGCTCGCGCACTCCTTAACCCGCACCGGCGCGGTAGGAAGCGGCTGATTCCAGGCGCGTTCCAGATCAAACTTCGCTGTTTCCGTAAAAAATGCCCGGGTGCGGTCCTGGCCGATGGCCCCGCCCCGGCCGGAATCGAGTCCGAGATCCTGCAAAGCACGGGCGGCAAACGCTAAGCGGTAACCATCTACCGCATGATGGCGCAGCTTATACGGCGCCTCGAGCGGCTCACTCAGGCCCAAGCGGTGGGTAGGCACCGCCGGCGTCGTCTTAGTGTCATTCTTGCGGGCCACACGGTGATTGGACACGATAATTGGGGTGTACTTATCGCCCTCGCGCAGCAGCAAATCTACGCGCACCATCCACTCCGCGGTGGCGAAGACCGCGTTGGTGATGTGCGTATACCCAGAAGCTAAGGCCTCAAGGGTGCGCATGGAGCGCTCCCACTCATCGCCTTCCAGATCGATGCGGCGGAACCGGCCAGAGCCCTTGCGGGGAAACATCTCCATGACGGCCTCCACTGCGGCCGCGTGGCGTTCTGCTCGGGCAATCGAGGCATGGGTACGCGGCATCTCGGGGTGCGCGCGCCGCTGTACTAAGCGGTAGCGGCACCCCACAAGGTCCGAAGCAACAACCACATCCTCCACACCGGGTGAGCTTAATAGAACGGCAAGGTAAAGTTGAATCCAGACTCGATCAAACGTGAGGGAAAATTAATGAGCATTCTGAAGAAAGTTAAAAAGGCCCGCCAAGAAGCACGCGCACAGGCAAAGGCCGCCAAGACCCGCGCCAAGGCAGAGGTAAAGGCCCAGTCTAAGGACCGTCGCCGCCAGCAAAAGCTCCTGGCCAAGCAGGAAAAGCACCTCATTAAGTCGGAGGAAAAGGGCCTCAAGAAGCGCCGCAAGCACGAGGAGAAGATGGCCAAGAACGAGCTGGCCAAGCTCAAGGCCGGCCGCTTTAACTCCGATAATGTCAAGCGTTATGCCGGTGCACTGCGCACCGCCGCACCCCTGCTGCTGCCGCTCCTCTACCGCGGCTACGTGGGCTTGAAGACCGAGGGCGAAAAGCGCAAGGCCGCTAAGGCGGGCGTGAGCTCGGATCAGATGGCTTCCTTCTCCGGCTACGGTGCGCCGCTCAAGGCCCGCACCGCCGGCATCCGCAACTCCCTCGATAACACGGACGTTCCGGCCGGCTTCAAGCGCGATGTGCGTGACCGCCTGCAAGAAGTAGACTCCGCCATCGATAATGCCGAGTTCATGACCGAGCAGCAGCGCCGCCGCGCTCACAAGACCATTAGCTCGGAAATTGACTCCATTACTGCGGAAATCCAGCAGCGCCTGGCCCAGTAAAAGAGATACACGCCGCCACCGCCTCCTATTCGGTGGTGGCGTTTAATTATTTTCTATAAAGATCCGGGATTTTTTCGGGAAAAGTATTTTCGGCCAGAAAAAGTTGCTGATAATCTTCTCACCGCCCTACCTCTTTAGCACCGTTTATGCTCTCTGTGCTTGGTGCAATTTTTAAAATTGGAGGAAATATTTCCCGCCGTGAAGTGACCCAATTTTACGACGCCTTGGACCACACCCTAATCCCCGAAGACCAGCTATAAGTCGTTCGCTTCAGCGTAAACAGTCAAAATTACCTTATCGATCTCTCCACGGATAATGCGCGGCATTTCCATAATCTGCTCGCCCCCTACGTGGACGCCGCCCGCATAGCCCCCCGCGCACGATGCGCAGCGGGCAAACCCCAGCCAAATCCGCGAATGGGCCCGCACCCAAGGCCTGCCAGTGGCGCACCGCGGAAAGATCCGGCAAGACGTTATCGAGGCGTATAACGCCGCTAATTAAAGCACGCCTTGCTCGCGCGCTGCCGCCACAGCAGAGGTGCGCGAGCGCACGCCCAACTTGTCATAGATGTGCACGAGGTGGGACTTTACCGTGGCCTCAGACAACATGAGATCCTGGCCAATCTGGCGGTTCGACGCACCCGCCGCAACTAACTGCAAGACCTCCAGCTCACGCGGCGTGAGCGAAGTGCGTGGCGTGCGCACGCGAGTCATCAACCTATCGGCCACGATGGGAGATAGCGCCGAATCACCCTCCGCAGTCGAGCGCACTGCGGCCAGCAGCTCGTGCGGTGGTGCGTCCTTGAGCAAATAGCCCACGGCACCGGCTTCGATAGCGCCGAGGATATCCGCATCAGTGTCATAGTTGGTAACCACGAGGACCTTGGGCGGGGTGGCCATCGCGGAGCGAATCTGCGCGGTTGCCTCCGCGCCGCCCATAACGCGGGTTCCTTCTACGCCCGCGCCGAAGCGCAGGTCCATCAAAATGACATCGATGCCGCCCGCCTGCGCTGCCGACACCGCAGCTTCGGCCGTAGCGACCTCCCCTACGACGTCGATATCCTCTGCGCCCTCAAGCACGGAGCGCAGACCCAGGCGGACGATTTCGTGGTCATCTGCCAATAGGACCCGAATCACGACATTCCTCCTATCGATGTCATTGTCAACCAAAAGTTTAATCTACCCGGTTGCCTAAGGGCATACTAACTGACACGGCAGTGCCCTCCCCCGGCGCGGATTCAATAATGACCTCCCCACCTAGCTCCTGTGCCCGACGCCTAATTGCGGCCAGCCCAATATGCCCCAGCCCAGCCGGGGTACTTTCCACCGCGGCCGGATCAAAGCCCTTGCCGTTATCCACCACGTCCAGGCGCACCTCATCGCCCTCATAGGTCACCGTGATCCGGGCGCGGCTTGCCTCTGCATGCTTGACGACGTTCCCCACAGCGCCCTGCGCAATCCGCAGCAGCGCCGCCTCCACCTTCATGGGCAGCTGCTGTACCTCTCCTTCGGATTCCACCTCGACGTGGATATCTCCGGTAGCGCCGAAATTTTCCGCCATACGGGTCAACGCGGCCTCAAGTGATGCCTCATTGAGCGTCGGCGGCTGCAAAGCGGCAATCATTGCCCGCGCTTCGTGTAAATTATCCGCAGCCGTCCTGCGGGCCAGCTCGATGCGCTCTCGTGCTTTGCCCGCGTCCTGCTTATCCAGATCACGGTCCGCCGAATGCAGGAGCATTTGAATGGAAGACAGTCCCTGGGCAAGGGTGTCATGAATCTCGTGCGCAATGCGCTGACGTTCGGCCACCATGCCGGCATCGCGCTCCGTGGCTGCCAGCTGCGAACGGGTTTCAATCAACTCTTTATTCATCCGCGACAGCGTCCGGAAGGCGTAGGTGATCGCTATCGTCACCAGCGCCGAGACCGCCGGCCCCATGACACCGCCGAAGGTCAGGCCCTGCGGAATCTGCACCACCACGGTGATGATCGAAGCAACGATGACGCACGCGATGCCCGCCGCCATGTCCAGCACCGTGAGGTACAAAAAGAACATGGCGAAAACCAAATAGATTGCCGCTGGGGCCACGAACAGATCCGCAACCCACAGCACCGAGAGGATGCACAGCCACAGGTAGCGCACCGGCCTTGCCCAATATTCCCCGTATACCGAGCCTGCGAAGTACACGGCCGCAAAGCCCACCAAGAGCAGCAAGTTGATGATCGCCTGCGAAAGCGGCATTCGCGCGGAGGTAAAAATGCCTACCACCAGCAGGCCAGCGGTCAGGATATGGATGCCGGTGCGCAACGCATCGGTATCCCGGTCTATTGTGGGGCTCATGCGCAAAAGCCTACTTCCCCTACTCGCCCTAGCCACTTTTGGGATCGCCGGCTGCGATTCATCCGCACCCACTCCTGCACCAACCACTACGGTCACTCCGGAGGCTTCGGAGGCACCGGAGGTTAACGTGGCCCAAACCGCGGAAGTCAATGACTGGAGCGATTGCCCCTACATCGGCCCCGGCTGGCTCGAAGAAACCAACGGCCAGCGCCTGACCAAGCAGGGCATCGATACGCGCTTTCCCACCCCGGCCTGCGTCTTTTGGTCCTACCAGGACGACCCGCAAGCCACCGTCATCGTGCGCGATATGCCCACGGTCGCCGACGCCCGCGCCGCAGTGGATTGGGCCGCGCCTATCGACGCCACCGAACCCGCCTCCTTCGACGGCTGGGAAGGTGGCCGGGGCGTAGTCAATGAGCACGCCGTGTACGCCGTCCAGAAGGACACGCACGCGGTGCTGGTGTGGAGCAACCAGCAACAAACCGTTAAATCAGAGCAGATCGCCCACGAAGCGATCACCAACTTGGGCCTTTAAACCGCGACGTCGTTGTACGGCATCATCGGCGACAGCCACGGGAATACAACCTCCATAAGTAGGAAGAAGACTCCCACCGCAATAGCAATGGCCAAGATGGCCTTCACCGGCGTCGGCCCCGGCAAGAGATTCCACAAAGCGCGATACATTATTTCTCCTCTTTTTCTACTTCCATAGCGTGCACAATCATGCGCTCCGCGTTGGAAAACTGCGGGTGACACGTGGTCAAGGTCAAGATCTCGCGGCTCGGTTCGGCGTCCGACTCTGGCACGGGGTTGGTCACCGAGACGTCGCCAGGCGTCGTAATATGCCGGCCAGCTACGTGCGAATACTCCGGCGGAATTCCATTGAAACAGTCCGCCTGCTCGCCATCGATGGGCAATACGCGATAGGTAATCCGCTCTTTCTGCGTCTCCACCACGATGTCATCGCAGGTCTCTAGCTTGCCCAAGTCATTAAAGGGAGCTCCCTTGCCCACGCGGTGGCCCGCAACCGCAAAATTGCCCATCTCTCCCGGCATCTGGGAATCCAGGTAGCGCCCCGGGCCGCGCAGCAGATCATCTTCATTGGTGCCCTCAATGATGGCGAAGCGGTAGTCAGAACCGAACGTGGGAATATAAAGCTGCGCGAACGCCTCACCCAACTCCGGCTCCAACTTCTGCCGCGGATTGCGCCATTGCTCGTCGAGGTGGGCGCTCGCCTCCTCCTGCAGCTGACCGGATTCTACATTTGTCCAATAGGCTTCATAGAATGCAAAGAGTAAAAGAACCACGCCAATGGTTAGCATGAGTTCCCCTAGAACTTTAGTCATGCCTTAAACCATACTGCCCATGAAAGGTTGAGCATGTACGAAGTCTTCATGTACCCAGTTTCCGGAATCATGAAATTCTGGCACTGGCTCATCAGCAGCTTCGTCGGTGAATCTACGGCCTGGCTGATTTCCATCATCCTGCTGGTTATCACCGTGCGCGGCGTCGTTGTTCCCTTGAACTGGATATCCGTACGCTCCGCCCGCATCGGCGCACTCATCCGCCCGGAGAATAACCGCATCAAAAAGCAGATGAATAGCGCCACCACCACCGAGGAAATGGCGGAGCTCATGCAAGAGGAAAAGAACCTCATGAAGAGCTATAACTACAACCCCGCAGCTGGTTGTGTTCCCCCGCTCATCATGATTCCGGCCTTCATCGGCCTCTATCAAGTGCTCCTGCGCATGTCCAATATTGAGCGCGGCTCCACCACCGTGGGCATGTTGAATGCCTCCGACGTCTCGGCCTTCCGCGAAACCACCTTTTACGGCGCTCCGCTGACGGATTTCGCCCGCGAGCACGGCGACCTCATCAATCCCATCCTCATTGCCGCCATCGCCTTTACCATGGCTAATTCCGTCATTTCCCTCGTGCGCAGTTTCCGCACCACTCAATTTGATCAGAAGGTCAACCGCCGCGTCTTCATTCTCATGGGCTTTTTGCTCCTGGTGATCCCATTCTTCCTGTGGCACCTGGCCCAAACCGGACCTATCCCGGTGGCCATCATTCTTTACTGGGGCTGCGCCTATCTCTTCATGCTGATCCAAACCGCTATCTTTGAGATCATTTTGCACCGCGACTACCCGCTTACTGAGGATGTCCACGCTATGCGCCGCGAAAGCATTCGCCGCTGGCGCAAGCGCGAAAAAGAACCCGCCCTCTCCAAGGAGGAGAAGAAGCGGGTCAGCCAGCTACGTATGGAGGCGCGAAAGTACCTTAAATCGAATAATCAGCAGGGGGAGCAGAAAGCATCTGAGTAGCCAGGTCGCGGGCCGTCTGCAGCGGCCCAATCTCCTTGGTGAGGCGAGCACCCGCACGGCCACCATCCAGGAAAATCAACAGCTGGCTCGCCTGCGAGGACGATGGGTAACCATTGCGCTCTGTCAGCAAGGCCGTCAGAGTGGAATGCACCCATTTGCGGTGTTCAACGCAGGCAGCCACGATACCGTGTTCCGCCTCGGTTTCTGGGCGCGGATACTCTCCGGCCGCATTCAAGAAGTGGGAGCCGCGGAATTCCTGCTGGGGTTCTTCTTCGATCGCCTTATCAAAAAAGGCCAGGATCTTTTGATCCGGATCCGTCATCTCCGCGGTACGCTGTTCCCAATCTTGGCGGAACTTCTCGTCCAAAGCTTCTACATAAGCGATAACGAGCGCGTCTTTGGAACCAAATAAAGAGTACAAAGAAGCTTTAGCCACATCCGCCTCGCGCAGGATGCGGTCAATTCCGATGACACGAATGCCTTCGGTGGTAAAAAGCTTGGTCGCCGATTCCAGCAGCCGGCTGCGCGGGCTGGGCCGATTACGGCGCGACTTCTTCTCTGCCATGGGTTCCTCTCTAAAACGACAAAGCCGGTTCATCTATACTTTATAGACAAACCGGTTTGTACGCGAATTAAATTCGGGCTACTTCTTGATGAGCCCCACGATCCACAACAGGATACAAGCACCACCCGTAGCGGCAATCAAGGAGAAGATCCATCCACCTTCCTCAATGTTCAGGAAGTGGATAATCATGCCACCGATGATGCCACCCAGCACACCAACAATAAGGTTGGTCAGCAGGCCGTGGTCGCGCTTCATAATCTTCTCTGCCAGCCAGCCGGCAATGATACCAATAACAATCGAGCTAATAAGCCCCAAACCCAAATTCATGCAATCCTCCTAAATTAGCGGGTAATACCTTAGCGTACACGAGCGCACACTACCTAAGGCGGCCCCACACAACAAGAGCGCTCCGCCCTTGTGGGCGAAGCGCTCTATAAACAGCAGCTTTTAGCTTTCCTCATCCGGACGGACAACCATCATCGGGCACGGTGCGGACTGCAACAGTGCGCGAGAGGTCGAGCCCAAGAGCATACCTTTAAAGCCGCCACGACCGTGCGAACCTACAACCAAAAGCTGCGCGCCTTCTGCAGCCTCGGTCAAAGCGCTCACTGGACGGTCACGGGTAATGAGCTTCTTTACCTCAACCTCTGGGTATTCCTCACGCGGCTCCTTCAGATTCTCAGTCAGAAGCTCGCTCTGCTCCTTTTCAATATCAGCCCACTCGGACTGGGCGGCCGACAGACCCGCCAAGGAAGCCTGCACCTGCATATCCATCCAAGTATGCACGGCGATCAAAGCAGCACCGCGGGCCTGTGCCTCACGGAACGCATAAGCCGTGGCCTTCTGCGAAACCTCAGAACCATCCACGCCAACAACGACAGGGCCGTACTTGGTGGAGTCCGTGACATGATTATCCTCGCGAACGACGACCACCGGGCAAGAGGCGTGGGACACAACCGAAGCGGAGACAGAACCCATCACCATGCCGGACAGGCCACCCATGCCGCGGGAGCCCATGACGATCATGGTGACATCGTGCGACATTTCTAGCAGCATGTCGATCGGGGAGCCCTCGGCCACAGTGTGACCAATCTTCAGCTCTGGGGCTACCTCATGAGCGATGGCGCGAGCTTCCTCGATCTTCTCGAGGGTCTCGGCCTGCAAGTCGTCGAAAAGCTCCTTAGGCGGAACCATGCCTTCTGCGTACAGGAACTGTGGCATGGTGTAGCTAGATGCGATTCGCAGTGGAATCCCGCGCTTCATAGCCGTATTTGCGGCCCAACGAACTGCATTCTTCGATGCATCCGAACCGTCAACGGCAACGACTACAATGTCTTCCTTAGCCATGATGTGTCCTTTCGGTGGTTATACCTTAATTGTAGTACGGATTAGGCTTGAGGGTTGACGGTTGCAGCCTCGGAATTCGACGGGAACATAACGGTGTACACAAACTCCAGGACGGTGCGAATTACGGCACCAATACCTTCAGAGAAAAAGGCAACAACCGGTTCAATGAGAGAGTTAAAATCCATGGACAAAACATTAATACATCGCCGAAAAGGTTTCACGCCTTTGCCGATTAAAGACGGTCTGAATCCAACCCGCGTTCGCACTCCCGAGGCAGGCATAACGGCCTGGGATTTTCTTAGTGCAGTAATTTCGGCACAACGCCATCGACACCCCGACGACGACGCCTCGGCGCTCCAGGCACGCTTCGACTCTGGCGAGGTTGTCCTACGCAATCAGACCAGGCTTCGGCCGGACTCAATATTAGGCAACGACGAGGACGTCTTTTTCTACCGCATTCCGGCACCCGAAACACCGGTGCCTTACGACGTCCCTATTCTCTTCGAAGATGAGCATATCCTCGTCGCCGATAAGCCGCCGTTTATGGCAACCATGCCACGCGCACGCCACATCGTACAGACAGCTACAGTCCAGCTCCGACGAATGACAGGAAACGACGAGCTCGCACCGGCGCACCGCCTAGACAGACTTACCTCCGGAATTTTGCTATTCACCAAACATCGTGATGTTCGCGGCGCCTACCAAACGCTCTTTGCGGAAAAGAAAGTACAAAAGACCTATCAGGCGATCGCCGAATACCGCCGCTTTCCGAAGCCCCTACAGTGGGCCTCCCACCTCACCAAAACCCCCGGCGAAATCCAAGGCCGCATAGGCGATGGCATCCCCAACGCATTTACTACTCTGACTGCAGTAGAGCTAATAGATAACGCCCCGTATGAAAGGATCCACGGAGAACTGCCACAATTAGGCAAATACACGCTCAAACCCACCACGGGCAAGACCCATCAATTGCGTCTCCACATGTGGCAGGCTGGAATACCCATCCTGGGTGATCCTGTCTATCCAGAAATTTATCCCGAGGATGCTGAGGATATGCGCATCCCTATGCATCTCACCGCAGCCCACATCGAATTTACTGACCCCCTCAGCGGGAAGTACCGGGAGTTCGAGTCCGCCCTTCCTCTCTATACGCACCGCTTAATAGATCAAAGATAGCCGACACATCGTGTAGTCCATGAAACTGTCACGTGGCGAAAAAGTATAGCCAAAGCCGGCGCCCTTTACGAGTAGATAAGGGAAAAATCACCGAGCCATTCCTAGTCCGTAGATCCCCAGCAACAAGCACAGTTGGGTGCGGGAACATTCTCAATCGCTCGTCCTGAAGTGTTCTCCTGGGGCGCCTAATGCCTATAAACTTCAGCGACGACGAAAGGCGGCGGCACGCGGCTCGCTACGTGTTCCGTCGCGTGATGCTTGCTCCCGCAAAACGTGAAAAAAAGGAAGAGGACGGTGGTGTTCCGTTCTCTTCCCTTCTTTTGGGTTATTGAATTATGTTTTTGTTGTTTGGTGTCGGCG
>NZ_JASPGP010000006.1:0-137039 GCF_030229345.1 Corynebacterium tuberculostearicum | reverse complement strand
AGAATCCGGAACCCATTTCGACTCCACACAATCACCCAACCCATGTCAGGTGTTTCCACGACCGCTAGAAATCAAGCGGCTAGCAGGTGCGCAACCGGCTAGCCAGAAGCGTTAAAGAACTAGGGCACGAGGAATCCTAGGACGTTTGTCATCAGGAACACGATGACGCAGACAAACGCAAGGAAGGCCACGGAGTAGCCCACTACGTTCTTCAGGATGACTGATTCCTTGCCCTCCATATTGACGGCGGTAGCCGCAATTGCAAGGGACTGCGGGGAGATCATCTTGCCCACAACGCCGCCTGCGGTATTGGCCGCGAGCATGAGGTCAGGATTCACGCTGATTCGCTCTGCCGCTGCAACCTGCAGGTTGGCAAAGAGGGCATTAGCAGACGTATCGGAGCCAGTAACCGCGGTACCAATCCAGCCCAGGACTGGGGCGAAGAGCGCAAAGATGCTGCCGGCAGAAGAGACGAACTCACCAATAGCAATAGTCTGGCCGGAGTAGTTCATCGTATAGGCCAAGGCCAGCACCAGGATGATGGTAAGAGCCGAGAACTTCATGCGGCTGACGACGTCCCCAAAGGCGCTTACCGGCTGTCCAAAGCCTAGGCTGTAGCGGCCATTTTCATTGAAGAAGTGGTAGACAACCGCAACGATAATGCCCGAGAGCAGCAGGAGCGTACCTGGGTTGCCAAAGACATTGAAACTGAAGCTGGTATCCATGAGGTTACCGTCGGCGTCGACAATCGCGTCATCAAGCAAAGGCCAGGCAAAGTGGATCTTGAGGAATCCGAAGATGGCGGGGGCTGCGGTTGCCACAGCAAAGACAACGGTTACTACCGCGTAGGGAAGCAGCGCCATCCAGATACGGCGCCCGTTGAGGTCGGTGGTGGACTCGGCGGCAGGCAGCTCGAGACGCTCGCGCAACTCCTTGACACCCTTCGGCTTCCATACCCGGAGGAAAGCGAAAGCACAGCCCAAGGAGACGATGCAGGCGATGACGTTGGTGAGCTGGTACGCAAAGAAAGTCGCGGCCAACCACTGAGCCAACGCGAAGGAAACGCCAATCACGGCAGCGGCCGGGGCAGTTTCCTTCACACCGCGGATGCCGTCCAAGATAAAGGCGATGAGGAATGGCACGATAGCGGCGATGAGCAGCACCTGCAAGGAGATAAGTGCTGCAATGTCCTGGGTCTGCTCGGCGCTGCGACCGGCTACCTCGCCAGCTGTGGTTACCGGGATGCCAACCGCGCCAAAAGCAACCGGAGCGGTATTAGCAATCAGAACTACTGTTGCCGCGCGCAGTGGCTTCACGCCAAGGGCCATGATCATGGTCGCGGTAATGGCCACGGGGGCGCCGAAGCCAGCGAGGGCCTCCAACAAACCGCCAAAACAGAAGGCGATGAGGATAGCCTGAATGCGAATATCGCCATCACCCAACAGGTCAAAGGTCTTGCGCAAATCCTCGAAGCGCCCGGAGGCTACGGTGATTTCATAGAACCAGATTGCGGTAATGATGACCCAAACAATGGGCAGGAGCCCGAAAAGCCCGCCACGTACGGCGGAGGACAAAGCCATATCTACCGGCATGGAGAAGCCGGCGATGGCAATAATGAGGGATACTGCCAGGGCAACGGCGCCAGAAGTATGCGCGCGTGCCTTTACGCCTAGCAGCATGATAAAGAATGCAATGAGCGGGAGAATCGCCACCAGGGCGGTAAGCCCGAGGCTGTCACCCACAGCAGAGGTATTTATTTCGAACAAGAGACGTCCTTGATTTCTACGGTGGTCTTGCCCGTAGGAAACTACGGGCACCTGAAAGCATTCTCACGGTGACCAACGGTGGCGCTAGAGCAGGCAGGGTTGCCTTAAACGCTTTGTGAGCCAGTGAGTAAGGAAAGCATATCGTGCGGTGGGTGTCACGGAAACAATACGGTCGTCTTGGTAGGTGTTAGCGGCAGCATTTCTCAATGTCCGATCGGGCAGAGGCGGGCGCAACTCCTGAAGTGTAGCAGTGATATATCTCACGTTTACGGGGTAAACACAACACAAACCCACGGGTTCGGGCCTATCCAGCGGGTTTATATGTGGTAAATAAAAAGGATCGGAAAGAGTGTACGCGCTTTTGGAAAGTCTGTCATCTACTAGTTCTTAAGGCCGCTGGGAGTCTGCGCTGACCAAAAACGCTCGGTAGTATCGGCGATGTAAGGGAAAACGCTCGGGCGCTTCTCAAACACAGACTTCATCGAAAGACCCGCGCACATACCCGTACACACAATTACTCGACTCTTTGAGGAGAAATACAGTGACTATCCGCGTAGGTATCAATGGCTTTGGCCGCATCGGCCGTAACTTTTTCCGTGCAGTCGCTCAGGGTGACAACGACCTCGAAGTTGTTGCAGTAAACGACCTGACCGACAACGGCACGCTGGCTAACCTGCTGAAGTACGACTCCGTACTGGGCCGCTTCGATGGCGAAATTACCCACGACGATGAGTCCATCACCGTTAACGGTCACCGCATCGTGGTAACCGCCGAGAAGGACCCGAAGCAGCTCAAGTGGGGCGAGTACAACGTAGACCTCGTCATCGAGTCCACCGGCCGCTTCACTAACGGCAACGACGCCAAGGCTCACCTCGAAGCTGGCGCCAAGAAGGTCATTATCTCCGCTCCGGGTAAGGAAGTAGACGCAACCTTCGTCTACGGCGTCAACTCTGACACCTATGATCCGGCAAACCACAACGTCATCTCCGCAGCATCCTGCACCACTAACTGCCTGGCACCGATGGCAAAGGTTCTCAATGACGAGTTCGGCATCGAAAAGGGCCTGATGACCACCGTTCACGCTTACACCGGCGACCAGCGCATCCAGGACGCTCCGCACAAGGATCCGCGCCGCGCCCGTGCCGCTGCAGTAAACATGGTGCCTACCTCCACTGGCGCTGCTAAGGCCGTATCCCTGGTTCTGCCTGAGCTGGACGGCAAGCTGGATGGTTACGCAATGCGCGTTCCGGTTATCACCGGCTCCGCTACTGACTTGACCTTCACCGCTTCCCGCGACGTCACCGCCGAGGAAATCAACGCCGCCCTGAAGGAAGCTGCTGAGGGCGAGCTCAAGGACACCCTCGCATACACCGAGGATCCGCTGGTTTCCACCGATATTGTTACCTCCCCGCACGGCTGCATCTTCGACTCCGGCATGACCAAGGTTTCCAACGGCAACCTGGTCAAGGTTCTGGGCTGGTATGACAACGAGTGGGGCTACACTTCCCAGCTCGTTCGCCTGACCAACCTGGTGGCAGACAAGCTCTAAACTAGAGCTCTAGCAATGAGGAACCGGCCCGATGCAAGCCTTAACGGCGCTGCGTCGTGGCCGGTATTCTTATATCTATAGCCTTTTAACCCGTCCGAATTAATTAAGGAGTAAATAATGGCTTTCCAGACACTTGACGATCTTCTCAATGAGGGCGTCGAATCCCGCCACGTCCTCGTCCGCTCTGACTTCAATGTTCCACTTGATGAAGAGGGAAACATTACCGATCCCGGACGTATTAACGCTTCTCTTCCGACCATCAAGGCACTGGTAGAAGGTGGCGCAAAGGTCATTCTTTCCGCTCACCTGGGTCGTCCCAAGGGTGAGGTAAACCCTAAGTTCTCTTTGGCTCCAGTAGCTGAAGCGCTGTCTGAAGCGCTTGACCAGTACGTTGCCCTAGCCGGCGACGTCACCGGAGAAGACGCTCATGAGCGTGCCAACGGCCTCAACGATGGCGACGTGATGTTGGTAGAAAACGTCCGCTTCGACCCCCGTGAGACCTCCAAGGACGAGGCTGAGCGCGGCCAGTTCGCTGACGAGCTCGTTGCTCTGGCAGCCGATAACGGCGCTTTTGTTTCCGATGGCTTTGGCGTTGTCCACCGTGCGCAGGCATCTGTGTATGACGTCGCTAAGCGCCTGCCGGCTTATGCAGGCAAGCTCGTAGAAAAGGAACTGTCGGTTCTGTCCACGGTAGCTAAGGAGCCGGAGCACCCGTACGTGGTTGTCCTCGGCGGCGCCAAGGTTTCGGACAAGCTCGGCGTGATTGAGGCACTGGCCGGCAAGGCAGACAAGGTCATCATTGGTGGCGGCATGTGCTACACCCTGCTGGCTGCCAAGGGCTACAACGTTCAAGAGTCCCTGCTGCAGGAAGATCAGATCGAAAACTGCAAGGACCTGCTCGAGCGCTTTGGTGACAAGCTGGTGCTTCCGGTTGATCTGATTGCTGCAAGCAAGTTCGCGGCGGATGCAGAGACCCAGGTGGTCGAGCTCGATAGCATCCCTGAGGGCTGGATGTCCCTGGATATTGGGCCAAAGTCCGTGGAAAAATTTGCAGAGGTTCTTGCTTCTTCCAAGACCGTCTTCTGGAATGGCCCGATGGGCGTATTCGAAATGGAAGCTTTCTCCAAGGGCACTGCTGGTGTAGCGCAGGCTATTATCGACGCCACCGCAAACAACGGTTCCTTCTCCGTCGTCGGTGGCGGCGACTCCGCTGCCTCCGTGCGTATGCTGGGCTTGGACGAGGACGGCTTCAGCCATATCTCCACCGGCGGCGGCGCCTCCCTCGAGTACCTCGAGGGCAAGGAGCTTCCGGGCGTATCTGTCCTGGAAGCCTAAAACTGCCTGATCAACTTGCCATAAAGAGAGGAAAAATTCATGGCACGCACCCCACTTATCGCAGGTAACTGGAAGATGAACCTCGACCACGTCGAGGCCATCGGCTCCGTTCAAAAGTTCGCCTTCTCCCTGCCAAAGGACTACTACGAGAAGGTCGACGTGGCCTACATGGTCCCGTTTACTGATATCCGCACTGTCCAAACGTTGGTAGAGGGCGACAAGCTGCAGGTCACCTACGGTGCGCAGGACATCTCTAAGCACGAGTCCGGCGCATTCACTGGTGAAGTATCTGGCAAGATGCTGGCCAAGCTCGGCTGCAGCTGGGTGGTCGTGGGCCATTCGGAGCGCCGTCAGTACCACGGCGAGACCGATAAGCTTGTTGCAGAAAAGGCAGCCGCAGCATTGGACAATGGCATCAGCCCCATCGTGTGCGTGGGCGAGCCGCTGGCTGTACGCGAGGCCGGTACACACGTGGACTACGTGGTTAACCAGACCCGCAATTCCTTGGCTGGCCTGAGCGCAGACCAGCTTGCCAAGACTGTTATCGCCTACGAGCCAGTTTGGGCGATTGGCACCGGCAAGGTTGCCTCCGCAGACGATGCCCAGGAAGTCTGCGCCGCCATCCGTGAGCTCGTAAAGGAGCTCGCAGGCGAGGAGGTTGCTGCAGGTATCCGCATTCTCTACGGTGGTTCCGTCAAGGTTGATTCCGTTGCAGAGATCGTCAGCAAGCCTGACGTCGACGGCGGCCTTATCGGTGGTGCCTCCTTGGTCGGCGAGGAGTTTGCCAAGTTGGCGGCCAACGCAGCTAATGCCCTGAACTAACAGGAGTTATCACCTGTCACAGGTTCGCGCAAAGGCGCGGGTTGGAATGGTTCCAGCCCGCGTCATCGTGTACAGTGGGCCGGTGTGATTGCTTTGCTGTACGCGAAGCCTAAAAGTACGATTCCGCGCTAGCGGGTGGCGAGAGTTACCCACAGGGCGCACGTTAGAAATAAGGATTATCCTCATGGTCTTGGCACTGGAAATCATCTTGGTCATCGCAGCTATTTTGATGTCCATCTTCGTGCTGCTGCACAAGGGCAAAGGCGGCGGCCTGTCCAGCCTCTTCGGCGGCGGCGTGCAGTCTAACCTTTCCGGCTCGACCGTCGTGGAAAAGAACCTGGACCGTTACACCGTGATCATGGTAATTATCTGGCTTGCGTGCATCGTAGGCCTTAACCTCATCCAGGCATTCGCTTAAGCTACCAGCTGGAAGAGCGAAAGCGCCGGTATCGGCTTCCAACCTCTAGGTTCCCTGTGGGAACTGGCGGTGGGGAAGCGGTACCGGCGCTTTTTGTGTGGCGCCGAGCCACAAGTTCAGCTCGGCTGCGCATTAGGCAGCCGTGCCTAGAGCTCGGAGGCAGCGTCATCGGCAAGGAAGAGGATGGTTTCTTCCTTACCGTGCGCGCCTGCAGCCGGCCATTCTTCGGGCTCAGCGCCTTCAACGACGTGCTTGGCAGCTTCCGCCTTGGCCTCGCCGGCAACGAGGAGCCAAATACGATCAGACTTGTTGACTGCGGGAAGAGTAAGGGTAATCCGCTCGCTCGGCGGCTTGGGAGAGTCGTG
The DNA here is from genome assembly GCF_030229345.1 of Corynebacterium tuberculostearicum. Lineage (GTDB taxonomy): Bacteria > Actinomycetota > Actinomycetes > Mycobacteriales > Mycobacteriaceae > Corynebacterium > Corynebacterium tuberculostearicum_G. The sequence continues at coordinate 130,784 of NZ_JASPGP010000006.1, read as the reverse complement.
AACGGGAACAGCTAGCTCTTCTTGTTCACGGACCGCCTCAGAATGGGGGAACAAGGAATTAATATGGCCCTCTTCCCCCATGCCCAGCAGATGCAGGTCGAATCCGTTCGGGGCGAATTCCTTTAGCTCTGGCTCATACGCACTCGCCGCGGCTTCCATGGACACCGCGCCCAGATCAAAACCGTGAATATTCTGGTCCGGAATATCTACGTGGTTGAGCAGCGCACTGCGTGCTTGACCCTCATTAGAATCTGCGTCAGAGACGGGTACATTACGCTCGTCGCCGAAAAAGACGTGAACGCGCGACCAATCGATGCGCTGGGCTGGAAAATTCTCGCCTTGCTGCTGTGCCGCGAAATCCAAACGAGCTAGCTCGTGAAGAACGCCAATTCCAGCGCCACCGCCGGTTAGGACAACTCGCGCGACCCCATCGTGGTGGAGCCCGCCACCGGCGGCTTGGATACGCGCTACGGTATCCACGAATTTCAGCGCGGCCTGGGAGATAAGGTCATCCACATCGCTTACGCGGTGAAGAGTTACCATGAGGTATCGCTATCCTTTGCAAAGAATCAGAGTTAAGCCGTTTTACTGCTTACTGTAGTCTACTTGGGCTAGCGCACGGAGCGCTTGCGCATAAGTCTTATCGGCATCCAGATGGCGCAATTCTTCAGAGAGAACCTCAGCTTGGGAGCGCTTGCTAAGGCTCACCAAGGAATCCGGGGAACCTGGAACGCACACACGCACCGTGCGCTCGTCGACGACATCTACGTCGACGTGGCTCGTTTCCCGGTTAAACCGCAAGTGGGTCACCGGGAAGTGCGGCTCCTGAGAGTCGGTCACTGTGCGGTGGACGGGGACTGCCAGACGATCGAGGAGCCATCCGGCCGCGAAGTCTGGAGCTGGGTGGCCCGCAGGGCCCGCTACCTCGACGGACTGCACGGGCTCGTGAGGATGGCGGTCCAATGCGGAGGCCACGACGCCGCGCCACAAAGTGATGGCGGCCCAGGACATATCGGAATCGCCCGGCGTGTAACCGGCGGATAAGGTGCGCAGATCTTCGCCAGTGACGCGTCCGTCATGGGCAACGTTGGTGATGCGGCGTTGAGCCAGTTTGCCCACCGAGCTGGCAGCTGGGTCAGGCGGGCACAAGGTAGGCCACCAGGCAACCAAGGGCGTATCGGGAAGCAGCAGTGGAGTAACGACTGCCTCGTCCTGGTTTGCCAAAGCGCCGTGCAACTTCATGATGACCATCTCAGAAGCACCCGCTTCACCACCCACGCGCAGCTGCGCGTCAAGGTGGGTATCTGCCTGCGGGTCGCCCGTCACGACGACCAGAACGCGCGACGGGTGCTCGTGGGAGGCATCGCGCACGGAGGCCAGGATATTTTCCAGATCATCGTCCTCGCGGGCCGCCACGATTAGGGTAAGTACTCGGCCGGTAGTAAGGGTGTAATGCTCCTGGGCCTCTACTAGCTTTTTGGAGATCTCACGCGTAGTGGTGTTGGGCAATGGAATAATCATTGTCTGCTTCCCTCCTATGGGCGGCGCCAGGAGTGGCCCCGGCGGCGCAACATTCTATCGGCGGATTCAGGGCCCCATGTGCCAGCGCGGTATTCCTCCGGCTGGCCTGCTTCGGCCCAGTAATCGATGATGGGATCCAAAATCGACCAGGAAAGTTCCACCTCTTCGTTGGTGGGGAAGAGCGAGGACTCATCGAGGAGGGCATCCAAAATCAGGCGCTCGTATGCTTCCGGAGATTCCTCGGTAAAGGCCTCAGCATAAGCAAAGTCCATATTGACGTCGCGGACCTCCATGGTGGAGCCGGGCACCTTGGAACCAAAGCGCATGGTGACACCTTCATCCGGCTGTACGCGGATGACGACGGCGTTTCGGCCCAGCGCATCGGTCTGGCCGTCGACGAATGGTTGATTTGGCGCTGCCTTGAATACCAGCGCAATCTCGGTCACGCGGCGGCCCAAGCGCTTGCCCGTGCGCAGGTAGAAAGGCACTCCTCCCCAGCGGCGGGAGTTTACTTCCAAGGTGCAGGCTGCATAGGTCTCCGTCGTGGACTCCGGATCGAAGCCTTCTTCTTCGCGCAGGCCCTTGACAAACTCGGAGCCTTGCCAGCCGGCGGAGTACTGGCCGCGAGCAGTCGTCTTATTGAGTGGGTGCACGGCGTGGGTAGCGCGTAACACCTTGACCTTTTCTGCCTGCAGGGCCTCGGGCTCAAAGGAGGACGGTTCTTCCATCGCAACCAGAGCCAAAAGCTGCAGCAGGTGGTTCTGGATGACGTCGCGAGCCGCACCGATGCCGTCATAGTATCCGGCACGGCCGCCCAAGCCAATATCTTCGGCCATGGTGATTTGGACGTGATCGATGTAGTGGGCGTTCCACATGGGCTCAAAAATTTGATTGGCAAAGCGCAAAGCCATGATGTTTTGCACCGTTTCCTTGCCCAAGTAATGGTCAATGCGGAAGACCGCGGACTCGGGGAAGACGGCGTTGACAATCTCATTGAGCTTGCGGGCAGACTCTTGATCGTGGCCGAAAGGCTTCTCAATGATTACTCGGCGCCACGAGTCCTCGACGGAGTTGGCCATGCCCACCCGCTCCAGCTGGTGGCAGATATTGGAGAAGAATTCCGGTGGAACCGAAAGGTAGTATGCCCAGTTGCTGCCGGTGCCGCGCTCGCGATCTAGCTCGCCCAGACGCGCCGAGAGGCGATCGAATCCAGCATCGTCGAAAGAGCCTTGTACAAATTCGATGCCCTGGGATAGATGCTGCCAGACATCTTCATTGAACTCGGTACGTGAGCCAGCGATGACGGCTGAGCGAACGTAGTCACAGAATGCGACTTTGTCCCAGTCGCGGCGACCATAACCCACAAGGGTAAAGCCAGCGGGTAGGAGTCCACGGCTTGCTAGGTCGTAGATTGCGGGCAGTAGCTTTTTATATGCTAGGTCACCGGTAACGCCGAAGATGACCATGCCCGCGGGTCCTGCGATTCGCGGCAATCGCTTGTCGCTGGCATTGCGCAAGGGGTTGACCCAAGCGGCTGAGTCGGTCACGAAGAATCCTTCCTGAGTTTATGGGCTTTAAGCTCGCTAATATTCTAGCGGCAGAATGCCCCGCCGAATTCTCGGCGGGGCACAAGTCACACGGCTAGTTTACGCGAGTCGCTCCTCAATGGAAGCAAGCAGTTCCTCCCACGCGGCGACAAACTTATCTACGCCCTCGCGCTCCAGCACTGCAAAGACATCATCGAAATCAATGCCGACCTCTTCTAGCTGGGCAAAGACGCCTTCTGCAGCCTCGCAGCTATCAGACAGGGCATCGCCGTGAAGGTTGCCCTCAGAGAGAACCGCATCGATGGTCTTTTCCGGCATGGTGTTTACCGTGTGCGGGCCAGCCAGCTCCGATACGTACAAGGTGGCTGGGTACTCCGGATTCTTTACGCCGGTAGAAGCCCACAGTGGACGCTGGAGGTGGGCGCCTTCGGGCAAGTCGGCGTCGTCAAGCAAGGCGTCCTGGAAGAGGGCATAGGCGCGCTGCGCATTGGCGACGCCCGCCTTACCCCGCAGTGCCAGAGCAATCTCGCTGCCAATGGCTTCCAAGCGCTTATCTACTTCGGTATCCAAACGGGAAACAAAGAAGGAAGCCACGGAGTGAATGGTAGAGACGTCCTTGCCTGCTTCGGCGGCACGCTTGAGGCCAGTACGGAAAGCCTCAATGACATCGCGGTAGCGATCCACGGAGAAAATAAGGGTGACGTTGACGCTGATTCCCTCTGCCAGGGCATCTTCGATGGCCGGAAGGGAGCCGGTCGTGGCCGGAATCTTGATCATCACGTTGGGTCGATCAACCTTGGACCATAGCTCACGCGCCTGTTCAAGGGTGGCGTTAGCGTCATCAGAAATGCGTGGGTCGACCTCGATGGACACGCGGCCATCTGCGCCGTTGGTAGAGGAGTAGATACCTGCAAAGAGGTCGCAGGCATTCTTGACGTCCTCAATAGCCAATGCGTACACCGCCTCATCCGCGGAAGCCTTGGCTTCCTTCAACGTGGAAAGCTCGGCGTCGTAGGCGGTGCCGTTGGTCATCGCTGCGGCGAAAATAGCCGGGTTGGTGGTAACTCCCACGATGGACTTCGTGGAAATTATCTCCTCGAGATTGCCCGATACTAGGCGCTCGCGAGAAAGGTCATCGAGCCAGGTTGAGGTTCCCAGCTGGGCAAGTTCGGAAATGTGGTTCATGATTACTCCTTATCCAGTCCTGGAGGTTTACTTCTTCGCGGCGGCGAGCGATTCCTGCGCCGCTTCAACAACCGCTGCGGTGGTGAAGCCAAAGTTCTCAAAGAGCTCGCCCGCAGGAGCGGAGGCGCCGTAGTGCTCGATGGAGATGGTCCGGCCGAAGGAACCGGTGTATTTGTGCCACGGCATAGCGATGCCGGCTTCGATGGACACGCGGGCCTGCACTTCGCTAGGCAGCACGGACTCGCGGTATGCGTCATCCTGCTCATCAAACCACTCGAGGCACGGTGCGGAGACAACGCGGGTGGCTGTTCCGGCGGCCTCCAGTTCCTTAGCGGCGGCGACGGCAAGCTGCACCTCAGAGCCGGTAGCGAGGAGGATTACGTCTGGCGTTTCCTTGGATGCTTCCACCAGAACATAAGCGCCGCGGCGCACGCCATCATGTGCCTTTTCCTTGGTGCCTTCCAGTACCGGCAGTCCCTGGCGGCTCAGTGCCAGGCCCTTTGGTGCGGCCTTGTACTCGAGCGCTGCGGCCCAAGCCTGAGCGGTTTCGTTGGCATCGGCCGGGCGAATAACGGACAGGTTCGGGATAGCGCGAAGGGCGGAAAGGGTCTCTACCGGCTGGTGGGTCGGGCCATCCTCGCCCAAGCCGATGGAGTCGTGGGTCCAGACATAGTAGGTATCGGTAGACATCAACGAGCCCAGGCGGACAGCGGGGTACTGGTACTCGGAGAAAATAAGGAAGGTGCCGCCGTAAACGCGGGTATTGCCGTGCAGAGCAATGCCGTTCATGATCGCAGACATCGCGTGCTCGCGAATGCCGAAGTGGAGGTTGCGGCCATACGGCTGAGCTGACCACATATCGGTGGTAATGGCTGCGGGGCCGAAGGAGTCCGCGCCCTTAATCACGGTGTTATTGGAGCCGGCAAGGTCAGCAGAGCCACCCCACATCTCAGGAAGGGAAGCGGCCAAGGCTTGGATGGTGGCCTCAGAAGCCTTGCGGGTGGCCAAAGACTCACCCGGTTCCCACACCGGCAATTCAGCGTCGAAATCTTGCGGCAATTCGCGCGCCTGCATGCGGTCAAAGAGTGCCTTGTTCTCCGGATTAGCTGCAGCCCATTCGTCGAACTTCTTCTGCCATGCGGAGTGCTTCTCTGCGCCGCGCTCGCGCAGCTTGCGGGTGTGTGCGATGACCTCGTCGTCGATGTGGAAGCTGCGCTCCGGATCGAAGCCCAAGACCTCCTTGGTGGCAGCAACTTCGTCATCGCCCAGCGCAGCGCCATGAACGCCGCCGGTATTCATCTTATTCGGGGCCGGGTAGCCGATGACGGTCTTCACGCGGATGAAGGAAGGGCGCTCGGTCTTTGCCTGTGCGGCCTTGACGGCCTCCTCAATAGCTACGACGTCTTCGCCGGATTCGACCGTTTGGACGTGCCAGCCGTAGGCCTCGTAGCGGGCGACCACGTCTTCGTTGAAAGCAATATTCGTATCGTCCTCAATAGAGATGCGGTTATCGTCCCAGAAGACAATCAAGTTGCCCAGCTTTTGCGTACCCGCCAGGGAAGAGGCCTCAGCGGTAACGCCTTCCTGTAGATCACCATCGGAAGCGATGGTGTAGATGTAGTGGTCGAAAGGAGACTCGCCGGCCGGTGCCTTAGGATCGAAAAGGCCGCGCTCCTTCCGTGCCGCCATGGCCATGCCAACGGAGGAAGCAAGGCCTTGGCCAAGGGGGCCAGTGGTGATTTCCACGCCATCGGTGTGGTGCACCTCAGGGTGGCCAGGCGTGCGCGAACCCCACGTACGCAGCTGCTTGAGATCGTCCATCTCCAAGCCAAAGCCGCCCAGGTAAAGCTGGATGTACTGGGTGAGGGAAGAGTGACCAACCGAAAGAACGAAGCGGTCGCGGCCGGCCCAGTGCACATCGGCGGGATCATGGTTAATGGCGCGTTGGTAGAGAGTGTAGGCGAGGGGAGCGAGGGACATTGCCGTACCGGGGTGGCCGGAACCGCACTTTTGTACAGCATCTGCGGCTAGAACTCGCACGGTGTCGACGGCGCGGGTGTCAAACTCCGACCAATCCTCCGGATAACGGCGCTCGACCATAGTTTGGAGTTCTGGGGACAACTTATCTTTCGACACTGGAAAGCCTCGCTTACGTCTAGGCAAAAAGTACTTAACTTTATTCAGTCTAGTAATTTTCTAACCGGCGGTGCGCAATTATAGAAAGCTAGGCATAAAAGGTATGCTGGCATGGCTAAGTGGAGTGCGCGCGGGCGCTAGAGCGCGCACTGAATCTAGCGGCCATAGGCCTGTTGTCTTTCACCCCTGCGCCGAAAACTGTGAGTGAGAGAACTGGAACTTTTTCACGGGCATGTGCGACCGCTAGGGGTGACCGTGCGCAGGAAGTGCGCGGGGCACAGTTCACCAACGTTCAGATAGTGGAGGAATCCCTTGGAGACCATCAAGGCCTATTTTGCGCTAACGAAACCGAGGATCATTGAACTCCTCCTCGTGGCCGCAATCCCGGCGATGCTCCAAGCGCAACGCGGCGTGGAGGCCGTTTCAGACAATATCTGGCTTATCGTGTCGACCATTTTCGGCGGTTGGATGGGCGCTGCTGCCGCCCACACGTTTAATAACGTCGTGGACTACGAGCTGGATCAAAAAATGCAGCGCACGAGGGCCCGCCCGCTGGTAAGGGCCAAGATTACTAAGCGAAACGCGGCAATTTTCGCCTGGGTAATGCTCATTATCTCCGTGCTGTGGTTGGGCGTCCTTGCCCATTCCTGGTTGGCGGCCTTCTTCGTGGTTTTGACGAATTTCTTCTACGTCTTCGTCTACACCAAGTTTTTGAAGATGCGCAATGCCCAAAATATCGTCTGGGGCGGCTTGGCCGGCTGCATGCCGGCGATGGTCGGCTGGGCGGTTATCCGGGATAACGCTCCTGCTGGAGAGCCTGACCGCTGGTGGCAGGCAATCGTGCTCTTCCTCATCATCTTCTTCTGGACTCCGCCACACACGTGGGCGCTGGCCATGAAGTACAAGGAAGACTACCGCAAGGCCGGCGTGCCGATGCTGCCCGTAGTGGCTGATGAAAAGGAAGTCACTCGACAGATCGTGTGGTATACCGTGGGCACGGTTATCGTGACCCTACTTATCGTCCCCGCTGCATCGTGGATCTACTTGGTCGCAGCACTTGCCTCCGGCGCGGTGTTCCTGTGGATGGCTATCCGCCTGCACAAGGGAGTCAAAAACGGCGCCAAGGTTAAGCCGATGCGCCTGTTTATTTACTCCAATAACTATCTGTCGGTGCTCTTTATCGGGTTGTCCATCGACGCAGTATTGGGCTGGGAGCCACTAGGCCGGATGCTTGGCTGGTCGGCCACGTTATTTTAACTGTGCCCAAATACCTAGGATAGGAACCAGAAAGCGCGGGAAGGCAAGGCAAATGCTTTCCCGCGCTTTTGGTGAGCGTGGGTGGGTTTAGGCTTTATCGCCAGCTTGGATGCGCAGCACGATGGAACCGGTAGTCTTGCGCTCTTGGAGATCGCGGTGGGCTGCAGCGGCATCTTCCAGTGGATAAGACGCCGTGACGTTGAAGCTCAGATCGCCGTCGATAACAGCTTGGACGACCGCCTGGGCACGCATTTGGAATTCGCCTTCCTGGGCTGTCCATGCGCCGATGGAAGGCCGGGTGAGGAAGATAGACCCATGCTTGTTCAGCAGCTGCGGGTCGATAGGCTCAACTGGGCCAGAGGCGGCGCCGAATAGCGCTACGGTGCCACGGGGGCGCACCGCTTCGAGTGACTCGTGGAAGGTCGCCTTGCCGACGCCGTCGTAAACCACGTCGACCCCCTTATCGCCGTTGTAGCGGCGGACCTGCTCGGCGAGTCCATCGCCATAACGGAATACCTTATCCGCACCGGCTGCGTAGGAGAGTTCTTCCTTTTCGTCTGTGGAGACCACCGTATAGACGGTAGCGCCGAGCGACGATGCCATTTGGGTGAGGATCTGGCCGACACCGCCGGCGCCGGCGGTAATCAGGCAGGAAGCGCCTTCACCCAGTTGATAAACGCCATGCGCCAAGTAGTGTGCGGTAATGCCTTGCAGCAACATGGAAGCAGCGACTTCTGGCTGGAAATCATCCGGGACTGCCACTAGTCCCTCGCGAGGAACGCAGACCTGCTCGGCGTAGGAGCCAAAAGCCTGGTTCCAGGCCACCATCGTGCCCTCGGCAATTTCCCCCTTGGGGTCGTGGACAACGCGTCCGGTGCCTTCGAATCCGGGAATGAACGGGGTGGCCGCGTTATAGATACCCTCACGATAATAGGTATCGATGTAGTTGACGCCAGCCATGATGACGTCCACCAAAACCTCGTCGTCATTAGGGGTGGGGGCGGGTACTTCGGTATAGCGAAGTACTTCTGGTCCGCCGGTTTCTGTGACCTGAATTGCGTGCATATAGCCAGGCTAGCGCAAAAAGCCGGCCGAGTGCAGTACCTCGGCCGGCCGTGAGCGTTATGGGTTAAGCGTTCGCGCGCTCCCGTTCGAGAGAGGCTTGGCGCGCGGCGTACTTTTCATCGCCGCTGGGAGAGCCGGTGATGAGATCTGCGGTGCCGTTGGTGCGGCGTACACCGTGCGCCCACAGCAGGGCGGTATACGCGGTGACGAAGGAGGAGAGCGCAATGTGGAAAGGGACAGTCCAGCGCGGAATGCTCATGTAGAACTGGTAAACGCCTACTGCCCACTGAATGAGGATGCATACAACGAGGACCCAGCCAGCCTTCTTGGCATCTTGTGGAGCCCGGTTCTTGTAAAGCAGGAAGACGGTAACAACCGTTAGCGTCAGGTAGACGTACATGCACATGGCGTGGGTGACGGCCATGGCTTCGGTATCTACCTGCAGGCGGCCTTCCATTCCCACCCCGGAATCGCCAGAGTGAACGCCCGAACCGGTAACCATCGTGCCGGTGATGAGCACAATGCTCAGGGCAACGGTAGCGACCGCTGCAAGGAGGCGGATCGCCTGAGGAAAGCGAGCGCGCGGCGTTCCGTCATCGGGTTCCAGAATGCGGGAATAAAGCATTGCCGCCAGCCATACCAAGAGCATGGAAGGCAGGAAGTGCAGTGCCACGGACCACCAGCGAAGGTCCAGGTGGACAGAAACGCCGCCAATGACCGCCTGCAGGACGATGCCGGCGACGTTGAGCCATGCGTACACCTTGAGCTCTGCGCGGCGACGCGCCATACGCATGGCGATGACGGCGGCAACCGCTGCCGCAGAGACGACAAAGGTCAGCAGGCGGTTACCAAACTCGATGGCCTGGTGGAGAGCAGGCGCAGCGCCTTCCATAGGGACAAGGGAGCCTGGTTGGCATTCCGGCCAGGTGGGACAGCCCAATCCCGAGCCGGTCACGCGGACAATGGAACCAGACACGGTGATGCCACCCTGGCACAAGAGGAGGATGAGCGCGATGAGGCGCTGCTGTTGCAGTGTAGGGGCGGCTTCCTTAAAGAAGCGCTTGATCTTCGTCCAGTAATTCACGCATTGAATCCTACTAGTCGGGAGATTTTGGGCATAAAAATTCCTCTCGTTTCGAAAGGAACCGGACAAAAGTCACATTTAGCCATCGAAGCGGAACCAACGGACCGCAGCGAACGACGCCACCGCTAGCCACGCCAACAAGGATAGGAGCTCGAGGCCGGGAAAGGTGGAATTAGAGGCGTCGGTAAGCGCGCCTGCTAGGGCGACGGTCGGCACCGCGTTGAGGATGCCATTATCGCCAAGGCCCTGGGAGTAGAGGGTCCAGCCGACTACGCCGAGGAGCAGGAACCAGATGAGGTTAGCCAACGCGAGCACCACCTCAGAGCTGAGGGTGCCGCCGAGCAGCAGCCCCATGGCGGTAAATGCCGCAACGCCGAAGACTAGCGAGAGGATCATGAGTAGCACCCCGCCCAGGCTGATGCGGAGGCCTAGAATATAGGCCGCTATACCCAGGACGAGGATTTGGAATACCACCATGGTGAGCACGCCGAGGATCTTGCCGCCAATGATGGCCCAAGCCGGCACACCGGACGCGCCGGTGCGTTTAAGTGCCCCGTAGCGCCGGTCAAAGGCAAGCGAAATGGCCTGACCGGTAAAGCCTGCGGAGGTGGCAGCTACTGCAAGCACCATGGGAAATACCTCGTGCAAGCCATGTCCGGTGAGCGACTCCAGGTGGGCCGCGCCAATGAGAAGGGCCAGCGGAATGATGACGCTCAGCAATTGCTGCTCGCCGTGGCGAAGCATGAGTTTTGCTTCCATCTTTCCTTGCGCGAGCAACATAGCGCCGGCGCTGGCCCGTTTGGGGGCGGGGGTAAAGGTTCCGGGGTTAAAGGTCGTGCTCATGTGGTGGCTTCTTTCCGCAACGCAGTTGATTGAATTCGGTCCTGGCGTAGAGTGCAGCTAGCTGCGCAAATGGCGGCCGGTAAGGTCAAGGAAGACCTCCTCCAAGTTGCGGTGGGCTGCGTCTAAGCGCCGCAGCAGGACTCCTTGGCGGGCAAGTTCGGCGCTCAGCGCGGCAATCGTCTCGGGCGTGCCGGCCTGGGTCAAGCGGTAATGCAGCGGACGGGATTTGGTCGCTTGAATGCCAGCCTTGGCTAAAGCCTCCACATCAACGTCGATATCGGTGCTGAAGCTAAGGCCTGCCGAGTCTGACTGCGCGGTAAGTTCCGCGGGGGTGCCGTGGGCTACGAGCTCGCCATGATCCATGATGGCCACTCGGTCCGCTAGTGACTCCGCTTCATCCATGAGGTGGGTAGTAAGAACAATGGTGACGCCATCGCGCCGGAGGGCTCGAACCAGGTCCCAGACCGCCAGACGGGACTGTGCATCCATTCCAGCGGTGGGCTCATCCAGGAAAACTAGCTCGGGCCGACCGATGATTGCTAGGGCTAGGGAAAGGCGTTGCTGCTGCCCGCCGGAGAGTCTGCGATAGGGAGTCCGGGCTACTCCTTCAAGCCCGAGCGTTTCCAGTAGCCAATGCGGGGAGAGGGGATGGGCGCTGTAGCTAGCGGAAAGTTCAAGCATTTCCAGAACACGGATGCCGGAGTAGGAACCACCACCCTGCAACATGATGCCGACCTTTTCGCGCACCTTGTCCGGTGCGGAACTCGGGTCTAGCCCGAGGACGTCGATTGTGCCGCTGGTGGGGTGGATAAAACCCTCCGACATTTCGATCGTCGTGGACTTTCCAGCGCCATTGGGACCAAGGAGGCAAAAGATCTCACCTGCGGCAACGCTAAGGCTCAGACCATTAACGGCGGTGGTGGAGCCATATTTTTTCACCACGTTGTCCACGGTGAGGGCTGGGCGATCGGCTGAAATGGAATTCACGTGGGATTAGTTTAGGACACGGATTCCGCTGCGCCGCACTGCAACCCACCACAGGGTGGCGATGACTGCGAAAGTGCAGGCTGCCGACACGTAGATGACGATGATGGTGCTGGGCGGCAACCCGAGGCCGCGTGGCAGCACAAAGAAGCTCATAGCTGCCGAATAAGCCACAACGCAGAAACGGAAGATAAGCCGGTTGGCCCATGCGGCCAAAGGCAATACGGCCCACAAGATGTACCACGGATGGACGACGGGAAAGAAGATAACCAGCACTAAGGAGGCGGTGCCGAGTCCTCCCACAGGGTGGATGCGGCCGCGCAACGTTGCAGAGAGCATGCGGGCCATGAAAGCTACTGCCACCAGCACGCCAAAGGTACGGGTTACGGTGAGAATGGCTTCGGTGTGGTCACCTAAGCCCAGCAGCATTCCGATAAAGCCGGTACCCACGCCTACGGCGGTGGAGGTAGAAAGCCACGAGCGAATGGAGGCCGCCCCGCCTTGTCCCGTGATCCACCCCAGGCCAATGCCGGTTAAGGCGCTAATTAGGGCAATGGTTGCAATTAAAATGACTAGCTGCAGGGCAATGGCGTAGGCCAAGGCCTTCCAGCGCGATGCACCGTCCTTGTCTATCAGGTGGCGGGCGTACGCCATTCCCACAAAGCCCAGCCCGATAAAGCCGGTAACCTTGACCATTCCGGCGCAGGACAGGCAAAAGCCGGAAGCAATGAGCGCTAGGAAGGCACTGCGTGTGGACTTTTCCAGCTTGCCGACGCCCCGCAGGCCCAGCTCCATACCCACCAAGAGCAGGCCCAGCATGATGGACTCATTATGGATTCCGCCCACCAGGTGCAAGATAGTCAGTGGGTTGAGAATGCCGAGCCATAGGGCAGATTCTGGAGATACCCGGCAGCGCCGCGCCAAACAGCTTATGGCCCACCCAGCAACGATGATGCCGGCGATGGATAGGAGGCGGTGGGCGATAACTCCCAAGAGGATGGAATTTGAGGTAACTGCGCTCACTACTCCAGCAAGCCCGAGTGCTACGGGGCCATAGGGAGAAGGGGAGTTGGCCCAGATAAACGGTACGGATCGGGCGAGCTCATCACCCGCGCCAAGCAATTGCACCGGTCCTGCAGAATACGGATCCATGCCCTGCATCACGATGGAACCGTTGGCCAAGTAGGAGTAAATGTCCTGGGTGAAGAGCGGGGCGGTAAAAATCAGCGGGATGACCCAGCCGGCCCACGTGCGCCATAGTTGGTGTGTGGTCACGAGCCGGCGGGCGCGTGCTGGGGTGAGGGCACCTTCCTGGGGTTGGCGCAGCGGGGTGCCTACAAAAGGGGCCAGGAAAACCCAGGCGGCCACCATCAGGCCTACTCCCACCATGACTATGGCGGAAGAGGTCTGCAGCATGCGAGACATGAGGGAGCCAAAAGGCACGTTGTCATAAGGGTTTCCCACTACTGGGAGAGCGCCGGCTCCTAACGCGCCGAAGGCGATAAGCAGAGAACCCACTGTGCCCACCCAGCGCAGGATAAAAAATGTCCGCCATTGTGCGGTGGTGGTGCGCTTTAGGCCATCTTCTTTGGCGGGGACAAAATCAAAACGAGAATCAGGTTCTGCGGCTCCGGTGTCCTCGGCGTGTAGTCGCGCAGACCGAGAACCAGCGGTGCCCAGCTGCGGCAGCTCGGCCTTGACGCCGGAAAGAAAGCCGCGGAATTTGCCTGTCATGGGTTAAGACCTTACGCGAATCCTCCGCCCCAACCCCAGCAGGCCCGCCCGTTTGGCGCGCGCAGCGCCGCCAGTTGTGGCGATGAGGGGAGTAAGCCACCCCCGTGCCACGGCGAAGAATGGCCAATGGTGGCATTCCGGAATGAATTAAGGAACACTAGTGTTGTCTAATAAAGGAGGCGCAGTTGAACTGCGGCGCGACTTTCGGAACTACGGGAGTCGGTTGCAGGGCGGCTGTAAGTGACCGAAGCACGAAGGGAGGTCCCAGCATGAGCACACCTCAGCGCGTAGAAACTACGCACAAGGCGGCTAAGGAATCCCGCACTACGGATGGCGATACCCGCCGGCAAGTGATGCTGTTGCTGCTGAAGGACGGGCCCGTTACCGCTTCCCACTTGGGTGAACGCCTTGGCCTTTCTGCTGCCGGAATCCGCCGGCACTTAGACAATTTGGTGGAAGAGGAATTGACGGAGGTTGTGCGCCGCCGCCCAGTTACCCGCGGTGCAGCGGGTAGCGGCTCAGGGCGCGGGCGACCAGCCAAACACTTCCGCCTCACCGATCGTGGCCGAGCGCAATTCGGCCACGCCTACGATGATTTGGCCTCTGATGCCTTGACGGCGCTTCGCGACGTCGGCGGGTCTGAGGCCGTTAAGCGCTTTGCCAAGGTCCGCTTCGAGCGACTCGTTGCAGACGTGCGTCCCCTCGTAGAAGAGGGCGAATCTGTAGAGGATGTGGCCCGCAAGCTGGCCGAGGTCTTGGATGAGCACGGTTACGCCGCCACGGTGGACCGCGCTGGTCAGGGAGTGCAAATCTGTCAGCATCATTGTCCGGTCTCCCATGTGGCGGCCGAGCATCCGGAGCTGTGTGAGGCGGAACAAGAAGTCTTTTCTGCTCTATTAGGCAAACACGTACAGCCTTTGGCCTCCATTGCAGGCGGCCACGGGATCTGTACCACGAACATCCCCTTGACACCCGTTAATACAAATACTGAAAGGAGCGAGTCATGACCCAGGCAAAATCGGCACCCGAGAACAAGATGACCGATGATGAAATCATTGATTCCATTGGTGCATATGAGTACGGCTGGCACGACTCGGACGCGGCTGGTGCTTCTGCTCGCCGCGGCTTGAACGAAGATGTAGTACGCGATATTTCCGCCAAGAAGGGCGAGCCGGAATGGATGCTTAACCAGCGCCTGAAGGCACTGAACATCTTTGATAAGAAGCCCGTTCCCACCTGGGGTGCGGATCTGTCTGGCATCGACTTCGACCAGATTAAGTACTACGTGAAGTCCACTGAGGAGCAGGCCCAGACCTGGGAAGACCTCCCGGATGACATCAAGGCCACCTACGATAAGTTGGGCATTCCAGAGGCTGAGAAGCAGCGCCTCGTTGCCGGTGTGGCAGCCCAGTATGAGTCCGAGGTTGTCTACCACCAGATCCGTGAGGACCTGGAAAGCCAGGGCGTCATCTTCGTCGATACTGATACCGCACTGCGTGATTACCCTGAGCTTTTCAAGGAGTACTTCGGCACCGTTATCCCGGCCGGTGACAATAAGTTTTCCGCGCTGAACTCCGCTGTGTGGTCCGGTGGCTCCTTTATCTACGTGCCCAAGGGCGTGCACGTAGATATTCCATTGCAGGCTTACTTCCGCATCAACACGGAAAATATGGGCCAGTTCGAGCGCACCCTCATCATCGTCGACGAGGACGCTTATGTTCACTACGTCGAGGGCTGTACCGCTCCTATCTACAAGTCTGACTCCCTGCACTCCGCGGTAGTGGAGATCATCGTGAAGAAGGGCGGCCGCTGCCGCTATACCACCATTCAGAACTGGTCCAGCAACGTCTACAACTTGGTGACCAAGCGCACCAAGGTAGAAGAAGGCGGCACCATGGAATGGGTCGACGGCAACATCGGCTCCAAGGTCACCATGAAGTACCCAGCCGTATGGATGACCGGTCCTTACGCCAAGGGTGAGGTTCTCTCCGTTGCCTTTGCTGGTGAGAATCAGTTCCAGGATACGGGCGCCAAGATGACTCACATGGCCCCGCACACCTCTTCCAATATCGTGTCTAAGTCGGTTGCCCGTGCCGGCGGCCGCGCCGCGTACCGCGGCTTGGTGCAGGTTAATCAGAACGCGCACCATTCCACTTCTAACGTCGAGTGCGATGCGTTGCTGGTGGACAATATCTCGCGTTCGGACACATACCCGTATAACGACATCCGCAATGACCACGTCACGCTGGGCCATGAGGCAACCGTTTCCCAGGTTTCTGAGGAGCAGCTGTTCTACCTGATGTCCCGCGGTATTGCGGAAGAAGAAGCAATGGCGATGATCGTGCGTGGCTTCGTTGAGCCGATTGCTAAGGAGCTGCCGATGGAGTACGCCCTCGAGCTCAACCGCCTCATCGAACTGCAAATGGAAGGATCGGTCGGCTAAAGAAAATGGTCGCTTCGAACGAATTCAATCCGGATAAGATCACCAAGGGTGACGTCTTTACCTCCACCAACGTGGAGGACTTCCCGGTGCCGCACGGCCGCGATGAGGTGTGGCGCTTCGTCTCCCTGCGCAAGCTCCGTGGACTGCATAATGGCGAGTTCGCTGAGGCAGTGGCACAGGACGTCACCGTGAGTGAACATCAAGGCGTAAGCTCCGAGACCGTCGCTCGCGATGACGAGCGCTTGGGCCGCGTTGGTACCCCGTCTGACCGCGTTGCGGCTCAGGCGTGGACTTCTATGCCTGAAGGCCAGGTTGTCACCATTGACGCCGAGGCTCAGGTGGAAGAGCCCGTAGTCATTACCTACACCGGCAAGGGCGAGGGCGTAACTTCCTTTGGCGCTACCTCCATCGAGGTAGGTCACCACGCGGAAGCCACCGTCATCTTGAAGTATGTCGGCTCTGGCACCCACGCGGATAACGTCGAGTTCATCGTGGGCGATGGCGCTCACCTGACCGTCGTTGTTGACGTTGATTGGGAAGACGATGCCGTACACCTGTCTAACCACGTGGCACAGCTCGGCCGCGACTCTGTGCTGCGCCACAACTCCGCCATCTTTGGCGGCGAGGTGGTACGCATCGTGCCTCGCGTGAACTTCACCGAGCAGGGCGGCGACGCAGAGCTGCTGGGCGTCTACTTCGCTGACGAAGGCCAGTACTTTGAAAACCGCATGTTGGTGGATCACTCCGTCCCTAATTGCCGCTCCCACGTCCTATACAAGGGCGCACTGCAGGGCACCAAGGACAATGAGGCCCGCACCTGCTGGGTAGGCGATGTCCTTATCCGTTCCAATGCGCAGGGCACCGATACCTATGAGACCAACAACAACCTGATTCTGACTGAGGGTGCTCGCGCGGACGCAATCCCTAACCTGGAGATTGAGACCGGTGAAATTACCGGTGCAGGCCACGCGGCCACCGTTGGTCGCTTCGATGACATCGAGTTGTTCTACCTGATGTCTCGCGGCATTCCAGAGGCTGAAGCCCGCCGCCTCATCATCCGTGGCTTCTTCAATGAGGTCATCCACCGCATCCCGGTGCAGTCCCTGTCTGAGGAATTGGAAAACCGCATTTCCGAAGAACTGGAAAAGATCTCCGCCTAAAGCTTTCATAGAAGGAAAACCACACATTATGTCTACTCTGGAAATTAAGAACCTCCACGCCCAGGTGCTGCCGACGGAAGAAGGCGGCGAGCCGAAGGAAATCCTCAAGGGCGTTAACCTGACCATCAACTCCGGCGAGATCCACGCCATCATGGGCCCGAACGGTTCCGGCAAGTCCACCTTGTCCTATACCATCGCCGGCCACCCAAAGTATGAGGTCACCGAGGGCGAGGTGCTTCTCGACGGCGAAAATCTGCTGGAGATGCCCGTCGATGAGCGCGCTCGCGCCGGCCTCTTCCTGGCGATGCAGTACCCAACTGAGGTACCGGGCGTAAAGGTCTCCCAGTTCATGCGCTCCGCAGTCACCTCCATTCGCGGCGAGGCACCGAAGCTGCGCGAATGGAACAAGGAGCTTACCCAGGCCCGCGAGAACCTGAAGATTGATAAGTCCTTCATCTCCCGCTCCGTCAACGAAGGCTTCTCCGGCGGCGAGAAGAAGCGCCATGAGGTCATGCAGCTGGATATCCTGAAGCCGAAGTTCGCAGTCATGGACGAGACTGACTCCGGCCTGGACGTTGACGCTCTGCGCATCGTGTCTGAGGGCATCAATAGCTACCAGAAGGAAACCAATGGTGGCATCTTGATGATTACCCACTACAAGCGCATCCTGAACTACGTGAAGCCGGACTTCGTCCACGTCTTCGCTGACGGCCACGTCATCAAGACCGGTGGCGCTGAATTGGCGGACCAGCTCGAGTCCGACGGCTACGACCAGTTCCTCAAGTAAGGACCGACCCTCGGCCGGTCAACCGCGACTATCCAAAGAAGATTCATGTCTGGATTTGATGTAAACGCAATTAGGGAACAGTTCCCGATTCTCCAGCGCACGGTGCGTGGCGATAAGCCACTGGTGTACCTGGATTCGGGTGCTACCTCCCAGCGCCCGCTGCCGGTATGGAAGGCGGAAGAGGAGTTTGTGCTGCACACGAACGCCCCTGTTCACCGCGGTTCCTATCAATTGGCAGAAGAGGCCGATGATGCCTACGAGTCCGCGCGCCAAGCTATCGCCGCATTCGTGGGCGCGTACCGCGACGAGATCGCCTTTACCAAAAACGCCACTGAGGCCCTGAACGAAGTTGCCTATGTGCTTGGCGACGAGCGCACGGGGGACCTCTACGTGGGCGAGGGCGATACCGTTGTCATCACCGAATTGGAGCACCACGCCAACTTGGTGCCGTGGCAGGAGCTGTGTGCTCGCACTGGCGCTACGTTGAAGTGGTATTCCATGACCGAAGACGGACGCATCGATCTCGATTCGCTCGAGCTCGATGATTCCGTCAAGGTAGTTGCGTTTACTCACCAATCCAATGTCACGGGTGCCGTGGCGGACGTGGATGAACTGGTGCGCCGTGCTCGCGCGGTGGACGCCATGGTTGTCCTCGACGCCTGCCAGTCGGTGCCACACATGGCGGTTGATTTCCATGCTTTGGACGTGGATTTCGCGGCCTTTTCCGGCCACAAGATGTGTGGCCCCAGCGGCGTGGGTGTGCTGTACGGCAAGGATGAGCTGCTCAAGAAGCTGCCACCTTTCCTGACCGGTGGCTCCATGATTGAGATCGTCAAGATGGAAGAGACCACCTTTGCCGAGCCGCCGACGCGCTTTGAGGCGGGCACGCAGATGACCAGCCAGGTGGTTGGCCTTGGAGCCGCGGTGAAGTTCTTGGAAGAAGTGGGCATGGACAATATCCACGCGCACGAAAAGAAGCTCACCGAGCGCGCATTGCGCCAGCTCAAGGAAATCCCGGGTCTGCGCATCATCGGTCCAGAGACCACCGAAAATCGCGGTGGCGCCATTTCCTTCACTGTGGAAGGCGTTCACCCGCACGACTTGGGCCAGGTCCTCGATGACCACGGTGTGTCCATTCGCGTTGGCCACCACTGTGCGTGGCCACTGCACCGTGCCTGCGGCGCACAGTCCACCGCCCGCGCTAGCTTCTACCTATATAACACCGAGGAAGAAGTAGATAAGCTGGTGGACGCAATCAAGGCTGCCCGCGAATTCTTTGGAGTTGCCTCATGAACCTAGATTCCATGTACCAGGACGTCATCCTGGATCACTATAAGAACCCCCAACACGCCGGCCTGAGGGAGCCATATCAGGCCGAGGTTCACCACGTGAACCCGTCCTGCGGCGATGAGCTCACCCTGCGCGTGCGCCTTTCGGACGACGGCAAGACCGTAGAGGACGTCTCCTATGACGCGGAAGGCTGCTCCATTTCGCAGGCTTCTACCTCGGTTATGGCTGAAGAGATCGTTGGACTGCCGCTCGCGGAAGCCAATGAGAAGCTGGCCGAGTTTGAAAAGATGATTACCTCTCGCGGCCAAGAAGAGGGCGATGAAGACCTCATCGGTGACGGCGTTGCCTTCGCCGGCGTGTCCCAGTACCCAGCGCGCGTCAAGTGTGCGCTCCTCGGATGGAAGGCCTTCCAGGCTGCTTCCGCCGATGCACTAACTGAAGTGGAGAACTAGATGACCGAACCCGTAGATCCTTATCAGAACGAGAACTCTTCATTCTCCGGCAGCGGCGAGCGCCCGGAGCAGACCGAAGAGCAGATCTCTAAGGCCTTTGACGTCACCGAATTCATGCGCGATGTCATCGACCCCGAGCTCGGCATTAACGTCGTCGACCTGGGCCTGGTCTATGACCTCTGGTTTGAAGAGGACAATGGCAAGGAAATCGTCATGATCAATATGACGCTGACCTCGCCGGCCTGCCCGCTGACCGATGTCATTGCGGAGCAGGTCGAAGACATCGTCAAGGCCAATAAGCTGGCCGATGCCGTCCGCATCAACTGGGTATGGATGCCGCCATGGGGACCGCAAATGATTACTGAGGAGGGCCGCGAGCAGCTTCAGGCCCTCGGCTTCGCGGTTTAAAATCGCGTATTAATCACACGCCCCTAACAGCGCATTTCTCGGATTAGGGAAGTGACTGTTGGGGGCGTTAGTGCGTCTTAGCGTTGGCCGCGTCAATTGCTAGACTATTTCTTCGTGATTGTAACCAATGATTTCGAAGTCAGGGTAGGAGCGCGCACGCTTCTCGACGCCCCCGGGCAGCACCTCCGCGTGCAGCCCGGCGACCGCATTGGCCTCATCGGCCGCAACGGCGCGGGCAAGACGACGACCATGCGCATTTTGGCAGGGGAGACGGAGCCTTATGGTGGTTCTGTGACTCGCTCGGGCCCCATTGGTTATCTGCCCCAGGATTCCCGCGAGGGAAATATCGAGCAAACGGCGCGCGAGCGCGTTCTCTCCGCACGCGGCCTGGATGATCTTAAGCGCCGCATGGCGAAGCAACAAGAGCTCATGGAATCGGCCACGGACGATAAGTTCCGGGATAAGGCTATCCGTAAGTATTCCCGCTTGGAGGAGCAGTTCGAGTCGCTCGGCGGCTATGAAGCCGATTCCGAGTGTGCGCAGATTTGCGATAATTTGGGCCTGCCACAGCGTGTCCTAGACCAGAAGCTCAAGACCCTCTCAGGCGGCCAGCGTCGCCGCGTGGAGCTGGCACAGATCCTCTTTGCAGCTACTGAAGGCTCCGGCAAATCCCAGACCACGCTGCTCTTGGATGAGCCGACTAACCACTTGGATGCCGACTCTATTACGTGGCTGCGCCAATTCCTGTCCAAGCATGAGGGCGGGCTCATTATGATTTCCCACGACGTCGAACTGCTGGAGGCCGTGTGCAACAAGGTGTGGTTCCTTGACGCGGTCCGCGGCGAGGCCGACGTCTACAACATGGGTTATAAGAAGTACCTCGATGCCCGTGCTACCGATGAAGCGCGGCGTCGCCGAGAGCGTGCCAATGCGGAAAAGAAGGCGTCTGCACTGCAAAAGCAGGCTGCCAAGCTCGGTGCCAAGGCAACCAAGGCCGCCGCGGCAAAGCAGATGCTCCACCGTGCTGAACGCATGATGAGCGAGCTCGACGAGGTCCGCGTGGCCGATAAGGTGGCCAATATTAAGTTCCCCGAGCCGGCGCCGTGCGGCAAGACGCCCATGAATGCCAAGGGTCTGACCAAGATGTACGGCTCGCTGGAGGTTTTCGTGGGCGTAGACCTCGCTATCGACAAAGGCTCTAGGGTGGTTGTTCTCGGCTACAACGGTGCAGGTAAGACCACCCTGTTGAAATTGCTTGCCGGCGTGGAACGCACCGATGGTGAAGGTGGCATCGTCAGCGGCCACGGCCTGCGCATCGGCTACTTCGCGCAGGAGCATGACACCATCGACCCGGATAAGTCCGTGTGGCAAAACACTATCGATGCCTGCCCAGACGCGGATCAGCAGGAGTTGCGCAGCCTGCTTGGCGCCTTCATGTTCTCCGGTGAGAAGCTGGAGCAGCCTGCGGGTACCCTCTCCGGCGGTGAGAAGACGCGCCTTGCGCTAGCCGCCTTGGTCTCCAGCCGCGCGAACGTCCTGTTGCTAGACGAGCCGACCAATAACCTGGATCCGATTTCGCGCGAGCAGGTGCTTGATGCACTGAAAACGTATACGGGCGCTGTGGTGCTGGTGACGCACGATCCGGGTGCGGTTAAGGCACTGGATCCGGAACGCGTGATCATCATGCCCGATGGTGATGAGGACCTGTGGTCCGATGACTATATGGAGATCGTGGAGCTAGCTTAGGGATTTATGAAGACACTGCTGGAGAGGATGCCCGCTTGGCGGGAGAAGTTTTGGCTCATCCCCGCCGTGGCGGTGGCCATCGCCGCGATCGGCGCGGAATTGCTCATTGCGGTTGGTAGCAATTTTGACGTGTCGGACACGCCCTTTTATGACGGCAGCGCCGATAGCGCGCAAGGGATTTTAAGCGCGGTAGCAACCTCGTCACTCTCCTTGGCCGGCACCGTCTTTTTCATCACGCTGACCGCGCTATCCGGTGTCGTCACGGTGATGGGCCCGCGCCTCCTGCACGAGTTTTTAAAGGATCGCTCCATTCAATCCACGTTGGCGATCTACCTGGCAACCTTTATTTTTGCGCTCCTATCCCTGCGCGCGGTTCGTACCGGCGGCGGTGGGGTAGAAGAATACGTTCCTTCCCTCAATGTAGCCGTCACGGTTCTGCTGGCCATCGCCTGCGTTGTCTTCCTCATCTACTTCATCGTGCACATTGCGCAATCCATCAGCATGTCCCACGTGGTGCACGTGGTTGCCCAAGACGTAGAAAGCCACATGCGCCGGCTCATCCGCCGCGGTGAGGAGGAGGAGAAAGTAAAAGCGCCGGGGCCAGAGTTCTACACGAACGCGCAAAAGCGCCGCAGTAGTGAGACTGGCTATCTCAAATTCGTGGACTATGACGCCATCGCGCAGGCTGCGGCGCAAGAGGATTGCGCGGTGCACCTCGGCGTGGCACCGGGAGACCTAGTGCTGGAAGGCGAGGTCATTGCCCACGGCGTGCCACGTTTGCCGGAAAACATTGAGCGCCATATCGTGCTTACACAGCACCGCGAAAACGCCTCTGCCCACGATCCTCGGTTTACCGCGCGGCACCTTGCAGAAATTGCTGCCCGCGCTTTGAGCACCGGCGTTAACGACCCATTTACGGTAATTGACATCATTGACCGCTTTACCCAGATCCTCACCGTGATTGGGGATAAGCGTCTTCCGCAGGGCATTGTGCATGTGGGCGGCGAGTTTCGGCTGGATTATCAGACCTTTAGCTATGACGAGATCGTCGAGGCGATGTTTACACAGATTCGGCGCGATGCGGCCGATAATGCGGAGATCTACCTCAGCATGCTGGATAACCTCGCTAAGGTGGTTGCCCTTCTTCGCACAGCGGAACGCCGGCGCGTGCTTGACGACACCGCCCGGGCCATCTACTCCGATGCCCGCCGCCAGGTAGGCGGCGAGGTGGAGCTGAAACAGTTGGAGGCCTCCTACCAGCACTTCCAGGCCAACCTAGCTGCGTGGGCGGAATCCGATAAGCCAGGCGAGGAGCACGCCGCGGATTAGACCGCGGCGCGGTTGTCGCTGGCGCTAGTTGCGGAATCCATGAACCGGGGCGGGGATGAAGCCGCCGCGGTTGATGAACTGCGCATTGCCCACTTGATTGACCGGGATGACAGGGGCGTAGCCAAGAAGTCCACCGAAGCTGACCTCGTCGCCTACCTGGGCGCCAGGTACCGGAATGACGCGTACTGCGGTGGTTTTATGGTTCATCACGCCAATGGCGGCCTCATCAGCAATCATGCCCGAGATCGTCGCGGCAGAGGTGTCGCCCGGCAGGGCAATCATGTCGAAGCCAACCGAGCAAATAGCGGTCATGGCCTCCAGCTTGTCCATGGAAATGGAGCCGGACTTGACCGCGTCGATCATGCCTTTGTCCTCGGAAACGGGGATGAAGGAACCTGACAACCCGCCCACGCGGGAACAAGCCATCATGCCGCCCTTCTTAACGGCGTCGTTAAGCAGAGCCAAGGCCGCAGTGGTGCCGTGGGTGCCCACTTGGTCCAGGCCCATGTGCTCCAAGATGTGCGCAACCGAATCGCCCAATTCGGCGGTGGGGGCAAGCGAAAGGTCGATGATGCCGAAGGGCACTCCCAGGCGCTCCGAGGCCATGTTGCCCACCAGCTGCCCGGCGCGAGTGATCTTGAAAGCAGCCTTCTTCACCTCTTCTGCAACCTGGTCTAAGCTGGCCCCCTCGAGCGAGCCCAAGGCACGGTCGACCACACCCGGGCCGGAAACGCCCACGGAGACCACACAATCGGGTTCCTCAATGCCGTGGAAGGCGCCGGCCATGAAGGGGTTATCTCCCACGGAGTTAGCAAAGACCACGAGCTTGGCGCACGCAATGGCGGAATCGTCCTTGGTCAGCTCGGCCGCTTCCTTGATGACCTCGCCCATCTTCTTGGCTGCATCCATGTTGATGCCGGCGCGGGAGCTGGCGATGTTTACGGAGGAACACACGACGTCCGTAGTAGCCAGAGCCTCCGGAATGGAGCTGATGAGTTTTTGTTCGGCAGTGGTAGCGCCCTTTTCTACCAAGGCGGAATATCCGCCTACGAAGTTGACGCCAACCTCTTTTGCCGCCTTGTCCAGCGCCTTTGCTGCGTCAACGGGGTTGCCGTCTACGCCGGCCACCACCAAAGAGATGGGGGTTACGGAGATGCGCTTATTGACGATGGGGATACCGAGCTCGCCCTCGATGCCTTCGCATACCTCGACGAGGCGCCCTGCCTGCTGGGTGACGCGGTCATAGATGGCCTGGCAGGTAGCCTCCATGGTGGAGCGGGTGCATCCGAGGAGGGAGATGCCCATGGTCACGGTGCGGATATCGAGACGATAGTTCTCAATCATCTCGATGGTGTCCAAGATATTGGTGGTATTAAAACGCGTACTCATTCTAAATCTCGTTCATGGCGGTGAAGAGGTCTTCGGACTGGATGCGGATGGACTGGTGCTTTTCTTCCGCAACGGGGCGCATGCGCTCCTTGATGGTCTGGATGGAGACCTTGTCCGCATCGAATTCGACGCGCAGGATCATGGTGAAGTATCCGCCCATGAGCGTCTGGGAGACGTCGATGACGTTGATATCGAGTTCTGCAAGGGTAGTGGTCACCGAGGCGATGATGCCGGTGCTATCGGCGCCGGTGACGGTCATAATGGCATACATGCGTGCAATTCTATCTGCTCGCCGGGCGCGCCGCGGTGGTTTGTACGTGCCGGAGTAGGGAGGCCGTCTGCAC
Organism: Corynebacterium tuberculostearicum; assembly: GCF_030229345.1. Lineage (GTDB taxonomy): Bacteria > Actinomycetota > Actinomycetes > Mycobacteriales > Mycobacteriaceae > Corynebacterium > Corynebacterium tuberculostearicum_G. Next base: position 106,080 of record NZ_JASPGP010000006.1, on the reverse strand, counting down.
GCCGACCGCGCCGTTGTTACGGTGGAGAGGTATGACTGATACGAAGAAGATTCTGTACATCGGTGGACACGGCAAGGCCGGACTGCTCACCGCACCTAAGCTGGTTGATGCCGGCCACGAGGTCCACTCCCTCATCCGCAACCCAGAGCAGAAGGCCGAGATTGAAAAGCTCGGCGCGACCCCGGTTATGGCGGATATTACTGAACAAACCGTGGATCAGTGGGCAGAGCTTCTCGCTGCTTATGACGCTGTAGTCTGGGGCGCTGGCAATGGCGGCCGCGGTGGGGCAGACCTCACCTGGGCCGTCGACCGCGATGGCGCCCTCGCTACCCTCGACGCCATGGACAAGTTGCAGCAGGAGGGCAAGAATGTGCCTGCCTATGTGATGATCTCTTATGTCGGCTCCCAGGTAGCAACCACGGATCCTGCCGATGAGAAGTGGTATGCCTACGTGGAGTCCAAGAAGGAAGTAGACAACCGCCTTGTCCAGGCCAGCTACCCGCACCTCATCCTCAAGCCAGCGATGCTGACCGAGGAACCAGCCAAGGGCATTGAGCAGATTGAGGATAAGAAGCTGAAGGAGTCTCTGACTTCTTCCCGCGAGCTGGTTGCGGACGTCATCGTCGAGTCCCTTGGCCGTGAAAACCTGCCGGATTCCCCGCTTGCCTTCGTTGATGGCGACAATCCGGTGAGCTCCATCAAGTAAGGCGCTAGACTGGCTGGCATTATGACTGCTACGCCACCAGCTGTACTTATTGATTGCGATCCCGGCATCGATGATTGCCTCGCCCTTATGTACCTGGCGGGGCTGCATCATGCCGGGGAGATCGAGCTGGTGGGGGTTACCACCACGGCCGGCAACGTCGAGGTCCACCAGACCGCGGCTAATGCCCGCTGGATTTTGGATCTTTGCTCGCTTGCCGACGTCCCCGTCGCCCCCGGCCTACCCCAACCCCTCAAGGTGGATCTCACCACCACCCCTGAGACCCATGGCCCGACAGGGCTGGGCTATGCACATGCCCGCGCTGCCGCCGCCAAGCTACAACAGCGCGATTGGCAGCAGGTATGGGAAGAAGCATTAGCCACCCACGACGATCTGCAGCTGATCGTTTCCGGACCAGTCACCAACCTTGCCGCTTTCGAAGCAACCCATAGCGAGGCTGCCGCGCGCTTCGGTGCCATCACCATCATGGGCGGCGCGGTCAATTACCGCGGAAACACCACGCCAACTGCCGAGTGGAACTTTTGGGTGGATCCACACGCCGCCGACCAACATTTTCATTCAACCGCCCCACGCGTTCTCACCACGCTATGTTCCCTCGAAGTAACGGAACAGTTTCTCATCACCCCGCAGCGCCTAGACGAGGTCTTGGAATTGTTGGGGGAGCACCCCAGGGCACAAATCCTGCCGGACGTGCTGCGTTTCTATTTCGAATTTCACCAGGCACAAGGGGAGGGATATCAAGCCCAGATCCACGACCTCTTGACCTGCATGATTGCCCTGGGGCGCATCCCTTATGAAGCGACAGAAACCACCGTGGACGTCGAGGCGGAATCGTCACTGTTGCGGGGCACGTGCGTTGCGGATTTGCGCAACCATTGGGGCCGTGCCCACAACGCGCGGCTGGTAACAAGCGCAGACATAGAGGCCGCACACCACGAATGCGCGCGGGGATTGACGCTATTGGCTTCGCATTAGTGGCTTTTAGCACGCAGAGCCTCTACTATTATCCGCGGCGCACGTGCCGTGCGAGCTCGCTTTCCGAGGTGACATAGGAAAGCAGCACCATCCGCGGTCGTCGTTTACTTTGCCCATTTTTCGGTATATGGATTTGGACTTTTACTGTGTCACAGCTTTCTCTCACCCCCGCCCGCAAGGCTATGGTCATCGCGGGTGCACTCATCGTCGCCGCAACCTGGATTTATCTGGTTCTTCTGCGTCCTACTGATTGGGAATCCGTCGCCGGCTCGACCGAGGCGCTCATTACCCTCGCCGGCTACCTCGTTGGCGCCGCGCTCCTTCTAGTCGGCACCGTTCCGGCGCTACCGGCGCGAACCATCGCCATTATCCCGGTAGCGCTAGTGCTCAATATTGTTGTCGGCGAAATCATCGGTTCTATCGGCGTTCCGCTGTATCTCGACTCCGTGGGAACGATCCTGGTAGCCGCGCTCGCGGGACCCATCGCCGGATTGGCTACTGGTACCTTGTCCTCCGTCGTATGGGGACTGTTGAACCCCGCCGCTTTGCCCTTCGCCGCTGTGTCCGCCGCCACGGGGTTCCTCTCTGGACTGGTAATCAAGAAGGGCGCTTTCACTAAGGTCTGGTGGGTCATTCTCAGCGGCGCCATCATCGGCATCATTTCCGGCATGCTCGCCGCACCAGTAGCTGCCTTTGTTTATGGCGGTACCGCAGGTCTTGGTACGGGCGCAGTTGTTTCGCTCTTTCGAGAACTGGGCAATTCCCTCATCGCCTCGGTTACGCTGCAGTCCTTTATTTCGGATCCCCTGGATAAGGCACTGGTCTTCCTCATTGTCTGGGCAGCGGTCAAAGCACTGCCGCAGCGCACCCGAGAATCCCTCCAGCCACGTTAATGCACGTCCTTCATCCCGCCACCGTCGTCACCATCGCGGCCTGCGGCTGGGTCCTTACTTTGGCGCTGAATACCCCGGTGGCGTCGGCAAGCGTAGTGCTTATCGCCCTAGCCTGCGGTACTGCCGCTACCCGCAACGCCTCCGTGATTTTGACAACTATGGCGTTAAGCGCCCCAGCGGCCCTTTCCATGCTGGTCATTCACGCCCCCTACGGTGATGACCCAGTGCTGCCGCTGGTCACTAGCGACGGCTTGGTTCTCGCCGCCACCCTCACCCTCCGATTCTGCGCCCTCATGGCCTGCTTCATCGCGGCCATGGCAGCCCTGCGCATTGCTGATATCGCCAAGTGGCTGCAAGTTTCGCGCGCTGGCCACAAGGTCGCGTATATCGTTGGAGCCTCCCTACAAACCCTGCCTCAAGGCGCGCATGCTTGGCGTTGCGTGCGTGAAGCCAACCAGCTCGCCGGCATCACCGTGACCTGGCGCAATACCATCTCGCGCGTCATTATTCCCGTCATCGCTCACCTCCTTACCCAAGGAACCCAACGCGGTCAGGCCCTGGCCGCCGTCGGATTCGACCAAGAAGGGCAACGCACCCTATTGCGCCCCGTTGCCGACTCCATGGTCTCCCGCGTCTTACGCTTCGTCATTCCGCTAGTTAGCCTTGTGGTGGTGATTGCTGCATGGATTTAGCCCGCATTAAGCCCAGTCCTGGGGCTATATATCAAGTACTCGTCGAACCTGACACAGCCGTCGAAGACGTTGCCGTGGAACTAGCCGAGCACCTATCTACCGAAGCCATCATCGGTACGGATGCCTCAGCACAGATTAGCTTCCTGCGGGTAACCTGTATCGAAGAAGTAGTTTTAGGCCTCGAAAATGCCGGCGTTCCTGCCCCTGAAATGCAGCGGCGCGGGCAGCGAATGCTTCGCGCCGTGGGCCTGTCTGACTACTGTGAACATGACCCTACACAGCTATCCGGTGGCCAAACACGCAGGTTGGCGGCAGCCTGTGTCGCCATTCGCGAGCCGGAAATCATGATTGTGTGCGAGCCCGCAGCCGGGCTTGATGCTGATTCGCGCACGCAAGTGATTCGACTCTTGCAGGAATTGCCGGAAACCTGCGTCATTTCTATATCCAGTGCTTCCTGGCAAGAATTGGGTGGGCACATCATTGGAACAGACCCACTCGTAGCGGCCGTAGACCTACCGCGGGTTTCTGCAAGCCCCCGGACAGGGAGTATCGGTCCGCTAACAGCACGCAGGGGTGCAGCAAAGAAGAAATGGTGGCACTTTTCTCAGCCCCGTGGCACTTCCTTCAGCGTCGGACCGGTAGAAATCCCTATCGCGAAATCTGCGGTTACGTGGCTGCGAGGCGATAATGGCAGTGGCAAGACCACGCTCCTGCGCGCTGCTGCTGGGCTCGATGGCTCCGGAGCTGTCCCGAATCCACCCGCTCTTGCCTTGCAATCGCCGTTTGATCAGGCGGTATTTCCCACGGTGGAGGAATTCGTCCCCAACGACACCTTGCGCAACCTGCTGGGACTAAATCCGGCAGATCATCCTCTCGATCTATCATCGTCTCGCCTGCGGCTTGCGCAGATTGCCCACGTGATCGGGCAGCAGCGACCGGTGGTTCTGCTCGACGAACCAGACACCTTGCTTTCAGCTGCTGACCGCTGGCTCATGCACCAACTTATCCACCACGCACTGCAGTCCGGCAGCGCCCTCGTAGTTACCTGCCACGATCCTAAGTTTGTGGCTGAAATAGAAACCTATGCTGAAGTAGCGGAAAAGACACTGCCGGCGCAGCATCTATAAGCACATACAAAATTGCTCCCGGCTGTTTCCAACATCAGTTAAGACGCTGCCGGGAGCAAAAGTAGTTGTATGGGGTTACTGTGGGCTCGCCTGAGCACCGCGGATGGATTGCTCTACTAAGTCAAGAACATTTTCCAGCTCCGCTGTATCGCCCAAGGCAAGTCGATTAATGAATCCGTCCATAAATACCTCAAGATAGATAGCTAAGGTATCGATTCCTACATCATCTCGTAGGCGACCCTTATCCGCATTAGATGCCAATCGTGCGCGAACGGCTTCATCACGAACCGATTGATTTTCTTTCCACCGAGCGGCGAACGAGGGGTCCGTGCGTAGCAGGGAAGTGATTTCCAAGCGAGTGGCCAGCCAATCGTGGCGCTCTGGATGCTGGAGCATTTCCCGCATGACTTCTACCAAGCCATTTTGAGCCACGACTTCGGCCTGACGAGCGGCATCTTCTTGTGCCAAGGCAAGAAATAGTGACTCTTTGTCACCGAAGTGGTGAAAAATTGCGCCACGTGACTTACCCGTCGCTTGCTCGAGTAGCCGAACAGTTGCTCCCTCGTACCCGTGCTCTGCAAAGCAGCGGCGGGCACCTACGAGAATGTCGTGCCGGCGGCGGCTAAGTTCAGATTCGCTCACGATGGGCATAGTAGGGAACTCTCCTTAATGGGGGATATCTAAAGATTGTTTAATCAGTAATTTTAAATAAGAAATAAAGTCGACGTGACGAAACGCGGGGCCGCATTGCCCTTCCTGAGAGAGGGCGGTGCAACCCCGCGTTGTCGACTGAACTTAGTCCTTTAACCCATCGGTTGGGCTAAAGGACTGCGCGAAGACGCTTAGTTCTTGACCATCTGACGCAGAACGTACTGCAAGATGCCGCCGTGGCGGAAGTAGTCAGCCTCACCCGGGGTGTCGATGCGGACGTCAGCATCGAACTCCACGGCCTCGCCGGATTCCTTGGTAGCGGTGACGTGGACGGTCTTCGGGATGGAGCCATCGTTGAAGGCGGAGATGCCCTCGATGTCGAAGGTCTCCGTACCGTCCAAGCCCAAGGACTCGTGGGACTCGCCCTGCGGGAACTGCAGTGGGATAACGCCCATGCCAATCAGGTTGGAACGGTGGATACGCTCGAAGGACTCAGTGATAACAGCCTTCACACCAAGCAGGTTGGTGCCCTTAGCTGCCCAGTCGCGGGAAGAGCCAGTACCGTACTCCTTACCAGCAATGACAACGAGCGGAATGCCGGCTTCCTTATAGTTCTGGCAAGCATCGAAGATGAAGGCCTGTGGGCCGCCTTCCTGGGTGAAGTCACGGGTGTAGCCACCGGTGACGTCGACCAGCTGGTTGGCCAGGCGAATATTTGCGAAGGTACCGCGCATCATAACCTCGTGGTTACCGCGACGGGAGCCCAGGGAATTGTAGTCCTGGCGGGCAACGCCGTTTTCATCGAGGTACTGCGCAGCTGGAGTGCCCGGCTTAATAGCGGAAGCAGGGGAGATGTGGTCAGTGGTGACGGAATCGCCCAGCTTTGCCAGCACGCGTGCGCCCTTGATGTCTTCAACCGGGTTCGGCTCGGTAGGCATGCCGTCGAAGTAAGGAGCCTTGCGGATGTAGGTGGAATCCTCATCCCACTTGAAGGTCTCGCCCTCCGGCACGTCCAGGTTGCGCCAAGCATCGTCGCCCTTGAATACGTCGGCGTAGTCAGCCTCGTACATCTCGCGAGAGATAGCGGACTGGATGGTGTCCTCAATCTCCTGCGGGGATGGCCAAATGTCCTTCAGGAAGACATCGTTGCCTTCCTTATCCTGACCCAGCGGCTGTGCATCAAAGTCAAAGTCCATGGTGCCGGCGATGGCGTAGGCGATGACCATGATTGGAGAAGCCAAGTAGTTCATCTTGACATCCGGGGAGATACGACCCTCAAAGTTGCGGTTACCGGAAAGGACCGCGGTCGCAGCGAGGTCATTCTCGTTGATGGCTGCAGAAACCTCGTCCGGCAGTGGGCCGGAGTTACCAATACAGGTGGTGCAGCCGAAGCCGGAGAGGTAGAAGCCCATGGCTTCGAGGTCCTTCCACAGGTCTGCACGCTGGAAGTAGCCATCAACAACCTGGGAGCCAGGAGCACAGATGGTCTTAACCCATGGCTTGGACTGCAGACCCTTTTCTGCTGCCTTACGGGCGATAAGGCCTGCGCCCACCATGACGGATGGGTTAGAGGTGTTGGTACAGGAAGTGATGGAGGCAATGGCAACCATGCCGTGGTCCAAGGTGAACTCGCCACCGTTTTGGGACTCAACGGTAATTGGGTTGGAGTGACGGCCCTTCGCGCCAATAGCCGAGGACTCGCCGTGACCCTCACGAGCCTTGTTCAAGCCGCCGGTGACGTCCTCCATAGCTGGGGCGCCGCCTTCTGCGGACATGCGCTTTGCCTCGACAGAGGATTCGTCAACGCAAACCTCGTCGGTGGTGTAGTTAGCCAGATCCTTGCGGAACTGCTCCTTGGCCTCGGTCAGCAGGATGCGGTCCTGCGGGCGCTTCGGGCCGGCAATGGAAGGAACAACGGTGGACAGGTCCAGCTCGAGGTACTCGGAGTACTTTGCCTCTGGAGCGTCCTCCTCCAGCCACATTCCCTGTGCCTTGGCGTAGGCTTCGACGCGGTCGATCTGCTCCTGCGGGCGGCCGGTGAGCTCGAGGTACTTGGTGGTCTCCTCGTCAATCGGGAAGATCGCAGCGGTGGAACCGAACTCAGGGGACATGTTGCCGATGGTGGCGCGGTTTGCCAGCGGGACAGACTTAACACCGTTGCCATAGAACTCAACGAACTTCTGAACAACGCCGTGCTCGCGCAGCATCTCGGTGATGGTAAGAACGACGTCGGTTGCAGTAACGCCGGTGGGAATCTCACCGGTCAGCTTGAAGCCTACGACCTTCGGGATGAGCATGGATACCGGCTGGCCGAGCATGGCAGCCTCTGCTTCGATGCCGCCGACGCCCCAGCCAAGAATGCCCAGGCCGTTTTCCATGGTGGTGTGGGAGTCAGTGCCGATACAGGTATCCGGGTAAGCGAGGCCCTCGTTGTCGAATACAACGCGGGACAGGTACTCGATATTTACCTGGTGGACGATGCCGGTTCCCGGAGGAACTACGCGGAAGTTGGAGAAGTTCTCAGCACCCCAGCGAAGGAACTGGTAGCGCTCTTCGTTGCGCTGGTACTCAATTTCAACGTTCTTTTCCAGCGCATCGGTAGAGCCGAAAGCCTCAACGATGACGGAGTGGTCAATGACCATTTCGGCCGGGTTGAGAGGGTTAACCTGATCTGGGGTACCACCCAGTGCGGAGACGGCCTCACGCATGGTGGCGAGGTCAACAACGCAAGGAACACCGGTAAAGTCCTGCATGAGGACGCGCGCTGGGGTGAACTGGATTTCGGTGTCCGGCTCTGCCTCCGGATCCCAGTTTGCCAAGGCGTTAATGTGATCCTTGGTTACGTTCTTGCCGTCCTCGTTACGCAGCAGGTTTTCTGCCAGCACCTTGAGGGAGTAAGGCAACTTCTCCAAGCCGGAGACGGTGTTGATGTCAAAGTAGTCATAAGACTTGCCGTTGACGTCAAGGGTCTTCTTGGCCTCGAAGGAGTTCAAGCTTTCAGTCACAGGGAGCTCCATTCCTTGTTAATAAACAGTGTGTTCTGTTTGGTACTCGCCGCCTTTCGTCACAGCGGGGCAGTGCTCAGCGTCAACGGTCACGAGTGTGACTCGACGCGACCATGGGGCCTGCTGTGTTGAAGGCGACAAAGAACGCGATGGTTCACCTAGATATTGTAGAGGCTAAAACCTTCGGTCGCTGCCATTGTAACAGTACAAGCGTTCTGTTTTCACCTTTTTGAGAAATTCGGCGAGTTGAGGGGATGGACGTCTGTGGCCCGCCCGTATCTTGGGGGAGAAGAAGTTTAGGAGCCCTATATATAAGGAAGAGATACACATGGTTCCCGCGGGCGTAGATGTAGCTGATTTGGCAGGCCAGCTGGAAGAGGACGGCGTGGCCTACACGTCCCCAACGCTCAGCCAAGATGCACAGCTCAACGCGGAGGTAGCTCAAGGCTTGCGAGACGGTGACGGAGTGGCTGTGGTTGATGTGGTGGCTGATCGTGCACCTGATGTCCGTGACATTGCCCAAGAGCTCCAGGATGCGACAGGTTTGAACACCGTCATCGTACAAACCCCGCGCCATGTTTCTTCCGTTAGTGACACTTATAGCCGCGCTGACATTGAGTCGGTACAGGCGCAGATCCCGCCTGGGGTCGAACAAGTAGACCTTCTGTCTGAGTACTACAGGGGGCTAGACCAAATCAGCTTCCCGGTCGGCGCAGTGGTGGGGGCAGTTGCCGTAATCGCCGTGATTGTATTGGTTGGCTCTTTCCTGGCGGCCGGCCGTCGCAAGCCCTAATAGTTGAAGAGGATCTACGGAAGCTGAGGGTGCGAGCCGGCCAGTAATGAAAGCCGGGCGAGAACCGTGGAACATGGCCTTCCAGAATTCGACAAATAGTACCTGAAAATTAAGTTTGTTCGAGAAAGTATCGCGTTAGAGGGTGAAACTTTTGCGAGCCTTTGATGCGTGGAAAATTCGGGCAACTGTCCCGAAGGCGTGTACTGAAGAACTCCGGGCGAATGTGGATGACGCAGTTTCGTTCACTCACGGGGTGCCGGGAGAGTCGGTTGCGGATTGGGGAGACAGAAGTTCGGCCTGGACTTAGCGTGAGCCGGATGCCTAATTGGGGATCGTGGATGGGGCGGGGGAGTGGTCAAAGTAAACCCTTAGGGGTTGACATCCGGTGGGGGAGTGGTTCAGTTGTCCTGGTCGTGGTCAGACTCGGGGTTGGTAGAGCGTATGGGACTCCGGTTTGATAGTGATTAAAGTCACAATAACGGGACGGTAACAAAATCATTGCAGGTTAGGTGCACATGTTGAGTCATGTGAATTAACTTGACTCACGTGAATTGCGGGAAAATTGTGCGAAACGGGCGTGTCGTGACGTAAGGTTCGGTTGTCGACTCAGGAGACATTTCTTGCTTCCTGGGCTCATGGGCTTAGCCTTGACTGTCACGAGAGAACTCGCACGGGTATGTGGGGAAGCACGCCTCGAGCGAAAGTTAGAACGTCGAGTGGCCGTTCTTGGAAGTCAATGAACCGGGACCTTTCGATAGCGATTGGGAACGCAGGCAAAGAACTTGAGCGATTACAATGTTCGAAAAATTACACATCAACCCACCTTCCGTTTATGAGGTGAGACGGGTTCATTAGAACTCCACCGTGTGGAAATTTTGGTGCGAACCTTTATATGGCTAAGGCTGAAAGCCTGTTGTTGCAGAAGGTGCGTACGGAGAGGTCCATAGGGATAGGGTCTGGGAACGCCAAATCACTCCACAAGGGTCAGCTTCGTGCGGCCTGTTCATGGTTTGTGGCTGCTTGCCCTCGACGGCTCGGTAGTACTAAAAGGCTAGACCTTTTGGGTTCCGGTCGGCGCCGCGGCGAGGTCTGCCAGAACCCGTAGAGCAGTTCTCACGGTGCTCAGTGCAACGAAGACGTGATCGGGGCATACGGAATCGCGGGTTGTTAGACGCATCCTGGAGCGTATGTCGCGCACAGCGAAGAATAGATGTGGATTTCGCAGTCGTGGGAATTTGTTTGAACAGAGAATAGTTGTAGACCATTCGTGGCCGACTTGTCGGACTCACGCAAGTAGACCTTTAGGCTCTCTTGCCAGAGTGCAAGTTGTCTGGATATCGCTGTTGTGGGGAAACAGTAGCGGTTAGAGTCGTCCAGTATCGGCGCAGCAATCGTCCTCAACTCTCTCTAGTTCCAACATGAAAGCCCTAAGTCTGCTGAGCGTCCACAGAATGTGCACACCCGGAGTGAAGTCTCAGCCAATGTAGGCAGTCCAATACCAGTTACCGCTCTAGTGTCTGCGGGCGCCAGGGGATAGTTTCGCGTAGCTATAGATATCTAGTCGAAGCGATTTCCTAGGCCACCCAATAAGGCATGCGATAACGCCTGTGTTTGTGCGAAATATGCAGGCGGGGATCCCGGGCATACCTATGTCCGGAGTCTTCATGGACTCTCACTAAACGAGCAGCGTGGGCCCAATCTAGGAGTATTTCAGTGGCCACCATTCGCCTTCCGCGCATTCGACATGTTCGCGCTTTCATTGCTGCAGTAGCAGGTACCGCAGCTATTTCAACGCTTTCCACCGTAGCCCCAGCGGGCGCCGATGAAGTATCGACGCCAAACCCGGGTACGGTCCAGGACCAAAACTCAGACCACGTAGCAATTGACCGTGCGGTTGCCAATGCAGATTCACTGCAGGCCGCTGTAGAGGAGTCCCGGGCAGAGCTAGGTCGCGCGGAAGCGGATGTTTCCGGAGCGGAAGACCGCATTGCTCAGATCCGAACCCAATTGGAACAAGTGAACGGCGAGCCGGGCACTAATGAAGAGTATGTTGCCAGCTTGGAAGATGAGCTGCGCCAGGCGGGTGAGGAAAAGCGAGAAGCCGAGAATCGGGTTGCGCAGCAGCGCCGAGAGCTGGCCCAGAATGAAGCGCGCCTAAACGCTACCCAAAGGTTTGCGGAGGCCACTTTTGCCCGCCAGCAGCAGGCTGTGCTCCAAGAGGAGGCAGCAAACGGGGTGCAGCTCTCGCAGCAGGATTCTCTTCCAACCTTGCCAAATCAAGTTGATAATCTTGATTCTGTAGCTTCGACTAACGCCTTTGCAGTCAACTCTGAAGACTTGATTTCCGAGGACAAGTCTCAGAGCTTTACGGATGAGGTAGTAGATCGGGGATCGCTTGAGGCTCCTGGCAGTGCGGACGTTGCCGATAATCCGGAGGCTCCATCCGTTGCTAAGCAGGATAAGACTACTCCAGAAGCGGACTTTGGAAACGCCCTCAATAAGGGTGCAACGCCGACGTTCCAGAACGTCGATTTCGGCACTGGGTCCTCTGTGAACGATGCGCTCGGACTTGCGAATGATATCGCTGCAGCCGTTGATGAGGACGATGTGCGCACCCTCATGCAGGGCTCGTCTGACTTGCTCGGTTTGGGCAGCCCGAATACTGCACCTGCCGCCAGCGTTGACGCCCCCGAAGTGGATGAAGTGTCTGAAGTAGAGGAAAGCACCACCGGTGCAGACGCGGGCCGAGACGCTCAGATTGAGGCCGTGATTTCTCGCGCTGAGTCTCAGGTCGGCGTCCCTTATGTGTGGGGTGGCGGCGATAATAATGGTCCTACTGGTGGGCTTCGCGATGGTGGCGTGGCTGATTCCTTCGGTGACTTCGGTCAGTCTGGCTTCGATTGCTCGGGGCTAGTCAAGTACGCCTACGCGGCAGCCGGCCTGGACCTTCCTCACTACACTGGTGCGCAGTACCAGCAGGGCAAGAAGGTTCCTCGCGCGAATGCACAGCGCGGTGACCTTATCTTCTACGGAGCTGGTGGAAGCCAGCACGTAGCTATTTACCTAGGCGACGGCCAAATGATTGAAGCGCCACAGTCTGGTCAGACTGTTTCAGTAGTCCCAGTACGCTGGGGTGGCGCTACTCCGGATGTCGTGCGCCTTCTCTAATCTCCAACTTTTGGTTGGTATTGTTTAGGGCATGACTGACGCACAACAGAATGCCCAAAACTTCGACGCCCTCCTCGTTCTTTCTTTCGGTGGCCCGGAAGGAAACGAGGAGGTCGTTCCTTTTTTGGAGAACGTTACCCGAGGTCGAGGTATCCCTCGCGAGCGGCTAGAAGTGGTGGGCGAGCACTATTACCACTTCGGAGGGGTAAGTCCGCTCAATGCACTTAACCGCGAAATCATCGATCATCTCGAAGGGGAGCTGAAAAAACGCGGACATAATCTACCGGTCTACTTTGGCAATCGAAATTGGCATCCCTTTGCCAGTGAGACTGCGGAGAAGATGTCTCAGGACGGGGTGCGCAAGGTAGCTGTCTTCGCTACCTCTGCATGGGGTGGGTACTCCGCATGCCGGCAATATGATGAGGACATCCAGCAGATGCGTGAGCATCTGGCGGAGCAGGGGTTGCCGGACATTGAATTTACTAAGATTCGCCAATTCTTCGATCATCCGAAGTTCGTGGCCGAAATGGCAGCCGCCGTCACAGAGGTCTGGGGACAGGTTCCGGAAGAAAAGAAGGAATCCACTCGCATGCTATTTACTGCCCACTCGGTCCCCGTCGCGCACGACAACGTGGGCGGCGCGGAAGGCGATAAAAACCTTTACTCCCGCCAGGTGGCAGAGGCATCGCGGTTGGTGGCCGCACAAGCTGGTATTTCTGATTATGACCTTGTATGGCAGTCACGTTCGGGCAATCCACGCACGCCGTGGCTCGAGCCTGACATTGTTGATCACACCACTGATATCCACCACAACGAAGGTATCGACACGGTCGTGGTATGCCCGATCGGCTTCATCTCTGATCATATGGAGGTTATCTGGGATCTCGATTCCGAGCTGCAGAAGGCGGCAGACGAGATGGGTGTCAAGGTCCTGCGCACCCGGACAGCGGGTCCGACTCCACGGTTTGCGGAGATGGTCGTTGATCTCATCGATGAACTAGAGCAGGGCCGCGAGTGGGAGACCACCGGGAGTGTCACGGTGCAAGGGTGTACGGTCAATGGTGCGCCGTGCGCAGAGGGGTGCTGCGATATCTGGTCCCGCTAACGGGCAAATTCTCCAAGCGCATAAGACACGCCCGTCATGCGGGCCTGGCGTATGTGGCGCCACAAGCGAAGCAATTGTGGGTCAAGGCTGTGGTCATTGATGCGGTCAGTGACGGTTTCGATGATTGCGGCTACCCGATCGGCTCGGGCAAAGAGCTTGGCTGCTCGAGCTGGCGTTGAGTGGGGAAGGCCAGGTGTGTCATAGAAGTCGCTCAGGGTTCCCACGGTGAGGCGGGGGTTGGGCAAGGCCTCGGTGCTATACCCGGTTGCGGAGATGAGATCGGCGGACTCATTGGTTGCTTGAGAGAGGAGGGCGTCGGCTTCACCGGGGCTTAGCCAGGCGGGCGCGGGGAGCTGCTGCTTTTCGACGACCACTTGCCACGCTGTATGGCTGTGGCGAATGTGGGGAATGAGGACTAAGTTACGCAGGGGATCATTGGTGCGAACTATGATTGCTCCGGCAGAACTTTGTGCGGCCGCGCGATAAGACTCCGACCCTGCCGGCAATGCAGGCGGCTCGCCTGGTCCGGACAGTGCGAGGCGCACAATAGGCTCTGCACGTACACCGCGATGAGCGGTGAGTTCGGAAGTCTCCGCGCGTAGCATGGCTAGCAGATCGACGAAGGGGGATTCGTCCCAGCATTCTGGGCGTCCGCCAAGCTCAGTAAGCGCGTCCAGCAAGTCATCGGTGGTTTCACGTCCCCACAGCCATGAGCCAAGCCAGACGGCGGTGTTTTGTAAAGGTGACCATACTTCGGCGCGCATATCCATGGCGAGCCAGTCTAGTAGATAGACTAACGGGCCATGAGTTTTGATCCTTATGGCGGAGATATTTTTGCTGGCCACTCGCGGTCGAAGCCGCGCCAGTACCCGGAAGTACCAGCCGAGCCCGGAATGGTAGTGGAAGTGCGCGGCGATGACTTTGTGGGGGCTGTTATGGGCGTGGATAAAACCGTTTTCGGTGAGGTGGTTCGCCTTGAGGATCGCCATGGCGTAGAACGGGTCTTTAACCTGGTTAAAGGCGGGTTCCTAGTGGAAGGAAAGCCGGTAACGCTTACCCGGTACGTCGAAAAGCAGGCACCCCGCAAGTCCAACTCCGGCTCCCGCCGCGTAGAAAACGTGGAGGCAAAGGTTGCCGCGCCATCGCGCATTTGGGTGGAAGGCGTGCATGATGCGGCCATTGTGGAAAAAGTGTGGGGTCACGACCTGCGAGTGGAAGGCGTGGTAGTCGAATACCTCGAGGGCTTGGACAACTTGGAGGCGCGCCTCGCAGAGTTTCAGCCGGGGCCTGGCCGCAGGGTCGGCGTATTGGCCGATCACTTGGTTCAAGGCTCTAAGGAAACCCGCTTAACGGAAACCGTGGGAGAGCATGTCCTGGTAACTGGACACCCCTTCATCGATATCTGGGCGGCGGTAAAGCCGCAGCGCGTAGGCCTGCGCGAATGGCCAGATGTGCCCTACGGCGAGGATTGGAAAACCGGTATTTGCCGCCGCGTAGGGTGGAGCGACCCGAAGGATGGGTGGCGTCACGTCTATAACGCCGTACATTCCTTCCGCGATCTAGACTCCAGCCTCATCGGCGCCGTGGAGCGCCTGGTGGACTTCGTTACTACACCTGAGTTGAGCAAGTCTGACTTGCTCTAGGGATGGGCAAGGTTGGCGCGTTCAATGAGGTTGACGGCCAACTGCCACCCCGCCATCTCGGCGCTCCAGCCGGCCGCTTGGAGGCGTTGCGACATGGCCTGCTTGGAAATTCCCAGCTCTTCGGCGGCCTCATTCTGGTTAAGTCCTGCGCGGACGAGCGAGGTTGCTTCGCGCCCTTCGATGGTGCGCTTGTGTAGAACGTACCCAAGCAGGGCAAAGGTGGCCGCAATATCGCTCGCCTCCGAGGCGCGGCCGCGCTTGTTGAGTTTGGCGTAGACCTGCCCCATGCGGGCGGACTTCCGCAATGCAGCGGTTGCTACCTGGCGCGCGCCTTCCTCATCTTCTTGGTTGCCGGGGCTAATGCCGATGCCGATGGCCCAGTCGCCGTCGGCAAGCAGGGCCATGACCACGTCGCACACGGCAGTTGCTGAATCAACTACGGCGCAAATATCTTCCACGCCGAGCACGTGGAACTCGCCCACGCCATTGAGGGTGGACAGCGCTGTTGCAGAGCGTTGGACCAACTCTGCGCGACGCACGGAGCGGCCCCGGTAGCGGGCGTGGACAGCAAGCACAGAAAATCCTCCTTAAGGAACCAATTGCGACATAGTCTACCGCTCGTACTTGACTTATGGGCGAGTGGGTAGACGCGAATCCATATACAGCCCGCCCATACCGATGGCTGCAAAAGCCACCATGGCGACAATGATGCCAGGCGAAGTGTGGCCAGCGAGGGCATCACCGAAGAAGACACCCAAGGCAGTAGTTGGGATGGAACCGAGGAGGGTGGCCACGGTGAAGTGGCTAAGCTTCACCGGAGTTAGGGCGGCAACGTAGTTTAGAAGGCTAAAGGGAACGCCGGCCACCATCCGCAGCGAAGCGATGGCCAGCCAGCCGCGCCGCTCCAGGTGGGCGTTAATTTTAAACACTGCGGGGTGGGTGAGGTGCGGCCGGATCCAGTCTCCAAGGAGCGTGCGGACGATGAGGAGCGACAGGGCCGCTGACACCGTCAGGGCGCACAAGGAGAGGGCGAGGCCCTTCCATGGGCCAAAAAGTATTCCTGCGGCTACCGTCCAGAAGGTCCGAGGAAAGGGAAGCTGCGTAAATATGACATAACCTAGGGTGAAAAGGAGGGGGAACCAGGCGCCATAGCGGGTGGAGGCCTCGCGAAGTTGAGCCACGTCCGGCAGATCAAAGAAATAAAGGAGGGCCACGCCGGTGACGATGGCGGCGAGGACGGTTATCCAACGCCGCATCGACCACTGGAGAATTGACCGCCAAGCGGACCGGGCGAGCGACATGAGGAAATGGCCGAAGCTGCGCGCCCAACTCAAAAGTGTGGTCATGGGGGAGATCGTAGTCCTTGTGGGAGTACTGAATAGAAAAATCCGGCGGCTACCTTAGTGGTAACCGCCGGTCCGTTGTGCCCGAGGGGGGACTTGAACCCCCACGTCCGTTAATAGGACACTAGCACCTCAAGCTAGCGCGTCTGCCATTCCGCCACCCGGGCAGGGTGTTTATCAACCTCTCGGCTGGGCACTCCGATACTGTATCCTGCTCGAGGCTTGCTTTACAAATCGCCAGCGTATGGTGTGAAAAAGCTGCGGTTAACCGCGTGTGGAAATACACGGTTGTAAGTCTGGGAAGGGGCTTTCCATGTGTGCGGAAAAATTATGCCGGGTGCGGCGGTTACACCACATCGACATCGGCTTGTGAGGTGGGGTACAAATGGGTCTATGACTTCTTATGCAGATGATTCCCGCTTTCCTGGACCAGACCCTTATGCGCCGCTGCGCGATGTTCCTTCCTTCGTTCTCTCGTCCACTGATGTGGTGGAAGGAGACGAGCTGCAGGAAAAGCTCCGCGCCCCAGAGAGCGTATCGCCGCAGCTTGCGTGGTCCGGGCTGCCGGAAGGCACTAAGTCCCTGGCCGTAACTTGTTTCGACCCAGATGCGCCAACGGCGTCTGGTTTCTGGCACTGGGCGGCGTTCAATATCCCCGTCGAGGTAAGCGAACTGCCTACCAATGCCGGTGCTGCAGAGGACTTGGGTATCGACGGCGTCATCAGCTTGCGCAACGATTCGGGCGAGCGCACCTACTTCGGCGCTAACCCGCCTGCCGGACACGCTCCGCACCGCTACCTCTATGCCGTCCACGCAGTTGACGTAGAAAAGCTGGACATCGATCCGGATGCTTCGCCGACCGTGCTTGGGTTCAACCTGCATTTCCACGCTCTTGGCCGTGCCATTTTGTGGGGCTGGTACGAGGCGAAGTAATGGCGAGTAGCTCTACTTCATCGCAGCCTAGCCCGCCGACGGCGCTGCGGGTCGGCGGCGCCTTCATGGTGGTCGCATTCGTGCTGGTGCTCTTTGCGTTGATCTCCGTTCTCACGGATGGCTGGGGCGCCGATTTCGA
This sequence comes from Corynebacterium tuberculostearicum, assembly GCF_030229345.1. Taxonomy (GTDB): domain Bacteria; phylum Actinomycetota; class Actinomycetes; order Mycobacteriales; family Mycobacteriaceae; genus Corynebacterium; species Corynebacterium tuberculostearicum_G. The sequence continues at coordinate 88,889 of NZ_JASPGP010000006.1, read as the reverse complement.
ATGGACGTATTCCAAAGTGGCGATTATTGTCGCCGCGGTCATCGTCGGGGCCTTTAGCACCATGAGCAAAAGTCAGGCGGGAAGTCGCGCGCAGGTTGCCGCATTGGTCATCGCCATTGTGATCATTGCAGCCAGCCGTTTTGTGCCCGGCGATGTCTTATTTGCTCAACCACAGTATTGGGTCGTGTTCTACGCCGGCTTCGCGGTGTTGTGCGCACTGGTTCTCAGGCGCAGCGTTATGGCGCAGACCTAGTCAGCACAGCAAAGACAAAGGGTCCGCCTACTTCCTCTGCGTGCAGCAGGAGAAGTAGGCGGACCTTGTGTTGAAAAGCCTTGGGCTGGACTAATCCAAGGGCTTCCAGGGGAGGCCGGAGCCTACGGCCTGGGAAATATTGCTCATACCGTGGGCACGGATTTGAGCGGCAATGCCGCGGTGAATATCGCGGATCCAGTCCGGACCGCCGTAGATGAGACCGGTGTAGCCTTGCAGCAGGGAAGCGCCGGAAGTGATGCGTTCCCATGCTTGCTCCGGCGTGGAGATGCCGCCCACGGAGATGAGGGTGAGCTGGCCGCCGACTCGCTCATTGAGGCGGCGCAGTACCTCTAGGGAGCGCTCGGCTACCGGAGGGCCGGAGACGCCACCGTCACCCATCTCCTTTACCTCGGCGGCTGGGGTCTTGAGTCCTTCGCGGGAAATGGTGGTATTTGTCGCTACGATTCCGTCGAGGCCGAGTTCGAGGGCTAGGTCTGCCACGGCGTCAACGTCGGCATCGGAAAGATCTGGGGCAATTTTCACCAGCACCGGAACCGCGGTGCATTCTTGTACGGCGGAGAGAATGGGACGCAGCGATTCCACTGCTTGCAGGTCGCGCAGGCCCGGGGTGTTCGGCGAGGAAACGTTGACCACCAAGAAATCTGCCAAATCGCCCAACACCGACGCGGAGCGGCGGTAGTCTTCTACAGCATGCTCGGCAGGGGTGACTTTGGTTTTGCCAATATTGATGCCAATGACATCGCTGTAGCGACGTTTGCGCAGGTTTTCCGCAGCGGCAGCTGCACCTTTATTGTTAAAGCCCATCCGGTTCAAGATGGCCTTATCGGCCTTCAGGCGGAAGAGTCGCGGAGCAGGATTGCCGGGCTGTGCTTGGGCGGTGACGGTGCCCAACTCTGCAAAGCCAAAGCCAATGGGAGCCCACGTATCAGCAGCCGCGGCGTTTTTATCAAACCCGGCGGCAAGTCCCAACGGGCGGGGAAATTCTACTCCGAAGACCTCTTGGCGCAGCACTGGATCGTTGACCGGCAGGATCTTTGCCAGGGCTCGGTTGGCTGGCCCGGCGGCTTGGAGTCCGCTGAGCGCAGTGTTGATAATCTCGTGGATACGCTCCGGGCTCAGTGTGAACATGCCCCGCAAGGCAAGCTGGTAAGCCTGCGCGCGCAATTGGTCAATAGTGCTGGTCATGGTGTTAAGACTCCTTCTTCAGGTGCGGGGTGTCCACGAACTGCAGCCCGTGGCCGGTGGCGGAGGCGGCGACAAAGGTGCCGTCGCCAAGCACAGCAATATTCTGCGCATCCGGCACGGTGGAGAGATCTCCGCGCAGCTCTGGTACGCCTTTGGCAATCTCAAAGGCATAAGCCTTATTGGTATCGGTGGCGCTCACCCACGCCAGATTGCGCTTATTATCCCAGGCTACACCCCACGGGGTGCCCTCAACGTTGCCGTATTGATGCAGGCGGACGACGTCATCGGACGTGTAGATGGCCAAGCGGCCGCCCTCGGTATCGGAGGCGAGGACCACACCGTTATCGCCCACCGCGATGCTGCCGACGCCCTGGCCCACGCGTAGTCGGCCGCCCGCGCGATCATTCGTCCAGTCCACGTTTTGGATAGTGGAATCCTCTCGGTGGATGCGCACCACTCCGTCATCGCCCGAGGAATTGGGCACCGCCAATAGCTGGTCCGAGCCGGCTTCCACCTCGATGTCTCCGTCGCGCTTGCCGTCCTTATAGATGCCTACCGTGGTGGAATCGGCCGAGGTGGCAAAGATCTCGCCGCTGGATAGCTGGGTGGCGGCGGTAACTGGGGAGTCCTCTTCCATATCGACCTCTTGGGGAGAATCCGGGGAAGCAGGATCGATGAGGAGAACCTTATCTGGGCAGGCGAGCACGAAGCCCGACTCCGAAGAACTGAGGTCACCACACTCCGCAGAAATGTCTAGCGAGGTAGCCTTCTTCTCTTCAAAATCCTTCTGGCTACCGATGAGAAGCTCGTCCTTGGTGCGCACTGCCAGCGAGTCGTTAACGGCGGCAAGGTCAGTGATGTCTCCCTCAAGGTCAACCACAGTGCCTTCCGGATCCGCCTTAGCCGGGGAGGCCGCTGGGGTGGCATTGCCCTTGACCGCGGTCTCTGGATCGGCGCCCACGCCCACTTCGGGCTGGCAGGCGGCCAACGCGGTGGCGCTCAGCGCCAGCAAACTGGAAAGGATAAGTGCGGAGCCAGATTGAGATTTCACGGCTACTAATCCTAACAGCGCGCGTTGTAAAAACTCGAAGCCCAGCGCGGCTGTAGTGTGAAGCGGGTGATTTCTAATACCGCAACTGACGCTGTTTCTTGGGCGCAGGTCATTGTTTTGTCTATCGTGCAGGGGCTTACCGAGTTTCTTCCGGTAAGTTCCTCCGGTCACCTGCGCATTGTTTCCGAGCTTTTTTGGGGCAACGACGCCGGCGCGTCCTTCACCGCAGTTATCCAGCTGGGCACGGAGCTGGCTGTGCTGGTCTATTTCGCCCCAATGATTTGGCAGATTCTCTCCGGCTGGTTCCGCGGCTGGGCCGATAAGTCCTCTCGCGGCCAGGACTGGCGCATGGGGTGGATGGTCATCGTGGGTTCCATTCCCATCGGCATCATCGGCTTCGCATTCGAGGACGCTATCCGCGGCGCCCTGCGCAACCTGTGGATTACCGCCGCCATGCTCATCCTCTTTTCCTTCGTCTTCATCGCTGCAGAAAAAATGGGCAAGAAGGAGCGCAGTTTTGACCAGTTGACCATGAAAGACGCCATCATTATGGGCCTGTGCCAATGCTTGGCGCTCATTCCGGGTGTTTCCCGCTCCGGCGGCACGATCTCTGGTGGTCTATTCCTGGGGTTGGACCGCGAAGTGGCCACACGCTTTAGCTTCTTGCTCGCCATTCCGGCTGTGCTGGCTTCGGGCCTTTTCTCGCTTCCCGACGCCTTTTCTCCCGAATCCGGCCAGTCCGCCTCCGGCTTGCAGCTTCTCGTCGGCACCGGCATCGCCTTTGTACTGGGTTACGCCTCCATTGCGTGGCTGCTGAAGTTCGTGGGCAACCATTCCTTCTCTTGGTTTGCCGCTTACCGCATCCCGGTCGGCGTGCTCGTCATGATCCTCCTGGCATTGGGAGTCCTGCAGCCGCTCTAAGGCACGCCGCGTTAGTATGGTGGCTATGCATTCTTGGCCAACACCTTCCTTCCGCCCTGTGCCGGGTGATGCGGCACAGCTGCGCTTGTACGATTCTGCGAACCAAACCATCGCTCCCGTAGAGGTCGCAGGGGATACCGCCACCATGTACGTGTGTGGCATCACGCCCTATGACTCCACCCACTTGGGCCATGCCGCCACGTACCTGACCTTTGACCTCATCTACCGTGCGTTCCTGGATGCCGGGAAGAAGGTTCACTACGTCCAAAACATCACCGACGTCGATGATCCGCTTTTCGAACGTGCCGAACGCGACGGCGTGGATTGGCGTGAGCTCGGCACTTCTCAAATTGACCTTTTCCGTTCCGATATGGAGCTGCTCTCCGTTTTCCCGCCGCAGGACTATATTGGCGCTATGGAGGCCATCGATGAGGTCGTGGAGATGGTGCAAAAGCTGCTTGATGTCGGAGCGGCCTATGTCGTAGACGACCCCGAGCACCCAGATATCTACGCCTCCATCGAGGCCACCGAGCGCTTTGGTTATGAGTCCAATTACTCTGCCGAAGAGATGCGCACCTTCTTTGCCGAGCGCGGCGGCGATCCCGACCGCCCAGGGAAGAAGAATCCGCTCGACGCACTCATCTGGCGTGCCCACCGCGAGGGCGAGCCGGCATGGGATTCGCCCTTTGGGTCTGGTCGCCCGGGTTGGCATATTGAATGTTCCGCCATCGCTACCAACCGCTTGGGATCAACCTTTGATATCCAGGGTGGCGGCAGCGACCTGAAGTTCCCACACCATGAGTTTTCCGCTGCCCACGCCGAGGCCGCCCTCAACGTTGAGCGCATGGCACAGTTCTACGTGCATACCGGCATGATCGGCCTCGACGGGGTCAAGATGTCTAAGTCCTTGGGCAACCTCGTCTTCGTCCACAAGCTCGTAGGAGCGGGTGAAGATCCCTCCGCTATCCGCCTGGGCGTCTTTGCTGGCCATTACCGCGACGAGCGCGACTGGTCCGACGAGGTGCTCGACGCCGCTAAGCGCCGCCTCGCCGCATGGCGGGAGGCCCTTGAGCAGCCGGGAAGCATGGCAGGGGCCGAAGAGGTCGTCGGTAAGCTGCGTGCCGCAATCGCCAACGACCTTGATACCCCGGCCGCGCTCGCTGCCGTGGATGAGTGGGCAGAGGCCGACCGTGGCACGGACGAGGACGGCGCGGCCGATTTGGTTCGCACCGCACTAAATTCGCTCCTCGGCGTGCAGGCTTAGGCAAGATAGGGCAGTATCTACAGCATGAGCATTCGCGCCGATTTCCAGCCCACCGTAGATGAGTTCATTAGTGACCTGAAGTCCTTCGCCACCGGCGATTACCTCAAGGAAGAGGAAAAGGAGTTTTGGGAGGCACCGTTTGACGCCAACGTCCTCCCAGAGCTGCGCGGCCACCTTCAGCAGATGCTCGATGGGCTGGATGCTCTTCCGGACGATCCAGACGGACCACAGTTGGTCACCGTCTTGTCCAAGACCGTTCGTAAGTTGGCAGATTTTAATCGCGCTCAACACGATGCCGTTCTCGAGCCAGAGGAAAAGGAAGAGCTCTCTGAGCTTATCTATAACGCCAGCGCGGCCACCGGAGCAGACGACGAAGCCCTGTCGCATATTCCGGAACTGGACTTCTAGGTCCTTTCCTTCCGCATTAGTGAGTGCTAGTTTGCGCCAACCGCGCAGCCTAGCGCTCACCGCCGTGTGCCTCCAACGTGGACGGTGCCACTTTTTCCTGATAGAGAAAGCTAGCTTTATTCCCGTGTCGAACTCCACCGCCGCTTCCAGCCGGACTAAGCCCGCCGCCATCTTCTGGGATATGGATGGCACCCTCACCAATTCGGAGCCCCTGTGGGCGGAGGCAACGTTTTATCTTTCAGAACTGCTGGGCAAACGGCTCACTCCCACCCAACGCCTGGCTACTGTGGGCGCGACCTTTGATACCACCTTGGGAATCTGTGCGGATAATGCGGGGGTTTCGCTGCAACCCGGTGACAGCGAGCGTTACCGCGCCCGGATGTTTGACTATGTCAAGGGTCTTTTTGCTCGCAAGTTGGAGATCTTTCCCGGAATTCCTGCCTTGCTCCAGGAGCTGAAAGCGGATGGGGTGCCCATGATGGTCACTACCAATACCGAGCGCAATGTCGCTGACGCTGCAATCAATTCTTTGGGGCGGCACTATTTCGTCGATACTATCTGCGGCGATGAGGTTCCTGCCGGGAAACCAGCGCCGGATATGTACCGCGAGGCCGCCCGCCGCATTGGTGCAGAGCCCGCGGAGTGCTTAGTTTTCGAAGATTCCGCAACCGGCATGCGTGCCGCAGTTGATGCCGGCTGTGCGGTTATCGGTTTGCCCGAAGGTGATCAGGTTGAGGTACCGACCGAGGCCACCGAAATTTCTCGCCTCCGCGATTCGCGGCATCTCGCTGGGGCTAAGGCCACCGACGTATATGAGTGGTTCGCTAAGATTTCGGCGGGGCAGTAGAAATTCAGAGTTCCTCTACATTCTCTATCTACCTGTGGAACAATAGGTAGGCGTGAAGAACTTTGAGACTCTTTTTGCCGAACTGGCCGAGAAGGCCGACCAGCGTCCAGCTGGTTCTGGCACCGTTGCCGCGCTGGATAAGGGTGAGCATTTCATCGGTAAAAAGATCATCGAAGAAGCCGGGGAAGTATGGATCGCCGCCGAATATCAGTCCGACGATGAGCTGGCGGAAGAAATGTCCCAGCTGCTTTATTGGACTCAGGTCATGATGCTTAAGCGCGGACTTACCCCTGAAGACCTTTATAGGTACCTCTAGGCAACACCCCACAGGATGGAAGGATCCGCATGATCAAGATTGCTGTACCGAATAAGGGCTCGTTGTCAGAAGCCGCCGTGGAGATCCTTACAGAGGCCGGTTACAAGGGTCGCGGACATTCCAAGGCGCTCAACGTAGTGGATTCCGATAACGGGGTCGAGTTCTTTTTCCTGCGTCCGAAAGATATCGCTATCTATGTTGCCCGCGGCGTCTTAGACCTAGGCATTACTGGCCGAGACTTGGCACTTGACTCTAAAGCGAGCTTTGATGAAGTGCTGCCTTTAGGCTTTGGTGGGTCCACGTTCCGGTACGCAGCCCCGCAAGGGGAGGAGTGGGATATCTCTCAACTTGCCGGGCGGCGGATCGCGACGTCGTACCCCAATCTCGTCCGCGCCAACCTTGCCGCACATGGGATTGAGGCCGATGTTATTCGATTGGACGGCGCCGTAGAGATCTCCATCCGGCTAGGGGTTGCCGATGTTATTGCTGATGTCGTGTCAACTGGTACTACTTTGCGTCAGCAAGGCTTAGCGCCGTTCGGGGAGCCGATCATTGAGTCCGAAGCTGTAGTCATTAAGCGCACAGGGGTAGAAGTTACCGAGGAAGAGCAGGTAGTGCTCGACCGCATTCAGGGAATTCTGCACGCTCGCACCTATCTGATGATCGACTACAACATTGCTCAATCCAACCTCGACGCAGCCACTGGTATTACTCCAGGATTAACCGGTCCTACGGTGTCGCCGTTGGCGCGTGAGAACTGGGTGGCAGTGCGAGCGATGGTTCCAAAGAAGCAAGCCAACCAAGTCATGGACCGACTTTCCCAACTTGGAGCGGAGGCAATTTTGGCTTCCGATTTGCGCATCGCCCGCTTTTAGGGGGATCAATTTCTCTGGGTCGGCCCAAATAGATTCAGTCGTGGCTAACATTAGCGCTTGAGGTTACTCATTCGAATATAAGTCTCGACAGGCAAAGGAGCCGAGCCATCATGGCAAAGTCCTCTAAGAAAGAAGAAAAGGACACCAAGTCTGCAGCAAAGGACGTGAAGAAGAAGGAAGCTGATTCTTCCACTCACGCCGCACAGCAGAAGGTGGCCGAGCAAAAGGCACCTAAGAACTCCAGCAAGAAGACTCGCACCGAGACCGACCTTCTTGGCTCTTTGGAAGTTCCCGCTGACGCTTACTACGGTGTGCACACCGTACGCGCCATGGAGAATTTCCAGATTTCTTACGTGACCATCAACACCATCCCGCACTTCATTCGCGGAATGGTCCAGGTCAAGAAGGCGGCCGCCATGGCAAACCGCCGCCTGCACGTACTGCCAAAGAAGAAGGCTGAAGCCATCATCTGGGCCTGTGACCAGATCCTGGAAGAGGGTCGCTGCATGGATCAGTTCCCGCTGGACGTTTTCCAGGGTGGCGCTGGTACCTCGCTGAATATGAACACCAACGAGGTTGTTGCCAACCTCGCGCTGGAGTACCTCGGTGAGGAGAAGGGCTCCTATGACATCATCAACCCGAATGATGATGTGAACATGTCCCAGTCCACCAACGATGCTTACCCGACCGGCTTCCGCTTGGGTCTGCACGCAGCAGTCGATCACCTCATTGAGCGCATGGATGGTCTGCGTGCCGCATTCCAGGTCAAGGGCAATGAGTTCCAGGACATCCTGAAGATGGGTCGTACTCAGCTTCAGGATGCGGTTCCGATGACCTTGGGTGATGAGTTCAAGGGCTTTGCCAATAACCTGAACGAGGAGCAGGCATTGCTGCGCGATGCCCAGCGCCGCCTACTCGAGATCAACTTGGGCGCAACCGCAATCGGCACCGGCGTGAACACCCCGGCCGGCTACCGCCACCAGGTCACCGCAGCTCTGTCTGAGGTCACCGGCCTGGAGATGAAGACCGCCCGCGATCTCATTGAGGCAACCTCTGACTGTGGTGCATACGTGCTGCTGCACGCCACCATCAAGCGCGCCGCGATGAAGCTCGCCAAGATCTGTAATGACCTGCGCCTGCTGTCTTCCGGCCCACGCGCTGGCCTGGCTGAAATCAACCTGCCTGCCCGTCAGGCCGGCTCCTCCATCATGCCGGGTAAGGTTAACCCGGTTATCCCGGAGGTTGTGAACCAGACCTGCTTCAAGATCTTCGGCAATGACCACGTCGTCACCATGGCCGCTGAGGCTGGTCAGCTGCAGCTCAACGTCATGGAGCCGGTCATCGGCGAGGCACTGTTCCAGTCCATTCGCATCATGGGTAACGCCGTCGATGCCCTGCGCGAAAAGTGCGTCACCGGAATCACCGCCAACCCGGATGTCTGCCGTGCCTACGTGGAAAACTCCATCGGTATCGTCACCTACCTCAACCCGTTCATCGGCCACCACAACGGTGACCTGATTGCCAAGGAGTCCCTGGAGACCGGCAAGGGCGTCAAGGAACTCGTCCTGGAGAAGGGCCTGCTGGATGAAGCAACCTTGAACAAGGTTCTGTCCGTTGAAAACCTCATGCACCCAGAGTTCCGCGGTCAGCTCTTCATCGACGAGGACTAAAGACGTGGCTTTTGAGTAGCAGTAGGGCGTAGCGCCCCGCATCTTAGGCCCCCACGGTCTTTGCCACTTTCACTTCATGAGAAGGAAATCTGGCGAAGGCCGCGGGGGTCTTTTGCGTGTTTGGAATCGGCGGTTGCTAGTTTCCTTTTATGTCCCTGTGCAGGGAGAATGCGGAGAAGGATACCGACCGTCTTATAACGAGACGCTAAATACATGTGGGAATCAACACAAACGGACAATTCGAGTGAATAAATCGACGTGACAGGTGCAAAATAGAAGATGTTGAGGACGGCATGCACTCTGTATGGGGATGCGTGCCCTTAGTTTGCATACAGAGCGTATGGAGTATGTCCATGGTTATTGTTCATATAGTCATCGTTCTCGCCGCCATTTTCTTGGGCGCGAGGATTGGTTCAATTGGTATCGGTATGGCCGGCGGCCTCGGTGTGTTGGCCCTTGGTCTCACCGGTGTCCCGGTTACTAGGGAAGACATCCCGTTCGACGTCATCGGTATCATCATGACCGTTATTGCCGCCATCGCCGCAATGCAGCGGGCTGGTGGCATGGACTACCTGGTGCACATCGCAGAAAAGTTTCTGCGCAAGAACCCGAAGCGGATTACTTTCTACGCGCCCATCGTTACGTGGTTGATGACGGTACTGGCTGGTACCGGCCACACTGCATTCTCCACGCTACCGGTCATTGTTGAGGTAGCTAAAGAAGGCAAGGTTCGCCCTTCACGCCCGCTTTCCATTGCGGTAGTTGCCTCTCAGATGGCAATTTGTGCCTCGCCTATTTCTGCCGCAGTGGTACTCCTAGCCAGCCTGTTGGAACCAGCTGGAGTGGGCTATTTGCAGGTGCTGGCGGTCGTCATTCCGGCAACGTTCCTGTCTATCTTCCCGGCTGCGTGGATTGCTAATAAGTTTGGCAAGGAACTAGATGATGACCCGGTGTACCAGGAGCGCAAGGCGCAAGGCCTGGTTAAGCAACCACTGGGTGCTGAGAACTTCCAGCCGCAGAAGGGCGCCAAGGCTTCTGTTCTGGTGTTCCTGGTAGCCATCGTCATCGTGATGGCCTGGGCAACGCTGACCTCGGAGCAGGTCGGCCTAATTGCAGAGCCAACCCTGCCACGTAATGAGGCCATTATGACGGTTATGCTCACCGCGGCCACCATCATCGTCATGATGACGAAGGTCCCGGCGGGGGATGTTCTCAATACGCCGGTATTTAAGTCCGGTATGTCCGCATGTATTTGTGTGCTGGGCGTTGCTTGGTTGGGTACCAGCCTTATCAACCACTACATGGACGATATTCAGTCTATGGCTGGCAGCGTTATTGAGTCTTCGCCGTGGCTGCTCGCGGTGGTCTTGTTCTTCGCCGCAGCGCTGCTGTACTCGCAGGCCGCTACGACCAAGGCCCTCATGCCAGCAGCCCTGGCTCTGGGCGTAAGCCCCCTTACCGCAGTCGCTGCTTTCCCGGCCGTCTCGGCTCTGTTCATCCTGCCGACCTACCCAACGCTGCTGGCAGCGGTGGAGATGGACGATACAGGTTCGACTCGAATCGGCAAGGCCGTATTCAACCACCCATTCCTTATCCCAGGCACGGTCAGCATCGTGGTTTCTGTCCTGTTGGGCTACGCATTCGGCCTCGTCATCCTTTAAAAGATAGACGACAAGTCCACCCACAAGGCGCCCTGGAGGGCGCCTTTTTGGATCGCAGCGTGAATAGGAAGATTGATTCACTTCACTTTCTTGGAAAAATGCGGGTTATTTAACTCGCAGGCTCGGTAGGCTAAAAACATGATTACTCAGCCATCCGATGTTGAAATTGCCCAAGCCCACCAACTGCAGCCAATCGCGGAGATCGCGTCCAAGGCGGGCATTCCTGCCGACGCCGTGATCCCCTACGGCACCACCAAAGCCAAGGTCGATATCACCAAGGTGGACTATTCCAAGGAAAACCAGGGCAAGCTGGTGCTTGTCACCGGCGTATCGCCCACACCTGCCGGTGAAGGCAAGTCCACCGTGCTCATTGGCCTTACCGACGCCCTGGACAAGTTGGGCAAGAAGGCCATCGTTGCACTGCGCGAGCCCTCCCAAGGTCCAGTGATGGGTATTAAGGGCGGCGCGGCTGGCGGCGGCTATGCACAGATTGTCCCCATGGAAGACATCAATCTTCATTTCACCGGCGATTTTCATGCCATTACCTCTGCAACCAACACCCTGGCCGCCATCATTGACAACCACATCCACCAAGGCAACGCCCTGGGCATCGACCCGCGGCGCGTGACATGGCAGCGGTGCATGGACGTCAACGACCGTGCCCTGCGCAACGTGGTGACCGGTCTGGGCGGGCCAGCTCACGGTGTGCCTGCAGAAACCGGTTTCACCATTACCGCGGCCTCCGAAATCATGGCCATCTTGTGCTTGGCCACGAACCTCGAGGACCTAAAGAAGCGCCTCGGCGATATCACCATCGGCTTCACCTATGATCAGCGCCCTGTCACTGCGCGTGACTTGAATGCGGAAGGCGCGCTCACGGCGCTCATGCGTGATGCCCTCAACCCCAACCTGGTACAGACCCTTGGCGGCGTGCCGGCCTTGGTGCACGGTGGGCCATTCGCCAATATTGCGCACGGTTGCAACTCCCTGCTGGCAACCCAAACCGCGCTCCAATTCGGCGATATCGTCTTAAGCGAGGCCGGCTTCGGCTCCGACTTAGGCGGAGAAAAGTTCGTCGACATCAAGGCGCGCTTTGGCAACCTAGATGTTGCTGGCGCCGTGGTCGTTGCCACCATCCGCTCGCAGAAATACAACGGCGGTGTGGCCAAGGATAAGCTCACCGAGGAAAACCTGGATGCCCTCAAGGCGGGCATAGTCAACCTAGAGCGACACGTAGAAAACCTGCGCAAGTTCGGGATCAAGCCAGTTGTAGCGCTCAACCTCTTCTGGTCCGATACCAAAGCAGAACGCGAGTTCATGCGGCAGTGGGCCGAAGACTTCGGAGTGGCCTTGGAGGAAGCCAATGTGTGGTCCGAGGGCGGCGCGGGCGCTACCAAGCTGGCAGAGACTTTGCTGGAGAACCTGCAGGGAGGCGCCAAACAGCTCTACGATCCGCGGGAGGGAATCGAGGCCTCCATCGAGACCATCGCGCGCGAGATCTATCGCGCGGACCGTGTGGAATACGGGGCTAAGGCGCTCAAGGATCTGAAGTACATCCAGGACAATGGCTGGGACAAGCTGCCGGTGGTCATCTCTAAGACGCAGTACTCCTTCAGCGACGATGCCTCCACCCTGGGGGCGCCGGAAGGCCATACGCTGCACGTGCGCGAATTGCTGCCGCGTACCGGTTCGGGATTTATCGTCGTGCTCACGGGCAATGTTATGACGATGCCGGGGCTGCCGAAGAAGCCGGCGGCCAATAACATCGACGTCGATAAGCAGGGCACTATTTCGGGCCTCTTCTAGGCTGGTGCGGCGCTAGTCCTTTGTATCCGCCGCGGAACCCGGCCAGCCCGGGTACTGCGGCGGAGTGCCACCAAACTCCGGGCAGAGATCTTGGTGGGCGCACCAGCCGCAGAGCTTGGATGGCTTCGGACGGAAGTCCCCGGCGCGCCCGTCGGCCTCAATCTTGGCCCACAGCTCGCCGAGATCGCGCTCGAAGTATTCGAGCTCCTCTCGGTTAGGCGTAAGAAACATCGAGTCCAATACCTTGAGGTACATCAGGCGCAACTGGTGGGGAATGGTTCCTAGAATGCGCCAGTAGACCAGCGCATAAAAGCGCATCTGGAACTGTGCATCCTGGGAATAGCGGGGAAGTGGCTTCTTGCCGGTTTTATAATCCACGACTCGGACCTCGCCGGTTGGGGCGCGGTCCACGCGGTCGATGAAGCCGCGGACGGGGACGCCATTGGGCAGGACCGTGTTGACGTACATCTCTGTTTCTTGGCAATCAAAGCCCTGTGGATTTTCCATCTGGAAATAGCCCTTGAGCAGTTCCCTGGCAGCGACGAAGAAGTCGTAGGTGTCTTCTTCTGGCACGAGCTCTAAAAGCTCCTCGTCTTTGGCGGTCATCTCTGCCCAGGAGGGCTTAATCATCTTCACCGCGGCAGGATAGGTCCGCTCGGAGCGCGGTAGCTTGTGCATCTCTTCCAGGACGGCGTGCACGAGTGTTCCTTTGACCTGCGCGATGGTCTTGGGCTCGGGCAACTTGTCAATGGCGCGGAAGCGATAGAGCAGCGGGCACTGCTTATAGTCGGAGGCGCGCGAGGGCGACAGGGCGAGTGGGCGGGGAGTAGATGAAGTAGCCATGGTGTATCTAGCCTATCGCCGCGCGATTCGTGGCAAGCTAGGAGGTATGAGTTATACCGCAGATTTCCTAGATTTCATTGCTGCTTCTCCTTCTTCGTACCACGCTGCCGATGAGGTATCCCGCCAGCTGCGCGAGGCGGGATTTGAGGTACAGGATGAGGGAACGCAGTGGTCCGCTGCGCCTGGCGGCCACGTCATGGTGCGCGGCGGCGCGGTAGCGGCGTGGTACGTGCCAGAGGGCGCGGATAAGAATTCTGGTTTCCGCATCGTGGGGTCGCATACGGACTCGCCGGGCTTGGTTCTTAAGCCCACGCCGGACTTTTCCGCAGCCGGCTGGCAGCAGGTGGCAGTGGAGATCTATGGCGGTGCGCTGCTGCATACCTGGTTTGACCGGGAGCTGACCGTTGCCGGGCAGATTGTCACCAGGGATGGCACGCGGCACCTGGTCAATACTGGCCCGGTACTGCGCCTTCCGTCCCTGGCAATTCACCTCTACCGCAAGGACGAGTTTAAGCCGGATCGCCAGCACAACATGCAGCCGGTTTTGAGTGTGGGTGACCCGGAGGCGTCCATCTTGCAGGTAGTGGGGGAGAAGGCGGGCGTCGCCAAGCAGGATATTGCTTCCTTCAACCTGATTACGGCCGATGCCGCTCGCGGCGAAGTCTTTGGCGCCGGCGAGCAGTTCATCGCGGCCGGACGCATGGATAACCTGTCTTCCGTGCATGCCTCGTTGGAGGCGATGAAGAAGGCCGCCGAGAGTTATCGCGGAAACGATATCTTGGTCATGATGGCCTTTGACCATGAAGAGGTGGGATCCAGCTCGCGCTACGGTGCGGGCGGACCAATCCTGGCGGATGTGCTGACCCGCACGGCGCGGGCGCTGGGGGCCAACGAGGAAGAGCGTTTCCAGATGTTCTCCCGCTCGAGCTGTGTCTCGGCCGATGCCGCGCATTCGGTGCACCCAAACTACGTGGGCAAGCACGATCCCACGCACCACCCGATCATCGGCAAGGGCCCGGTGACCAAGATCAATGGCAACCAGCGCTATGCCTCCGATGCCACCACGGTGGCGTTGTGGGAAGCGGCATGCGAGAAGGCAGGCGTGCCGGTGCAGCGGTTTGTGGGCAATAACGATGTGCCCTGTGGCTCGACCATTGGTCCCATTACGGCGACGCGTTTGGGCATCGATACTGTGGATGTGGGCGTGCCCATGCTGTCCATGCACTCGGCGCGAGAAATGGTAGGCGAGCGGGACCAAGTATGGCTCGCGCAGGCACTTGAGGCATACTTGGTGGGATAGTAACCGCAACCTCGAGGAGTCTTGAGACATGGCTTATTCCGGCCCCTTTGCCTATGGCGACCGCGTGCAGCTTACCGACGCCAAGCGGCGCCACTACACGGTCATTCTGGAAGAAGGAGGCCAGTTCCACTCCCACAAGGGCATCATTAACCATGATGACATCGTGGGTATGGACGAGGGCTCGGTTATTGAGTCCACGCTTGGCTCCTCCTTCCTCCTCTTCCGCCACTTGATGGTGGATCACGTGCTGTCCATGCCGCGCGGTGCTGCGGTGATCTATCCCAAGGATGCGGCGCAGATTTTGGTAGAGGGCGATATCTTCATGGGCGCGCGCGTGCTCGAGGCCGGTGCCGGTTCGGGTGCGCTGTCCATGTCCCTGCTGCGCGCCGTGGGGCCAGAAGGCCATGTGTATTCCTATGAGGTGCGCGATGACCACCTCGAGTATGCGGTAGATAACGTCAAGGAATACTTTGGCAAGCAGCCCGAGTGGTGGTCGCCGCGCCTCGGCGATTTGGGCGATGTCACCGCCGAGGATGTGGGTGGGCCGGTAGACCGCGTGATCCTCGATATGCTCGAGCCCTGGGAGCACCTGGAGACCGTGCGCGATCTCCTGATCCCTGGCGGAGTGTTCATGACCTACGTGGCAACGGTGCCGCAGTTGATGAAGGTGATGGAAGGAATTCGCGAGCTCAAGTGCTTTACCGAGCCCAAGGCCTGGGAATCTCTGGTGCGCGAATGGAAGGTCGAAGGCCTGGCTACGCGCCCGGAGCACCGCATGAATGCGCATACCGCCTTCCTTATCTGGACCCGCCGCTTGGCCGATGGAGTCACTCCGCCGCGCCCGCAGCGCCGCGCCCGCAAGTAAAGCTGGAAATAGGCTCACCTCAGCGCCCAGAATTTAAAGCGCAACTGCCCTCTTTCGCCGACTGGGCCGCGTTAGAGTAGTGGGCATGGATGAAGCCACGGACTATAAGCGGCAGATCAGCCAGCTTGCTGCCCGCAATCAGAAGTTGGCGGGCTTATTAAAGGAATCGCGTGGGAAGCTCGAACAGCTTTTTGCGGAGCTTAACGCGCTGGCTGAGCCGGCATCGACCTACGGCGTTTTCTTAGGCTATTCGCCTACCCACAGCGAGGTGGGAACCACCGCGGAGGTCTACACCAACGGCCGCGTGATGCAGCTTAAGGTTTCGCCCAATGTGGAACCAGGCAGCCTAGTGGCCGGCCAGCAGGTTCGCTTGGGCGACGGCTTCGTGGTGGTCGAAGGCTGCGCACCCGAGCGTACGGGCGAGCTCGCCACCGTGGTAGAGCGCTTAGGAGATAAACGCCTCATCGTGGCAAATTCCTCCGGCGAGGAAAAAGTGGTGCTGCTATCGCAGGCACTGCACGAAGAAACCCGCGTGGCAGCAGGCGAGATAGTACTGGTTGATCCCAAGGCTGCTATCGCGCTGGAAAAGGTGGAAAAGACGGAGGTCTCCCAGCTTTCCCTTGAGGAGGTCCCCGATGTGCGCTATGAGGACATCGGTGGCCTGGACGAGCAGATTTCCCAGATCCGCGATTCCGTGGAATTGCCGTTTATCCATCCGGACCTCTATCACCACTACGAGCTACAGCCGCCTAAGGGCGTCCTCCTCTATGGCCCGCCTGGGTGTGGTAAGACGCTCATCGCCAAGGCCGTGGCCCATTCCTTGGCGCAGCAATTGGGCGGCGACGCCCCGAGCTACTTCCTCAATATCAAGGGCCCAGAGTTGCTCAATAAGTATGTAGGCGAGACGGAACGCCGCATCCGCCTCATTTTTGAGCGCGCCCGCGAACTAGCCCAGCTGAGTTCTGACCGGCCGGTGGTCATATTCTTTGATGAGATGGAATCCATCTTCCGCACCCGTGGCTCAGGCGTGTCCTCGGATATGGAAACCACGGTGGTGCCGCAGCTGCTCACAGAACTCGACGGAGTAGAAAGCCTTTCCAATGTGATCGTCATTGGCGCGACCAACCGCGAGGAGCTCATCGATCCCGCCATCATGCGCCCCGGCCGACTGGATATTAAGATCCGGGTCAACCGGCCGAATAAAGAGGGCGCCCGCGAGATCTTTGCACGCCACTTTGCGGAATCCGTGCCGCACCAGGGCACGCTAGAGGAGCTCATCGGCGCCGCGGTGGACGAGCTCTATGCCGATCGCCCCTTTGTGCAGCTGCACTTTTCCAGCGGCGAGCGCGAGGTATTGCACTACCGGGACTTTGTCTCCGGCGCGATGATTGCCAATATCCTCTCCCGCGCCAAGAAGCTGGCTATCAAGGACGAACTGCAGCAGCGTGCGGGCAGTGAGCAGGGGATAGGCGGGGGCCACGGGGGCATCGCCAAGCAGCATTTGCTCCAGGCCATCGCGGCCGAGCGCGCCGAATCCGAGTACGTGCCCACCTCTACCAACCCCGAGGAGTGGACCAAGATCATCTCTCAAGACCATGCAGGTGCCCGCGTTGAGCGGGTGGAGCTACTGACCGCTAGGAGGAGCGCATGAGCCGCGTTGTAGGAACAGAGACCGAGTACGGAATCGCCACCCCGGAGCTGCCGGAGTATTCGCCCATCATTTCTTCCACGCACGCGGTGGTAGCGTATGCCGCGCTGCACACTGGGGCGCGCTCGCGCTGGGACTTTGCCGAGGAACACCCGCTGCGCGATTCCCGCGGCTTCGATCTCAAGCGCTACCAGACAGTTCCCGTGGTGGAGCCCAACGCCATCGGGGTGGCCAATGTGGTCACGGCCAATGGCGCGCGCTTCTATGTCGACCACGCCCACCCAGAATATTCCGCGCCAGAGTGCACCAATGCCTGGGACGCCACGCTTTACGACGCCGCAGGGGACGCCACGCTCCTGCAATCAGCAGCGGCCGTAGCGGGCCTTACTGAGCAAGGAAAGTCCGTCCTTGCCAACCATGACCCGTGCCCTGCCTTGCGTTTCTACAAGAACAACGTGGACGGCAAGGGCGCGTCTTATGGCTCGCACGAGAACTATCAGTACTCCCGTGCCACAGACTTTGACACCATGGCGCAGGCCCTTATCCCGTTTTTCGTGGCCCGCCAGGTAGTCATCGGCGCTGGGCGCATGGGGATCGGCGAGTTTGGCGAGGAACCGGGCTTCCAGATCTCTCAGCGCGCTGACTATATTGAGCAGGAAATTTCGCTGGAGACCACCCTCAATCGCGGCATCATCAATACCCGCGACGAGCCGCATGCGGTGCACGCGGACTATGGGCGCCTCCACGTCATCATTGGGGATGCGAATATGTCGCAGACCTCCACGCTGCTCAAACTGGGCATGACCTCCCTGGTGCTCGATGCGATTGAGCAGGGTGTGGACTTTAGCGATCTCCGCTTGCAGGATGCCGTGGCGGAGGTCCCACGCGTCAGCCGCGATCTCAGCCTTCAGCATCGCCTTGAGCTTGCCGACGCCCGCCAGCTCACCGCCCTAGAAATCCTCGCCGAATACCGAGACCGCGTCACCCCACGCACCGACGCAGACCACAAGGTGCTCGCGGCCTGGGACGAGGCAGTCGCCCTTCTTGCGGAAGATCCGATGCAGGCGGCGCACCTGTTGGATTGGGTGGCGAAATATCGCCTGATCAAGGGCTACCTCGACCGCGGTATCGATCCGGCAGACCCAAAGCTGCGGCTCATTGACCTGCAATACGCGGAGATCGATCCTGCCAAATCGCTCCATCACGCGCTGGTGCGTAAAGGCCAGATGCGGCAGCTCTTTAGCGCTGCAGAAGTTGAACGCGCCGCCACCATTCCGCCAGAGGACACTCGAGCGTATTTCCGCGGCCGAGTAACCCAGAAATTCGGCGAGGACATCATTGCCGCGAGCTGGCAAAGCCTTACGGTGCGGGTAGGCGAGACAACCGCGGCACCCTGGGCCACGGTTCCGATGGATGAGACCACCGGCCTGACCCGCGCCCAGTGCGAGGAGATCATCGACACCGCACGTACGGTGGAGGATCTCCTCCAGGGGCTCACTGACAGCGGTATCCAGCCCGAGTACCGTAATTAATAACCAAGCAATTAGGCAGAAGCCAAAGAAAGGACTTCCTCCCTATGTCTACTCACCAGTCCCAGGTCACTGGCGGCAATGGCGGCGATGACTCCACCGGAGATGAGGAATTTACCTCTACGCAGCTGAGCATCAACACCACCGGCACCGATGAATTACTCGATGAGATCGATGGGCTGCTAGAAAACAACGCCGAGGAATTCGTGCGCTCTTATGTCCAAAAGGGCGGGCAGTAAGGGTGAGTGACCAGCGCCCCGTCTTCGCCCGTCGCATCATGGGCATCGAGACGGAATATGGCTTAACCACCAGCGCGGGCCCAGGAGAACGCGCCCTGAGCCCCGATGAAGTGGCGCGCGTGCTTTTCCGGCCCATCGTCCAGGAACATTCTTCCTCTAATATCTTTTCCACCAACGCGAGCCGCCTGTACCTCGACGTCGGATCCCACCCCGAGGTAGCCACCGCCGAGTGCGATAGCTTGAGCCAGCTTCTGGCCTATGAATGCGCCGGCGATGCGATAGTCAACCGGCTGGGCGAACAAGCAGAGCAGGCCTTTGCCGCCGAGGGGCACCCGCGCACGGTGTACCTGTTTAAAAACAACGTGGATTCAGCCGGCAATTCCTTTGGATGCCACGAAAACTACCTTATTAGCCGCCACATGGTGCTCAAGGATTTGGGGCTGGCGCTTCTTCCGTTCCTTATTACCCGCCAGCTCATCTGCGGCGCCGGTATGGTGCAGCCCGCTAAGGGCGATAAGCCCGCCCAATTCCTGCTCTCGCAACGCGCGGACCAGGTGTGGGAGGGCGTATCTTCTGCCACCACCCGCTCGCGCCCCATCATCAATACCCGGGATGAACCTCACGGCGATTCCAAACGCTTCCGCCGCATGCACGTCATCGTGGGTGACTCCACTATGGCCGAGCCCACCATGGCGCTAAAGGTTGGCTCCACGCTGCTCATCTTGGAAATGCTGGAGGCCGGATTTGAGTTGCCGGAGTTCGACATCGACAAGCCCATTCACCATATCCGCGCCATAGCGCGAGACCTGACGGGCTCGACCGAACTGCCGCTTGCCGGAGGGGGATCCGTCACCGCGCTCGAGGTCCAGCAGCAACTCTGCCAGCGAGCGACTCAGTGGTTGGAAGAACGAGAAGACGCCGGCACTCCCACGGCAGAAATGCGGCGCGTGGTGGATCTCTGGCAGCGCACGCTGCACGCCATTGAGACTCAAGACTTTTCCGGAGTGGACCGAGAAATCGACTGGGTCATTAAATTGGGACTGCTCGAGCGCTACCGCGCACGGCTAGGCGGCCACTGGGACCACCCCAAGCTCGCACAGATCGATATGACCTATCACGATATCCGGCCGAGTCGCGGGCTCTACCATCTATTGCTGCGCAAGGGCCTTATCGAACGTTGGATCACAGACTCCGAGATCGAACGAGCTATGGACACAGCGCCTGCCACCACCCGTGCTGCGCTGCGCGGCCAGTTCCTTGCCGTTGCCCGTAGCCTCGGGGCCAACGTCACCGTTGACTGGACGCGCCTTAAGGTCAACCGCCCAGAGCCGCGCACCGAGGAGCTCCTAGACCCCTTCGTGGCCGACGTTGATCGGGTCGAGGCGTTGCTAGACTATATGCGTCTACACCACAGCTAGAAGCACACGAGCCGCACCAGGGAGACAACACAACACGTGGCAACGCACAACCCCGCGCCGAAACGGCATGATGAGGCGGTAGAAAGACTCACCAACCTCTCTTTCGCGCTACAGGGCGCCGCCAACTCCGGCGGTAGCCCGGACCGCACTGCCTCCTGGATTCGCCGTCATGTAGCAGGATACGGCGATAAGTCAGATGAAGCCTTCGCCAAATCTCTGGCACGAGATATCGCAACCCTCCAGCGCGCCGGGGTGCCCATTGTGCACTCAGGCGGCGAAGACGGGGCGCGCTATCGCCTCGACGCGAGTAACTATCAGCTACCGCCGGTAGAATTTTCCCCAGAAGAGGCCATGGTTTTGGGCATCGCTGGGGGAGTAGGCACAACTGGAGGCCTGAGCGATTTCTCCTTGTCCGGTTGGACCAAGATTGCCGCCAGCGGCGCCTCGCGCAACCTTGCCGGTGCGCCGGTGTACACGGCCGTCAATGACATCACCCGCCTCGCCCCGGAAATCATTACCTCTGTACTCGCCGCAGTGCGCAATCAGCTGCGAATCACGTTTTCCTACCGTGCACACCCGGCCGCCAAACCGGTACGCCGCGTGATGGACCCATGGGGAGTGGTCAATCGCGATAGCCACATCTACATCGTAGGATTCGATGTAGAACGTAACGCCCCGCGTGTCTTTCGTGCTCTTCGCGTCTCTGACATCAAACGCTCGCACGATCCCGCGGAGCACCCCAATCCAACTGAGGACCTACAGGTATTAGTAGAGCGTGCACTGCAGCGAGGGGAAAAAGTCGATGCGCGCCTTGTCATCCCTGACGGGCAGGCACGAGAGCTTTTAGATGCCGGCGAGCAACAACCCGATGGCACTGTGTTGCTGCACAAGGTGGATAAGGATTGGCTCGTGCGGACCGCGGCCGGCTACGCCCCAGAAGTACAGGTGCTCGAACCAGTCGGGTTACGCCAAGAGGTCATTTCCCTTTTACGCAGGGTGTCGCAATCGCAGGAGGAAGGCTAGACATGGCTGACGGATCGCTAAAGCTCCAAGCGCTGGTGCGCTCTTTGAACCTGATTCCTTACTTTAAAAACCATCCCGACAAGACGCCTATGGAAGCGGCCAAAGATTTGGGTATGGATCCTGGCGAACTGAAGGATGCTCTTGACCGGCTCTTTTGTTCAGGCACGGGGCGCAATACCGAGGATCTCATTGATCTCACCTTCAGTTATCGCGATGGGGTAACCATTCACAACGATCAGGGCTTGAGTCAAGCGCTGCGCCTTACCCCGACGGAAGCCGGTGCTTTGCTCCTTACCCTGGAGTCCTTGCAGGCGATGCCAGGGCTAATCGACGCGCACGCTGTCGAATCCGCAGCCGCTAAGCTGCGCGGCATCATGGACGAAAAGACAGTCGCCATCTATGAGTCGCTGTCTACTCCAGCCCCAGAAGAGACGGATATCCAGGCACTTTTGACCCAAGCGGTCAACGAAAGAAAGCGGGTACGGCTGCGTTACTGGAGCGCTTCCTCAAATGCTGAATCCGAGAGGGTGGTGGACCCAGCCCGCATTTTCATCGTCGATTCCGAGCCCTACGTGGCCGCTTGGGAGGAAGCAAAGCAAGCGCATCGCACTTTCCGCATCGACCGCATTAGTAAGGCTCGCATCGTGGAGGAAGAATCCCAACCGCACCTGAAAGACCTCGACTTTGATGCCTCTTCACCCTTTAATTTGGGCGATGGGGACACCGTGCAACTAGCAATTAACCAAGAATTCACGTGGCTGGCTGAGTATTACGACATGCGCCTAGGTGAAGACTTAGGAAATGGGGAAGTAGCTGCAACGATGCCAATGGGATCAGTGGATTGGCTTATTCGCTTTGCCCTTGGTCAAGCTGATAGGTTGCGGGTAGTGGCTCCTCAATCCGTGGTAAACCTCATTGCGGAGCGAGGAAACACCGCCTTGAGCGGCTATACTCAGTAGCCAGTTACTTGCCCGTTTACTGCGCCCGCCCGCCGGCAGATAAGTTGGCGGTGATGCTTCCCGGCATGCTGGTGCACTAGTTGAAAGAGGTTTCTCCATGAGCCTAGGACCTATGGAAATCGGCCTGATCGTTCTTGCCATCGTCTTGCTTTTCGGTGCAAAGAAGTTGCCGGAATTGGCACGCTCTATTGGCCGTTCCGCGCGCATCTTCAAGTCTGAGGTCAATGAGATGCATTCCGAGGATGCCCAGCGTTCTCAGTCTCAGGCGCAGCTGAACCAGAAGCAGCAGTCCGATGAGGAATTCTGGAACCGACCAGACATGCAGCCGGGCCAGCAGAGCAACACCAATACTCAGCAGTAAACGCCCCTAACCTGTCGTCGCGCGAACACCCCTGCAGCGCGCGGATATGCATCCGCAATCCGTGCAGTAGGGAAGTGTTCGCTTCTTTGCGTTGAAAGAGCCACACTGATGTCGTCACAGTCACAGCCTGTACCTGCCCAGAAGGCAAGCAAGAGCGTGAAGGGTAAGCTGCGCTTTTCGCGCAAGCAGAAGAACCCTACCGGGGAGATGACCTTGGTGGAGCACCTGCAGGAGCTGCGCCGCCGCATCATTATTTCCGTGCTAGCGGTTGTCGTCGGGGCCATCATTGGGTTCATTTGGTACCAACGAGCACCATTCGGACTGTCTCCGTTGGGTGAAATTCTACGAGAGCCGTATTGTGCGCTGCCCCCCGATAAGCGCGCCTCCTTTAGCGCGGACGGCGAGTGCCGTCTATTGGCCACCAGCCCGTTTGAAATGCTCCTGTTGCGCCTGAAAGTAGGCGCTTTGGCCGGCACTGTATTGTCCTCGCCGGTGTGGCTGTATCAGGTCTGGGCCTTCGTTGTGCCTGGTCTCCATAAGAACGAGCGCCGCTACACGTTGAGCTTTGTCAGCGCCGCGGTGGGCCTATTCGTTGCCGGTGCCGTGCTGGCTTATTTCATCTTGTCCGTGGGTTTGGAATTCCTCATGGGTATCGGCGCCGAGTATCAAACAGCGGCCCTGACCGGTGAGCGATATTTCTACTTTCTCCTGGCCCTGCTGCTCATCTTTGGCATCAGCTTTGAAATCCCACTGCTTATCGTGTCCCTGAACCTGATTGGCGTGCTCGAATATGAACACGTCAAAGACAAGCGTCGCATCATCATTGTCGTCGTGATGATTTTCGCCGCCTTCGTCACCCCAGGCCAGGATCCTTTCTCGATGGTGGTACTGGCTGGTTCACTGATCTTGCTCATCGAGATCGCATTCCAGTTCTGCCGCCTCCACGATAAGCGCATCCAGCGCGAACGCCCCGAGTGGATGGATCTCGATGATGAGACTGCTTCGCCGCTTGGCGCTGGACCAGGAGCCATCGGCGGGCCAACCCCTGTCGAGGCGCCGAGAAGAGTAAACCCTTCACCGGGGCCCTCGCAGCCGGTTTCACAGCCAGTACAACAGGCACAGCAGCAGCCGCAGCAGACATGGAGCACCGGCGCCAGTGGGACTTCGTCGACCAGCGGCGGCTTTTTCGACGATGTCCTCTAGGCACGGGTAGCCTGGGGAGTCATGACTGAAACTCATCTGGATTCTTTTACCGCAGCCCTGCCATACCCGTTGGATGAGTTCCAGGTAAAGGGCTGCCAGGCCGTAGAGGACGGTCACGGCGTACTGGTCTGCGCGCCGACTGGCGCCGGCAAAACCATCGTGGGCGAATTTGCTGTCTCTTTGGCGCTGAGCCGAGGAACCAAGTGTTTTTATACAACGCCGATTAAAGCCTTGAGCAACCAGAAGTACCACGACTTGGTGGAAGAGCATGGTGAAGAAGCCGTAGGCCTGCTCACCGGTGACGTATCGATCAACTCTGATGCAGAGATCGTCGTCATGACCACAGAGGTGCTGCGCAATATGATTTACGCAGAATCCGCGGCCCTCGATCGCTTGACCCACGTGGTCATGGATGAGATCCACTTTTTGGCCGATGCATCGCGCGGCGCGGTATGGGAAGAGGTCATCCTCAACCTCGCGGATCATGTCTCCATCATCGGCCTATCTGCCACAGTGTCCAATTCGGAAGAATTCGGCGATTGGCTTTCTACGGTGCGCGGCGATACCACCGTCATTGTCTCCGAACACCGCCCAGTTCCTCTCGACCAGTGGATGATGTTGGGGCGCAAGATTTATCCGCTCTTCGAGCCAGAATCTGGCGGCCAGGTCAACGCTGAGCTAGAGCGTAGGATCCAGCGCCTGGAAGCTGGCGATACCGATGATGGTCGCGCGGACTATAAGTCTGGCAAGGGCTTTCGTGCGCGTGCGCGTCACAAGGGCGGCGGACGCAGCGAATTCCACGGTAAGGGAAGGGGACGCTCCGGCGCCGCCCGGCAGCAGGATCGCTATCGCCCCTTGGGCCGCCCAGAGGTATTGAAGGTATTGCAATCGCAGGACATGCTTCCGGCGATCACCTTCATCTTCTCCCGTGCAGGCTGCGATGGCGCTCTCTATCAGTGCCTGCGCAGCCGCATGGTGCTTACCTCCCAAGAGGAAGCACAGGACATCAAGGACATTGTCGATGCGGGTGTGGAAGGTATCCCTGAAGAAGATCTGCAGGTCCTAGACTTTAAGCGCTGGCGCGAAGCCCTGTCCCGCGGCTTTGCCGCGCACCACGCAGGTATGCTGCCCGCCTTCCGGCATATCGTGGAAGACCTATTCGTACGCGGCCTCGTCCGTGCCGTGTTTGCCACTGAAACGCTCGCACTCGGCATAAATATGCCGGCGCGCACTGTGGTGCTAGAAAAGCTCATTAAGTTCAATGGTGAGGCGCACGTCGATCTCACCCCAGGCCAGTACACGCAGCTGACTGGCCGGGCAGGACGCCGTGGCATCGATACATTGGGCAATGCAGTTGTGCAATGGGCACCCGCCATGGATCCGCGTCAAGTAGCTGGCCTTGCTTCTACCCGTACGTATCCTCTCATTTCCACTTTTGCACCCGGCTACAATATGGCGATCAATTTGCTGGGCATGCTTGGTTTCGAGGAATCTCTCCGCCTTTTGGAAAAGTCCTTCGCACAGTTCCAAGCCGATGGCTCCGTCGTGGAGGAAACGCGCGAGATTGAACGCGCCGAGCATCGCGTGCGAGAACTGCGCAACCAGCTCGATGATGCCGTGGCGTCGCTTGCACCACCTGCTAAAGACGGGGAAGATCCCGCCGAGGTTCTCATGGACTATGTCCGCCTGCGCCGCGAGCTCACAGCGGAGGAAAAGCAATCAAAAATCGATAGTGCCAATCAACGAAACCAAGAGGTTATCGCGGTACTGGGGCGCCTGCAGCTGGGCGATGTTATTGCCATGCCCGGCAAGAAGCGTCCAATTCTCGCCGCGGTTGTTACTCCCGCTAACCAAACCGCGGATCCCCGCCCGTGGATTACCACTGAGTCCGGGTGGTCGGGACGTATCGATGCAGCCGGAATCAATAACCCACCGATCCAAGTCGGTAGCATCAAGATCCCCAAGCCGGTGCGCAAGAATCCGCGCCGCAATACCCGATATGTGCAAGATGTCTTGCACCGCGAACACTTCGACCGGCCCAAGCGCATGAAGTCGCACACCCGCGCTCGGCCAAATAAGCGGGTAGGTCAGTTGCGCGACGCACTGCGTGCTCATCCAGCTCACGATTGGCCGGCTACTGACCGCGAACAGCTGGCGGGCCTGGCACAAAAGCTTGCACGGCGCGAGCGTGATCGGGACAAGCTGCAATCCAAGGTCAACAAAGCTACGGATACTTTGGGTCGCACCTTCGAGCGCGTTGTGGACCTGCTCGCAGAGATGGACTACGTAGAGTTCACCGGGGTCGGTGCCGATCGCACGCCAGTGATCACGGAGGAAGGCGAGCGCCTTGCCAAAATTCACAGCGAATCCGATCTGCTCGTCGCCCAATGCCTCAAGCGCGGAATTTGGGATGAACTCGATCCCGCTGAGCTTGCAGGCGTTGCCTCCCTGTGCTGTTTCGAAAACCGCAAGGCCACCAGTGGGCAACCGGAAGCAGCCACCGAGCGCATGGCTGACGCTATGAATGCCACGTGGCGCGTGTACACCGAACTTACCGCTGATGAGCAGCGCCACCGGCTGCCGCCCACCCGTGAACCAGAGGCCGGATTCGCTTTGGCGGTACACCAATGGGCGGCCGGGGCGCCGTTGGGCTACTGCATGGCTGCGGCCAATGAAGCCGGCGCCGAGCTCACCCCGGGTGATTTTGTCCGTTGGTGCCGCCAAGTCATCGACCTGCTGCAACAAGTGGCTAAAACGGGGTACGACGGCGAAATTCAGCGCAACGCCCGCCGGGCCATTGACGCGATTCAGCGCGGTGTCGTAGCCATTGGCGCCTAATATCCGCGGCGCGGACGAGTAGACTCTGGGGCATGACTGATACTCAGACTTTTTCCGCTGATGTCTACGCCCAGCGTCTGCACGCCGCCCAAAAGGCAGCTGCAGACAAGGGCATCGATCTGCTCCTCATTGGCACGGGACCAGACTTTGCCTACCTCACCGGCTCCTGGGTTTCTTCCCACGAACGCCTGACGGTCTTGGTTGTGCCGCAGCGGGGCAATGCATGGATTGCCGCGCCTAATACCGATATCACCGATATCAAGGCTGCTCCAGTAGGTGAGCTGGATGTAGAGTTGCGTGGCTGGAATGACGGAGAAAATCCTTATGAGCTTGCACTGCGTGGCGCAGGCGACGGACTAGGCAAGGTAGCGCTGGGACAGTCGCTAACGGCAGACCACGTGCTGCGTTTCCAAGATCTGCTTCCACACGCCAGCTATGAACTGGCCACTTACGCACTGGCCGAACTCTTTACCCGCAAGGATGAGGCTGAGATTGCTGAGCTGCGCAAGGCTGGCCATGCCATCGACGCAGTCCACGCGCAGGTACCGCAGCTTTTGCAGGCCGGCCGCACCGAGGCCGAGGTGGCCCACGAACTCGAAAAGCTCATCCTGCAGGAGCACTCTGTTATCGATTTCGTCATCGTCGGCTCAGGTCCCAACGGTGCCAACCCGCACCATAGCTTTTCGGATCGCGAGTTGGCTGAGGGCGAGCCAGTCGTTGTCGATATCGGAGGCACTCTGCCTTCCGGCTACCACTCCGATTGCACCCGCACCTACGTAGTGGGCGGGGATATTTCCAAGGCTCCGCGGGATTTCCAGGATGCCTATGCCGTGCTTGCCGACGCCCAAGCTGCCGCCCGCGCCGCAGCCCACCCCGGCAGCACCGCCGCAGACATCGATGCCATCACCCGCAAGGCGATCTCGGCAGCAGGCTGGGGCGACTACTTTGTCCACCGCACTGGACATGGCATCGGCCTGTCCACGCACGAAGAGCCTTTCATCATGGAAGGCAACGATCTCGCCTTGGAAGAGGGCATGGCCTTTTCCATTGAGCCGGGTATCTACTTGGAAGGCAAGTGGGGTATGCGTTTGGAAGACATCGTGGTGCTGACCAACGATGGCTACGAGTCCCTGAACCAAGCTCCGCGTGACGTCCGTTAATGGCTGGCGTACTGATTCTGGGTGGCCGTAGCGACATTGGCGGAGAAATCGCTAGGCGAGTAGCCCCAGGCCAAGATATTGTGCTCGCCGCTCGAGGCACCCACGGAATGGAAGGCGTGGAAGGCCGGCTCCGGGCGGCGGGTGCGCGCAGCGTCCATCTGCTTGATTTCGACGCCGCAGATTTTCCGTCTCACCCCGGGGTTGTCGATCGCGCCATAGAGCTGGCAGGTCCCCTTGAGCTTGCAGTCGTCGCCTTTGGCATCTTGGGCGATCAGCAGCGGGCAGAACGCGATGCTTCCCACGCGGTCGACATCGCCACAATCGATTATGCCGCGCAGATTTCACTGCTTACGCTGGTTTCCCAGCGCATGCACCGCGGCCATATCGTCGCCTTTTCCTCGATAGCAGGCTGGCGGGCCCGCCGGGCAAACTACGTGTACGGATCTACCAAGGCCGGTCTTGATGCCTTTTGTCAGGGGCTGGCGGACAAGCTGCACGGCAGCCAGGTAGCCCTTATTACCGCGCGTCCTGGCTTTGTCATCGGCAGCATGACGGAAGGAATGAAGCCAGCGCCGCTTTCTGTACGACCAGCAGATGTGGCCGAGGCAGTTGTCGGCTGCATTGACCGCGATGCACGGCGCGGTAAGCCGCGTTCGCGCACCGTGTGGATTCCTCGGGCCCTCCAGGGCCTCGCGTGGGTCATGCGGCTTGTACCGCGCCCAATATGGCGGCACATGCCGCGCTAGATCCTGAGTTCTTTTAATCTGCGCGCAGCAGGGGAGAGTTGATATCGAAGATAAAACCGCGTGGGGCGAGTACTCGCAGTACCACTTCGGCGTCGCCCTCGGCAATATTGTGAAAGACTAATCCGCCCCACGGGGTGACGGTGATGTCTACCTCTAACTGGCCGATAAGGTGCGCAAACTCGGCAGGGATGGCGCCGCGGTGCACGCCCGCGCCGAGGTCAACTACGCCCGCAGGCAAATGATCATCTAACCAGCCAATGGGTCCGGGTTCTGCCAAGGCGGAAGACTTGTGCTCAGCGGAATCCGCGTGCTGGAGCACCTTCTCATAGTGCTGGGCAGCAGCCTGTGGAGTCAGTGGGGCAGAGGGGGCGTCGTCAAGCGGGGAACGCTCAAGGCGCAGGGCTCCGTCCTCGTCGATGCTAAGGCTGACTGCGGCCGCGCCGGTTGGTACGTCGTCGTGGGCGATAACGGCAATCCCGGGACCGCCTTCCGCCGCTCCCAGCTCAGCCGCGATATCCTGGGCCGTGTGCTTGGCCTCCGCCGACAAAGGCGAAGCCAGCACCGGCATCGGCGTGGCGCGCAATTGCAATTCCTGGAGCTGCTTATTGAGTGCTTCCACGTCTTTGATCCCGCGAAGCTCGATTGCGGAGAACCGGTCGATGTAGACATACCCATCCGCACAAGCACTCGCGCACTGCGCCAAAGTGACCCAATCCTGGGCGTGGGTGCTGCCGCCGGCAACGTGGATGCGGATGCACGTGCCGTACTGGGGGTCTTCAAAAAGCGCAGGAGTAAACATGCGCACTAGTCTAACCTGCCACGGCTGCAGCTTCGCGCATGAGTGTTGCCAGCACTTTATCAGTCTGCCTCGTTAGACTGAGGCCATGCCGTTTATGTATTTTGCTCTCTACATGGTCGCAGAGACCCTGACCTTCTGGGCCGTCTCTCAATGGATCGGTGTTGGCTGGGCGCTTATCGCACTTTTTGTCACCATGTTCTTCGGAATGTCCATCGCTGGCATTGAAGTGCGCCGCTTGATGGGAAAGCAGGTCGAACGCACAGGGGACGGTACATACGTCGTGCGCGGCGGCAATGTGGGCAAGACTGCCAGCAATGTGGGCCTTACCTTGGTAGGCGGCATGTTGCTTTCTTTGCCGGGCTTCTTGACGACGATCCTCGGAGCCCTCTTTATCTTCTCGCCGACCCGCGCCATTTTCCGCACGATGATGGCGGCCTCCTTGTACCGCAAGATCGAAAACATGGGCGTTAAGATCTACGAGGCCACCCCAATGGCACAGCAGCACGACTCTTATGGCGACTTTGGTTCCTTTGGTCGTGGCCAAGCAACACAAAGTGGGCACCCCAGCACGCAGGATGCTGGCCCGCATGAAGTGTTGGATGAGGAAGAGATCCGCCGTTGGAGCGAGAACCTGGATCCAGATGACTTCGGACCCTCCGGTGGCGAGTCCAAGGGCGGAAAGAGCTAGTGATGCTGATTCTTGCCCGCCTTGTTGTGGCGGGCCTTTCCGGTCTGCTCACGTATGCCGCCATCGAGCCCCGTGGCTGGTGGTGGGCTGCCGTTGTGGGCGTGGGCTTGCTGTACGCGAGCATGCTGCCGTGGGGAACTAGGCACGTTTCCGCCCGTGTGGGCGCGCTTCTTGCAGTAACACATTCGCTCGTGCTGTATCTGCTCACACTGCCTTGGATCGGCGAGCTGGTGGGCAGCGGTCCATACATCGCTTTGGCTATATGGCTTTCGGTATACGCCATTGTGCTGGGCCTTGGCGGCGCGGCAGTAGCGCGGTGGAAATACGGTTTTATTGCCTTCCCGTTCTTCTACCTCGCGGTGGAGGTGTTGCGTTCTTCGGTACCTTTCGGCGGTTTTTCTTGGGTGAAATTGGCTTGGGGACAAATCGACGGACCGCTGGCCAACCTGGCTCCGTGGGGTGGAACCTCGCTCATTACCGCAGCCACGGTTCTGTGCGGCTGCGGCCTCGCTGCGCTGCTGATTCAACGCGGGTGGAAGACTAAGGGTATCGCTCTCTTGGCGGCTATCCTTCCCCTCGGAAGTGCAGCGGTGGCAGGCTTTGGCATCAACCGAGACGATTCCACTGTCGGGGAAGCAAAGGTTGCCGCTATCCAGGGAAATGTACCTCGCATGGGCCTAGATTTTGCCGGGCAACGCCAAGCGGTCCTCAACAACCACGTAGCCGAAACAAAAAAGCTGGCCGCACGCGAAAAAGACATTGACCTAGTCATCTGGCCCGAAAACTCCTCTGATATTAACCCATTCCGTGACGGCAAGGCAGCCTCGGCGATCAGCGGCGCCGTCGATGCGATAGACGCACCTGTATTGGTTGGCACCGCTACACGGGATGAGGTGGGAGCACGCAACACCATGCAGGTCTTCGCTCCCGGACATACGGTGGGAGACCATCACTACAAGAAGTACCTGCAGCCCTTCGGTGAAACCATGCCCATGCGGGATTTCTTTGCCAAGTTTTCTGACTATGTGAATTTGGCCGGTGACTTCAAACCCGGCGACGGCCCAGGCGTTGTCTCCATGGCGGGAGTGCCGGTAGGCGTGGCAACGTGCTACGAGGTCTCCTTCGATAACGCCTTTAGCGAGTCGGTGAAAAATGGCGCACAACTGCTGACCACTCCCACCAATAACGCCACCTTTGGCTATTCCGATATGACCTACCAGCAATTGGCCATGAGCCGATTGCGCGCCATGGAGACGGACCGAGCCGTGGTGGTGGCGGCGACTTCCGGCGTATCCGCCATTGTTCACCCGGATGGACACGTTAGCCAGTCCACGGAGATTTTCACGCCGGAGGCATTGGTAGAACAGTTGCCCTTGCGTAGCGGAGAGACCTTTTCCGTCAGGTTTGGTTCGCCCCTGCAATGGCTCATGGTTATTATTGGAACAGTCTGCGCACTGGTAGCTTTGCGCACAAACCGCCTGCGACGCACCCCGCGCCGCTCCGGCACAGATACATACGTAGGAGCATAAACACTGTGAGCACGCTTGAATCCTCGACCTTGGTCATCATCCCGACCTATAACGAGATCGAAAATCTTCCTCTCATTACTGGACGCGTCCGTGAGGCCGTCCCAGAGGTCCATATCCTCATCGTGGACGATAACTCTCCCGATGGAACTGGTGACAAGGCCGATGAGTTTGCAGCACAGGATGACCACATCCACGTTCTCCACCGCGAGGGCAAAGGCGGCCTGCTAGGCGCTTATATCGCCGGCTTTGAGTGGGGCTTGGAGCGCGACTACCAGGTGCTGTGTGAGATGGATGCAGACGGCTCCCATGCGCCGGAACAGCTTCACCTGTTGTTGGAAGAGGTGGACAAGGGCGCGGACCTAGTTATCGGCTCCCGTTATATCCCGGGTGGCGAGACCGTCAACTGGCCGGCTTCTCGTGAGTACCTGTCCCGCTTGGGCAATATCTACATCTCCGTAGCGCTGGGCGCTGGCCTGTCCGATATGACCGCTGGTTACCGTGCGTTCCGCCGCGAGCTGCTCGAGTCCATCGACTTTGATGAGCTATCCAAGGCCGGTTACATCTTCCAGGTTGATCTGGCCTTCCGTGCCGTAAAGGCTGGCTTCGACGTTCGGGAGGTTCCCATTACCTTCACCGAGCGCGAATATGGCGAGTCCAAGCTGGATGGTTCCTTCGTGAAGGATTCCTTGCTCGAGGTAACCAAGTGGGGCGTTGCTCATCGCGCTGAGCAGCTGCAGGATTTTGGCGGCGCCGTATCCAAGTTGGTCAACCGTGAAGTCAAGGACGGCTCCATTCATGACCTAAACGTTAAGGCCCGCAAGGGTGCCGGCTGGGTTTCTGACTTCGCCAGCGAGATTGGCCATCTGGCAAAGCACCAGATTGCGCAGCTCAAGAAGTAGGCGCCACCGCAACGCATAAGGCCCGTACCGTCCCTTAGTCAGACTAGGGAGGTACGGGCCTTTTTGCTGCCGCAGAACTTTAAGAGTTCTTTTGCTGCTGCTCCTGCTGTTCCTTCAAGAGGCGAGCTGCGGAACGGCGGCGGGAGCGCAGGTGGTTAATGCGCTCTTCAAGCAGCTCATCGAGCTCCTCGATGGAGCGGCGCTCACGCAGCATATCCCAGTGGGTGCGTGGTGGCTTAGCGGGCTTAGACTCAACGCCTTCACCTTCTACCAGGTGGCCCAGCTTGCCGTTCTTGCACATCCATTCTTCAGGGATTTCAGCATCATCCGCGAAAGGCACCTCATAAATCTCGCCGTCTTCGGTGCGGTACTTCACCATCTGGCGCGGTGCGAGGTCGTGGTCGCGGTCGGTTTCGTAGCTGACTGCGCCCATACGGCTGCCACGGAGTACGCGATCTGCCATGCAACATCATCCTTTTCAAAGAGATCCCTGATTGAGTGCGAAGCAAAACTTCGCCTAAGAGCTACCAATTATAACGAACACCCACGCGTCTTTGTTCCCAGCCCGCCCAAAATGAACTAAAGTGTATCGGGTGATCCGTACAGCTAGTCGTGAACGCAACGTCGGTTCCTGCCAATGGTGTGGGAAGGACATTGACCAAGGCGGTAGGGGACGGCCACGGAAGTTTTGCAGCGCCTCCTGTAAGCAGCGTGCTTATGAGCAAAGAAATAACGTCAGTGGCACGGGGATTCCCGCCAATGCCGTGATCCTCACTCCAGAAAAGGCAGAGAGTTTGCGCGACGGACTTTTTGAACTACGTTGTTCCGCAGAAGATATCAATACCGCCGCGGAGGAAGGCGCTAGTGCGCAGGAGCTTGCAGGTTTGTGCGAAGAGCTTGTTGCCCTGGCGCGACGCCTAGAAGGACTTCGATAGAAGATGAAAAAGCTTTTTTATAACCGCAAGCTCGTCATCACCATCTTTGTGGTGCTGATTGTGTTGCTCACCGCCGTGGCCATTGGCCCGATGGTGTATTCGCTCCTCAAGGGCGCCGGAGTAAAGACCGAACCAGTTTCCGCCGACGGCGCAAAGGCCGCATCAACGGAGCTCGATGGCACCTGGGAGGTAGCCAAGGGCCGTGCCAATAACCATACCTCGGTTGGTTTTACCTTTAATGAGGTTCTACCTGCGGAAAAGACCACCACATCGGGTTCAACCACGGAGGTAACCGGCCAGGCGGATATTTCTGATTCCACCCTGAAAACCGCCACGGTCACCGTCGATATGGACGAGCTGACCACGGATAAGAAAGTCCGCGATCAGAACATGAAGTCCAAGCTCTTTGAGACCCAGCTTTTCCCAGAGGCATCCTTTGAGCTCACCAAGCCAGCCTCGCTTGCCGACGTCCCGGATGACGGCACCATTGGCACAGTCAAGCTCACCGGAGACCTGACTATCAAGGATGAAACGCACGAGATTTCCCAAGACTTCGACGTTCTTCGCGATGGAGATCAGATCGTCATCGGCGGCACCGTGCCAGTTGATCGACTTGATTATGGCGTGGAGACCCCGGAGATGCTGGCCGCGAAGGTCGAGGAAAACGGCGAGGTAAATCTCCGCATTTCCTTCGAGAAGAACTAGCGAGGGCTTAGCCTGTGAATTCCCGCCAGATCATCCCGTTTATGTGGCTGCGCCTCGTCGTCGTCATCGGCTTTACCATTTTCGTAGCCGTTCAACAGATGTGGGTCATTGTGGCCATCTCGGTTCTTTTGGCGCTGTTGACTATCTGGCAGCTGTGGAGCGCTTACCGGAATCGCTAATTAGACCTTCACGGTTTTGGGGAAACCTCCTCCAATAACGTCAGTGTGACGTTATATAGTGGTGTAGTTGGTCCCGCCAGTAGGGCGTATTTTCGCCCAACATTAGGTTTTTCGGTCGCCGAGCGAAACACCGCCGCCAAAGGTTGATCCCGGAATGAAGAACTCCCGAAATATAGATGGGCCCGGCCGCCGCAAATCCGAGCTCCAATAAGCTACAGCCGGAATCGATACCTGCGCCAGAGTCTGGCGGACGACGGATGGTGCGGCAAGGACCGCGGGGCGTCGCCAAGCAAAGCGTCGTAGCGTTGCGTGGAGGGTTAAGGGAGCTGAACCGGAAACCAATAGATGGGCCGGGAAGATGTGTTAGCACTCGAGCGCTTATGGAGACGACGCACGATAGCCTCCGGATATCTGTAATTGTCCGATAATGTACATTATGTCATTTTAACCAGGGGTGGCATTCCCCCTTTTAGCTCCTGACTCCATACATCGATACCTGCACCTCGCTTCTGTCGTTCGCTCCTGACAACACGCGCCCGAATGAAGCTTCCCAGATGTGCCATTCCTTCACGACAATTGGGCTCTCGTCATTTCTCATACGGCGGATGACTTCTTTCTCGGCTAGGCCTCTCGTAGCACATGCGGCCTTAAGCTCTGGATCGAATTCAGCGTTCGACGGATCCGATCCCTGCGCGTGTCCACCGCTAAATACGATATAAACCACTTCCGGATGGTGTTCTACATCCAGTGGACCTTTCCACCCACGCAGGTGTGCCTCTTCAGTCCAACAGGTTACCCCTGAGCGGTCTACACATTGTCCCATCGCTTTTTCTTGAGCGCGCGTCAGCGCAACTCCTGCAAAAGACTCATCATATGAATCGTCATTCCGCGCAAACAATACGAAGAGCCGCGCGGTTCCTTTTCTTCTACTTCTTCGTATCCATGTCCACATCTTCTCACCCGGCTATCGGTTAGTTTTCAACCAAAATGCACACTAGCGCATATAACGGCCAAGCAGGTCTCTATCAGGAGCGATTCCAAGCCGGCGAACGTACCTCATCTCCACAGGGTGCGTAGAATCGACAACATGACGATTCAGCACGTAGTAGATAAGCCTTCCCGCGCAGCTCTCTTCCTCGTCCTTGAAATCAAGGACGGTGGCGAGCAGGCCACTCGCGATATGCTCACGGGGTTTGCCGGACTGTTTAAGTCCGTTAACTTCCGCTACAACGAAGGCGAGCTTTATACCGTAGTCGGCATTGGTGCTTCCATGTGGCCGCGTTTGACCAGCGCGCCTATGCCGGAACGCCTGAAGGAATTTGAGGCAATCGATGCCGCGCATAAGGCCCCGGCCACGCCGGGCGATATTCTTCTCCACTTCCGTGCGAATACCTATGACCTGTGCCATGAGATGGCCCGCCAGGTACTGGATCAGCTGGGCGATGCCGCCAGGGTTATCGATGAGACCCACGGCTTTAAGTACTTGGACCAGCGCGATTTACTAGGCTTTGTGGATGGCACCGCCAATCCCCTCGCCGAAGAGGCCTTAGATACCGTGCTGCTTGGCGACAACGCCGACTACCCTCGTGGCTCCTACGTCACCGTCCAAAAATATATCCACGACCTGGCCAAGTGGAACGAGCTGAGCACCGAGGAGCAAGAAAAGGTCATCGGCCGCACCAAGGCCGACGATATCGAGTTGGATGACGATACCAAGCCCACTAACTCGCACGTCGCCCTCAATGACCTAGAGGAAGATATTTACCGTGAGAACATGGTCTTCGGCCCTTTCGCCGCGGGTGAGATGGGCACTTACTTCATCGGCTATGCCAAGGACCCCGAAAACGTCATGGAACGCCTGCGCAATATGTTCATTGGCAAGCCGGAGGGAAACTACGACCGTATCTTGGACTTCTCCACCGCGCTTACTGGCACCAACTTCTTTGTGCCCAGTGCGGATCTGATGAAGAACTTCAACGAGCTGCCGCCGGCCTAAGGGCCGCCCGCCTTACGGCCGGCCGCCTAACGCCGGCCCCCGCGGTTGCGGTGAGCCAACCCAAATTGCACCGAGTCAATCATCCCGAGCGTCATAAGGGCCTCACGGAGGGCAAATTGGAAGGTCCATAAGCGACGGAAGACTGGGTCGAACCCAGCGGCCGCTGCTTCTCGCAGGTGCCCGTCAAAAAAGGATCGCTGCTGACGCAGGGATTCCAAGTAATGGGTGCCTACGTGTGTTTCGGACACGATGCGCAGGTTAGAGTTCTTATCCACTAGCTGGTGCATCTCCGTGGTGCGCGGATAGTCCAACCCCGGCCACACATAGGCTCGCAATGCCTGAAGCGAGGCCTTACCGGCCTCCGTCATCGACTCGGTCGCCACGATGGACTGGATTCCCGCCCGCCCATTAGGCGTCAAAAACCGATCGACTGCGCGGATATATTCTTTGCGCTCGCTGGCGCTGAGTTGTTCTACCTTTTCTACAGTGACGATTGCGTCATAGTGCCCGTGCCATTGCTTAGGGTTCGGGACGACACCGGGAATGCGCTCGACATGGATGGAATCGTCTGCCCCCTCTAGTACGAGGGCCTCGCGCATGTGGCTCATTTGGTCCACATCACTGGTCAAAACGTCCACCGTAGCGCGTCGCTTAGTCGCCCGCATCGCTGGCTGCATTCCGGCAGCCGGGTACACCAACAGGTGGGTTCCGGCGCCGGTGCGGGTGCCGTCAAGCAGCCAATCCGCTGCGCGGCGCTGCGCATCTCCCAGGTCATCCCTGTCCACACTCGTGGGCTCACTCAGCGTCGTGACATCGACGAAGTGGCTCTTCGGCTCCTTGCGGCCGGCCTTGGGGCTATAGCTTTCCACCGTTTCCCTAATGGTGGTCGGTACGCCACTGGAAAAAATCCCACCTACATGGCTTAATCCATCGCCGGCATAGAGCCGAACCAATTCCAGTGGCAGCTCCCCTGGCTCCGACTTACCAGCACCAAGCATTTTGGACTTGGGGAGGTAGCCTGCTCCCAATAGGCGGCCGAGCACCTTTACCAGCTGCGAGGAGGAAGTGACGGTCCACTCTCCTGCCATGTAGCTTTCCGCAAATCCCAACCAACCGCTAGCGGCAATGCGCTCAAACAAGGCATCATGCCCCACCTTGAGATCTGGTCCATCTTCGGCTTCGAGGTCCAGTTCTAGACCGGCATCATCGCAGGCCTTGGCAAATTCAGCCTCTGCCCGGCGGGCTTTCATTCCAGGCCAACGAGATGCGGGAACCGTAGCCACATTGGGCCAGGATTCTGCATCGATAGAGCTCAAATACTCAGGGCGGGTAAAAGACATAATGCCAGGTGCGCTCCTTGGTGGGCGGAGGAAGTCACTATCCGGAACAACCTTAGTCAGCTTTGTGCGCACCCCGGTTTAGGCGCTCCGCACAGCCGCGCCGGTTCTTCCCACGGAATCCGCAACGCAGGGGCGGAAGTTTATCAGTCATTAAGTATGCGCGTTCTGTTTGAAGTGTTTAGACTGTACAGGTACAAAACATTAGCTTTCTTAAGGAAGGTCGCATTAAATCCATGACTGATACCCCTTATCGCCCCAACGGTGGCCGCCACCACGTCGTCGTGGTTGGCGCCGGCTTCGGTGGTCTCAACACCGTTCAGAAGCTGAAGAACGCCGATGTGGAAATCACCCTCATCGATAAGAAGAACCACCACCTGTTCCAGCCGATGCTGTACCAGGTAGCAACCGGCATGATTTCCGCCGGTGAGGTTGCCCCTTCCACCCGCCAGCTGCTGCGCGATCAGGACAACGTCCACTTCGTCAACGCTGAGGTAACTGATATCAATCTGGCGGACCAGACGGTGACCGCCGAGCAGGACGAGTTCTCCCGCACCTATGCTTATGACTCCCTGGTTGTCGCCGCGGGTTCCGGTCAGTCCTACTTTGGCAACGACCACTTCGCCGAGTTCGCCCCCGGCATGAAGACCTTGGACGATGCCCTGGAGCTGCGTTCTCGCATCATCTCGGCCTTTGAAAAGGCTGAGCTTACTGACGACCCCGCAGAACGCGAGCGCCTGCTCACTTTCATCATCGTTGGTGCCGGCCCAACCGGCGTTGAGCTCACCGGCCAGATTGCCGAATTGGCAAACCGTACCCTCAACGATGTCTACTCCAACTACGGCACTACCTCCGCCAAGATCTACCTGCTCGATGGCGCCCCACAGGTACTGCCACCATTTGGCAAGCGCCTGGGCCGCAAGGCGCAGCGCACCTTGGAAAAGGAAGGCGTACAGGTTCACCTCAACGCCATGGTGACTGATGTAACCGCAGATACCGTCACCTACAAGGACATGAAGACCGAGGAAGAGGCCACCCTGACTGGTGCTACCAAGATCTGGTCCGCTGGTGTGGCCGCTTCCCCACTGGGCAAGATGGTTGCAGAGCAGGCTGGTGTCGAGGCAGACCGCGCAGATCGTGTCTCCGTGAACGAGGACCTGACCGTAGGCGAGCACAATAACGTCTACATGATCGGTGACATGATCTCCCTCAACCGCCTGCCTGGCCTGGCACAGGTTGCTATCCAGGGCGGCGCGCACGTCGCAAAGCTCATCCAGGCCAAGGTGGACGAGGAATCTACCGCAAACGAGAAGGAGGCTTTCGACTACTTCGACAAGGGCTCCATGGCCATCGTCAAGCGCTTCAACGCCGTCGTTAAGCTGGGCAAGACCGAGTTCGGCGGCTTTGCCGGTTGGGTAGCATGGCTCGGCCTGCACCTGACCTACGTCATTGGTCTGCGCAGCCGCTTGGCCGTGCTGGTCAACTGGGCAACCAATATCCTTTCCCGCGATCGCGGCAACCTGGAGATCACCACCCAGCAGCGCATCGCACGCAATATCATTAACAAGAACGAGAAGTAATACCTCCTCGCTCGCATCGCCGCCCCACCTGCTGGAAAGCAGGCTCTGGGCGGCGATTTTTATTTTCCCTGGCTACCTGTTGCTAGCGCCGGCGATACCACTACTGTGGCGACCGAACGCCGATTTTCGCACATAGTTTCCGTGACCTTTGTTAGGCTGAGACACGCAACATGGGGTGCCGCACGCGGTGCGGCTGAGAAATACCCATCGAACCTGCACTCAGTTAGAACTAGCGAAGGGATAGTTGTGGATTATGCTTTTCTGCGCGCACACGACGCTGTGCGCGAGTCCACGCCGCTTATTCAATGTTTGACCAATAAGGTCGTCAGCAACGTCACCGCCAATGCCCTGCTGGCCATCGGGGCTAGCCCGGCGATGGTCGATACGCCGGAGGAATCGCGCGAATTCGCCCAGGTAGCCAGCGGCGTACTCATCAATTGCGGCACGCCCAGCTCAGAGCAATACGGCGGCATGCGCGAGGCTATCGCTGGGGCGAACTCCGCCCACACCCCCTGGGTACTCGATCCGGTAGGCGCCGGTGGACTGAACCACCGCACCGAATTCATGCACGAGGTGCTGCCACTCGGCCCGGGCGCAATTCGTGGCAACGCCTCAGAAATCATCGCCCTCGCAGGTACTGGGCAGGGCGGCCGTGGCGTCGAATCTACCGATGGCGTGGAAGCCGCCCTAGATTCGGCAGTAGCACTTTCCCGGGATACCGGCGCCGTCGTGGCCATTTCCGGCCCGCGGGACCTTATCGTCCATGTCGGCGATATAACTCGTGCCGTCTACCTCGAATCGGGGCACCCGATGCTCCAAAACGTCATCGGTACAGGCTGTTCGCTTGGTGCTATCTGTGCCGCATATCTGGCAGCGTGGGAGGATCCTTTCGAAGCGACCATCGCCGCCCACGCACACGTTGGCGCGGCAGGTAGCGTGGCCGCCGAAAAACACCACGCCCCCGGCTCCTTTGCCGTCGCTTGGCTGGATGCGCTCTACGATGTCCCAACGGCGGACATCGAGGGCCTGGTCAAGCTCACTGACGTCGAGGAGGTTTAAGTGTCTATTGACTGGACTCTCTACCTGGTCACCGATCCAGATCTAGCTGGCGGGCGAGACAACGTGGTCTCCATCGTGCAGGAGGCTGTACGCGGCGGCGTTAGCGTCGTCCAACTCCGGGACAAGGAAGCTAGCGATGAACAGATTGAGCGCACGGCCCGTGAGCTGCTGGGCGTACTGGGCAATGTCCCGCTATTTATCAATGACCGCGTGGAGGTGGCCGCAAAACTCGGCTGCCACCTGCACATTGGGCAGGATGATATGGCTTTTCGCGAGGCCCGGGAGAAGCTGGGTGAGGGCCAGCTTATTGGCTTATCCATCGGCAGTAGCGACGAGCTTGCTGCTATTGCGGACGATGCACTGCCGGATGTCATCGGCATCGGGCCCGTGCATTCGACCGCAACGAAGAAAAACGCCCCGGCCGGCATGGGTACGGCTGCGGCCGCAGCACTCGCCCACGCCGCACGTGAGCGTGGCATCGAGTCCGTCGCCATCGGCGGAATCAAGACCCATAATGCGCACGAGCTGGCGGGCAGCGAGTTTGCCGGAATTTGCGTAGTCAGCGACATTATGGCGGCCGAGGACCCCGCAGCAGCTGCCGCCCACCTTAAGGAGGCTTTCCATGGCTAAAGGCATCTATCCCCGAGTACTGTCCATTGCCGGAACCGATCCCACCGGCGGAGCAGGAATTCAGGCCGATCTGAAATCCATCTCTGCCGCAGGCGGCTACGGAATGAGCGTGGTGACTGCGTTGGTGGCTCAAAACACCCAGGGGGTCCGCAGCGTCCACGTACCACCGGTGGACTTTCTGCAGGAGCAGCTAGACTCCGTCATCGACGATGTGGAGGTTGATGCGGTAAAGATTGGCATGCTTGCCGACGCCGCCATTACCGCCAAGGTCGCAGACTTCCTGCGCCGCCTGCCGGACGATGTTCCCGTGGTACTTGATCCGGTCATGGTGGCTACCAGTGGAGATCGTCTGCTGGAAAACGACGCAGAACAGGCCGTGCGCGATCTCTGCTCCCAGGTGGACCTCATCACTCCCAACTTGAAGGAATTGGCAGTCCTTACCCAGACGGACGAGGCAAGCGATCTTGAGCAGGCCATTGCCACGGCGAAGGAATGGGCGAAGGGTGCTGGTACCGCGGTCGTCGTCAAGGGCGGGCACCTCGATGCCGACATCGCCGACAATGCGGTGGTTAATGCGGATGGGGCTGTGCACCGCGTTGCTTCCAGCCGTGTGGACACGAAGAATACGCATGGTACTGGCTGTTCCCTTTCCTCTGCCCTAGCCACGCGCCTGGGAGCCGGCGATAACCCCGCCGCAGCTCTGGTTTGGTCCACCCAGTGGCTGCATGAGGCAATTGCTAATGCGGATGCGCTTCACGTGGGCAAGGGACACGGACCCGTGGACCACCTGCACCGCTCGCAGCGTCTCATGCAGGCGGCCTCTACCCTGCCCCAGCCTTACCTATCCGGCGGTTTGGAAGAACCGGAAAACGTCGATCAGCCCCGCGTTCCCGCGGCTGGTCCGCACACGCAACGTCTGTGGAACCTAGCCGGGGATCACTGGGAGGCGATCAAAGCGCTGCCCTTTATTCGGGCCTTGGGCACGGGAGCGCTGGAGAAAGATGCCTTTGGCTTCTACCTCGACCAAGATGCTCAGTATTTGAATGCCTACTCCAAGGCGTTGGCTCGCCTCGCCAGCCAAGCCCCAGAAGCGGCACAGCAGCTGCACTGGGCTGAGGGAGCGCATGATTGCCTGGCGGTGGAGGCGGAGCTGCACCGCGGCTGGCTCAAGAGCGATATCACGACCGCAGCCTCCCGGGTAACTAGCGCCTATACGGATTTCCTGATCCGTTCGACGCACACGGATGACTACGTGGTGGGCGCTGCGGCGGTACTGCCCTGCTACTGGCTATATGCAGAAGTAGGCCTCCACCTCGCAGAATTTGATTCCCCCGAACACCCCTATCACTCATGGCTCTCCATGTATGGCGGTGAGGACTTCCTCAACGGGGTTCGCGCGAGCCTCGAGATCGTCGAACAAGCTCTCGCCGGGGCGGATGAACGCACCCGCCTGCGTGCCGAGCGCGCCTATATCACCGCCAGCCACCATGAGGTCGATTTCTTCGACCAAGCCGATAGGCGCTTTTAGGCCAGCAGGTCTGAGCCGGGTCGCGAAAGGACGGCGACCAAGAAGGTGGAATGCTCCGAGAAGAGCTTCATGTCCCACGAGGAGAAAGTGAAGTCGACTCGGTAGCCCACCTTCTGCGCCATGTCGAGGAAATCAGCAAATTCCCACCCACGGCCCTCGCCAAAGCCGGTGACGAGGCGACCACCGGGCTTGAGGGAATTATAGATATTGCGCAGTGCGGGCTCGCGGCCGTCCTTGGCTAGAAAGCCCATGACATTGCCTGCGGATACGGCGATATCAAAGGGGCCTTCTGGCACCTCTTCCTCGCACAGATCTCCCACGAACCATTGCCCCTCTGGGAAATCGTGCTCAGCGTGCTCGATGAGAATGGGGTCAACGTCGACGCCCACAACGCTGTGGCCACGGCGAAGCAGCTCGCCGCCCACGCGGCCGGTGCCACAGCCGGCATCGAGGATGGTGGAGTTGCGCTCCACCATGGCGTCGATAAGCCGGGCCTCGCCGTTGATGTCCTTACCCTGTGCGGCAAGCACCTTCCATTTGCGAGCAAAGTTATGGGAGTGCTCGGGATTAGCTTCGGTTACTTCTTTCCACGTAGGCATAGATTCGATTATATTACCCGGCTTCGGTGTAAGATTTACCCGCTGCGTAAAATCGCCGCCTGCCCATTGGGAAAATACCCGCACTACCGCGCAAAGGAGGCTGAAAAGATGCCATCCGTACCTTCACCCTTTAGGGGCCGCAAGAAACCCGAGCCTCCTAGTAAGCCCACTTCCCTGCCGGTACCACCGGAGCGAGCCATCGAACATTGCCGCGTCTTTGTGGATGGCGAGGCGCTTCCCGGGGAGTATTCCACCAGCTCCGCGCTGGAAGCCATTGAGGAATACGGCCGCGGATTTATTTGGGTGGGCCTGCATGAGCCCTATGAGTCCCAGATGACCAAGGTGGCCTCTCAGTTTGGCATCCACGAACTTATCGTGGAAGACGCCGTTATGGCCCATCAACGCCCGAAACTCGAGCGCTACGATGATCAGCTCTTCGTTGTCGCACGATCCGTGAACTACCGCGATCATGATGAGGTCACGGATAAGCGCCAGATCATTTCCACCGGTGAGATCCAGATGATCATGGGCTCCAACTTCATCATCACCGTGCGCCACGGCGCAAAGCTGCCCAACCTGGCTTATACGGTAGAAGATGAGCAGGACTTGGTAGAGCTTGGCCCGGTGGCCATGGCTTGGAAAATCCTGGATATGATGGTGGACCGCTACTCGGAGATTTCCCGTCTTATCAGCATCGAGGTCGATGAGCTGGAAGAAGAAATCTTCACCCCGAACCTCAAATTTGATGTAGACCGCATCTACATGTTCAAGCGTGAGGTGCTGGAGATGAAGCATGCCATTGACCCGCTCTCGGTGGCACTGAAATCCATGGTCTCTGACCACAAGGATTTAATTTCCAAGCAATTGCGCTCCTACCTGCGCGATGTCAACGACCATGAGCTCGTGGTCAAGGACCAAGTATCCAGCTTCGATGAGCGCCTTACCTCGCTTATCGACGCCTCGGTGGCCAAGGTAACGATGCAACAGAACTCGGATATGCGCACTATTTCCGCGGTCGTTGGCATGTGGGCCGCGCCTACCCTGGTGGCGGGTATCTACGGTATGAACTTCGACATCATGCCGGAGCTGCACTGGGCGCTGGGATACCCCATGGCGATTATCAT
This sequence comes from Corynebacterium tuberculostearicum, assembly GCF_030229345.1. Lineage (GTDB taxonomy): Bacteria > Actinomycetota > Actinomycetes > Mycobacteriales > Mycobacteriaceae > Corynebacterium > Corynebacterium tuberculostearicum_G. Next base: position 44,892 of record NZ_JASPGP010000006.1, on the reverse strand, counting down.
TATGATCTTGGTCGTCGTGGGCCTGTGGGCTTGGTTCCGCAAGAACCACTGGCTCTAATCCCTCCGGTACGCTCGTGCACTATGAGCGATATCACTGTTTACGGCGCTACCGGGCTGGTTGGCCAATTGGTGGCGCGCTACCTTGCCTCGATTAACGCGCCCTCGGTGACTCTGGCCGGCCGGAACCGACCGATGCTCGCCGCGCTGCGCGATGAACTCAATCCGCACTGGGACATCGCCATCGCCGCCGCCGATGATGCTGACGCTGTGGAGCGCATGGTGGAAGGTACCAAGGTGCTAATCACCGTGGTCGGCCCCTACAGCGTGTATGGTGGCCACGTCGTTGCCGCTTGCGCGCGCCATGGCGTAGATTACGTTGACCTCTGCGGTGAGGTTCCCTTTATTCGCCGCAGCATCGACTCCCACCACGCCACTGCCCAATCCACGGGTGCGCGCATCGTTCACTCCTGCGGCTTTGATTCCGTGCCCTCGGATATGGGCATGCTTAATCTCTATCAGGCGGCAGGAAAGCCGTTTGCACGGGTGCAGATGGTCGTCGACAAGCTCAAAGGCGGAATCTCACCGGGCACCATCGAGTCTTCCCTGCAGGTCTCGCATGCTGCGCACGCGGATAAAGAGGTAGCCCGCAACCTGCACAATCCTTACTCGCTGGACCCGGATCCCAAGGCCGGGCCACGCTTAGACGGCCTACAAAAAGACTTTGAAATTAAAGAAGTCGACGGCGTGGGCTGGGTAGGACCATTTTTCATGTCCATGTTCAATACCCGCGTGGTGCGCCGCTCAAACGCTCTGCTGGGGCGCGCGTGGGGAGCACGCCTGTTTTACAAGGAAGCATGGTGGGCTGGCACCGGTCTTCCCGGGCGCGCCCGCGCCTATGGGCTGGCGCTCGCCACCAAGATACTTTTCGATGGCACCCAATCGCGCCTGCGCCCGCTGGTGGAAAAGATCCTGCCCAAACCCGGCCCTAAGGGCGCACATTTCCAGGTCAGCCACCACGGCATTACCGAAGATGGCGAACGCTGGCGGGCAACTGTGTCGGCACAAGGCGACCCAGGCTATGAAGTCACCGCAATGATGCTGAGCCAGGCTGCGCTTTGCTTGCTCGATTCGCGCTCTCATGCCGGCCGTACAGGTGGCGTACTCACCCCGGCCACCGGGCTTGGCAAGCCCTATCTTGAGCGGCTGTCCTCCCACGGCATGTCTTTTACCGCCGCTCGGGTGGACTAGCGCAGAATCATAGTGCGCAAGGTGGTGCGGGCGATCAGCTCGCGGCCTTGCCGCATCTCGACGCTCCACACATGGGTGCGGCCGCCTAGCTGGACTGGCGTAGCAACGGCTTCTAACTCGCCCTCACCTGTGGAGCGAATGAAGTCGCTGGAGTTATTGACGCCGACCGCGGGGGCGTCGGCAGCCGCAACGCTGGCAATGGAGGCCACGGTTTCTGCGATGGAGCAATACAACCCACCGTTGGCTACTCCCCAGGGTTGGTGATGCTCCGGCAGCACCTGCAATTTCGCACGGGCCTCGCGCGGGCCCACGTGGGTGAACTGCAGCCCTAGCAATTCCGCTAGGCCGCCGTTTAAGGCATTGAGAGACTCCAGTTCTTCTGCATTAAGCACCCGCGTGTGCGCGAGGTGGAGCAAGTCATTGAGTTTTTGCGTATCCGACATAGTCCACCAGCCTAACCGTTGATGCCAGCACTGCGCCCTAGTGACGTAGGATAGGCAGCATGACTGATAAGAATGAACTTGCTCAGATTGGCGTCGTGGGATTGGCGGTCATGGGCTCTAATTTGGCCCGTAACTTTGCCCGCAACGGCAATACCGTAGCGGTATATAACCGCAGCCCTGAAAAGACCCATGCGCTCATTGAGGCTCACGGCGAGGAAGGCAACTTCGTGCCCTCGGAAACTATCGAGGACTTTGTGGCTTCTTTGGAGCGCCCGCGCAAGGCAATCATCATGGTCAAGGCTGGTAAGGCCACCGATGCCGTCATCGATCAGCTGGCCGAGGCCATGGACGAGGGCGATATCATCATCGACGGCGGCAATGCCTTGTTCACTGACACCATTCGCCGCGAGAAGGACGTAGCCGCCCGCGGCAAGCACTTCGTTGGTGCCGGGATCTCCGGCGGCGAGGAGGGCGCGCTCAACGGTCCGGCCATCATGCCTGGCGGCCCCAAGGAATCGTGGGAGACCCTCGGTCCGATTCTTGAGTCCATCGCTGCGAATGTGGACGGCACCCCGTGTGTAACGCACATTGGTGCGGACGGCGCTGGCCACTTTGTCAAGATGGTCCATAATGGTATCGAGTACGCCGATATGCAGGTCATCGGCGAGGCTTATCAGCTGCTGCGCTATGGCGCGGGCATGGAGCCGGCCGAAATCGCAGAGGTTTTCCGCGAATGGAACTCCGGCGACCTCGATTCTTACCTCATTGAAATCACCGCCGAGGTTCTGGCCCAAAAGGATCCGGAGACTGGCGCCCCGCTTGTCGACGTCATCGTGGACGCCGCCGGCCAGAAGGGCACCGGCCGCTGGACCGCCATCAACGGCCTAGAGCTCGGCGTTCCGATTACCGGTATTGCCGAATCCGTCTTCGCCCGCGCTCTGTCCTCCTCCACCGCGCAGCGCAGCGCTGCTCAAGAAGGCCAGCTTCCCGCCGGCACCATCAAGGCGCTGGACGTGGACAAGGCAGAATTCATCGAGGATGTGCGCCGCGCGCTCTATGCCGCCAAGCTCATTGCCTACTCCCAGGGCTTTGACGAGATTAAGGCCGGGTCCGACGAATTCGGTTGGGACGTTGACCCGCGCGATCTAGCAACCATCTGGCGCGGCGGCTGCATCATCCGCGCCAAGTTCTTGGATCGCATCCGCGCAGCCTACGATAATAATGCGGACTTGCCCGCCCTCATTCTCGACCCCTACTTCAAGGGCGAGCTGGAAGACCTCATCGACCCGTGGCGCCGCGTGGTCGTCGCTGCTACCCAGCTGGGACTTCCGGCACCGGTCTTTGCGTCCTCCCTCTCCTACTACGACAGCCTGCGTGCCGAGCGCCTGCCGGCCGCTCTCATTCAGGGCCAGCGCGATTTCTTCGGCGCCCACACCTTCAAGCGCACCGACAAGCCAGGCACCTTCCACATTGAGTGGTCCGGTGACCGCAGCCTGACCCAGACCGACTAGGTTCGCATTGACTTGATTGGGGCCCTTCGGGGCCCCTTTCACTTTTCTGGCAGGCGTGTTGATTCGAATGCGGCGATTCGACTCGCTGCCGATAGGATGGGAAGGCGATGACTACCTTTGCCGATCTCGGCCTCCCCCAGCGCCTAGTGCACGTTTTGCGCAACCAAGGCATTACCGAACCGTTTCCTATTCAAAGAGCCGCGATTCCCGACGCCCTTGCAGGCAAAGACGTACTCGGCCGCGGCCCTACCGGGTCGGGCAAGACCTATACCTTTGGCTTGCCCATACTCGCCCGCCTTGCCAGAACCGGTGCTTCCAAGCCAGCTCATCCCCGTGCGCTTATTCTTGTCCCGACCCGCGAGTTGGCTACTCAAATTTATCAGCGCCTTGATGAACCTGCGGCAACGCTGGGCTTAAGAGTGCTCGCTGTCGTGGGCGGGGTAAATATCAATCACCATATCCGCTCCCTCGCCCGCCCCGTTGATGTTCTTGTCGCGACCCCTGGCCGTGCCCAGGATCTAGTTGACCAGGGCAAGCTGCATTTGGATGCGGTCCAGATCACTGCGCTGGATGAAGCCGACCAGATGGCCGATATGGGCTTTTTGCCCCAGGTACGCAAGCTGCTGCGCCTAACTCCGGCTAAAGGCCAGCGCTTGCTGTTTTCGGCGACGCTTGACGGCGACGTCAACAAGCTGGTGGAGCAATTCCTCCATGATCCGGTAGCCCACTCCACTGCGCCAGTGCAAGCTGCGGTGGATTCCATGTCCCATCACCTCTTTTTCGTCGGCGAGCGCCCCGCCCGCAACGAGGTGGTGCTGCGCATTGCTGCCCGCCAAGGCAAAACCATCATGTTCATGCGCACCAAGCACGGCGTGGACAGGCAGGTCAAGAAGTTGCGGCGCGCTGGCATCAACGCGTACCCGCTGCATGGCGATAAAGGCCAAGGCGCGCGTACCCGCGCAATCGAAGGCTTCGCCGATGGCAGCATCCCAGTCTTGGTCGCCACCGATATTGCCGCCCGCGGCATCGATATTGCGGACGTTTCACTCGTTGTTCACGTCGACCCGCCCGCGGAGCACAAAGCCTATCTCCATCGCGCCGGCCGCACGGCACGCGGCGGTGCTGCGGGTACCGTGATCACTTTGGTCATGGATGAACAACGCAAAGAAGTAGACGCTCTAATTAAGAAAGCCGGGGTCACAGCTACGGAGCACGATATTTCTCACCGTGACAATCCTGCAGGTGCGCCGGTACTTAAGGAGATTACGGGTGCTCGCAAGCCCAATGGCCCTGCCCTTCCCCCGCCCGGGCAGGCCGTACCCCAGAAACCAGCGAAATCTGTCAAGAAATCCAATTTCCAACGCCGTCGCTCAGGCGGCAAAGTCGCCCGCCGCCGACGCCGCTAAGTCAAGGAGGTTAACTCTCATGCGTATCTTGAGCCCTGAGGAATGGAGTGCTCAACAGCATGAACACGAAAGGCAAGCCACCGACCGTTTGGAGCGCTTCCGGCATCCTGGCAGCTACCACCCTGTTTTCGATTTTCTCTTTGAGTACTACCCGGTACGCCCTTCTCACCTAAAGCGCTGGCACCCGGGTGTAGGAACTGCGCTGGCAGGCACTCCTCCGCACGCTGAATGGCGGGATTACCACGCCACCCCAGACGGCGTTACCGTCGACTTAGCCAGTTTTCTAGACCGTCGTGGTGACTCGGTTCGGTATATCTCTAATCTGCTTCGGCGTTCCGCTACCAATCCCGCTCACTTTGACTGCTTCGGTCTGCATGAATGGGCAATGGTCTACCACACGGATTCCCCGCGACATTCGCTGCCCTTGCGGCTTGGTGCGGACGGGACCAATCGGGTTGTCGATGAGCACTCAATTAAGTGTTCTCACTATGATGCCTTTCGGTTCTTTACCCCTCCCGCTCGGCCTCTTAACCTCACTGTCCTGCATCGTGAGGAGCAGCCCGACAATGACCAGGCAGGCTGCGTACACGTCACAATGGATTTATATAAGTGGGCCTGGAAGCTGGGACCACTGGTTCCAGGCGAACTTTTCCTTGAGTGCCTGGATCTGGCGATTGAAGCGCGCATCCTTGACATGGAGGCGTCCCCTTATGACTGCCGTGATTGGGGACTTGGCGTCGTGCCCATCGAAACACCTGAGGGCAAGGCCGAATACGTCTCGAGGCAAAGAACGCTGGCGCACAAAGCTGAACCACTGCGAGACCGGCTTGTCGCTGTGATGGATCAGGCACTTGCCCCGCTAGAATGAGCCATTAACAACGGCAGTTTGCTTGGGAGGAAGACACCACATGGCACGGCATTCAAACGGGAAAAATAGCTTCGCAGTAGCGGGATGGGTTATTGCGGTGGCTATTATCACGCTGCTGGCCATAATCGCCCTGGTGGCCTTCCTTTTACGCGGCGCGGGCAACGACGACGGCGAAGACTCCGCCGCACCCGCCGCAGTGGAAGGCAGCACCGAGGCTGCACCGGAAACCAGCACGGCAGCTGCTTCCAGTGCTTCCAGTGCTTCCAAATCCGCTGCGCCTACGAGCTCTTCTTCCCGGAAGAGCTCCGCTCCAACGACGAGTTCCGCAGCAGCTCCCAAGCCCGATGTGACGATGGCGGCAAATACGCTCCTGCTCTTGGATACCTCTACGGCCATGGCGCCGATGTACGGCCCTGTATCCAAAGCCTTGGGCACCACTGCTTCTGACCTAGCCGCTGACGGCGGAGCAGTTTCTTTGTGGAACTACTCCTCTCCTATCTCCGAGACCGCCACGGTTGGGTTCCGACAAAACCTGGGCTTTGGCGATGGCAACGCTGTATCCGGCACGCTCAGTGGCTTTGGAACTGGCGGTGTTCCGCAAACGCGCAGCGCCGTTGTAGCAGCTGTCGCGAATGCCGCCGATCAAGCCGCTGGAACTGGCGACAAGGCACGCGTAGTCGTAGTAACTACTGGCACCGAGCAGGACATGGATGATGCTCAATTCACGTCCGCTCTTGACGACGCCACCTCCAAGGACGTTTCCCTCAGCGTCGTCCATGTCGGTGAAGGCAATGTCGATGCCGCACTGAAGTCCGCAGCCGATAGCTTCACTACCGTTGATTCCACCGATGAGACCCAGCTTTCGGGAGCAATCAACAAGGCCGCCGGCATTTAACGAGGAACCGAGTTTTCCCAGCACCGTACGAAGTCTCGTGCGGTGCTTTAATTTTTTGCCCTCAAAAAGACTAGAGCTCTCATACAACCCACCCACGGGCACTTCACCCGATTTAAGCTCAAGGCCGGCACGGGCTCTAAGTCAGAGCTCGACCTCGATCCCGTGAGCCACGCAGCGCGGAAAAGAACTGTCTTGCATTGTGTTCTCGTGGCGATAGAGATCAAAAATCCACCCTTCTTCCCCGTGAGCTGGGAAGGAGGGTGGATTCTGTGTGGACGAGCTTAGGAACTCTTGCGCTTGCGGCGAGCAGCCAACTCGTCGAGGCCGACCACGTTGTCCTCGGCGAAGTCTTCGATGCGCTCCGAAGGGAAGGAAGAAATGGTGCCGGACAGTTCCTTCAAGATACCCGGAACTGCAATACCGAAGACGCCTTGGCCGCCGGCGAGCAAGTCAATGACCTCATCGTTGGAACGGCATTCATAAACGGTAGTGCCGTCGGAGACGAGGGTCAGCTCTGCTAGGTCATTCACACCCCGATCCCGTAGGGACTCAACTGCCAAACGGATATTTTGCAGAGAGATGCCGGTATCCAACAGGCGCTTCACAATCTTGAGCACCAGTACATCCTTAAAGGAGTACAGGCGCTGGGAGCCGGAGCCGCGTGCCGTGCGGATGGAAGGGTTAACCAGGTTGGTGCGTGCCCAATAGTCAAGCTGGCGGTAGGTGATGCCGGCAACTTGGCAAGCGATGGGAACGCGGTAGCCTACCTCTTCGTCGGGTCCGACGTCAAAAAGCGATTCCTGCACGTAGGTGGATGCGGACTGGGTGTCCTCGTTAATGCTCACGTAATTACTCCAATGGGGTTTGTTGGAAGTTCTAAAGATCAATTAAAAGCCAAGCGCATACGCCCGTCAAGCGCTGCTTGCTCAACTGTCAAGTACAACTTTAGACTTCTCAAACCCCATTGTCACCATTAGTCACACGCGTGTCATTAACTTTTTTCGTCATCATCCCCTGAAAGAAAATCCTTTTCCTCCATGCCCAAAGACCTCATCATGGCTTCAAAATCTGCATCTGCCTGGGCATTTCCCGACGCCGAGGTCGAGGAATCATTGTTTTCTCTGGTCTGCACATCATCGCCGGTGCCGGGGGTGGAAATTTCCAGGTCGAAGTACTCTTTCACATCCGCATCGCTGGCATATACGGATACCTGGGCAAGGAGATCTGCTTCGGCTGAAATAGGGACGTTGAAATATGCGGATACAGCAAGTGCGTCACTTAACCGAGAGTCATAAACCTCGCCGTTCGGAGCCTTAATATCTACCATGAAGGTTCCTTGGTGGTAGTTGGCAATTTCAATGGCCTCTACCCCGCCAGTGCCCTCTAGTACCTCGCAGATAAGATCGTGCGAGGTGGGACGGTTTGGCTGGTGGCCGTCTAAGACTGCGGCCAGTTGCATGCCTTCAATCGGGGAGATCCACACGGGGATCAACCGGTTCTCTTCCGGCCAGCGCAGCACAGCGCACACATCGTCTTCGGGGCCTACCTGGTGGATACCGTGAAACTCTAGGGATACATCGCTCATAACAACCACTCTCCCACAAAGACGGGAGCACGTGTGTATTAGGAGTGGTATTCGTCGCGCAGATCCGACTTCACCAGAGTTGCGTGCAAGGAGACCACTAGAGCAGTCATTTGCTGGGAGATTTCCTCCGCCTTCTGATGCGCAGTATCAGAATTTGAGTGCGCCACGGGAGCTGTCGCCTGGGAGATCAAATCAGCCTGACGGCGGGCGTTATTGCGTAGGGACTTGAGTTCACGGGCGCCAAAACCAAATGCCTTAAGCGCCACTGCGGCAGAGGCAATGGCTACGTCGTCGGTATTGAAAAAGCCTGCGGCATCCGGGCGGATGAGGCCATATTTAACCAGGGATGCTACATCATCTTCGGTGGCACTAGCTTGGGTAGCTACCTCTACATCGGTCAGGCGGGTGACCACAGGAGCCTTAAACTGCTGCGGCGAGAGCAGGGTTTCCGCATTTCCTGCGGAAACAATGGCGGTCACCTGGCCGGAATCCATGGCTTCTAGCTGCTCACGGATAACCTTCAGCGGCGTATAGTTATCGCGCTGAGTGGTGAGAATATACCGCAGTCGATCTACGTCTTCTTGGGTGAAGCGGCGGTAGCCCGAGGCCGTGCGCTGTGGACTTATGAGCCCTTCAGATTCGAGGAAGCGGATCTTGGACACTGTGACGTCTGGGAATTGCTGATTCAGCGTTTCCAAAACCACGCCAATGGACATGGTCTTTGGCTTCTTAGCTTTAGGGCTGGTGCGGCGTACTGCTGCTGCCGAAGAATCTGCTGCGCTCACTGTGTCTATCTCTTAGGGGTACTGAAAGTTCTTATCGTGCCATAAGTAGACTACACCGCCCCTCCTGGTAAGGAAGCGCGGCTAGTCTACGTAAAAAATTAGCTCTGGTTAGCGATGAAAACCAAGCGGAACTTGCCAATCTGGATTTCGTCTCCCACCTCGAGCACCTGGGAGTTACGGGGCTCGCGGTTCACGTAGGTTCCGTTCAGGGATCCCACATCAACTACCTCAAACTTGCCGTCATCATTCTTGCGAAACTCCGCGTGGCGGCGGGACACCGTAACGTCATCGAGGAAGATATCTGCCTCGGGGTGGCGGCCGGCGGTAGTAGTCGCCTGATCCAGCAAGAAGCGGGCACCCGCGTTCGGGCCACGCTTGACCACGAGGAGAGCCTGACCTTCCGCCAGGTTGTCGGTGCCGGCAGCGGTAGCATCATTGCCATTCGCGCCGTTTTCCATCTCCTTGAGCAGGTCTGCGCGGAATACAGATGTGGTCTCTACCTGTGGTTCCGGGGTTCCGGTGTTCTCGCTCATTGTTACCTCCGGGGATTAGTTACGAGTTACTTATAACAATACTAGCGACTCATGTGAGTCCATGACCCCTTCGCGGGGAATTATTTCACCGGAAAATATTTCCGATGCCGCTCAGCACGGAATTTCCCTTGCCCGCAAGGGGGTTATCGGACACCATGTAGGTCCATGTAGCACTCGGACGCGCGAGGCCGGCGTCATCGAGGTGCGCCCCAGTGGCGTCGATAAGCACTGTGCGGAAAGTCTCCACAGACTTGTCGACGGCCCTCTGAGCCAAGTCCTTAAACTCCCTCACCGCAATGCGGTGGTACTCGTCGATTGGCGTCTCCCGTGCGATGGCGCGCAGGTGGATCGACTCGCGCACATCGTCCATTAGCTCCAAGTGGTCGGCCCAGGCCAAGTCCAAGTGATAGAGCATGATCTCGCGCGCGGCCTTGATGCGGGCTTCCTCAGGAACCTCTGTGAGCTCTGCTGCGCGCTCCGGGGCACGCTCGGATAGTTCCTGCCAGGCTTGATCAGTATCCAACAGCTTGGCTCGGCGCTCATCAATAATGATGCGCTGATCGGCTAGGAGCTGGTTGTACTTCCAGGTCTGGGCATGAATTTCGAGTAGTTGCCCCTCGGTCACACGCTGGCAGTGTGCCACGAAATCACTTACTCGCTTGGATTCAATGCGCCCGTCTTCTGCTGGTTGGGCACGCACTGTCTCGCCGTCGCCGCCTTGCTGGACCACATCGTCTTCAAGGGAGACGAAGAATAAGGACAGGCCCGGATCACCTTGCCGGCCTGCACGGCCGCGCAACTGGTTGTCCAAGCGGGCTGTGCGGTGGCGGGAGGTACCGATAACCGCCAAGCCACCCAGTTCCGCTACTGCATCGTGGTCAACTTCGTGAGCACCGCCCAGCTTAATATCGGTGCCGCGCCCGGCCATCTGGGTAGAGACGGTGACGCGTCCAATATCGCCGGCCTCGGCGACGATCTCTGCCTCCTGCTCATCATTTTTGGCGTTGAGCACATTGACTTTAATGCCCCGCTCGCGGAGAGCATCCGCCAGATCTTCCGACTCAGCGACATCCTGAGTGCCCACGAGGATCGGTTGCCCCGTAGCGTGAATGGTGGCAATTTCCTCCACGATGGCGGCGGATTTATCATCGACGGTCGCAAAAATGCGGTCTTGCTCATCAAAGCGCTGCAGCGGCTTATTGCGGTCGATCACGGATACATGAAGATCATAGAACTGCCGCAGCTGATCGGTCGCCTCCACCGCGGTACCAGTCATGCCGCACACGAGTGGGTAACGCCGCATAAGTTCTTGCAGCGTGATGGTGTCGAGGATGCGCCCGCCTTCGGAAACCTCTAGGCCTTCCTTAGCTTCTACTGCCGCTTGGAGCCCGTCGGGCCAGCGTTGTAGGTCGGCAACGCGGCCCCGGGAGGCGTCGATAAGCTGCAGCTTGCCATCGACCACGATGTAGTGGATGTCCCGGATAAGCAGGGCCTTGGCATGCAGGGCGAGGTTGACCTTCACCAAGATGGTGCCGATATTCTCCTCCGAATAGAGCGAATCAATGCCCAATTCCTGCTCCACGCGGCGGGCACCGTTCTCGGTCAGCTGAACGGTGCGGCCGTCCTCAGAGATGGAGTAATCCAGCTTCTCGCGCAGACGGGAAACCACATTGGTGATGTGCCCGGTGGGTGCTTCACCTGGCCGATTACCGGCCAGCACTAGGGGCACAAGGGCCTCATCCACTAGGACGGAATCGGCTTCATCCACGAGGGCAACGTCGCCGGCGGCCTGCACCGTGTGGGAGCGATCGGTGATTTGATTATCGCGGAGCAGATCAAAGCCCAGCTCGTTGACCGGTGCGTAGATAATATCCTGCGCATAGGCAGCGCGGCGCTCGTCCGGTGTCATGCCCTCCGTCACCGAGGCAACGCTTAAGCCAAAGAACTCCACGACAGGGCGCATCCATTCGGCGTCGCGGGCGGCGAGATAGTTATTGACGGTGACAACGTGGACGCGTTTGCCAGTCAACGCGAAACCTGTAGCCGCCATGGCGCCCACCAAAGTCTTGCCTTCGCCGGTTGCCATCTGGATGACGTCTCCGGTGAGCAGGCGCAGGACTGCCTGGGATTGCACGTTGAAGGGATTCATGCCCAGGGTGCGCTCGCACGCTACTGCTAAGGCCGCGAGGAACTGCGCCTTATCGGCGATCTCGCCGCCTTTCACGGCATCGCGTGCGGCTTGGGCTACAGCTGTGTCGTCCTGCTGGCCCAATGCCTGAGCCGCTTCATCGGCTGAACCCACGATGGCCTTGGATTTCTTATCGTTACGCTCGCTTTGCGAGCCCATTGCCTTCCAGAACCAATCGAACGCGCCCATACCTCATCCTCCTTATTTGGATTGCTCCTATCGACTGTAGTCAACCTGGTATGGCATGCGGGTAAGAGGCCCGTTATTCTAGTTCTCATGCAATCCGTCAACGTTAAGCTGCCTTCGAGCCGGGGTACCGAGATGGCCGGAACCATCGACTTCCCGGATTCTCCCCCGATCGCCTATGCCATCTTTGCCCATTGCTTCGCCGGCTCCCGCCACACTCCCGGCGCCGCCCGCACTGCGAAGCAGCTCACTGAGTTCGGCATCGCCACTTTGCGTTTCGATTTCCCCGGCCTTGGCCAGTCCGCCGGTGAATTTGGCGATACTACTTTTAGCCAGAATGTTGACGATATCCATGCCGCTGCCGCCTGGCTAACGGAGAACTACTCTGCCCCACAATTGCTCATGGGCCACTCGTTAGGTGGCGCCGCTGCGTTGAAGGCGGCCACCACCATGAAGTCGCTCAAGGCGGTAGCCACCATTGGCGCTCCCTTTGATCCTGCCCACTCCGTGCTGCACTACGCGGACAAGATCGGCGAGGTCGATGCCAACGGCGAGGTGGAAGTCATCCTCGGCGGCCGCGGTCTTATCATTTCCCGCAAGTTCCTCGAGGACTTGGCGGATACTAATCCCGAGGAATACCTGCCCAAGCTCCGCAAGCCACTGATGGTATTGCACTCACCCATTGACCAGACGGTGGGCATTGACAATGCGCAAAATATCTTCCTGCTCACGCGCTACCCCAAGTCCTTGGTTTCTTTGGACAAGACCGATCATCTGCTCACCAAGCAGGGCACGGCCGCCCGCGCTGCGGATCTCATCGGTGCATGGGCCGAACAGTTTATCGTTCCTGACTACCGGCCAGAAGAAGTGGGCACCGACGCCGCCATTGCGCAACCGGCCACCGGCACCAAATTCGGCGTGGTCGTCCGCCACAATGACCACAGCCTCAGCGCCGACCGCACGAAGAAGAATGGCGGCAAGGGTAAGGGCTTTACCGCCGAGGGTCTTATTATGTCCGCGCTGGCTACGGCCGCGACCCAAGCAATCAAGGATGCCGGCAAGAAGCTTGCGCTTGACGACGTCCACGTGAGCATCACCCAAACCGGCCCCGCCAGCTTCGAGCGCCGCATCGAGCTTAAAGGGAACCTGTCTGCATCAGAAGAATCCACGCTGCGCTCTGCAGCGAAGGACACCGACGTTGAACGCATGCTCGGCAACGTCACCATCGTGGACGTGGACGCGCACTAATGGCTGCCTTCGAGTCCTCACGCCGCTGCCCGTGCGGCACCGGCCTGACCTACGGAGAGTGCTGCGGCAAGTACCATGCCGGCACCAATGCCCCCACCGCGGAGGCGCTCATGCGCTCGCGCTTTAGCGCGTTCGTTACTGGCGACGAAGACTATCTGCTCCGTACGTGGGATCCCGATACTCGCCCTGCAACCCTTGACTTGACTGATTCCCCCGTCCGGTTTTATCGCCTCGATATCCTGGACACCCAAGCAGGCGGATTGCTCGATAGTTCCGGCGTAGTGGAGTTTGAGGCCTTTTATAAAGGCGCGGCCGTTGGCTCACAACGCGAGCGGTCGTCCTTTCGCCGCGTGGGCGGTGCCTGGGTGTACTCCAGCGGCGAGTTTTAGCGCAGGTTACACCCCAAATTTCACAGTAGAATCCTACTGATGTAATCTAGACAGGTCGCACAGTTCGACGGCGGGCTATGGCGCAGTTTGGTAGCGCACTACACTGGGGGTGTAGGGGTCGCAGGTTCAAATCCTGTTAGCCCGACAAAGAGTTCAGCCGGCACCTTCACGGTGCCGGCTTTTTCTATTCTGCGTTTACACCGCAAGCAAGATCGCGATTCCCAGCAGAATGAGCACCGCTGGAAACAGCACGCTTTCCCACTTTTCCAGTGCTTCTGCAATGCCCGGCCGCGTGGCTACAAACCGCGCTGCCCACACTAAGGGCGCCACGAGGATTACGAAGACCACGCAATAAGTCGCAACCTCAGCCGGCGTAGAGGTGGTAAACACTGGTACATAGACGCCGATATTGTCGCCACCGTTAGCAAAGGTCACCCCGGCTACCGCAAGTGCGCTCAGCCTCTTACCCGAAACATCCTCATCGTCATCCTCACCCCGGAATGCTTGCCACGCTGCCCATAGGCCTAGAAGCAATGGAATGAGGCCAAAGTAGCGAATCAATTCCTCAGGTAATACGGCATTGAAGCCCAATCCGACAATGGCCGAGGCCGCTAGTATGCCGAGAAAACCCACATACTGACCTAGCAGAATCGCGGGCGTCGTGCCCTTGCGTCCAGCACCACGGGCGAAGAAGAGGGACAACACCACAATGTCATCGATGTTGGTGGCCACGAATAGTCCAGCGGCTGCTGCGAGAGTAGTAAGCACTCTCCTACCTTATCGCGCCATGACACTTGTCATGAAAATGTAATGACAGGGCCTATACATCATTCTTGCTGGCTACGGATACTTTCCAGGTATGAGCACTTTAAGCCCATCTACTGCACAGCCGCCAGCCATCGACGTATCCGGAGTAAGCAAATCCTTTGCTAGTAAATCCTCCAGACCTATCCGTGCGCTCAGCGATATTTCCTTCAACATCGCCCAAGGCGAGATCGTAGGCCTACTAGGCACCAATGGAGCAGGTAAAACCACCCTATTTGATCTCATCCTCGGGCTCACCACACCCACCTCCGGCAACATATCCGTGCTCGGACACACACCGCACGCTGCGATCCGTGCAGCGCAGATTGGAGCCGTGCTGCAAACCGGCGGCCTGCTACCCGAGCTCACAGTCCAGGACACCCTAAAGATGATTTCCTCTACCTTTCCCCATCCCCTTCCCATCGGAGAAGTTGCCAAACAAGCAGACCTAGACCGGATCCTGCACCGCCCAGTAGGAAAATGCTCTGGTGGCGAGCAACAACGTGTGCGATTCGCCCTCGCTATTTTGGGCAATCCCCAAATCCTATTGCTCGATGAGCCAACAGCTGGCATGGATGCTCAAGCGCGCCACGAGTTCTGGTCCACCATGCACAGACAAGCAGACCAGGGACGCACCATTGTCTTCGCTACGCACTACCTCGAAGAGGCAGACAATTTTGCAGAAAGGATAATTCTCCTACACGAAGGAAAGCTGCGAGCCGATGCAAAGGCCACAGAACTGCGCGAACAGTCGGGCAAGCGCATAGTCGAGGCGAAGTTCGACGGCACACTTTTAAATGCGAAAGAGCTACCCACCGTCGCCGAGATTTCCTTGTCTGGCGGCTACGCCCGGATGACCACTAGTGACTCCGATGTACTTGCGAAATTCCTTCTCAACCACACCTCAGCCCATGACCTGACTATTCGGAAACACTCCTTAGAGGACGCATTTCTTGCTTTGACAGCATCCCAGTCCTAACCCGTCACTCCGTTGGCCACTTCGTGAAAGGAACATGCCATGACCACACAAGCTGCAACGACCAGTGCGCGCACTCTCCGGTTTGCCACTCACAACCTGCTGCGCCTTCGTCGCAACCTTACTCCGCTGTTTTTCAGCACCATCTTGCCGGTATTTTTCTACCTTCTCTTTGGCACCATGATGGATTTTGGCGATACCTCCTTTAAGGGAGGAAACTTCGCCGCCTTAGAGATGATCAGCATGGCTCTTTACGGCGGCGTGGCAGGTTCCGTGTCTGCCGCTGGCTCCGCCGTGACCGCTGCGAAGACTGGGTGGGCGCGCCAATTAGCACTTACTCCCCTACACGCACGGCAGATTCTGTGGGCAAACCTCATATCAATCGGCTTTCAGGCACTGCTCCCCATAACCGCGGTGTTTATCACCGGTGCCATGACACAAGCTGCAATGCAACCACACCAATGGGTTTTAGCCTTTATCGCCTGCGTCCTAGTTTCCATTCCCTTTGGCTTTTATGGCTTGGTGTGGGCCATGGCTTTGCCCACCGACAATTCTGTCGCAATCGCCTCGACCTCCGTTGTCCTCTTCCTCTTTGCCGCCAATGTATTCACTCCACTTACCGAGCCGCTGATGGAATTGGGCCGCTTCACTCCCCTCTTTGGCCCGGTCGTACTCGCCCAGTGGCCGCTTGCAGAAGGCATGCAGTTTCTCAATGGGGAGGAAGGCACCGTGTCGCACCCCATGTGGGCCGCATGGTTAAACTTCGCGGTATGGACGACCATCTTTCTCACCGCTTGCCAGGTCCTGCGCTCTCGCGACAAGGCGCGCCGCTAATGGGCCCCTTTCGCGAACCGTGGCGCGGTTTTAGCCTCAATAGCGCGCTTTTCGCCAGCGTATGGTTGGTCTTCCTCATACCCGGGTTGATGATGACCTTTGCCGCGCCGGGCACGACGCTCACTGAACGAATTGGGGCTTCTGCGTGCGTTTTAGCGTTTAGTGCTGTCTACTTCTTTTCTTTTGGCGCAGTGGGCTACTACCCACGCGGATGGCGGTTAGGACAGCGGATCGGGCTTTACTGGGTGTCACTCGCGGCCATCGCAGCGACATCAATTGGTTTCTTCGGGATAATAGCCGTCACGTATGTGCCTTACCTTGCGGCGCTGCTCGGCTTTAACCTTCCGCTACGCCGAGCATTAGCGCTTACCCTGCTAATGGGGACCGTGCTCGCCACCACCACGTGGTTCTTCGCTCCTAAAAGCACCGGCTGGGCCCTGATAATCCTCTTCGCCTGGCCGATACTACTAGTGCTGTTAGGTACATTTTCCCAGCGCGAAGATAGCCGCGCTGAATTGGAACATGAATTGGACTTGGCACGCCAACGCGAGGACATCGCTACCGATGTTCACGATCTCTTGGGCCACTCTTTAACTGTTATCAACCTCAAATCAGAGCTTGCCCGCCGTCTAGTAGATTCGGATCCGCAACGGGCGCAGCAGGAGCTCCAGGAGGTGAGCGCGCTTTCTCGGAAAGGCTTGGCGGAAGTCCGCTCCACAGTAACCCGGATGCGCATGCCCACTTTTGAAGGGGAAATCCACGCGGCTCACAGGGCTCTCGACACTGCCGGCATTGTGTCGTACTTGCCCTCTGCGGCCAATAGCGCTGGGCTTTACGACGCCGAATTTTCCTGGGCTCTGCGCGAGCTGATCACAAACGTGGTCCGCCACTCGGGTGCAGCGCACTGTTGGGTCCAGGTGACAGGCCACCAACTCCAAGTGGTGGACGATGGCTGCGGGTTTGACGCTGACGAAAGTCTTTCTCGTGCCCACGGTGGGATTGCCGGTTTGCGCAAACGTACAACAGATGCTGGCGGACAGCTGCTCTTTGCGCGCCGCAATGGCTGCACTTTAGCCTTGGTTACTATGAATGGCGACACGGATTTTCTTCCTCTTACTACCGCCGGAGGCTCGGGCAATGACTAACTCCATCCGAGTTCTCATTGCTGAGGACCAATCATTGGTGCGTGGGGCGCTAGTTGCCCTCTTGGACGCAGAGCCAGATATCAGCGTTGTGGCTGAGTGCGCAACGGGCGAGGAGGTTGCGGGGCTCGTCGCCAATCATGGCGTCGACGTTGCGCTACTTGATATCGAAATGCCCGGTAAAAGCGGTCTTGATGCGGCCGCTGAGCTTGAGGGCACGGGTTGCCGCAGCCTGATTGTCACGACCTTTGGGCGCAGTGGCTACGTCAAACGTGCTTTGGAAACGGGCGTAGCTGGCTTCGTAGTCAAGGACACCCCACCCGAACAACTTGCCGAAGCCATTAGGCGAGTGCACGCCGGTCTAAAGCTCATTGACCCTGCACTGGCCCAAGAGACAATTTTCACGCCCGACAATCCACTAACCGCACGCGAAAAGGAGGTCACACGTCATGTTTTGGAGGGCAGCGACACCCGCCAGATTGCCGGGCAACTTCACCTGAGCACTGGCACAGTGCGCAATATTGTCTCGTCCCTTATCGCCAAGACAGGAACTGGGAACCGCTTTGAGGCAGCAACCACAGCGCAGGCACAAGGGTGGATATAGAAAAAGGGGTGCCCGTTGCGGGCCCCCTTTAATGCTTGGCTTCCTATTCTGGCTTTTTTAGCTCGAGGACATTGACCATGCCCTGAAGAACCACGTCCATCACCTTGGAAGCTAGGTTGAAGTAGAAATTAGCCGAGTGGTAACGCAGGGCTCCTACGGTACTCAGCTGCGAGAGACCGTGGATGGAAGCCCACAGCGCCGCAATTTGGGTAAAGAGAATCCATGGCGATCGTGGCCCATTCGACTCAGAAATAGCATCGCGCACCAGATTCATGATGAAGGTAAAGGCCTTACCCATATCAAATGGTTGCTCAGTATCGCCGGGCTCATCGAAAGAGACGGGGACAATCGAGCGGCTTGATACCTCAATGAGGGCGACAAAGCCGACGGGGTCTTCCAGCGCAAACTCCAAATATCCGAAGCCGGTTGCCTTAATATAAGCCAACCCGTGGGATCCTTCCGGCACGGCCTGGTTCTGGCGCATGATCGCTAGCGTATTAGCTTCATCCAAAGACTCTTCCAAAGAACGCAGCAGGTGAGAATTACCATCGAAAAGATGCTCCGCATCTGCCAAATCTACGCCTGCTCGTGCAGCAGCAGAGCCGAGATGCAAGCTAGGAAGACCGTTATAGGCAATCTCTTCGGCCGCACCACGGAAGATAGCTGCACGCTTTTCCTCAGCCGTAGTCTTTGGCATGTCCTTGGCTGCTGTAGTAAACGGTTCCGCTGGCTCTCCAACGAGTGCTAGCGGTTCAAAGGGCGCAATCTTCCCGTCACGCAGGCTATCTTCCAGCCCAGAGAATAAAGTCTCAATGCAAGCATTGAAGGTCTGCTTCTTCGCCGTGGGCGAGAGGTGACGCATAATGCCGAACGTGGCCAAGTGGGTAATACCCTGCAGCTCAGACAGGAAAGTAAGGGCTTGGATCACTACCAAGCGGTGATCAAAATCGCCGCGTGCTGCAATGGCGGCTTCCCGCATGTGCTCAAGCATCCAGCGGAAGGTGGGCGGGAAGGCATCAAAGCTTTTCCCCTCCTCGATTCCATCCTCAAAGTTGGGAAAGCTCGTTGCCGTCTCGCAGTTGTTATAGGCGGAGAAGTAAGTGGGGTTTTCAACAGCCCAGTTGAAGTAGACCTTGGCAGACTCGCGAAGTTTCTGAATCGCGGTCGCGTCACCCGGCAATTTATCGAGTGCCTCGAAAGACGCTACTCGGAGACGCTCATCCAAGAACCGGCTGGTCTGAATGTAAAGATCGTGGTCATCTTCAAAGAAAGACTTAGCTTCATCGACTGGAACCGCGATCTTCTCCGCCACAGCACAAACCTTTAAGGCGTCGCGCCCACCCTTAGCTAGGATCCGGGCACCCTGCTCCAGCAACCGCTGCTTAGTGGAGCCCGCATGGGAAACGGTGCCTTCAAGATTGTTCACAAATATAATCCTAGCGATTTCATGCAAAATTGCTTGGGATACGTTCACTTTTAAGTCGAGCCACCCACAAAAAGGTGGGAGCACCAACGTAGACCTTTGCCAGCTTTGTGCGGCTGGTCTTCATATAGCTTTGGCCCCCTGCCCTTGCGGGCCGGGGGCCAAAATAGAAAGTAGGCATTCGCCCTTTAAACGGGCGAGGCTATTTACTCGTTACCGAGCTTATCGTCAGCTGCGTCACGAGCCTTGTCGATCTGATCTGCCTTGTCCTCGCCTAGCTTGCCCTTAGCTGCGTCAGCAGCCTTGTCCAAGCCCTTGTCGGTGAGCTCTTCGCCCTTGTCAGAGTTCAGTGCGTCCTTTGCCTTATCGAAGATACCCATGAGGTTATCCTTTCTTCTCGTTCTAGGTTTATCTAAAAGCTGCCGTGTCCGGCAACACACCCCAACGTACCGACACTTGAGTCAACATGCCACCGAAAAGTCTGTTAGGCCACTAGACCAAATAAGTTTTACTGCCGGGTAGCAAGGTTGCACTAAGGGGTATCCAGACTCCCCCGCAGCCTATCGAATGTCCGATAGGGCCTGCTACTTTAGCTCCGCCCTAGCGAGGTATAAGAAAATCAGGGTCCGACATTTAGCTTAAGGCGAATTTTCCTCAGTCTTGCAAATGATAGCGTTAGACGGTATCGACGATTTACCAACAAAGGCTTCGCACCATGGCTTCAACTACCCCAGCGCCACCGTCCACTTCGGAAACGGCCACGGAATTCTTTGGCTTAGTATGGCCGGGCAAAGAGGCTGCCCGAGCAGCCGCCAGCGCGCCGCTGACGCAGTGTTTCACGCGTGATTCTGCGCTCAGCACAGCCTGCGACACGGACAACGCGATTATTGCGGCAGATAATCTTCCGGTTCTGCAAGGGCTTGCCAACCGCGGGGAACTCTTTGACGTCATCTATATCGACCCGCCTTATAATACCGGCAAAGACTTTGTCTACCGCGATAACTATCGTTTACGCCGCCAAATGCGTTCCGGAAGCTATGCAGAATGGCACTCGCAATGGCTGTCGATGATGCTTCCCCGACTCATCTTGGCCCGAGACGTACTTTCCGCACAAGGTTTCATTTTTGTCTCCATTGGAGAAGACGAAGTGGCCAATACGCGCAAGGTACTCGATGAAGTTTTTGGAGAGGAGTGCTTTGCCGGCCAATTGATTTGGAAGAAGGCAGGAACCGGCAAGAATGATTCTAAGTACGCAGTGGTAGAGCACGAATATATTCTGTGCTACGCCCGTACTCCTGATAATCCTGGATTCAATGTCGATCTCCAAGGCCATACCTCCACCAAATACAACCATGAGGATGACAAGGGGAAGTACTCCTTGGTGCGTTTGGACTCTAAGACCCTTGGGTACCTTCCCTCCCTCGACTTCCCTATCACCGGGCCCGATGGCAAAGAATATTGGCCGGACCAGCCGGTGGGAAAAGAAAAAGTCGCCCGTTGGCGCTGGGGCCGAGATAAGGTTGAACAGCGCTTCGATGAGCTCGTCTTCCGGCGAGGTTTTGTCTATACCAAGAACTATCAGAAGGTGGGAGCGCGCCCACGCTCCATCTTGGACGGCGAGCGCTTTGGGGTGACCCGCACTGGCAGGCGCGATGCTGAAAACGTCATGGGGATAGAGGGCGTTTTCGAGTTTCCCAAACCGGTGCGCTTAATTAAGCACCTCATTTCCATTGCGGGTGGAAAGGATGCGCGCGTCCTTGACTTTTTTGCGGGCTCCGGCACCACTGCACAGGCGGTAGTGGAACTCAATAACGACGATGGGGGCGCTCGGTCTTTTCACCTTGTGCAAATTCCAGAGCCAACCTCCCCGCGTAGCGCGGCTCATCGCGCGGGCTTTTCTACCATTGCAGATATTTGCATTGAAAGGGTGCGCAAGGTTCCAGGCGCATCCTTTCAGGTCTATAGACAAGACTAAGTCTGTGCGGTACCGGACGGGCGACCGGGAATGCCGAAGAAGTCTAGGACGCGATCGGTAGCGAAGAATTTACCTACTTCATTGTGCGCATCTGCTGTACCACCAGGCCATACGTGTGAGCCTCCGGCGATACGGATATGTTCAAGCGGTGCGGTACAGCCGCTCCACTTCATATCGAGTGCATTGTTGACCAGGCGGGTCGTATCGACATTGGTAGAGCAACCATTGCGTTTACGGTCTTGTTCCAGCACGGATTCCACAGAATAGTACTTGGTCTTATGGCGCGTTCCACCGTAGTAGCCCACCACGGGGTCCACGGTGCCGTGCATATCCAATCGGCCCACGGGTGAATGAGCACAGTCTTTAAGAATATCTTTGTAGTAGGCAGCGGAAACTGTAGCCACAGACTTAAAAACATCGGGCATCTGACAGGCCAGGTAGGCGGCAAACCCGCCGCCGTTTGACATGCCGGTAGCAAAGATTCGGGAGTCATCTACCCGGTACGTTGCTCGAACGGCATCAATGATGTCGCGAACAAATTTTTTATCTTCTGCCGTTGACGTCTTGGCATAAGGAGCAGGGCTCCATGCCTTCTTTTTGCCTTCCGCGAAAACGGTGATGGCATCAGCGGCATCGAGGCGGGAATAGCCGCGGAGATTTTCGGCAGATTGTCCCCAGCCTGGAAAGGCCAGGACGATGGGCCACTTTTTATCCCCCGTGTAGTCCTTAGGCACGCTGAGGATGAAGGAACGGCCCGAGGGAAGATTAACGGTGGTATAGCTCCCTGGCTCGGGTCCGCTCAGCGGTGCGGAGGTTGGAATCCCTAGGTTTTTCGTCTCAGTTGGGACTGCTGGGGGCGCGGAGTCGGGCGAATCGGCCGAACATGATGCGCCGGCAACCGCAAGGAAACTCACTGCTACCGCACCAACCAGGGTCCGTAGCGACCTCGCGTTCATCTTTGTCGTCCCTTCTGCCATGCGGTCCATAATTGCTTGTAGCGGCCACCATAATTTAACAGTTCGTGGTGACTGCCTTGCTCCACCACCCGCCCGTTGTCCATCACGGCGATGCTATCGGCTCGTGCGGCCTGGTCTAATCGGTGCGCCACTACCAGTGATGTTCGCCCACGGGTGACCTCTGCGGCGGCTTCTTCCAGAGCTTCTGCCCCCACCGATCCGGCCTCTGCGGTGGCCTCATCCATGATGACGATCTTGGGATCTAAAAGCAATATTCGCGCCAGCGCTAGCTGCTGCGCTGCTACTGGGTCAAGGTGTATTCCCCGAGCGCCAATGACCGTATCTAGGCCCTCCTCTAACTGCGCATACCACTGTGCGCCGACGCGCTGTAATGCATCTTCCATTTGCGCATCTGAGGCTTGCGGGGCGGCCAAGGACAAATCTTCGCGCAAGGTTCCTGAAAATACGTGAACCTCTTGGGAAATCATCGCTAAACGTGTCACCCGTTCGGAATCAGACAGGGCCGATACCTCTACTCCATCCACCAAGACTGTTCCGGTAGCCGGGACTCGCAGTCCGGCCAGAAGAGCAGCGACCGTGGTCTTTCCCGCACCAGAGGCTCCCACTAAAGCTACGGTGTGTCCAGCGGGAAGCTTAAGGTTTACGTCTTGCACAGCCCAACCGCCGTCATCGTAGCGAAAGCTCACTTCTTTTAATTCGGCAGCTCCACCTGGGGTCGGGGCGCCGTAGTCTGGCACCGCCCGTGGCGGGTCCATAACCACCCCAACTATCCGCGACAGGGAGGCATAGCCGGATTGAACGGTATCGATGACTCGCATCAATCCCATGAGCGGACCGCGCAAGCGAATGAGAAGGAGCATGGCCGCGGTGACGGCGCCAACGGTGAGCGCCCCAGCCTGCACCACCCAAAAGCTGGTGAGCAAACCGCAGGCCAGCATGACTAGCTCAATGAGCGTCATCCATAGCTGCAGGACCATCATTGTCTTTCGCGCGGCGTACCCTTTGTCCACCACCTGTGCGGAGGCACGTTCAATCCCAACGTGCATCTGGTCTTCCATGCCGAAGGCGCGCACAGTCTCTCGCCCGCGAATTGCTTCCAAGAGCCTGCGCGCCCGTTCCGCCATGGCAGCGCGTTCGTCGGTATAGCGCTGCGGAGCGCGCTGCAGGTACTGACGCGCAGCAATGAAATATAACGGCGTAACTGCACCTACTACCAGTAGGTATTGCCAATTGAGGCTGACTAGTGCCACCCCAGTGGTTGCGATGGCGAAGGCAGATTTCGCCAGCACGGGGACGGTCTCGGTTACGGCAGCCGATAGTTCTGCTACATCATCGGTAGAGCGAGAGACCAAATCCCCAGTGCCGGCTTCCTCCACCCGGTGGGTAGGCAGGCGAAGAGCGGTAGAGACCATATCTTCCCGCAAAGCGGAGATCACTCTTTCGCTCAGGCGTGAAAGGACATAGAACCCCGCCGCGGAAAACAGTGCCGAAACCGCGGCCACCAGCACCAGCGAGATACCGATGGGCACAATGGCGCCCTGAGTAATGACAGCATCAACGATCTTTCCCAATAAGATGGGGATCGCTACATTGCTACCGGCGCCTGCGGTAAGCAAGGCTAAGGCCGCTGCGGCTTGGGGGCGGGCACGGGGGACGTCGGAAAGCTGGCGGCCCACTTCCTTACGCACTTGGGGCCAGGAGGCCGTAGGAAACCGCATCATAGATCCGCCCCCACTGCTGCCCACGCCGGCGAGGTGGTGAAGACAAGCGTGGGCTTAGGCCCGCGGTGATACGCCACCCGCTGGGCAATTTCCTGCTCGGTCACCGAATCCACCGCGGTAGTTGGATCGGCCAAAATTAAGATCTCTGCGTCGGCAGCAAGGGCTCGTGCCAGCGCCACGCGCTGTTGCTGTCCACCAGAAAGGTTTCGGCCGCCCTCTCCCACCTCGCGATCCAACCCGCCCGGGATATCTTCCCCTGCAGCCACGTAGAGGGCTCGTTGTGCACTCGCGCTATCCGGATGAATATTGTCCCGCACGGTCCCCTCGAAAAGCATGGTTTCGTGTGGAACAACCAGGAATCGCTCGCGCGGCAAGAAGACGAGATCCTCTGGTACAGGCTCGGGCACCACGTTGACCCCAGGAGCGAGGGCCGGAACCTGCGGTTCACTCTTCTCCACCCCGGGAGCGGCGAGGACGGCAATAATGCGCTCAGCGCTTGCCTGTGCGGCCGCCCACCGCGAGGCGATATTTCGGCCCAGCATCGTCATCGGGGTGATAATGAACTGCGTAAGGCCGATGACCGTAATGAGTTCACCTACGCTCATCATGGAACGCACGGCCATCATTCCTGCACCAATACCCACTGCAATGACATATACCGAGCCCAAAATCTCCGTAGTCGCATTAAGTCGGGCTTGGGCACCATTGGCTTCTACCGTTCGCGCATAGGCGGCACCTGACACCGCGGAATAACGCCTACTCACTGTGGCTACAGCGCCTAGACCCTTAAGGATCCGCAGGCCCTGGACCACATCGGTGGCCATGGAGCTGGCTTTGGCCAACGCCGCTTGGCGGACTCCGGAACGCGTACGCAGAGGCTTTGCCGCGCGCACTGAGCCCCACACCATTAACGGCCCGCCGCACAAAATGGCGATGCCTAAAGGCAGGTTAATACGGCTAGCCATGATCGCCACATACACAATGGCGGTGATCTCAGCGACGGGAAAGACCGTCATCATGACGGCATTCTGCACGCGCCGTGCGTCTGTGGAGGCGATGGCGAGCAGCTCGCCGGCGCTGCGGGACTCGCCTGCGATGCCCCGCGGATCCTGAATCCTATCCGTGATGGCCATGCGAACATCGTGCCCAATTACTAGCATGGCTCGCGCATTGAGGCCGCGTCCAAACCATGCGGCCAAAGCATTAAGGCAAAATGCGACCACTAAAACGGCCAGCCACATGCCTAGTCGGTCGACGGATCCTTTTGACACAGCTTCATCAATGGCATGTCCCACAATCACTGGAGTCGATCCGTTAAGCAGAAAAGAGACAGCCATGCAGAGTGCGGCCGGTACAGTGAGTGCCGGACGGGAAAAGACAGTCTTTAGCAGCCACCTGGGATCTGATGGTGCAGGAAGTGTCCTCATAGGCTGCCATTCTAATTCGCGGTAGGTTAGATGAGCTATGTCGACTCGCCACCCCGATCCCAGCCACTTCCCTAGCTACCGCAGGGCCTCCACCAGACAAGGCCCCGGCTTCCGCAATGCCGCGCAACGCACCGCTTCCGCCCAGGCCTTCCGCCGCGGCGCGAGCACCTATCACGATGTGCGCCCCGGCTATCCGGACGAGGTTTCTGCCCTTATTGCTGACGCCCATACCGTTGCCGATATTGGCGCCGGTACTGGAAAACTCACCGAGTCCCTACCCAATGCTCGGGTTATTGCGCTCGAACCCTCCGCCGATATGGCTAGTATTCTCGCAGCCCACCTCCGCCTGCCAGTCTTTCGCGCTACGGCCGAAAGCACCGCGCTTGCCGACGCCTCCTTAGACGCCGCCTGCCTCGCCCAAACCTGGCACTGGGTCGACGTGCCAGCCGCCTGTGCAGAGCTTGACCGCGTCCTCGCGCCGGGCGGGAAGATTCTCTTGGTGTGGAATACGCTCGATGTCAACGCGGACCCCTGGATCCTGCGACTGTCTCGCATCATGCACTCCGGCGATGTACATAAGCCGGGCTTTTACCCGGACTATACGGCGCCGTGGTCTTTGGGCCGAGAGCTGCGCTTGACCTGGGAGAACGAACTAACCCCGGAGCAGCTTCACCAGCTGATGCACACCCGATCCTATTGGCTGCGCAATGGCAAAGCCATCCATGAGCGCATGACCCACAACCTGGATTGGTACCTCTACGAGCACATGGGATTAAAGCCGGGGCAGAAACTACGCATCCCGTACCGCACGGATGCCTTCGTGCTGGTACGGGATTCGGATTAGAGCAGGACCTGCGCCAATAGCGAGCCCACCACGCAGGAAGTGAACACCGAGATGGCGCCGGGAACGAGGAAGGAGTGGTTGATGACGAACTTGCCAATGTGGGTAGTGCCCGTGCGGTCGAAGCCGATGCAGGCTAGGTCCGAAGGGTAGGTTGGCAAAATGAAGTAGCCGTATGCTGCGCCGTAGAAACCAACGATAATGGCGGGATCGATGCCGAGCTGCAGGCCAATCGGAGCGATGGCAACCAGGGCGGCGGCCTGGGAGTTAACCAGCTTGGACACGATGACCAGTACCACCGCGTAGGCCCACGGGGCGGCCTCCACTACGGACCCGAGGTTGGACTCTAAGGCATCGATATGGGCTTCGAAGAAGGTATCTGCCATCCATGCCACACCAAAGACGGAGAATACTGCGGTCATTCCGGCCTTAAAGACTGGCGTGGACGCAATCTTCTTCGGGTCAGCCTTGCAGGTGAGCAGGATGATTGCGCCGGCAACAAGCATGACCATTTGGATAACCAGGTTCATCGAAAGCGGGCTCAACTCGCCATCATCGCCTGGGACGAGCGGGCGCAGGAATTCGAACGCACCGAGTGCCACCACGCTGGCGATAGCCACGAGGAAGATAACCACCGCACGCTTTGCTTCCGGCGAAAATTCCTCATCCATGAGCGACCCGGTGGACTGGTGAATGCTTTCCGCAAACTCCGGATCCTTCATGCGCTCCTGGAATGCCGGGTCCTCGTCCAAGTCCTTACCGCGGCGCAGCGACCACAGCGAGGCAAGAATTACACCGGCAAGCGAGGCGGGCATAGCCACCATGAGGATCTGCGGAATGGAATAGGCGTGATCGATAGCACCGGCATTTTCCGCGATGATGGACGCTAGGGATACAGTGGCCACGGACACTGGCGAGGCCGTAATACCCATTTGAGCCGACGTCGATGCCACGGCCATGGGGCGCTCTGGGCGGATGCCCTTCTTCAGGGCGATATCCTCGATGATCGGAAACATCGTGTAGACCACGTGGCCCGTACCACACAGCACCGTCAGGAACCAGGTGGTCAGCGGGGCGAGGATGGTAATGCGCTCTGGGTGGGCGCGGAGAAACTTCTCGGCAAATTGCATCATCACTTCGAGGCCGCGCGCCTGCTGCAAGGTGGCGGCGCAGCCGATGACCGCAATGATGGTCAGCATCACAGATACCGGCGGCTCACCCGGGGCGAGGCCGAAGACAAAGACCATGAGCATCAATCCGATGCCGGAAATAAGACCAAGTCCGATGCCACCATAACGAGTGCCCAGAAGCAGGGCACTGAGGATGATGATGACCTGAAGCACGATGGCCAGAATTGAATCTGGCGCAATTACGCTGGCTAGCATGCTGAGCCTTCCATCACGAGAGAATTTTTGACTGGTTATATCCTATCCAGACCCACATGAACGGACATAAACGGAAAGGCGAGCAAATTCTCACACCGTGTCTCGGTGCAATAATCGCTCGCCTGAGTGCTATAATCCCAGCGTAACGGGCATACTGCTAGCGCTTCTTGCCGCGCTTTTCCCTCACTCGCACTGCGATGCGGATAGGCGTTCCGTGGAAACCAAACCGCTCGCGGAACTTGCGCTCGAGGTAGCGGCGATACGCCGCGTCCAAGAAGCCCGTCGTAAACAAGACGATGGTCGGCGGCTGGGTCGAGGCCTGCGTGGCGAACAATACGCGCGGCAGACGATTATTCTTCATCGGCGGCGGATTAGCCGCGATAGCCTCACGCAGCCAGTTATTCAGCTGGCCCGTGGACACACGCTGATCCCAGCTTTCCAGTGCCTCAATCATGGCCGGCTCCAGCTTCTGCAGCGCGCGGCCCGTTTCCGCAGAGATATTCACGCGCGTGACCCACGGCAAGTGGCTCAGCTGCTGATCAATTTCCCGGTCCAAGTAATAGCGGCGATCCTCATCCATGAGGTCCCATTTATTAAACGCAATCACTAGAGCCTTGCCCGCCTCGAGCACCATATTGAGCACGCGCTGGTCTTGCTCGGAGATCTCCTCAGAGGCGTCGATAAGCATGATGCAGACCTCGGCAGCATCAATAACGCCGCGGGTACGCAAGGACGCATAGTACTCATGCCCCTGCGCGTTCTTTACCTTCTTGCGCAGGCCCGCGGTATCAATGAACTTCCACAGCTGCTCATCCAGCTGCACTAGAGAATCCACCGGATCCACGGTTGTTCCCGCAACGTTGTCGACCACGGAGCGCTCCTCGCTGGTGAGCTTATTCAGCAGCGAGGACTTGCCCACGTTAGGCTTGCCCACCAATGCGACGCGGCGAGGTCCAGAGGTAATCGCGGTCTGTCGGGGCTCTTCAGGGAAGACCCGCAAAATCTCATCGAGCACGTCCGCACCGCCGCGGCCATGCTGGGCGGATACGGGCCACGGATCGCCCAAGCCCAAGGCATAAAATTCCGCCATATCCGCGTACTGATTATCAGAATCGAACTTATTCGATACCAAAATCACCGGCACAGGCGATTTCTGCAGGCGGCGAGCCATGACCTCATCCGTCTCCGTGATGCCCACCTTGGTATCCACCACCATAACGATGACATCGGCGGTTTCCATGGCTACTTCTGCCTGGCGGGCAATCGCCGCATGGATGCCCTTCACGTTGGGATCCCAGCCACCAGTGTCCTGCACCAAAAAGCGCTGGCCATTCCAGTCCGCAACGTAGGAAATTCGGTCACGAGTAACGCCTGGGTGGTCCTCTACCACCGCTTCGCGGCGGCCAAGGAAACGGTTAACCAAGGAGGACTTACCCACATTTGGGCGACCGACTACGGCCACCGTGCACAGGGCTTCTTCCGTGTGGTCATCGGACTCCACACCGAAGGCACGGGAGAGTTCTTCCCACTCCTCTTCGCTCAGAGGCTCTTCCGCGTTCGAATCGTCGCCATAATCAGCCTCACCAAACTCCGAGTCATCGAAGTCATAGTCGAATTCCTCGGTATTGAAATCATCGGCGGCCCAACCAGGAGAGGCTTCTACCACCTCATCATCGAACTTACCGGCCGGGTAATGGAACTGAGTCTCCGACTCTTCCTGGGGATCGTGATTAGTCATTGACAGACTCCTTTACCACGTTAATCAGAGCTTCCAGCACATCCTCTGGGCTCATATTGGAGGTATCGACTAGGGTTGCGTCTTCCGCTGGGCGCAGAGGTGAGGCCTTGCGGGAAGAATCCGCCGCGTCTCGGCGCTGGACATCTGCGAGTACCGTCTCGTAGTCCGAAGCAATGCCCGCCTTTTCATTTTGGGCTTGGCGGCGCTGAGCGCGGACCTCGGCAGAGGCGGTCATGAATGCTTTAGCGGGGGCGTCGGCAAGCACCACAGTGCCAATATCGCGCCCTTCTACAATCGCGCGGTGCGCTTGGCGGGCAAGCTTGCGCTGCAGCGCTACCAGATTCTCGCGCACCTCCGGAATGGCAGATACGGCGGAAACATTACGGGTGACTTCGTCTTCGCGAATAACGCGCGAGACGTCCTCGCCGCCGAGGAGAACCTCGGTGGAGTCCGGGTCATCGGATACTCCCAAGGGCAGATTGGCCGTAGCCGCAATAACCGCGGCGGTATCAGCAGGGTCGACGCCTTCACGCAGCACAGCAAGCGTTGCCACTCGGTACATTGCACCAGTGTCGACGTACTTTGCATCCAGCTGCTTAGCCAGCGCACGGCACGTGGTCGACTTTCCAGTTCCAGATGGGCCATCCACGGCGAGGATGAGACCCTCATTCGGCATATTAGAAATCATTACATCTCCACCGCCTTGTACAGGCTAGTCAGCTCGCTGGAATTAAGGGCACGCAGGCCGCCAGGCTTCATATCGCCCAGCTGGACTGTATGCAGCTTGGTGCGCACCAGGCGCTGCACGGGGAAGCCGGCCTCCTTCAACATGCGGCGCACGATATGCTTGCGGCCTTCATGCAGTTCAAGACGCACCAAGGAATAACCCTGGTTGGTATCAACTACCTGTGCAAAGTCGGCCTTTGCCAGTCCGTCTTCCAGCTCGATGCCTTCCTTGAGCTGTCGCACGAGCTTCCTATCGGCCTCGCCCAAAACGGTGGCGAGGTAGGTCTTGGTCACCTCGTACTTGGGGTGCATCAAGCGGTTGGCCAACTCGCCATCATTGGTGAGGATGAGCAGGCCTTCCGTATCGGCATCGAGGCGGCCAACGTGAAAGAGTCGCTGGCCAGCTGCGACCTTTTCTGACACCACGTCACCCACACACGGGCGCCCTAGGTCATCAGACATGGTGGACTGCATGCCGCGCGGCTTATTGAGCACGAAATATTCGTGCTCCTCATTGACGTTGACGCGCACGCCGTCTACTCGGATGACGTCAACGGAGGGATTTACCTTGACGCCTTGCTTGGCGATGATCTTGCCGTTGACCTCAACTCGGCCAGCATCGATGAGGATTTCTGCGTGGCGGCGGGAAGCGACGCCCGCCTTGGCGAGCACCTTTTGGAGGCGCTCTCCCTTGGACTTGTCTTCATCGACCAACCAATCGGCGCCCAATTCGCGGGCTACGGATTCTGCAGTAGCCTTCTGCTTTTTCTTTGACACATGCTGGTGACGGGCCGGCTTGGCATTGGAGACAATGATGTCACTGTCTCGCTGCTTCTTATCCGGTGTGCCGTCACGGCGAGCGGGAGGAGTCACGTACGTGTCCTTTTCTCTCGAAGATATGAAATTACCTGGGCAATCCTACCCCACGCTAGTACTCTTCGTCGATCGCCTCTACGTCAGGCAACAGCGGCGCCAAGTCAGGCAGGCGCTCCAAAGAATCGATCCCCAATAACTCGAGGAATAATTCCGTTGTCTCGTACCGGTGCGCGGCGCCCTCAAAATCGTCCTGCGGCAGCTCCCGGACCAACCCGCGCAGGTTAAGGGTCCGCATTACGCCATCGACATTGACGCCGCGAACCGCCGCCACCTGCTGGCGAGTAACGGGCTGACGGTAAGCCACTACCGCCAAAGTCTCCAGGGCAGCACGGGAGAGTTTGGTTTGGGCGCCATCCAAAAGAAATTCTTCCACTGCCCCGGCATTTTCGGTGCGCGTATAAAAGCGCCACCCCTCTTGAGTCTCGCGCAGGTCGATACCAGAACCGCGACTATCCAACTCCCGCTGAATAGAACGCAAGCAATCACTAACGACGTCCCTTTCTGCCCCCAGCGCACGCGCCAAAGACTCCACAGAGGCTGGGGAGTCCAGCACGAGCAAAATGGACTCAAGACGGGAACGCAGCTGCGAGATGAGGGGAAGATCCATAGCGCCCGAGTTTACTGGAAGGGAAAAAGTCGCAGAAAATTCCCCAAATCACTTTCGCTCCCCACTGTGACTCGGCTAACATATTGTTATGGAAACTATCACTCGCACCGACAGACTCATCCTCATCCCGCTGTCCGCCGCTAATACCGAAGAGACCCACAAGGTCTACAGCGACGGACGCATCTGGAGCCACCGTCCTAATGGGCGCTTTGCTGACATCCGCACCACGCGTGCTCTCGCACAAGCATCCTCCCAGTCGTGGGACGCCCACCACTTCGGACCGTGGGCCGCGTATATGCGCCACAACCCTTCCGAATTCGTCGGCGTCGGCGGTGCCATCTTCGTCGAAGAAGCAAACTTCTGGGACATCAAGTACCGCCTGCGCCCCGCCCATTGGGGTGCCGGTTTTGCCACCGAAATCACCTCCGAGGCGGTGAAGAGCATCCGCCAGGTGGACCCCAACTCCCCCATTACGGCCCGCGTGACCACAAATCACCCGGCGGCCATCCGGGTCATCGAAAAACAAGGGCTCCAACAAGTATGGGAAGGGCGCCGCATAGGCACCGAGGACAACCCAGATGAACCAGACGTACGCGTCTACTCCGACCGCGAGCTCTCCCCCGAGACGCTGGAATTCATCCAGCAGCGCCCTTAGTCCCAGTTCGCTGCGGCAACTACCGCTGGGTCAACATCCAGGCCTGTCCACGATAGGTCCAGCTGACCCAGCGCTTCTTCTTGTTGTGCATCAACTGCCTTGGCTTTGTACAACTCCAACAAGGCCAAGAAACGCCCCACTACCTGCATAGAAACCGTACAGTCGCGGGTTAGCGCACCGAAGCTGGTCCATTGGCCCGCACCGAGTAGCTTGAGTGTTTCCAAAATCTTGCCGGCCTGCTCCGGTACAGATACTGCTACGTCGTGCACGTGACCGGTTGCCACCTCCTCCGGTGGCTTGGGACGGAACACGCCCGCCGCTAGCTCGGCAAAGCTGGCAGGCGTATGCCCGAGGGAGACCGGAGGCAAAAGCTCGGCAAACTTCTCCTCAATCGAAACCGCACGCGGATAGCTGCGCTGCGCCTCGCGCTGCCACACGGCAAATTGGTCCGCTGCTTGCTTATAAGCCTTGTACTGCAACAGACGGGCAAAAAGAAGGTCGCGCGACTCCAGCAGCTCCAAGTCTTGAATATCGTCGACATCACCGCGCGGCAAAAGCCGCGCCGCCTTCAAATCCAAAAGCGTAGCTGCCACCAGCAAAAAATCAGTGGTCTCATCCAGATCAGCGGACTCGCCCAGCTGGCGCGTATACGCCACGAATTCGTCCGTTACTTCTGACAGCGCAACGTCAGTCACGTCCATCTTCTTGGACTGAATAAGCTGCAAAAGCAGGTCAAAAGGGCCTTCAAAATTCCGCAGTGCAATGCGAAAGCCCGTAACCTCCGGCTGGGTCACGATACCTTAAACGGTCGAGCGCTCGATGACCTCTTTGGCCAAGTTCCGGTACTGCTGCGTGGCCGGGGAGCTTGGCGCCCAGGTAGTAATCGGCTCGCCGGCTACCGAAGTCTCTGGGAACCGAACGGTCCGGGTAATGACGGTATCAAAGACCTTATCGCCAAAGTAGTCCACCACTCGGGACATCACTTCCCGGGCGTGCTTGGTCCGGCGATCAAACATGGTCACTAGGATTCCCATGACCTCAAGGTCAAAGTTAATGCGATCAGAAACCTTTTCCACGGTATCGGTCAACAGCGCCAAACCGCGCAGGGAGAAGAACTCGCACTCCATAGGGATGATCACACCCTGTGAGCAAGCAAGGGCATTGACGGTGAGCAGGCCCAAGGAGGGCTGGCAGTCAATAATGATGAAATCATAATCGCGGCGCACGGGACGCAGGGCGCGGGCAAGGGTGTGCTCGCGACCGACTTCATTGACCATCTGAATTTCCGCGGCGGAAAGGTCGATATTCGCCGGCACCAGGTCCAAGCCCGATACCCCGGTGTGTTGGATAGCGGAATGAATAGAGGTGTGACTATCGAGCATCACGTCATAGATAGTGTCCTCGATATCATCATGCGTGAGCCCAAGCCCCGCCGAAAGCGCGCCTTGGGGGTCAAGGTCAACCAAGAGGACTTTACGGCCGTATTCCGCCAAGCAGGCACCCATATTGATGGTTGAGGTGGTTTTACCTACGCCACCCTTTTGGTTACACATGGAAATGATGGTGGCCGGCCCATGCTTTTCCAAGGGTGCGGGTTCCGGTAGCTCACGGATAGGACGACCGGTCAGCCCCACCTCTACGTCAGAGGCAGAAAAGAGACCCTCTTCGCTCACAGTCACACCTGCTTCCTTGACGCCAAGTTCCGGACCATGACACTTGGCTTGGGGTTGATTACAACGTTGTCATTAAAGCGTACCCGCTACAGCTCAAAAGTACCGAGACTTAGTGTATATCAAGCGTTTAGCGTTGACTAGAACGGCGTTTGAGAACTGCCACCAGGGCTATGAGCGCGATGAGTACCGCCGCGGCTGCCCCTCCAATAATCCAGCCCAAATGTGAGCCGCCGTCTTCTTCTTTGGGGTCCTTTTGCTGGCGCTCATCGAGGTTTTCCGCGGCGGATTGATAGTTAGGGTCCTGCAAAGTGACGATGAGTGCGGCCCCAGAACCGTCATTGCGTAGCAACTGCATGATGAAGGGATTATCAGGCGCCTCGCCCTCCGGATAGGTCAAGGTGAGGGTTCGAGAAGAGGCATCCACGTCACGCTCTACGCCTTGGATAATATTGCCCTCGCCATCGAGGTAACGCAGCGTGACGTCATTTTCTTGCGTGTCCTTGAACTGCTGGTAGAGGTCATAGGCCTGCTTGAGGCCCATCTTTGCGGTAATTGTATTGCCTTCGATTTTCGATTCGAGATTGACGTATTCCGCGCCTTCAAGGTTGGCTTCCCCAGCAGGCTTGCGCTCCGGCTTTTTACCTGGAATAACCGGCAAGTTGCCTTCTTCTTTCGACGGCGCGCGCTTCTCATCTCCGCCTTCGGCATCTTTTCCGGCTGGCGCCTTGTCACCTTGAGCCGGCCTATCAGAGCCCGGATCCGGCGCTGGCGCTGGGTTCGGGCCGCCCTCCGCGCCGTCAATTTCTTCCTGAATGTCCTCCTGCTCAACCGACCCATCGGCTACCAGCGTCAGGGTTGCATTCATGCCTTGGGCGGAGACAGGAACCGAGATTTGGCCGCCATCTGCCGGGGCGGTGATGGTAGCGGAGGTACCTGAGGCAGACACGTTCCACCCATCGCCGGAGTAGTTGGCTTCGGCTGGCACGGGCAAGCTTACAGTCGTGGTCTGGCCGGCAGGAACCGAAATGGGAGCGGCAATAGCAGCCTCTACTTCCGGCGGCAGCTGGGCGTGTGCCACCGCTGGGAAAATCAATGCGGCAGAAATCGCCGCACCAGCTACACGAGTTGAAAACATATAGGTCCTTTCTTAGGCACGGGGGTGCGCAGTGCGCCAGACCTCGCGCAAGGAATCGGCAGTGACGTGAGTATATATTTGCGTTGTTGTCACCGAGGAATGTCCCAGCAATTCTTGCACGGTGCGCACATCTGCGCCGCCTTCAAGCAGGTGCGTCGCAAAAGAATGCCGCAAGGTGTGCGGAGAAATGGATTTTCCCAATTGCGCCCGCTGCGCTGCAGTCTTCAACACAGTCCACGCACTTTGACGGGATAAAGCCCCACCGCGGGTATTGAGAAACAGCGCCGGCGTCTTACCTTTGCTCAGCGCCGGTCGCGCCCGCACCAAGTAGGCCTCGAGAGCCTGGCGAGCATGCGAGCCCACTGGCACAATCCGTTCTTTGTCTCCCTTGCCCCGCAGGCGTATTACCTCCTGCGCGGAAGACACGTCATCAACGTTCAGAGAGATAATTTCCGAGATTCGCGCGCCGGTGCCATAGAGCATCTCCAGCAGGGCGCGGTCGCGCACATCTACTGGGGTCTCGGTCGGAATCGCTTCAATGAGGGCGGTGATCTCGTCTACCGATAATGTCTCCGGCAAATGCTGCCCGGTTGACGGAGGGGTTACCTCAACCGCAACATCGACGTCCACTACGCCTTCTGACACGGCAAATTTATGCAGTCCGCGAGCAACGATGAGCGCTCGGTTGGCTGAGGACACCGCCATGTGTGAGCGCAGGTCTTTGAGATAAGCCTCCACCATCGGTCGTGTCACCGACCGCAGATCATCTACCCCGTTATCCCCCAGCCAGGCAAGGTAGCGGCGGACATCGCGGCGATAGTTGCTCAAGGTATTGGCGGAAACGCCGCGCTCGACTGCTAGATGATTAAGCCACGTCTGCGCTATGTTTTCTAGCGCACTCACAGCTGCTTTAGGTCCGCGCCCGTGCGGCGGGAGCTCATCGAGGTCGGTCGAAGGTCGAACGGCTCTTCCACGCTGCGGGTCTGCTTGCCGCCGCGCAGCACAGCGTAGGCGGCCAAGATACCGCTGCAGGCAATGGAATTGACGATGTCACCGCGCAGCACCTTGTCGACGGCCTCGTCGAGGCCCACCCAGGCGACTTCCATATCGGCTTCTTCGTCACCGGTAGCCTCCATCCGGGGGACGTCGGAAAGCTCCGAGGCAAGGAATACGCGAACCGCCTCTTCGCAGAAACCCGGAGAGGTGACAAGATCCGTCAGCACGGACCACGTCTGCGCGCTCAGGCCGGCCTCCTCCTGCAGTTCACGCTGGGCGCCGGTCAGCTCATCCTCACCGCGTACGTCGAGCAATCCCGCCGGCAGTTCCCACAGGCGCTTTCCCACGCTGTGGCGGTACTGATACACCATCGCAATACGCTCGTCTGAGTCCACTGCCACGACGGCCACAGCACCTAGGTGCTCGACTACTTCCCGGGAGGCAGAAACGCCACCGGGCATGACTACCTCGTCGCGGCGGAGGGCAAGAATGGGGGCTTCGACAAGCAGCTGCGAATCAAGCACCTTGAAATCATGCGCCATGGGCTATTCCTTTCCCGGCAAGGCGGAGTCAGCAGTTTCGGTGGCGCCATAGTCGCCCTGGCCACCATCAAGTTGCTCCTGGGTGGCCAGAATGACCGCAATGCGCTCCACTGCCCGTTCGGTGCTATCGACCGTAGACAGCTCCGCGTCCTGATCACGCACCTGGGCTAGCGCCTTATCATCCTGGGTCTGCTTGGTGCGCCCGCTCAACACCACGGACCCATTGACATCATCCAACCCGGTGGCAAATTCTGCCAGCGCGCTGGACGGGTAACCACGCAGGCCATTGCCAGAGACCACGATAATGGCCTGGGCAGGAACGATGGTCCCATCTTCGTAATCAATAAAGCCTTCGTCGCGCAGCTTATGGAGCACGTCTGCACGCTCGTCTACTGTGGCCAAAGGCTTCGTGCTCTTAGGATCCATAGACAGCGCAGTACCTAAGACCTCACCGCTGAGCGCTCCCGCAGAATCCAAGTCCTTGATATCTGCCTTCTTAGGCGCAGTATCTTTCAAGATGGGAAGCAGCTTGTCCTTAGTTTCGGGGCGCAAGAAGTCCTTGGTCAGCTTAATCTCGCCGGCCTCCGTGGCATCGGAAGACTCCAAGAGCTTCCGGATCGCGTCCACGTCTCCGCCATTGGCGTCATCGGTGGTCACAATGAGCACTGGGCGCTGCGACAAGGCTCCATCAACCATTTCCGCACCAGAATCGGCCACGAGCTTGTCGCTAGCCTCATTCTGGGTCTGCAGAATCTTATTGTCTTGGACCACCTTGCGGTGCTCCTCGCGGATCGGATCGTCGTCTGCCATGCTAGTGGTCAAGTTCGGCGCAATCACTAGGGCGCCTAAGGCTACGCCAACCGCGGCGCCGAAGCCCAAGCCTGCTACAAGCTCAGTCTTTGCCATGGCCTATGCGCCCCCAAAGAGGCTGGACCAGGTTTCGCTAAGGTTGCTAGCAAAGTCTTGGCTGCCGCCGAAGCCGACGATGAGGATGACCGCCGCAATGGCAACCAAGATGCCCAGCACTGCCCACAGCCAGCCGAGGTTGGAGGAAGGCGCACTATAGAGATTGATTACCGCATCGGCGTCAACCACCTTGGTACCGGCCTTGAGGCGGGACAGTACGGCAGAGGGGTTGGTGCGGTCCGCAAAGATATCATCGAGGTCTACCCCACCGCCGGCCTGCACAATGAGATCAGCGCCGTGGTAGTCCGCAAAGAGCAGGCCCAGGTCGGTACCTGAATGCGTTGCCGCAGGGAAGGTCATCGCACCAATGCCCAGGTCCTGGATGCGGTCGAGGCCTTCTACCTCGCCCTCCGGGTCCGCAGGAACGATTACGCGGGCGCCGCAACGCAGAGCTTCATCGCTCACGCTATTGGGATCCCCAATAATGAAATCTGGCTTATACCCTTGGGCCAGCAAGGAATCTGCCGCCGATCCCACTGCGATCAGCAGCGGCTCATACTCGCGAATAAAGTTGCGTAGCTGCTTGAGCTGTTCGCGGTGCCTATCGGTAGGCGAAAAGAGGACAACTTTGCGGCCGGCGATTTCGGAGCCGGAGGCGGGGACGCCGAGGCCGTCGATAAGCAGCGGGCCTTCCGAGTTAATAAAATCGATGGAATTGCCAAAGAAGGATTCCATGTGGTCAATCAGCGCGCCCTGCGCCGCGGTGAAGTTCTTTTCTGCTCGCTCACGAGTTACCACGCGGCCGGTGCCGAGCGCCTTATCGCCGCTAAAGACGGTGCCGTCCTCCCCGATACGCGCCTTCTTGCCTTCTTTGAACTCGGAAACAAAGGACTGGCCAACGCCTTCAAAGAGGGTAATGTCGGCGTCAAGCAACATGTGCGGGCCATAATTAGGGACCGTGCCGGTAGAAAATTCCGCCACGTTAATGACTGCGGAGGGTTTAAGGTCTACGAGGGTCTGAGCCTCGTGGCGAGAGATATTAGCCGCATCAATTACGGCGACATCGCCTTCACTAAACTTTTTCATCCCCTTAGCGCCTGGAGTGCAATCGCGCAGTGCACCAGGCTGCTCGGGGTTACGGGAAAACAGAGCCATGGACCCTATTGTGGCGTGATTATGGTTTCGAGTGGGTGAGGCGCGCGGAAGCTTCTTCCTGTGCGCGGTCAAAAAGCTCCTGCGCGTGCGCGCGGCCGGTCTCGGTATCGTCCAACCCCGCCAGCATGCGGGCCAATTCCTCTACGCGCTCCTCCTGTGAAAGCTCGGCCACGCCAGAGGTAAATTTCTCCTTCGATACGTGTAGGTGCGCATCCGCGTACGCGGCCACCTGCGGCAAGTGCGTTACCACAATCACTTGGTTATGCACCGCCAAGCGCGCCAGGCGGCGGCCGATTTCTACCGCTGCGCGCCCGCCCACGCCGGCATCGACCTCGTCGAAGACCAAGGTGGCGCCGTCCTCGTCTGCCAGCACGACCTCCAAGGCCAGCATGACACGGGAGAGTTCGCCGCCCGAGGCAGCAGAGGCAATCGGCTTGCCATTCAATTGCAACTCGGCCGCGTCTGCGCCGGACTTAGAATATTTTGCCTGCGTGAGTTCGACCGTCAGAGTCGAATTCGGCATGGCCAAGCCATGGAGCTCCTGCGTTACCTGCTCGCCCAGAGCCTTCGCCGCTTTCCGACGCCCCTTTGTCAGCTCCCCTGCCCGCTCAATCATCACCGATTCAGCTTCTTTGACTTGCTTTTTTAGCTCCTCCAGGGCTTCTGTGGAGGTATCCATGGACTCCAGTTTTGCCGCTGCCTCATTGCGCCAAGCGAGCACGCCATCAATATCCCCGGCGTACTTCCTAGTCAACGTGCGCAATTCCTGCTGCCGCTGGAGGGACTTTTCCAACAGGTGTGGGTCCGCCGGCAGCCCGGCTAGATACCCACCGAGCTCGCCGGAGATATCGCCCAACTGCGAAGTAATCTCACTGAGTCGCTCGCCCACTGCCGCCAGTTCCTTATCGGTGGATCCCGCCAAGGCAGAAACCGCCCGGCCTAGCAGTGCCGAGGCGGCCTCCTCCAATTCCTCGGTGCCGTCGATGGAAGCCAAGGCAATTTCCGCGGACTCTCGCAGCCCATCGACGTCTTGCAGCTTGCGAACCAGCTGCACCAGTTCCTCATCCTCGCCGGGTTCTGGGGCGATGCCATCGATCTCATCGACGGCGAATTGCAGACGGTCAACTTCCTGCGCCAACTCGCGGCGCTGCTCCGTGCGCCGCCTATAGTCCTTCGCGAGGCTGCGCCACTGTTTGAAGGCCTCGGTATAGCGCTCTCGCACACGCGCCAATTTCGGATCCGCACGATCAACCGCACCCAGTTGTTCCTCGGGCGCGAGCAAACGCAGCTGATCATTTTGCCCGTGGACCGTTATAAGCTCGCGCGCGAACTCGCCCAGGGTTGCAGCCGGCACCGCACGGCCGCCTAAATAGGCCCGCGATCTTCCCGCGGCGGAGACCGTGCGTGAAACGATATACTCGCCATTTTCGTCGGGCTCACCGCCAACCGACTCCACCAGTTCGCGGATAGAATCCTTCGCGGAGGAAAAATGCCCTTCCACAGCGGCCTTTTTCGCGCCATCGCGCACCCGGGAGGCATCCGCGCGACCACCGGCTAAGAGCCTTAAACCAGTAACCACCATGGTCTTACCCGCACCGGTCTCACCGGTAAGCACGGTAAGGCCCGCGGATAGTTCCGCAGAGCTCTGGCTAATGACGCCCAGATCATTGATGGAAATATCGACGAGCACTACTTCTCCTTCGGCCCGCGCCACCCTTCTACGGGCAGGCGCAGCTTCGAGACTAAACGGTCAGTAAAAGGTTGGTCATCCAAGCGTACCCACCGCACCGGACGCTCGCCTCGCACTACTTCTACACGCGCCCCTGGTGGCATCCCAAATTCGCGGAAGCCATCCAAAATCACGGTGGCGGGAGTCGTGCGCATCGTCGATTCGACGGCCACTAAAGAATTGGGCGATACAACCAATGGCTTGGTAAACAGCGCATGCGCATTATTCGGCACTACCAAAATCGCATCCAGAGAGGGCCACAACACCGGACCACCTGCGGAAAACGCATAGGCAGTCGATCCGGTGGGCGTGGAAATCAGCACGCCATCGCAGCCAAAGGACGACACCGGCCGGCGGTCAACTTCCAAGATTGCATCTAGCACGCCGGAGCGGTTTTGGTTTTCTACCGAAGCCTCGTTCAAAGCCCAGCTGCGGTTAAGAAGGGTTGCCTCCTCATCAAAGATGGACACATCAATGGTGAGGCGGTCCTCAATGCGGTACCTCTTTTCAATGACCCGCACCAAGGCCTGATCGAGAGATTCGACTTCCCACTCGGCCAGAAATCCCACGTGGCCTAGGTTGATACCCAGCACCGGAATATCTACGGCACGCGCCATGTCGGCGGCACGGAGGAAGGTTCCATCGCCGCCCAAAACCAACACCAATTCGCACCCTGCGGCCGCATCTTCGGTGTGAGGTACATGCTTCAATCCCGGCAGTACCTTTTCGTCCGCGCACACTCGTACGGTAATTCCCGCATCTTGCAAAAGCTCTGCCGCACGCGAGGTCGCTTCCAGGTTTTGCTGGCGGTTGGCATGAGGCACCAACAGGATTTCACGGGTCATTGCGGGCCTTCCTCGACTGCACGGTCAATCATTTCTTCCACTCTAGCCAGATCCGTGGGCTGACCGTCCTTTTTCAGCCACAGGAAATACTCCACATTGCCGCTTGGCCCAGGCAGCGGGGATGCCACAGCCCCATGCATGCTAAGCCCCAGGGACAACGCAAATTCAGCGACCTCCTTGGTTACTTCTTTACGCAACTCCGGCGAACGAACCACGCCACCGCTTCCGAGGCGCTCTTTGCCCACTTCAAATTGCGGCTTCACCATAGGCAACAACCAAGCGCCGTCCTTCAGACAATCCACAATGGCCGGCAATACCAAGCGGAGGGAAATGAAGGACAAATCGCCTACCATGCCGTCGCAGGGGCCGTCGGTAAGCTCAAGCGTTAAATTCCGGATATTCGTGCGGTCTAAAACGGTTACGCGATCATCGTTTTGCAGGCGCCAGAGCAGCTGCCCATAGCCCACGTCGACAGACAGCACTTCCTGCGCACCGTGTTCCAGACACACGTCCGTAAAGCCACCGGTAGAAGCGCCGGCATCGAGGATGCGACCGTTCATGTCAACGTCGAACGCCGCCAAGGCGCCCAATAGCTTATGAGCGCCACGGGAAGCCCACTTGTCTTCTTCGGCTTCCTCTACCTTGATGGAAACCTCGGGCTCTACAATCGACGCCGGCTTCTGCGCCTTGAAGCCACCAACCGTGACACGGCCAGATTTAATCATCTCCCGAGCCTGCTCACGTGACCGCGCAATCTTTCGGCGCACCAGCTCCGCATCTAACCTACGACGTTGTGGGGGCATTAATTCTCCTGCAATGCATCGCGCAACACATTGTGAGCGCGATCAAGCTGATCTACTTCAGCGGCCAAATCCGCTGCGTCTTCTCCAAGGATCTCCGCTACTTCTGCATCGATCTCTGCCGGTTCCTTGACGGCTCGAAAATCGTGCGGCTTTACCGCCATTGCGCAACAACCTTTTCCGCACGCTCGCTACGCGGCTGAATATAGCGCGGCGGCGACGGCATGGCCCATGCAACTTCCAACACCGTGCGCAACGCCTGAACGGAGGTAGACTTTTCGTCGCCGCCCTCGAGCAAAAGGTCATGGCCATCGCACCGCGCCGTAAATCCACCCTGTGCCCCGGGACGAGCGACAGAGACAGGAAGGGCCAACTCGTGCATGCCAGCGCCAATAAAGTTAGGGCGTGCCTCCACAGGAGCCTCAATCAGCTCCAACTCACCAGAAACGCCGGTGAGCACATGGAAGGTATCCATTGCAGCAGAGTTACCACCTGCAATATCAGTATCCAGGCGGTCGCCCACAGCAAGTGGCTTTTTCGCGCCGATTTGCTTTGCCGCAAAAGTAAACATGGCCGGCTCAGGCTTGCCAGAAGATACCGGCTCTACCCCGGTGGCTGACTGGATGGCGGCAACCAGGGAACCATTTCCCACAGCAAGGCCTCTCTCAATTGGCAGAGAGGTATCGAGATTCGAAGCAAAGAACTTGGCTCCCTGGCGAATGGCCAAGGCACCTTCAGTCAAGTGTTCCCAGCCAACCGAGCGATCAAAGCCTTGCACTACAGCAGCAGGCTTGTCATCGGCGCTGGAGACTACCTTGAAGCCCATCTCTCGGGCCAAGTCACGGAGGGAATCGGCACCGATGATAAGGAGCTTCGCCCCAGCTGGGACCTCTTCTGCTGCTAGTTGGAGAACCGCTTGCGCAGAGGTAACGATCTGTTCCGTACCCGCCGTGAGACCGATGTCCGCCAGCATCTTCGCCACTGCCTGTGGGCTACGCGAAGCATTGTTGGTTACGTACACCGCCGGCACTCCGCAGGTGTTGATGACGTCCACCACGTTAGAAAGCGGGCGACCGCCTTCCCACACGGTGCCGTCGAGATCGAGAAGCAGAGCGTCGTGCTTGCTGAGAACCGTCACTACTTGCACTCCTCAAGGCGCTCGGCAGCATCGGTCCAATCGCCTTCATCAATAGAGACTGCGTGCTCAAACCAGTCCCGAGCCTCGTCCTTCCGCCCTGCTTCAAGCAGAGCATTACCGTAGGCATAAGCGAGACGGCACGCGCTTACCCCGCGGGCATCGCGATCCGGATGCGCGCGCTGAATGGTGACAACCGCGGACTCAGCTTGCCCCATGTCTAGGCGAGCGCCGGCCACAACAATTGCCAGCTCAATTTTGGACTCTTCATCAAGTTCCGAAGCCTCCTCCGCACGACCTAGCTCCAGAGCCTTTTCTGGGCGACCCAAACCGCGCTCGCAATCAGCCATCACTGCAAGCATTCCGGGGCCACCGGAAATGCGGCGTGCGGCACGCAGCTCAGAAAGCGCTTCTTTCCACTCGCCCGCGCGATATGCAGCAATACCGTTGACCTCACGGGCAATTGCAACGCGGCCAGCGCGGTCCTTTGCGGCGCGCGCGTGACGCAATGCGAGCTTTGGATCATCTTCCATCCAGGTAGCAGCCATGATCATATGCTTGGCGACGGCCTCGGAGTTCTCCTTCGATAGCGACTTCAGGTCCTGCAGCACCATCGGGTCCAGGTCGTTGACGTCTACCTCTGCCGGGATGTCTGGGTCACTCATGCGACGATTGATGCGTTCCTCACGGTAACCGGAGCGCTGCGGCGAAAAAGACTTCTTCTTCCGAGAATCGCCCTTAAAATCACGGCCCTTATTATTGCGTGGCTTGCGGTCTCGTCCGCCGCGCCCATTGTGATTGCGCTCCGACATTCAGCCCTACCCTTTCTTGGTTGGAACTAGCACACAAATACCGGCCCTATTCTACAACCCGCAAACAAAAGCCGGAATTTAGATCCGGACGCGCTGCCGCAGCGTTACCCAAACATTACTCATCAAGCCAACCCAGAGGCACACCGTAACGAAACGGATGCTACCACCAGGAACAAGTAGCGCGCCTAGCGCTCCGTAGACAACAAATAGCAGGCCCCACAGCGCTTGACGACGCA
Organism: Corynebacterium tuberculostearicum; assembly: GCF_030229345.1. GTDB lineage: Bacteria > Actinomycetota > Actinomycetes > Mycobacteriales > Mycobacteriaceae > Corynebacterium > Corynebacterium tuberculostearicum_G. Next base: position 932 of record NZ_JASPGP010000006.1, on the reverse strand, counting down.
CCCCTGTCCTCAATGCAGCCAGACCGAGAAGAATCACTGCACATAGAAGCAAAACCACGCCGGTCGCAGCATCCCACCAGCCCACACTGTCGCCTTCACACGAAATAGACAAGAGCAAGGAGCCCGGCAACGCGGTGCCGATACCGAATAAGACCCTAGTTCCAGAAACATCTAGCGGTCTTTCAGAAGACAAGTCAGACACCGCTAGATCTCCTTAAGGCGCTGCGAAAAATGTTCACGGTTAGATTCTTGATTCTCAGCGAATTCCCTGAGCACGCCTGGCCAAGTCGGATACGCATCAATAAGGTTTTCTGCGACATTCAATAGTGGTGAGAATGCAATCTCACCCCATCTAACGCCTATGCCTACCCGTTCGGAGTATGCTGTGCTGCTCAATGGGCCTAGAGCCCACTGGCTACCAGAAGAAGCATTCATCCATGTACCGCTGATAGCCAGTATTCGGGAAACCTTGTCTTCGTAGCTGTGCTTGGAGTTTAAGACGTCTAACACCGCGTCGAACGGAAATTCTTTAGAGCCCTGGGTGACTTGTTCTTCCTGCTCCGGCGATAGCTCCACGAGCATCGCGGGAATAGCAACCGCGCGAAACTCTTCCAGGCGTTTTCCAAATTGCCGATGATAGCCATCGAACCACATGAGTTTCCTCCCAACCTATCGAGTGAGCAAGCATAGCAAAGATGCAACGAAAAAATTTGCCCTTCAGGACATCATTCGGAATAACCCTCAAGATGGCATCAAATACAATCGCGGTAAAACGACGAATGAAGCCGTAGAAAGTTACCGCACTTTAAAGTGTGCGTAGCTTCTACGGCTTCATCATTACGGTATTTTGTTGTGTTTGTTGTTTGGTGTCGGCGGTGACTTACTCTCCCACAACCTCCCGGTTGCAGTACCATCAGCGTGTGCAGGCTTAG
>NZ_JASPGP010000005.1:0-145069 GCF_030229345.1 Corynebacterium tuberculostearicum | reverse complement strand
CAAACCAATCAACACACAACCATGCACACAAAAAATAAAAAGTACATTGGCACACTATTGAGTTCTCAAACATCATCACCACACAACAACCACACACTTTGGCATGTAGCTCGTTGTGAGCAAAAAGAATTTTGTTTTGTCAGGGCCTGTTTTCCTATCGCCGCTTCAGCCAGGAACTTTGCTGTTCCTGTGGGGCGCTGTCGGTCGCGCTGACTCGTATTAAGTTACACAGCGACTTAAACAAACACAAATCCCCAGGCCAACCCTTCTTTTGAGCGGTTTAATCTATGCCCATCCAAGCGCTCATTCCGCCACGGTGAGCGTTTGCTCGGCGAATGTACGCGGGCAGCATCAAAGCCCAGACTGTATAGAAAGCCACCGCCAAGAAAAGCTGGGCAACCGCGGAGACCGGCACCAGAGTGCGCAGAAGTGCCATCCCAGCAATGAGGACCAGGTAGAGAGCGAATAGGTGCCAGGTCTTCTTTCCCAGAAATTCCAGACTGACCACTACAGGGGCGCAGGTGGCACTAAGCAGCACGATGTCCGCTACAAGTTCACCGTTGTTTGCCAGTACTGCGCTGGAGGTGGTCGCGACTAGGACAGGTATCAGGCCGAGCACGGCAGTATGTCGGGACCAAACAGCACGACTTCCACCAAGCACCGTGTATTCGCGCAGAGATACTCGCAAGCTGTGGAAAGCTGCGAAGAGCATCGCAATTGAAAGTGTCCAGATGAAGATGCCAAGGAAACCAAGCAACGGGATGTCTTCCTTATACCGGCTAAGTACAAACCCGATTGCTTGCGCCAGACACGCAGCACTCCATGCCTTGACCTGCCGGCGGTAAATGGTTTGCCCGGCCAAGGTGCGAGGGAACCATCCAAATCCGTTTGAGGGTTGGGAACCGGTCGTGGTGTACCCGACCCGTTTAGGAGTAGCCCTGCGGTACATGGCCCACGCCGCTGCGACGGCATAAATGGGCAATGCCCACCACAACTGCATGGTGAGGGCACCGATAGCTGCCGCTAGTGCGCACAGGGCAACGAGACAGCGGCGATGTTCATTCCAGATTTTCGAGCCTAGCCCCACCAACTGATACTTCTTAAAGTCTGGTGTCAGGGAAAGTATTAGCGACAAGGAAAAGATCACGGGGAGCGCGTTCCACGTTCCCTGCGCCATGACGGGCATGACGAGCAAAGCGAAAAGGAAAAAGGTCCAGCTCCACCAATCGCCTAGGTACCACAGGAGTTTCATGCTTTCTCCTCCAATGCCAGAACTGCGCGCTCCAAGGAGACCTCAGTGACGCGCAGACCGTAGGCCTGGGCCGTGCGGAAGATGGGGTCGGTGGCGGTAGAGCGGGCGTCGATAAGCACGCGGTCCCCCAAGCCTGTGGTTTCCCTACTGAGTACGCGGAGGTCGAGCTCTTCGACCGCTGCGTTGAGAGCCTCAGATGGACCGGTGAGCTCAAGAATTCCCTCGATGAAATCATCAATGGGGCCTGAAATTGGGCTGTCCCCCATAAGAGCGACGGTGTCGAGGAGGCCCGCTACCTCATTGAGGTGATGAGTGGAGATGACGATGGTACGGCCGTGTTCCTCGCGAAGGACCTGATAGAAATGCTCGCGGCGCTGTGTGTCGAGGCCCAGATAGGGCTCATCGAGAAGCATGACCTCGCAGCCAGAAGCAACGGCGAAGATGAAGCCCACCGCAGACTTTTGCCCGCGGGACAGGGAAGAATAGGCCTTGGCCGGTACGTCGAAGCGAACCAGCAGCTCATTGAACCGCTCCTCATCCCAATGCGGCCAGCGCGCCTTGCCAATGACGCCCAGCTTTCCGATGCCCCAGGAATCCGGCAGCGGGTTATCAATACCCATCAAAATGACTCGGTTGAGAACCGACTGCTTGTCAAAGGGTGCCTCACCGAAGACGGTGATACCGCCAGATTGGATTTGGCCAGCAATTTTGCGCAGGAGCGTGGTTTTGCCAATGCCATTGGGGCCAACTAAGCCATGTGTGAGGCCATCGGCAAAGGTGAAATCTCGTGTTGTAATCATGAGTACATTCCTCGGCTTTCTGCAACGCGATCAAATAGGTCGTGGAGTTGGGCGCGGTTGTAGCCCAGGCGAACGGCTTCATCGACCAGCGGCGCCATGTATTCCGCCGCGAAATCGGCGCGGCGGCGCTCGCGGATCGTTTTCAGGGCCCCTTCTGCCACAAACATGCCGATACCGCGGCGCTTATCCAGCACCCCAATATCCACCAGGAGGCTGATGCCCTTGCGGGCAGTGGCCGGGTTGATGTTGTGGAAATCAGCAAGCTCGTTAGTAGATGGGGCCCTATCCCCCTCGCCCAGGGTGCCGTCCACGATGGCGTCCTCCACCAGAGAAGCAATCTGGCGGAAGAGTGGTTGCGTGGAATTATCCATTGACCCTCGGTTCGTTGGTTAGTTACTTGTGTAACCAACCATATCGGCAACACCCCATCCCTGCAATACTTCCAAAGAGAAAACTTTTTTGCTGCCACTGCGCTGGGATTTTGCCCAAGGTTATCGACGTTTTGTGACTAATGGGGCACACTGGAAACCACAAAGAATTTTATTTAGAACAATTAGAACGGAACTTAGGAGCCATGCTTGAACGCACACTCGTCTTTGTCGATACCTCTTACTTGCTCGCTAGCTTTTATAACTCGTGGGAAACGGGTGCCCGCGCACAACTAGAAATCGATCTGCCCGAGGTGGTCAGCACCATGGGCGGGATGATCGAGAACCAACTCGGGACCCCCATCCAGCGCCAATACTGGTATGACGGCATTCCCGATACCGGCCCACACCGCTACCAGCGCGCCCTGCGCACCTGCGAAGGGGTCCAGCTGCGCACCGGTCAGCTCATCGAATGGGGTGAGCGCCGCACCCAAAAGGCCGTAGATACCCGTCTCGTAGCGGACATGGTCATCGCCGCCATGAAGGGACAATTCACCGACTTTGTCCTCGTCAGCGGCGATGCCGACATGATTCCTGGCGCACAAGCAGCCGTGGACAATGGCATCCGCGTACACCTCTATGGATTCGGCTGGGACTCCATGTCCTCCGCACTGCGCCATGCCTGCGATTCAACCACCATCTTGGACCCTCGCGAGGACTTCGCAGACGCTATGGAATTGCAGGTCCTAGAAGGCCCGCTTCCTCCAGTGGTGCGCGAAAATGGGCATAAAGAGGGCGAGGAAATGCCCGAACCGGATGAATGCGGCGAGCCTTCAGAGGTGGAGGCAGCCTTCGGCGCCGCAGAAAAGCCCACCCCGGCCCCAACGCCCAAGCCGGCTCCTCCCAAGGCGGATGCCGCAGAGGATTCCCCCGCCGAGGAGGACTCCCCCGCGGAGAAGCCGGCGCCCAAGCCATCCATGATGGCACCGCGCCGCAAGCTGCGCTCTAAGTATGTGCCGCTGCCGGAAGAAGTATGGAGCTCAGCTGGGTTCCAATCCCCATTCGACGTGGGCCAGCAATACGCCTCGTGGTGGTTCGATAACGCTGCTAGCACCGAGCAGCGAGATCAGGCACATCTACTTTCAGGCGGCGGGCTTCCCCCGGAGATCGACCGCCCGCTGTTGCAGTTTGCCTGCGAAACCCTGCACGAATACACCCTGACCGAAACCCAGCGCGTGAACCTGCGCGATGGATTCCACTCAGGGATTCGTGGGGTTCTGATTAATGTTCGCCGGCAGAATTAATCGCCGGATTCGAGCTCTTTCTTCTTTTTAAGATCCGCCCGGATGGCATCAAGGCGCGCAGTCGCCTTCATGTCATTGCCGGCGGCTTGAATCTCATTAATACGATCGCCGCCGGTGGCGTGCTGCAATTCTTGCGCACCAAGGGCATCGGCATAGCGCTTTTCAATCTTTGCGCGCACAGAATCTAGAGTAGGCACGGAATCGTCCGGGTTGAGCTGATTCATGGAATCAATAGCCTGGGCGTTCTTTTCTTGCATAGCCGCCTGGTCCGCCTGGGCCTCCAGCTGGCTAACCTGGGCCAGCTGTTCCTTCAAGCGCGCCTCAGACTGCTGCTGCTGGCTCTTGGCCTGAGCGGCAGCCTGCTCTGCGGCGGCGTACTGCTGTTTAACGTCTTCCAGCTCCTGCTCCACTGCTACCAGCTGGGAGGCAACCACTTCCGCAGCCTGGTTATACTCGGAAGCCTTTTGCGGATCCTCCGCAGAGTCCGCCAACTCCAACGCACGCTGGGTTTGAGACTGATAGTCCTGCTGGGACTTAACCAGGCGGTTCATCTGCATCTCCAGCTGAGACTTATGGCCGATGATTTCTGCAGCGTGATCAGAAATCTGCTGGTGCTGCTCCTTGGCGGCCTGGACGGCCTGCTGGATCTGCACCTTCGGATCAGCGTTTTCATCGATCTTCTGATCGAAGGAACTCATCATGTACTTCCAGCCCTTGCTGAAGGGGTTAGCCATTATCTTCTCCTTTGGACATAAAAAGACGCTTTCTAGCGAGTTTAGCGATACTCACCAGAAAGCGCCTAGGAAGCTAGCGGGGATTAACCCTGCGCGTTCTGCTCTTCTACCTGGCGGCGAACCTCCGCCATATCGAGCTCCTTGACCTGCTTTAGCAGGTCTTCCAATGCTGCAGGTGGCAGCGCGCCAGCCTCGCGGAAGACCAAGATGCCATCGCGGAAGATCATCAGCGTAGGAATGGACTGAATCTCCAACGCGGATGCGAGGCCCTGGTTAGCCTCGGTATCAAGCTTGGCAAAGGTTGCATCCGTGTGCTCTTCGGAGGCCTTTTCAAAAACCGGCGCAAAGCGCTTGCAGGGGCCGCACCAATCGGCCCACGCGTCTACGAGAGTAATGCCCTCGCCGGTAACGGTTTCTTCAAAGTTTTCTTCAGTGACATCGATAGTAGCCATGGTTGTTCTAACTCCTTTGCGGATTGCTTTATTCCCCAACGTACATGAAATATCCTTGTCATATACCCCTAGGGGGTATAAAATGGGCCCAGAAACCAACCCTAAGAAAGGAACATCATGAGCACCAAAAACTACACCGTAGAGGGCATGACCTGCGGACATTGCGAAATGTCGGTAAAAGAAGAGGTCGGCGAAATTTCTGGCGTTAGCGAGGTCACTGCTGACCACACCACCGGCGCAGTCACGGTTACTGGCACCGATTTCACCGATGAACAGGTAGCGGCCGCCGTGGCTGAGGCCGGCTACACGCTGAAGTAGGAACCACCATGTCCCACTTGGACCTTGGCGTAACAGGAATGACGTGCACCTCCTGCTCCTCCCGCGTCGAGCGCAAGCTAAACAAGCTCGAGGGAGTAAGCGCCAGCGTCAATTTCGCTACCGAGGCGGCGGCCATCGAGTACGACTCCCAGACGGTAAGCCCACAGGAGCTCATTTCGGTGGTGGAGGGCGCAGGTTACGGCGCCTTCGATATGGCGGCGGCGAAGACGGAGGAGCCCCAGTCCGAGAAGAGCAGTGACGGAGGGCTGCTGCGCCGCACCATTATCTCCGGTGCCCTATCGCTGCCGCTCATGGTGGTATCGATGTGGCCGGCACTGCAATTTCCCAATTGGCAGTGGGCCTGCGCCATCGTGGCCACCATCGTTTATATCTTTGGCGGCGCGCCTTTCCACACTGCCACGTGGACAAACCTCAAGCACGGTTCTTTCACCATGGACACGCTTATCACCATGGGAACCTCAGCGGCCTACTTTTGGTCGCTGTGGGCGCTGTTTTTCGGCAATGCGGGCGAACCGGGCATGAAAATGCACATGACGTTGGATGCGAACGCGGCGCAGATGGATCACATCTATTTCGAGTCCGTGGGCATGGTCGTTACCTTCCTCCTACTCGGCCGGTGGTTCGAGGCACGAGCCAAAGGCCAGTCCTCCGAGGCGCTGCGGGAGCTGCTCTCCCTAGGTGCTAAGGAAGCCTCGGTGCTGCGCGAGGGAGGCGAGCAGCGCATTCCCATTGCCCAGTTGCAAGTAGGCGATGTCTTCGTAGTACGCCCAGGCGAGAAGATCGCCACCGATGGCATCGTCGTTGCCGGCAACTCGGCGGTCGACGCCTCTATGATCACCGGCGAGCCCGTGCCCGTCGAGGTCGGCTCCGGCGATGCGGTGACCGGCGCGACCATTAATGCCTCCGGCAAGCTTGAGGTGCGCGCGACCAAGGTGGGCGAGGATACGGTACTGGCCCAAATGGCCCAGCTGGTCACGGATGCACAAACCTCCAAGGCGCCGGTACAGCGCCTCGTGGACCGCATTGCACAGGTCTTCGTCCCCGCGGTCATCGCCGTGGCAGCGCTGACACTCCTTGCCCATCTCTTCTTCGGCGGGGTGGCCCCAGCCTTTATCGCCGCGGTCTCCGTCCTCATTGTGGCCTGCCCTTGCGCTATGGGCTTGGCGACGCCCACCGCGATCCTCGTCGGCACCGGCCGCGGGGCACAGCTGGGGCTTGTCATTAAAGGCCCGGAGATCCTGGAATCTACGCGGCAAATCGATACCATCGTCATGGATAAGACCGGCACGGTCACGGCCGGAGAGATGTCCGTTACCGCCGTGCACGGCGACGTCCTCGACGTGGCCGCGGCCGTGGAACACAACTCCGAGCATCCCATCGCTCGCGCCATCGCTAGAGAGCGCAGTGTAAAGCCGGCTACCGACTTCGCAGTGGTTCCGGGTGGCGTGGAAGGAACTGTGGAGGGGGTCCGGGTGGGCGTCGGCAAGCGGCAAGGCCCGTTGGGTGACCTGGAAGCGCCGTTCCGCGCCGCACAGGACGCTGGTGCCACGCCGGTGGTCGTCACCGTCAACGGACAGCCCGCAGGCGTCATTGAGGTGCGCGATACCATCAAGCCCAGCTCGGCCGCCGCCGTGGCGCAGATGAAGGAACTGGGGCTAACCCCTTACCTGCTGACCGGTGATAATGCCGGGGCCGCTCACGCCGTGGCCGCCGAGGTGGGAATCGATCACGTCAGCGCTGAGGTCCTGCCAGAGGACAAGGTGAACCACATCAAGGAGCTGCAGGCCGCAGGGCACACCGTGGCGATGGTGGGCGATGGCATTAACGACGCCGCCGCGCTGGCCCAAGCCGACCTCGGCCTGGCCATGGGCGCGGGTACCGATGTTGCCATTGAAGCCTCCGATATCACCCTGATGAACGGCGATTTACGCTGCGCCGCTGATGCCATTCGGCTCTCGCGCCGCACGCTAGCAATCATTAAGGGCAATCTCTTCTGGGCCTTCGCCTATAACGTCGTACTCATTCCCGTGGCCGCGCTCGGCTGGCTCAATCCCCTGCTGGCGGGCCTGGCCATGGCGCTGAGCTCGGTTTTCGTGGTTACTAACTCGCTGCGGCTGCGCGGCTTTTCCGTCCGTCGCTAAATAAGGCCGCCGAGCACCCCTGAGCAGGCTAGCATTGGCGGGGCGTACACTCCCCCGCCACGAAAGAAAGGACTAGCGCGTGCTCAGCAGGGTATCCCTCACCGCGTGGACCGCGGTTATGGTCGCGTTAACCACGCTCAAGCCCTTCTACCAGATTGGCTATTTGTGGAAACCGGAAAATCAGCGCGCCCGGGATTTGCGCTGGGTTCCTTTCGATGAATTTTCCGGCGGCAGCTGGTTTGGCCCGCTATTTGAGTACGCGGGCAATACCGCATTCTTCATCCCCTTCGGAATGCTGGTCTTTAGCCTCTGCCGCTCCGTTAAGAAGACAGCTGCGTGGGGATTTGGCCTCAGCCTCGTACTAGAAGTGTGCCAATATGCTTTCGCCCTGGGGCGCACGGATATCGATGATCTTCTCTTCAATACCCTGGGCGCGCTTATCGGTGCGGCATTCGCCCGCCTGTGCGGCGAACGCCTTTTCCCCGTATGGCGGTGGCTGGCGCTCGCCGCAGCTGCGGTTTTCTTGGTATTGGTCATCCTTGGCCCACGATTGGGAGACCCCAACGCGGTGGTAGACCTGTAATTTATCCGTGCGCCATATTGACGAACTTGGAGTAGTGCAGCTGGTGCGCCACCTGCACGGTATCAATCGGGCCGCCACGGTGCTTAGCTAGGATAATATCCGCCTCGCCGGCGCGCTCATTATCGCGGTCCTGGGAGTCGGGGCGGTAGAGCAGCATGACCATATCGGCGTCCTGCTCCAGCGAGCCAGACTCACGGAGGTCCGCAAGCTGCGGCTTTTTATCCGTACGCGCCTCAGGGCCACGGTTCAGCTGCGAGATAGCGATGAGAGGAACCTCCAGCTCCTTGGCCAAGAGCTTCAGCTGACGGGAGAACTCGGAGACCTCTTGCTGGCGGGACTCGACCTTTTTACCCGAAGACATCAGCTGCAGGTAGTCCAAGACAATGAGATCCAAACCGTGCTGCTGTTTGAGGCGGCGGGCCTTGGACCGAATTTCCATCATCGTGAGGTTCGGGGAGTCATCAATGAAGAGTGGGGCGTCTTGCACTCGGTTGAGGGTCTCATCGATTTTTGCCCAGTCCTCGGTGGAAACTCGGCCACCGCGCATATCGGCCAGCTTTACCTCTGACTCCGCCGAGAGCAGGCGCATGACGATTTCAGAAGCTGACATCTCGAGCGAGAAAATCACCGAGGACTTGCCGTGCTGCAAGGAGCAGGAACGCATAAAGTCCATGGCTAGGGTCGATTTACCCACACCAGGGCGGGCAGCAACGATGACCATCTGGCCCGCGTGAAGGCCATTGGTTAACTTATCGAGGTCGATGAAGCCAGTAGGCACACCTAGCTCCACGCCGCCGGCTTGCTGCAGGGCGGCGAGCTCATCAATGGTGGGGTCAATGAGATCCCCCAGGACTCGGTAATCTTCTGCCGTCTTGCGCTGGGCGACGGCGAAAACTTCCTGCTGCGCACGGTCCAGCACGGACTCGATTTCTGCATCTTCGGTGCCGGAAAATCCGAGCTGTACTACGCGCGTACCGGCATCAACAAGCTTGCGCAGCACTGCCTTTTCCGCGACGATTTCGGCGTAGTAGCGTGCGTTCGCAGCCGTGGGCACCGTGGCGAGCAGCGTGTGGAGATAGGGGGCGCCGCCGACGCGCTCGAGGTTATTAAAGCGGTCGAGCTGGGAGGCCAAAATGACGGCGTCGACGTCCTTGCCCTCGGAATATAGATCCAGCATGGCGCGGTAAATCAACGTGTGCGCCGGATAGTAGAAATCCTCCGGCTCTAGCTCCTCGATGACCTCCATCACCGTATGGGGGCTCAGCAACATTGCGCCCAGGACGCCCTGCTCCGCTTCGCGGTCTGCGGGAGGCTGGCGGAATTCGCCATAGCGCTTTGGCTCTTCCTGCTGATAGCGGCGGCGTGGGGCCGGTTCCTCCTCCGGCGGCGGCTCTGGTGGCAGGTGTTCATCATCAAAGCTGGCGTTGGTCATGACTTCTCCCCCTTGTGGCTATTTGAGCGTCCGAGCGTATCGGAATCTCAGTGTAGTCTAGTGCCCGGACACCACCCCCTGGGCATAACTTCCACAGTTATCCACAGGGTGCTGTGAAAATTGCAGGTCGCGAGAGCCTTTGCCCATATTTGCCCTGCATAGGCCTGTGGATAACTCCAAAAGCCCATGACCTGCACAAATCAAAATCCCAGTTCAGGGTATGTTTTTCCCGGTGTGAAAATAGGCACATCATCCGTGGATAAGGGGCCTGACCTGCGGGTTAATAAAGCGGCCTCCGCGTAAACAGAAAGTTAAACGGCCAAAGAGTTATCCACAGAATTCCACAGTTATCCACAGGCCGGTGAAAACGCGCTAAAGGCCCCAAGTTCCTGCCACCTCACATAGCAGGAACTTGAGGCCTAAAGCGTTGCTGTTGTCTTTGGGTCTATATGGACCGTCGTGCGCCTAGTTAGGCAGCAACGACCGAGAAGTTCACCTTGCCGATAACATCAGCGTGCAGCTTCAGCTCGACCTGGTAGTTGCCGGTCTTCTTGACCAGGCCCTTAGGAAGCACAACGATGCGCTTATCCAGCTTAGGGCCACCAGCCTTGGAGACGGCGTTGACAATGTCTTCTGCTTGAACGGAACCGAAGAGCTTACCGGATTCGGAGGTCTTAACCTCTACCTTGACATCCGTCAGCTGCTCGAGCTGGTTGCGGACCTCACGTGCGTGATCCAGGTCGCGAATCTCGCGAGCTTCCTGGGCGCGCTTGATGCCCTCAATCTGCTTCTCTGCGCCGCGGGTAGCCACGATGGCCAGGCCGCGAGGAAGCAGGTAGTTACGTCCGTAGCCGTCCTTAACCTCAACAATTTCGCCAGCGGCGCCGAGGTTCTCAACGGCAGCGGTGAGGATCAGCTTCATGATCCCTGCCTTTCAATTGAGTTAGTTGAATAGTTGCGGGTGACAGACTTAGAACGGAGGTTCAGAATCAGCGCCTCCGAAACCACCTGCAGGTGGTGCGGAGTTCCACGGATCCTCAGAAGGAGCCTGGTTCTGCTGCGGCTGCTGTTGCTGGCCGCCTCCAAAACCGCCCTGATTATTGTTATTCGAGCGCTGTTGGCCGCCGCCGCCAAAGTTATTGCCGCCCTCACGCGGATTGCGGTTTACCTGAGCGGTGGCGTAGCGCAGAGACGGACCGACTTCGTCGACGTCAATCTCGAATACGGTGCGGTTATCGCCCTCACGGGTCTGGAAGGAACGCTGCTTCAAGCGGCCGGTAACGATGACGCGCATGCCCTTAGACATGGTCTCGGCAACGTTTTCCGCTGCCTGACGCCATACGTTGCAGGTCAGGAACATAGCTTCGCCGTCTTCCCACTGATTCGTCTGCGAGTTATAGCGACGAGGGGTGGAGGCGACGCGGAAGTTAGCTACTGCCGCACCCGCCGGGGTGAAGCGCAGCTCGGGGTCAGCAACGATGTTGCCTACCACCGTGATATTGGTATCTCCCTGTGCCATGTCTTTACTCCTTATCGGTTACGTGGATTGTGCTTGATCCCAGTATCCGCTACTTGCTGTCGGTGCGCAGAACCTTGGTACGCAGGATGGTGTCGTTCAGGTTCAGACGGCGGTCGAGCTCGGCAACCGAAGTGTGCTCGCACTCCAGGTTGACGACGGCATAAATGCCCTCTTCCTTCTTGTTGATGGGGTATGCAAGACGACGCTTGCCCCATACATCAAGGTTCTCAACCTTGCCGCCTTCCTGGCGGACGATTTCGAGGAACTTATCCAGGGACGGGGTTACGGTGCGCTCATCCTGATTAGGATCCAGAATGATCATGACTTCGTAGTGACGCACGGACCTCATCACCTCCTATGGTCTAGTAGTTTTCGGCTGCATCACCTTTGCGGATGCAGCAGGAGGGTACGTTGCGTCAAGCAACCCCACTACAGTACCGCAAATGACCGGCGAAAAGAAATCTAACCAGTGGTCGTTGCGGCGAAAAACACAGCAGCAGTCGCCGGAATGATGGTGAGGAAAAGAATGGCCAAAAGCCCCAGCACGATGGGCCCGCGGCGATCTTCACGATTGTGGAAGAGCCAGAAGGCCCCCATCACGCAGAGGAATCCCAAAAAGATGGATGCCATTCCGATATAGGTAACGATCATGCGAATGCTCCTGCCAAGGGGTCGCGGCCGGCGTGCGCATCGCGCACCTTATCCGGGGTCTTTCCGCACATCTGGCGAATGACGAGGACAGCCATGGCGATAATGAGGGCGTCGCGGGAGATAATCGCAACGTCAAGCAGCTCGTGCGGAATACCCTTATTGTCTGTACCCAGCATGTGCCACATGAGTAGGGGCCACACGAGGGCGTCGACAAGCGCCCAGCTAAAGACCAAGCGCCAGCGTGGCAGGGCTAGGGCCGCGGGCACTACCAGCCACAGAGAATACTGGGGCGACCATACCTTGTTGAATAGTAAGAAGGCTGCCACGATGAGGTAAACCAGCTCGGCCATGCGCGGGGTCCGCGAGCTGCGCAGGCCCAACACCGCAATCGCCGCACAGAGAGCCAAAAAAGCCACCAGACTGAAGGTATTGAGGAACTCAGGGCTAAAGCTAATCCCAGTATTGCGGCTGAGCACCGAGTAGATGGTGGTCCACTCCGCACCGCGCTCCTGGTTGAGGCGGAAAAATTCGCGCCATGCCTCCGGGTACTTCAGTGCGACTGGCGCGTTGACCAGAATCCAGGTCACGGCCGCGCCGAGCAAGGCATAGAAAAATTGCGGCCAGCGACGATTGCGCACCGCCAAGACCAGGAACGCGCCCAAGAGAAAGAGCGGCCACAGCTTAAAGGAAGTGCCAAGGCCGATGAGGACACCCGCTACGGCAGGGCGCTTGCGCGCGGCGGCCAGGAGCGCACCTACGGCAAAGGCAATGGAGGGGATATCCCAGTTACTGAAAGCGTGGATGATGACAAGGGGGCTGGCGGCGACGAGGATGGTGTCCCAGGTGCGGTTGCCCACCAGCAGGTAGACCATGTAGAGCACGCCTACCCAGATGCACGCCATGACCAAGGCGGTCAGGCCGAAGTACCATCCGGCCTCCGGGATGCCGGCCCACTCAACCAGAGAGTACGTATTGCGGGCAATCCAGCCCATCAACCCCTGGAATAGGCCCGCGAGGACTGGGTACTCCATATAGCGGGTCAGGTCACCCTCTTGCCAAGAATAGGCATAGGGGAAGCCGCCTTCGTCAAGGCCACGGCCACCGTAGAGCGGGATGATGTCGTTATAGCAAAAAGAGGTGTACTGGCGGTTGCCCGCCCAATTTAGGTTAATGACCCCGTCATCACCGCGGGTGCCGCCGGCGCAATTAGCCTTCGAGAGGAATCCGCACGCCAGGAAAACCCAGCCGACGGCGATAATGGCGCGCAGCGGGGTCCACCACTGGGTGCGACGTACACCGGCAAAACGGCCCCTTGGCCCGCCGAGGAATTCAATTACCCCGCGAGCCAAGGGTTCTGAGGAGGCGGGAATGCGCTGGTGCGGATTCGCTGTCACTGCCGCCTACCCTAGGAGATCTGCCAAGTCGCTATCGGGGCCGATAAGGTCATCCAACGACGGCGCCTCTGGCTGGGCCGGTGCCTGGTTGTTATTACCGCTATTGCCATTGCCGCGTTGCGGTTTCGGGGCAGGCTTCGGACTCTCCGGCTTATTCTCCGGCTGAGCCGGCTTGGTTTCCTCTTCCGGAGCTGCTTGCTCAGTCGGGGCCTCGTAGTACTGGGTATCGTCAGCGCCGCTATCCCAGCTCGGGTCATAGGCTGGGGCGGAGGTTCCGGCGCCCATGTTGCCGAATCCCAGCGGATAGGCAGCCGGGAAGTTCTGGAATTCAGAGTTGGCCAGGGAGTTATCCAGCACGGCCTTCCAGATCTTGGTTGGTGCGCCGGCGCCGTACATAATGCCGCCGTACTGATCGAAGATGGCGGAGGTGTTGTCCGCGGTACCTACCCACACGGCGGTAGCCAGCTGCGGGGTGGCACCGACCATCCAGGCATCCTTGTTATTTCCGGTATCGCCCATCTGAGTGGTACCAGTCTTGGAGGCGGAAACACGGCCACCGGCAAGAGCGCCATTAGACCATGCGGCCACCGGCTCCATGGCTTCGAGGACGTTATTGGCCACGTTGGACGATACGCGGCGCTCGCCCTCGTCTTCGGGGTGCTCGTACAGCACTTCGCCGGCAGCGTTTTCTACGCGCTGCACAAAGTGCGGGTTATGCCACACGCCCTGGTTGGCCAGGGTGGACATTGCGGTGGCCATATCGAGCGGGCGGGACTGGTACTGGCCCAGAACGATGCCCTCGAATGGCTGCTTGCCGTTTTCCGTCAGCGTCTTTTCAATGCCTGGCAGGGACTTAGCCACGCCAAGGGCGTGCGCCATATCTGCGGTGTCCTGCGTGCCGTTCTTGAGGTCTTCCTGCAGGCGAAGGAAGGAGGTATTCAGGGATTGCTTGGTAGCCTCGCGCAGGTTGCACACGCCGCAGCCGCCGCCCACGTTGGTGACAACATCCGAGCCAGGCAGCTGGTACGGAGCGGACGAGTAATTGGTATCTAGGCTGATGCCCTGCTGCAAGGCGGCCGCAAGGGTCATGATCTTGAAAGTAGAACCGGTCTGCAGCGGGGAGTTGGCGTAGTCCCAACCATTGGAATCGTGGCCGCCAAAGTATCCGCGGACCGCACCGGTCTTCGGGTCGATGGTCACGGAAGCCGCACGCGCATCCTCTTGCAGCGGAGCCATCTGGTCATCGACTGCCTGAATGGTGTTGCTTTGCACATTCATGTCGATGGTGGTGGTGATGCGCAGGCCGCCGGTGGACACCTCGTTTTCGGTGATGCCTACCTCTTCCAATTCGCGGATGACCTGATCCTTGATGTGGCCATTGGCGCCGGGCGCCTCGGTGTAGGCGGAGTACTCAGCTGGGTCGCGGGTCTCTGGGAAGACCATGCCATCGCGCTGTTCCTGGTTGAGGTCACCCATGTCCACCAGGCCATCAAGGACGTAGTTCCAGCGGTCCTCGGAGCCCTCCTGATTCACGCGCGGGTCGAGGCCGGACGGGGACTGAATGAGGCCAGCGAGCATGGCGCCTTCCTCCGGAGTGAGGTCCTTGGCGTCCTTATCAAAGTAGGCATTGGACGCCGCCTGGATGCCGTAGGCATTGCGGCCGAAGTACACGGTGTTGAGGTAGGCGTTGAGAATATCCTCCTTATCCCACTCATTGGTCATCTTCACCGAGTAGATGAGCTCGCGAATCTTGCGCACGTAGGAGTATTCGTTACCCACCAGCGTGTTTTTCACATACTGCTGGGTAATGGTGGAACCGCCGCCAGCATCTTCATTGCCGGTTACCTTACCAACCACGGCGCGGCCGAGGCCGGTGAAGGAGAAGCCGGAGTTATCCCAAAAGTCACGGTCCTCCGCGGCCAGCACGGAGTCCTGCACGTATTCCGGGATTTCATCCAGCTTCACGTGGGTGCGGTTGCCTTCCGGCGGCACCAAGCGGGCGAGCTGGGTCTGATTATCACCCGCATAGATGGTGGAGACCTGGTTATTGGCCAGGTCTTTCGGCTCCGGAACGGAGTATTGCGAGTATGCGTAGGCAAAAAGTCCTGCGGGCAGTGCTACAAAGACCAGTAGGAACGCCAAAACGACCCACGGCCAGATGCGGCGCTTCTTTGTCGCCTGCTTTTTGCTGGGGCGAGCCCCCTTAGCGGACTTGCCGGTAGATTCCTTCTCGGTCACTGATTCGTGTCCTCATTCATCCCTGATCACAAACTAAATAATTGCAGCTTACTGCCTAAGGCGGTGCGCGGGAAACTAACACGCGTTAAATGCAGTAGCAGAACGCAACAAGTGGTTCCACCGGCACTGGCGGCATACCTCCACCTCGTGCACCGTAAACTCCAAGCCCTCAGCTACAAACTCCGCTATTTCTTTCTCACTGCGGGCACTCCCGGCGCGACGGCCGAGGTTCTCGCCATAGACCCAGCGCGTAAGCCGCAAAGGCTCGCCGCACACGGGGCATTCCTTATCCATGGTGCGCCCGTGGTGCTCAGCTGCGGCGCGCAGCAAAAAGTCAGCATCGCACACGTCCTCCCGCGTGAGCTGCCCGGCGCGAAATTCGCGCAAGTGGTGGGCGCGCTCCCACTCATGGGAGAGCACGTGCTTATAGGCAACGGAATTCACCCGGATCATCCTAATTACCTCTTCTTGATCGATCCACATGGCGTTATGCCACCGTAGGGCATAATTTTCGGCTTACTCTTGCGCAGTCACTGACAGCCACAACTCATGGAGTTAAAGGAGTAGACCGTGTCCGAAAAAGTAAAGGTCGCCATCGTGGGCGTCGGCAACTGCGCCACGTCCCTCATTGAAGGCGTGGAGTTTTATCGCAACGCCGCGGCCGATGCAGATATTCCCGGTTTGATGCACGCCCAGTTTGGCCCGTACCACGTAGGCGATGTGGAATTCGTTGCCGCCTTCGACGTGGATGCGGACAAGGTGGGCAAGGATCTGGCGGAGGCTACGCGCAGCTCCCGCAATTGCACCATTTCCATTACCGACGTCCCTGAGCTGGGCGTTACCGTGCAGCGCGGTCCTACCCTGGACGGCCTCGGCCGGTACTACCAAGAATCCATCGCGGAATCGGAAGCCCCGCTTGCCGACGTCCCCGCCACACTCCGCCAGTCCGGTGCCGACGTCGTAGTCTCCTACCTGCCGGTGGGCTCTGAAGAAGCGGATAAGTTCTACGCCCAGGCGGCCATCGATGCCGGCTGCGCCTTTGTCAATGCCTTGCCGGTCTTTATTGCCTCTGATCCGGTATGGGCGAAGAAGTTCGAAGACGCCGGGCTGCCCATCGTGGGCGATGATATTAAGTCCCAGGTGGGCGCGACCATTACTCACCGCGTCATGGCGAAGCTTTTTGAAGATCGCGGCGTGCGTTTGGAGCGCACCATGCAGCTCAATGTAGGCGGCAATATGGATTTCAAGAATATGCTCGAGCGCGAGCGCCTCGAATCCAAAAAGATCTCAAAGACACAGGCCGTAACCTCTAACCTGCACAACTCGCCCATCGCCGGCAAGCGGGAAGACCGCAACGTCCACATCGGGCCTTCCGATTACGTGGAATGGCTCGATGATCGCAAATGGGCCTATGTCCGCTTAGAGGGCTCCGCCTTCGGCGAAGTACCGCTGAACTTGGAGTACAAGCTGGAGGTCTGGGACTCGCCTAACTCCGCCGGCATCATCATTGATGCCGTACGCGCCGCCAAGATTGCCCTCGACCGCGGAGTTGCTGGCCCGGTACTGGCTGCCTCGTCCTACCTGATGAAATCCCCACCGGTGCAAAAGGCTGATGACGTGGCGCGCGCCGAGCTAGAAGACTTTATTGCCGGAAACTAATTTTTTAACTTCCGAACTACCGCGCAGGGAAAACGGGCTATACAATCGTTTTCTATGACGCAGCAACATGAGGAGAAGGGCCCCGCTCAATCCCCGTCTACGTACGAGGATGCTGTCGAGGTCGCGCGTTCCATCCAGCCGTCGCTCAATAAGCTCATTCTTATTTTCCAGCGCACGGCGGAGGGCTCTTCATTGACCACCTCGCAGGTGTCCATCATGAACCAGCTGCGTATGCGCGGACCGTCCCGCGTTTCCACCATCGCGCAGGCAGAACTTATCCGCATGCCCACCGCCTCCAACGCGCTCTATCAGCTAGAGCGACGCGGCTACGTGGAACGCCACCGCGATGAAGAGGACCGCCGCGGCGTCTTGGTAGCGCTGACGCAACTAGGCGAATCCGAACTAGCCATCGTCTCGCAGCAGCGTGCCTCCGCCCTAGCAGAGATCATGCGGTGGCTCGAGCCGAAGGATTTGGAGACCGCGAACGACGTTGCCACCGTCATCTCCAAGCTGGCTGATGTCTATCGCCCCACAATGAACGGCGAACAGCACTAGTTTTGCCCGCGGTGATTTCATTTTTCGTGGGCTTAACGTGATAATTGAGAAAACGAAAACCGTAATCTCTCACTAGTTCACTCCGTATGGCAACTGATTCTTCCGATGGGCATCTGCCGGCCTTGAGCAAGGGCTCGGCCGATAAACCCCTTCGTATTCTTATTTCTTGGAGCCCTTCTTCCTCCGGCACCGAGGCTCTAGATTGCGCCGCGTGGCTTTCCCGTACCGCCACTACCCAGGTGCGGGTCATCTCTACCGTGTTCCAGCCGTGGACTACTACTTCCCTCACCAAGCTGGGCGGAAAATATAAGAAATGGTTTAAAGCACAAAAGGAGGCCTGCGCGGCCGCTACCCATGCCGCCCTCGATGAAGCCGGCGTACCCCGCAGCTGCTGGGATGACAAGCCTTCCCTCTTGGTCGACGGGCCTTCGCGCCCCCACCTACTGACGGAGATGGCCAAGAAATTCCAGGCAGACCTCATCATCTTAGGCCCCAACCAGGCTGCGCCGAAGGGGCGTTTCTTTGCTGGTTCTACGGCCGATGCCCTGCTGCATTATTCCCCTCAACCATTGGGCTTGGTCCCCCGCAAGGTAAAGCTGTCTAAGCACGGCGTCACCCGCTTCAACTTTGCCATCACCGAACGCAGCCCGCGCGAAGATCATGAGATGCTCGCCGCAGCGGAGCTCGCCAACCGCTGGAATCTGCCGCTGCGGCTGCTTGTCTTCTCAGCAAAGGGACTGCTCAATACGCCGTCGAAAGACAAGCACGATATGGCGCTCAAGCTGGCAGCCGAGTGGCTCGAGGATTCCCTTGCCATGCTGGACCGCGCCCGCGATAGCATCCAAGAAAAATTCCCCGATCTGGATGTCACCTCAGAAATCGGTTCCGGTGCAGGCTGGGGCGGGGCGGTGGATTCGCTCAAGTGGAAGAAGGGCGATCTGATGCTCATGGCCTCCACCCCGCAGGGCCCCATCGCCCGCGTGTTCTTGGGATCTACCGCCACGGAGCTGCTGCCGCATATTCGGGTGCCTATCTTGGTCCACCCATCCTGCGGTTAGGATTGGGGCATGAGCCAGCGACCAGAGCATCCCGAAAACGATCTAACCTCCGATGCGGACTATGCCAATCTGCGCCGCCCGGAACCGCGGAGCTTTGATGAGCTGGCCGATGAGCCGGACCCTTTAGAGGTTGCCGCTGCTAACCGCCGCTCCACCCGCCAGGCTGTCTGGTACATGCTCGGGGTCTTGTTTTTCTCCGCGCTTTATGGTTTCGCGGTCGCACTCGTCACCCGGCTCTCCGGTGGTCCCTTGTGTGAGGATGGCACCGCCACGTGGCTCTGCACCGACGGGCAGCGCACCTTCTTTAGCCTGACCACCCCGATCATTCCCTTCTTCGGCATGATCGGCTGCGCCATCATCATGGTGCGCAAACTGCGCCGCTATCTGCGGTGGCGCAGTTGGATGGCCATTTTCTGGGTAATGGCCTGCAATTTCATGCTGTGGACCATTACCGATATCCAGCTGTTCCTCATGGACTCGGCCGCCGCATAGATACTTTCCGCCTCCCTATGATCCTCCTGCTTGATAATTACGATTCTTATACCTTCAACCTTGCCCACCTCATCGCGGAGGTAGCAGGACGCGAACCACTCGTCGTCGCTGCCGGTGAAGCGGAAGGGCTGGCCGAGCGCGTCCGTGCCGGCGAATTTTCGCATGTGGTGATTTCTCCTGGCCCGGGCACGCCGGAGCGCGAGGAGGATTTCGGTGCTGCCCGGGGCATTATCGCCGCCGCAGCCGCGGCCGAGATTCCGGTACTGGGTGTATGCCTTGGCCACCAGGGGCTAGGTCTGCTGGCCGGTGCCCAGGTGTCGCGCGCGCCGCAGCCGCGCCACGGTTTTGTCTCTACCGTCAGTCACTCGGGCGAAGGCATTTTCGCCGGAATCCCGCAAGACTTTGAAGTGGTGCGCTACCACTCCTTACATATAGAGGAGGCCCCCGGCATTACGGTGCATGCCCGCAGCGAGGATGGCGTCATCCAAGCGCTTAAGGTCGAGGGCTTGCCGCACTGGGGCGTGCAATTTCACCCGGAGTCGGTGCTCACCCAGCACGGCCGGGAGATTATGCGCAACTTTCTGGGCGGGTTCCGCCTGCTCCACCGCGAAGTCCCCGGCGCGGTGAACTGCCCACGGGTCTTTGCCACCCTGCGCGCCGAGGGCAACGATGCCTTCTTCCTCGACTCCGCGGATTCCCGCGGGCGCTATTCCGTCCTCGGCGATACCGCCGGCGCATTGAGTCGCTCTTTCCGCTACCGGCTTGGCGACGCCCCCGATATCCTCACCCTCCTCGACCGCGAGCTTGCCACCCGCATCATCGACGCACCGGATCTCCCGTTTACCGGCGGGGTCATCGGGTACCTGGGCTACGAATGCGCCCAGCTCACCCTGCCCATTGAGCTACGCCACCGCTCCCCTTACCCCGATGCCTACTTTGTGCGGCCGCAGTCATTCATCGTCTATGACCACCACGCAGAAACCGCGCACCTGTGCTGCCTTGCCGGCGACGGCGCCGAGGAATTGCTAAACCGCCTGGAAGCCGCCTTGGGTGCGGAGGAACCAGGGCCAACGGGGGAGGACGGTGGGGCGTCGCTAAGCGCGGGCTCTTGGCGCAGCCCTGGCTACCTAGAGCGGATTAAGCGCGCCCAAGAATTCTTGCACGCCGGCGAGAGTTACGAGGTCTGCCTGACCGATACCTACACGGCCGCGGCCGAAGGCGAACTCTATCCCCAACTGCGCTCGCATAATCCCGCCCCCTATGCCTCGCATCTCGTCTTCGACGGTGTCGAGGTCTGCAGCGCTTCGCCCGAGCGCTTCCTCACCGTGCGCGGCCGTGAGGTAGAGGCCAAGCCGATTAAGGGCACCATCTCGGCCGACCAGGATCCCGCGCTGCTGACCACGGACCCGAAGACACGGGCCGAAAACCTCATGATCGTTGACCTACTGCGCAACGATCTCTCCCGGGTATGCGAGCCCGGCAGCGTGCGCGTGCCTAAGTTGATGCAGGTAGAAAGCTACGCCACGGTACATCAATTGGTGTCCACCATTACCGGGCAGCTGCGCGCCAGTGCCACCACGGTCGATGCCCTCCGCGCTACCTTTCCTCCCGGATCGATGACGGGCGCGCCGAAGCTGCGCACCTGCGAGATCATTGACCAACTCGAAACAGGACCGCGCGGCGTGTACTCCGGCGTGGTGGGCTACCTGGGGTTTGACGGACAATCCGATCTCAGCGTGGTCATCCGCACGGCCGTGCGGGCGGCCGGTGAGGTCACCATCGGCGCCGGCGGGGCCATCGTCCTAGATTCGGATCCGGCCGCCGAGTTAGAAGAGCGCAACCTCAAGGCCCAATCCGTGTTGGGGGCGTGGCAATGAGCACCTACCTCTGGCACGAGGGCAGCTTCATTCCAAGCCAGCCCCACCCCGGACCCTTTGACGTTGCGGATTCTTGGCGGACGCTTGCCGACGCCCACTCCAACGCCCTCCCCCTGCACCTCCAGCGCTTCGAGTCGGTAGCCGGCCCACTTCCCACCGGCTTCGTCCCCGCGATGCTGCAGCTTTTCGGCCCCGGCGATCTCTTTCCCCGCATCTCGCTAGCCGGCGGACAGCTGCGCCTCGACATTCGCCCTGCGCCCCCTGCGCGCCGAACCACCCGGCTGACCTATGTGCAAGCCCCCGATCCGCGCACGCAGCCTTTAGTCAAGGGCCCCGATTTTCCAGCGCTGGCACGCTACCGTACCGAGTACCAGGCTGATGGCACCGATGACACCGCCATCGTGGATGCCTCCGGTGCCATGGTGGAGACCACCACTGGCGCGCTCGTTGCCTGGGACGGGGAAACGCTCATCCTCCCCACCGGTCAGGCGCTGCCCAGCATCACGCTGCGCCAAGTTGCCCGGCGCGCCTCGGACCTTGGAATTCACACCGAAACGCGCCCCATCACCCCTGAGCTCGCCGCCGAACACCCCCTGTGGTTCCTCAACTCGCTCCACGGCATTAGCCCAGTCAGTAAGCTACACGCCCCCACCAGCGTCATCTATCCGCCGAGCAGCCCGCTTATCACCGCGTGGCAGCACTGGTGGTGGGGCTGCTTCCGCAAGGAACCGGCGCGCGACTAGCTCTCCTGCTTGGCTAGCTGCGCTGCCACTTCGGCGCAATCCGGCCGGCCGCAGTGCTGGGTTTCTACGTGCTGGATGCAGTCATCACAGATGAGTACCTGCTGGCGGCAGGTATCTTCATTGATGCAATTGTGGAAGGTATTCGTACCCTTGCCGCAGTGCACGCAGTGACCCAGCTGGATGAAGCCGGGGTCTTGGAGTCCTTGGCCAAACTCATGGTGCATGCGCTTGTCAAAGACATACATGGAGCCTTCCCACAGGCCATCATTGCCGTACTTTTCGCCGTAGCGCACGATGCCGCCATCGATCTGGTAGACCTCTTTGAAGCCGCGGTTCTTCATCAACGAGGACAGGATCTCGCAGCGAATGCCACCGGTGCAATAAGACACCACCGGCTTATCCTTCATCCAGTCATACTTGCCGGATTCGATTTCCTCGATGAAGTCATGCGTGGTTTTCACATCGGGCACGACGGCATTTTTAAACTTGCCAATCTCTGCCTCCATGGCGTTGCGGCCGTCAAAGAAGACGACCTCCTCGCCACGTTCTTCTACCAGCTTATTTACCTCTTCTGGCTTGAGGTGCACGCCACCGCCAACGACGCCGTTTTCATCCACCTTCAGCTCGCCCGGCGCGCCAAAGGCCACGATTTCATCGCGCACCTTGACCGAAAGGCGCGGGAAGTCATCCGCGCCGCCCTCGGACCACTTGAACTGCATGCGCTTAAAGCCGGGGTATTCCTTGGTCTGGCGGACGTAGCGCTTGCAGGCTTCCATATCGCCGCCAACGGTGCCGTTGATGCCATGCTCGGAAATGAGAATGCGCCCCTTGAGCCCCAGGGACTCACACAGGGTGCGCTGCCACAGCATGATTGCGGTGGGATCTTCGATGGGGGTAAAGCAGTAATACAGGAGAACTTTGCCAATAGTCACGCCCCAATCTTAGGCCCGCAGCTGCGCAAATCCCCAATCATTCGGTGTTAATGACGAGGACTTAGTATGTAGGCACGGCTGCGGCTTGTAGGAGGTGCTGTAGGACGAACTCTCCCAGAATCAATCAAACCTCGTAACCCATACCTGACTGCACTCGCGCTGTACCCTGTTTCGTCGACAAGCTGATGTATGTTACGTGCGATATCGGGCCTTAGAGCCTTTAGTACACGCACCTGCACTGGGGAAAAGCCCAGCGTCTCGGCAGACAGTTCAAAGCTTTCTCCACTTCCATCTGAGACCGCCAAGACACCATCACTAAGAAGTTCTGCCAGCATTTCTCTCGCCTCATCGCTATCAATACCCAACGCTTCGCGAATGCTTGCTGGTGTAACTGGTCCTTGGTCGCGGGCAAGCAGTACTACTTGGGCCAGTTCTGGCCGAGCGGTAAGCATTTCACCTAGTCCAAGCTTTTCTAACCATTGTTGGGCTTCTGGATTTAACAACCCGTGTCGATAGAGAATTACGGTGAATGCGCCTACTTCGACATGAAACTTAGGTTGCGGCAAACCGTGCTGCATCATTGCCGCTTGCATTCGCTGAATGCCACTGCCTTGATTTTCTGCGATAGTTGCTTTGTCATTAGCGGGGACATAGGAGAGCGTTTTAGCGATGAACAGATTCCGCGGAACAGACCTGCCGTCACCTAGGTTATCTGGTGTGCGATCTCCCCATAATCCTCCAGGATTGCGAATTTCTACACGATCACTGAAAATATCCACACCGACCTGTTCACTTATGGCAACTGGTCCATAATCGCGATGCATAACGGCATTAGTAATAGCCTCGCGTAGTACAACTTCAGGAATCTCTGGTTCTTGTTCAACAGTACGACCGCGCTCTACATACCGAGTATTTAAAACACCCAAAGTGGCGTCTATTGCATCCTCAATTTGTGCGTTAATCGGTCCTTCACACACACGTCTGTGCTCAAATCGAACAGATGCATCTACGGATTTCTGTTTTCCGGGATGCTTGGATACGTCGACAAATAACTGAGGAAAATATTGTTGCGGGTACTCGCCAAAACACAGAAGACCAGCAAACAATATTTCTCCCCGCTTATTGATACTACTGAGCTTACGAAGAACGCTGGATATCGAATTATCACCGTTAATTAGTCGCGACTGCGATGTACGCAGTCGATGAATCACAGAATTTATAAGATCAGCATCAAGATCTTCGAGTCCCGCTTCTCTGACAACTTGCTGATCTGATGGATCTGTCTTGTGACGATTCTGCAATTGAAATATTTCATAGGGTGTCAGATGCTTGTTCTTGTCGTCTAGGCGTTTATAGCTGCCCTTCGCAATTCCCTGACTGCAAACAAAACAAGGCATTTGCTGTGCTTTGCGAGTGTCGCTTTTCATCGGCGGAACCCCCACAACCAATATTGGTTCCCCTTCTAGGGTGCTGCGTTTAAAGTTCCATTCTGGGATGGGGTCAACTTTGGATGAGTCACCACTCAACCCATTGTCAAGAGAGTCAATAATCTTATTGGGATCAAAACCTTTCGCGGGTGCGAAGTTCTGCGATTCATCGACTCCCAACAGAATTAACCCGCCCTCCGTATTGGCGAACGCCGATACGGTATTCCATACATCTTTGTTCAGTTTTCCCACCGCAGCTTTGGCCTCCACACGGCCATCGTCACTGCCCTGCGACCGAAGTCGGTCAACTATTTTTGCAATGTCTTCATCTTGCAAATGCTTAACATCCCACAGCGGCACAGTACCCATCTCTCCTGCTCCAGCCCACGCATTGACACGCTGTACCAGAGCGGCTCAATTGTTCATTGACATTAGACAGTTTAACACTGAGCACCCTCACTATTAACAGTGAGAAACTCACTTTTGTAAGTGAGGAGGATCAGTGTGAAAGTGAGAGGACGAACCATTGAAGTGAGAATTCTAGCGCTTCTGGTACAGCGCCTTCTTGCGGGCAAAGACGGGATCAGAGGTCACGAGCACACCGAGGTTGCGGAAGATTCCCTCGTCCACAGAACCCAGGATGGTGGTGGTGTGGACGTCGCAACCAGCAAGTTCCTTGATCTGCTCCAGCGCCTTGCGGGCATTGTCATCC
Organism: Corynebacterium tuberculostearicum; assembly: GCF_030229345.1. Taxonomy (GTDB): domain Bacteria; phylum Actinomycetota; class Actinomycetes; order Mycobacteriales; family Mycobacteriaceae; genus Corynebacterium; species Corynebacterium tuberculostearicum_G. The sequence goes on along the minus strand of NZ_JASPGP010000005.1, from coordinate 120,407 downwards.
TTCGCCGCAGACACGGACAAAGCGATCAGCACCTCGTCGGTATGCAGGCGTGGGTTCTTGGAACCCAGGTGCTTGGTCTTGAGCGTTTGAATCGGCTCGATGGACTCGGGCGACAGCAGGTGAATATCGTCGTCGATGCCCGCCAAGTGCTTCAGTGCATTGAGCAGCATCGCCGCCGAGCAGCCCAGCAGGGGCGCGGTGCGGCCGGTGATCATGGTGCCGTCGTGCAGCTGCATAGCGGAGGCGGGCTCGCCGGTTTCTTCCGCGCGCTGGCGAGCAGGTGCCACCACGGGGCGGTCTTCTACCTTGATGCCGGCCTTGGCCATGATGACCGCGGCGCGCTCGGATTGCTCGGTGCCTAGGCCCGCACGAGCCTCTTCCACCTGCGCCTTGAAGTAACGGCGGATGATTTCTTGCTGGGCGGCGGCGCGGCACACGGCGTCGTCAGTAATGCAGAAGCCTGCCATGTTCACGCCCATATCCGTCGGAGACTGGTACGGGGTGGTGCCGGTGAGCTTTTCCAAAAGCGTGCGCAGCAGCGGGAACGCTTCCACATCGCGGTTGTAGTTCACGGTGGATTCGCCGTGGGCGGACAGGTGGAAGTGGTCAATAATATTGGAATCGTTGAGGTCCACCGTGGCGGCCTCATAGGCCAGGTTCACGGGGTGTTCCAGGGGGAGATTCCAGATAGGGAAGGTTTCAAACTTGGCGTAGCCGGCATTATTGCCGCGCTGGTGTTCGTGGTAGACCTGCGAGAGCGCGGTGGCCAGCTTGCCGGAGCCAGGGCCCGGCGCGGTAACCACGACGAGGTCGCGGGAGGTTTCCGCAAATTCATTGCGCCCAAAGCCCTCTTCGGACACGATGAGGTCCGTATTGGTGGGGTAGCCAGGGATAACGCGGTGGCGCGCCACCTTGAGGCCGAGGCGCTCGACCTTTTCGATGAAGGCCTCCGCTTGGGAATTGCCTTCCTCCAACTGGGTCATGACGATGTTTTCTACCAAGAATCCGCGGCTGCGGAATACGTCCACCAGACGCAGCAGGTCATCTTCATAAAGAATGCCCAGGTCCGCGCGTACCTTCTGGCGGGAGATATCTTTCGCGTTGATGCAGATGAGGATCTCTACGTCCTCTTTGATGCGCTCCAGCATCGCGATTTTATTGTCCGGGGTGAAGCCGGGCAGCACGCGGGAGGCGTGCATATCGTCAAAAAGCTTGCCGCCCATCTCTAGGTAGAGCTTGCCGCCGATTTCCTCGCGGCGGGCGTGGATGTGCTTCGACTGCAGCTCAATGTATTTCTCGCGGTCAAAGCCGATTTTTTGCGTCATGATTTGAAAGCCTTCCCCTGAGTTAAATCATTCCGCATTTCGAGTTTACGCTATTGCGGCTCTGCAAATAAGTGAGCTGGTTAGCGCCCGGTTTGGCCGAAAATTCTTCCCGATTAGACTGGATTTCATGCCTGAAGGTCACGTCATCCACCGCCTAGCTAATAAATTCAACGCCGATTATCGCGGCATGCCGCTGCGCGTGACCAGTCCGCAGGGGCGCTTCGCGGCGGAGGCAGAGCTTCTCGATGGCGAGCGCATCGAGCTGGCAGAGACCTACGGCAAGCACCTTTTCGTGCATTTTAGCGCCGAGAATCCGCGCCATATCCTCTATATTCACTTAGGCCTGATTGGCAAGCTGCGCTTCGAGCCCCGCGAGGAAGTAGGCGGACAGATCCGGGTGCGCATTGATAATGGCGCCGAGGCCGCTAACCTGCGCGGGCCGCAGTTTTGCCGCCTACTCACTGAAGAGGAGTACCGCGCACAGCTAGCCAAGGTAGGCCAAGACCCGCTGCGCACGGATGCCGACGTGGAGGCGCTCTGGGCCAAAGTGCATAAATCTCGCCGCAGCATCGGCTCACTCATGATGGATCAGCACCTTTATGCCGGCGTGGGCAATATCTACCGGGCGGAGACCCTCTTTCGCCATGGCCTCTCCCCTTTCCTGCCGGGCCGAGATGTTTCCCGTGAAACCTTTGACGCCACGTGGACGGACTTGGTGGATCTGATGGAGTACGGGGTGGAGCACGGCCGCATCGATACCGTACGGCCCGAGCACTCCCCCAAGGCCATGGGCCGCGAACCGCGCAAGGATGACCACGGCGGCGAAGTCTACGTCTACCGCCGCGCCGGCCTACCTTGCTATATCTGCGGCACCCCAGTGGCAGAAAAGGTCATGGAGGGACGCAACCTATTTTGGTGTCCGACCTGCCAACCGGCTCCTTAAAGGCCTATCCTGGCGGGCATGCGACATGCCTATAGCGTTGCCGCCGTTCGCGCGGCAGAGCGTTCCCTTCTAACCCAACAGAACTTTGACGATGAGCTCATGCGCTTGGCCGCACGAGGCGTGGCGGCCACGGCCGCAAGCATGCTCGGCTCTTATCGGCGCGTAACTATCCTCGCCGGGCCAGGCGGCAACGGCGGCGATGGCCTCTATGCTGGCGCTTTCTTGGCGGAGGAAGGCTATTCAGTAGTGGCTATCCTCGCGGCGGATGCCGCACACGAACCCGCGCTAGACGCATTTGCCACGGCCGGCGGAACCATAGCGCATGACCTAGGAGACGCCGATCTGCTTATCGACGCCGTCGCCGGCCTCGCCTCCACCCGCGGCCTGTCCGGTGCCCCACTGCGGGCCTATACCGAGGCCAAGGAGCGCGGGGTTCCGGTATTAGCGGTGGACATTCCTTCGGGCATTAACGCCGATACCGGCGTGGCCGCAGCCGACGCCGTAGAGGCAGACGTGACCATTAGCTTTGGCTGGGCCCGTGCCGGACATATCTTTGCCCCGGCATGCGGTGCGGTGGTGCTCTGCGATCTGCGCCTGCCCGGCGCCCCGCGCTCCTTTGCAGAAGAGCTGTCCGCCACCGCTGAACCGGTGGGCTATATCGCCAATGAACCCACTATTACCTTGCCCTACCAGTGGCCGACTGAGCCGGTGCTTTCGGGAGAACAAGGCCTGGTCACCGCCCCGAAGCCGGTGGGCTGCACGGGGCCAATTCTGGATCCGACTCCGGGGGCGAAAAGCACCAAGTACACCGGCGGGGTGACCGCGGTCTGTGCTGGCAGCAGCGCCTATCCCGGCGCGGGCATCCTCGCCGCCACGGGCGCGGTGCGCGCCACGCCGTCCATGGTTCGCGTCGTGGACAATGACTCCGTGGTCGCGAGCCTGCCGGAGGTAGTGCCTCATGCCAGCGCCCAAGAAAAAGTCCACTCCCAAGCCTGGGTCGTAGGCCCAGGGCGAGGCACCGGACCGGAGGCGGCCGCGGAGTTGCGCGCCGTGCTAGAACGCGGACTGCCCACCATTATCGACGCCGATGCGCTGACCGTGCTTTCGACCTACGGGGATCTACGCGAGCTCGTGCGCGATCATCCCTGCGCCGTCCTGACCCCGCATTCCGGGGAGTTTGAGCGGCTCTATACGGCAACTCTTGGCCGCAAGCTTGATCTTGCGGAGGGGCTCGGGGTGCGCCTGCGAGAGCTTTCCGATGCCCTCGACTGCTTCATCCTGCACAAGGGCCGGATCACCACGGTCACGGCCCCAGGCCAGAAAATTTATGGCATGAACGCTGGGCATTCCTACGCGGCCACCGCCGGTTCTGGTGACGTACTCTCTGGCATCCTCGGCGCCACGCTCGCGCAACTGGATGCCGCCGAGGCGGATGCGGAGGCGATAATTATGGAAATCCTGCACGCAGCGGCCATCCACCAACACGCGGCGGCCATTGCCGCCCACACCCCAGACGGCTTTGGCCTTTGCTCCGCCTCCCAGATTGCCGCGACCGTGCCGCAGGCAATCGCACGACTGCTCCTCATGCAGCGCTAGCTGAGGCTAGCTGAGCGCAGAGACCTTCTCCTGCTCGGAGACGTGGCCATCCTTGACCTCCACCACGCGGTCAGCGAAGTTCAGCAGGGAGCGGTCGTGGGTCACCAGCACGGTGGCGGTGTTCATCTCCTGGGTGACATCGCGCAATAGGCGGATGATCTCCTGCGAAAGGTGGGAATCGAGCGCAGAGGTAGGCTCATCGGCCAAGAGCAGGTCCGGCTGCTCCATGAGTGCTCGGGCGATATTGACGCGCTGGCGCTGGCCACCGGATAACTGACCCATGCGGCGATTGCCCATTCCAGCCAGGCCAACAAACTCCAATAGCTCATCGGCGCGCTGAGGACGCAGCTTGCGGCCAGCGATATGGTCCATGATCACCAATTGGTCGCGCACATTGAGCGAGGACAGCAGGTTGGCCTGCTGGAAGATGATGGAGCGGGTACCGTCCACGTGTACGGACCCGGAGTCTGGGGTGATGAGGCCTGCGGCTACGGACAGCAGCGTGGACTTGCCGGACCCTGACTCACCCACGATGGCGGTAAGCGTATTGGATTCGGCGATGAGGGAGGCGTCGGCAAGCGCAGTAGTCGTGGTCTCGCCGTCCTGGTAGGTCACGGTGGCGTTGCGAATATCAAGAATGGTGGACATGTTAAGCATTTCCTCCAAGGGCATCGAGTGGGTTGGCTTTAGCTACGCGGCGGGTAGCAATAAGGGCGCCGGCCATGCCGAGGGCCCAGATGCCAACCGCGGGAACGGCGATGGTGCGCAGGGAGACATCAAAGGGCACGGTGCCGGAAGCAAGCGCGCCGAGCACCCAACCAACGACGGCGCCCGCAATAGTGCCGGCGGCCAAGATGATGGCGGCTTGTGCCAGGGCATCGCGCAAGAGGTAACGCACGGTGGCGCCGAGCGCGCGCAGGATGGACAGGTCGCGGGTGCGCTGGATGGTCCATACGGTCAGGAAAGCGACGGTGACCAGCGCGGAGATGCCGTACAAGAAGCCCTGCATGGTAAGCAGCGAGCCGCGCTCAGACTGATAGGCCGCCAGGCCAGAGAAGGACTTGGAGACCTTCACGGAGCCTGGAACCTCGTACTTATACAGCGCTGCGGTGCCGATCACGCCTTCTGGCGCATGGCTAATCTGCTGCCAGGACTCGGTGGAGACCCACGCCACCTCGGAGTGGGAGTACATGGTCTCTGGGACGGTGCCCTCCACCGAAAGGTCGGCGCCACCTAGGGTGACGGTATCGGCCGCGTCGATGGACTCTGGCAGGAGCACGCCCTGCTCCGGGATGGTCTTATCGCTACCCGGAACCTGGGTGCCGGCCGGCAGGCTGAGGACGGCAACGCCGCCGTGCCCCTCCAGCTTGGTCTGCGCTACACCGAGCGGAATGCCGTCGCTGGCGATATCGCCGGCGTGCATCTCGGATTCGCTGAAAGAAGGATCCTCGGTAGAAAAGGAAATATATGGATAATCCTCTTCCAAGTCCTCCAGCGCAGAGGTATTTTGCTTGGAAAGGCCCTCCGTCAGGCCGGAGAGCATCACGAGCAGAAGGGTAATGAGCGCAACCGTGCCGCCGATGAGCGCGAAGCGGCCGCGCGCTGTGGTGATTTCTCTGATTGCTAGGAACATACTTCTATATTTGCTTTGCGCAGGTCAGAAGTAATCGGCCAGCTCGCTGAACCTCTACTCAACCAAGTGGTTGATTCACTGTCCACCCGTACGTGGATATCCTGGGTGGTTGTGTTTAAAGGACAAAAATTATGGGTCTATGGCCTGCACGCCATGTTCGCGTTTCTGCTGGTCTTCGGCGTGGCGCGCGCCTATGTGGATGGCCGGCTCGACGCCCGGGTAATCGGCTTAGCCATCGCCCTCGCCGTGGTGTACGCCGCACAGCGTTGGCTGCCCACATGGTTATGGCTGAGTGGGCTATGTCTCCTGTGGCTGGGCCTGATGGTGCATGCGCAGGATTTCATGTGGCTGGAATTCCCGCTCATTTTTGTCTTTCTGCGTGCCCTGCCCACCGTGCCCGGGTTGGTCTCCATCGCCGCGCTGTGGGCAGCAGCGGCATTCATTCCCGCCTGGCTGCACCCCGAGGGCTGGTCCATCGCTGCGGCCGTGGGGCCGCTTATCGGTACCGCCTTTGCAGCCACGGTCTTTTTCATCCAGCGGCGTCTGCAGGCAGAGGCGGCGCACCACAGGGACATAGCCAAGCAGCTGCGCGAAACCCAAGCCGAACTGGCCGCCAGCGAGCACCAAGCCGGCCGGCTAGAGGAGCGTGAGCGCCTCTCTCGCGAGATCCATGACACCGTCGCGCAAGGCCTCAGCTCCATCTTGTTGCTCTCCCGCGCAGCCCGTGGCACCGATGATCCCTGCACCAAAGAAGAGCAGCTGGCGGTCATCGAGGATGTCGCGAGCGAGAATCTGGCCGAAGCCCGCCGCTTTGTCCGCGAACTAGCCGGCCCGGATGAGCGACTGGAAACCCAGCTCACTTCCCTGCTGTCCCAGATGCGCAGCCGCGTGAAAGCCTTGGGAGAAGAAACCACCTTCGAACTGGTGGTATCTGGAAGTGGCAAGGTGCCCAGCCGAATCAAAGAGATCATCGTACGCGCAGCCCAGGAGGGCCTTAATAACGTCATCAAACACGCCCACGCCTCGCGCGCCGTGGTCACGCTCGGGCTTTTCGAAGATGCAGTTACCCTGGACGTCGTTGATAATGGATGCGGACTGTCCGCCTCCCCTCGCCCCAGCGGCAGGGACCATGGTTTTGGGCTCAACGGCCTCCGCGGCCGCGTGGAAGCTGTGGGCGGGACCATGAACCTAGAATCGGGCGAAGGCACCGCCCTGGCCGTCCGTATCCCGCTGAAGGAGAAAAGCAATGGTTAATGTCATGCTGATTGATGATCACCCCGTGGTCCGCGCCGGCCTGCGTGCCATCCTCAATACCTTCTCCGATGTCGAGGTTGTCATGGAAGACTCTACCGGCGCGGATGTGGATAAGCTCTTTACCGATGATGCCCCGCAGGTAGACGTCGTGGTCTGCGATATCCAGATGCCCGGCATGGATGGCATCGCGGCCACCAAGCGGGTGGTGGAGGCCGGCGGCCCACCGGTACTCATCCTCACCACCTATGACACGCAGGCCGATATCCTTGCCGCCGTAGAGGCCGGCGCGATGGGCTATCTGCTTAAAGATTCCCCCGAGCAGGCGCTGCACGAAGCCGTGCTCAATACCGCCGCGCGCCGCCGCACCCTAGCGCCGGAGGTTGTGGATCTCCTCGCCCAGCGTGTGGGTCGGCCACAAGAATCGCTGTCCACCCGCGAACTGGAAATCTTGCAGGCGCTATCTAGCGGTGCCTCTAATAAGGAGCTCGCCAAGCAACTTTTCATTTCTGAAGCCACGGTCAAAACCCACCTCATCCACATTTTTCAGAAGTTGGGTGTGGAAACCCGCACCGCCGCGGTGACCGTGGCGCGAGAGAGGAAGCTCATCTAATGCTGGACTGCATAGTCATCGGCGCCGGCCAGGCAGGCCTTGCGGTGGGTTATCACCTGCGCAAGAAAGGCCTGGATTTTGTCATTCTAGACGCTGAGCCCGGCCCCGGCGCGGCCTGGCGCCATACCTGGCCCTCGCTCACGCTCTTTAGCAATTCCGCCTCCTCCAACCTGCCGGGATGGCCCATGCCCCACCACGAGGGCTTTCCGCCCGCCAGCCACGTTATTGATTATTTTGCGCGTTATGAGAAGCGCTATGAACTGCCCATTCGCCGGCCGGTCACAGTGGATGAAGTTACCCATGACGGCGCGTGTTTCCATGTCTTTGCCGGTAAAGAGCAGCTGACCGCGCGCACAGTCGTAGCAGCCACGGGTACGTGGTCCGCTCCCTTTATCCCCTACTACCCCGGTACTTTTGACGGGAGGCAATGGCATTCCGCCTTCTATCCAGGCCCCGCGGACTTTGCCGGATCTACCGTGGCGGTCGTCGGCGCGGCCAATTCCGGTGCCCAAATCGCGGCCGATCTCCTGCTCTCCGGCGTGGAGACAACCTGGTATACCCGCAGCTCCCCGCGGTGGATGCCCGACGACGTTGACGGCCGCGTGCTCTTTCAGCGCAATCGCGCCCGCCTCAACGCCATGCTCCGCGGCGAACCAGACCCCGGCGCAGATACCAATTTGGGCGATATCGTAATGGTCCCACCGGTCCTACGCGCACGGGATTCCGGGCTCTTGCAGGCCACTCCAATGTTTTCTTCCCTCGATGAGGTCAACACAGACCACCTCATCTGGTGCACCGGTTTCCGGCCTGCCCTCCAGCCCATCCGCGGGCTCCTTGATGGCACCTCCCCCACCGTCGACGGCCTCTTCCTCGTGGGTTACGGCACGTGGACCGGACCCGGATCCGCAACCATTACCGGGGTAAGCCCCTTTGCCAAGCAGACCGCGCACGATGTAGCGAATATATGTGACTAAAGCTATAGGTTTGTCCCAACTAATTCGATTACACTGCCTTCACACAAAGAGTGCGACACAATTTGGGAAAGCTGGTTTATACATGTCTGCCTGGGATCTCTACGATGACCTCATCGATGCCATTCCCCGTGACATAATGGTCTCCCGCGCCGCCCAAGGCCCGCGGTGGACGCGGGTATACACCGAAAGCCCTAGCTGCGGCATGGCCATGACCATGTCTGCCACCTCTCGCCCGGCCCAGATGCGCGCCGAGTACACCGGCGTTCCTCTACGCGCCATCGCACAGCTGGCCAAGAGCTGGAATTTCTCGGAGGCTTCCTTCGGCATGGCTGCGCTAAATTCCTACTACGCCACGCCTTCTGTAGCCGATGAGCATGGTTTTACGCTTGTCGACTCCCCCTGGCCCCACTTCTTTGATCCCTTCCGCAACGCCGTCGCGGGGAAGAAGGTCGCGGTCATTGGCCACTTCCCTTTTGCACCCAAGGCACTCAACCAGGCTGCGGATTTTATATGTTGGAGCGCTCGCTCAATGAGGGCGACTACCCCGATTCCGCCGCCGAATACATCCTGCCCGAGTGCGATTATGTCTTTATTACCGGCTCTGCCTTTGTCAATAAAACCGCTCCCCGCCTGCTCGAGCTCTCCCGCGAGTCCTTCAATGTCGTCCTGGGCCCATCAACTCCCCTAGCCCCTGTACTGCTTGAACACTACGGCGTATCGCAAGTCACCGGCATGGTTTCGTCCAATCCCGCGGGGATGTTTGAGGGCCTAGAGAAGGGTGATTCCCTCGATATGTTCAACTTCGGACACCGAGTCACCCTAGGGCGCTAAACAATCAACCCGGCCAAGATTACAGCAGCGAGAGCACCCAGGCCCGCCGCCGCAGTCCAGCCGATGAAGCGCACAGCTCGCAGCTGCGCCTTAAAACTGCTCCGGCTTACCAGGAACGCACCCAAGGATGCGCCGAGGGTATTGAAGACCAAGTCGTCTACGTCGCTAAATCCCAGCGAGAATACGTATTGGGTAATTTCGATACCTAGGCTGAGCGCCATTGCCAGCAGGATGGTTCCGCCGCGGCCAAAGCGGATGCGCCGCGAATTGTGCCCCATTACTACCAAGCACGCACCGAGCGGCATAAACAGCGCGATATTGCCAAAGGTATTGGTCCACGGACCCCACCACGGATGAGGGTTATTAAAGCCGTTGAACATTTGCAGATCGAGGCTGCGGCGTGCGTGCGCAGACGCATCAACCACACCGGGGATATCTATGAAGGGCTTGCCCACCGTAGCTACTGCGATAGCCACCATGACAACCACGCAGGCTACGGCTGCACTGCGCCACAGCGTGCGCTTAGCAGGCAGTCCACGCGCACCAATCTGGCGCGAGGTGCGGGTGGGCATCGTGGTCATCGTCATGTTATTCAAGTTAACAAGCGAGCCTGAAAAATCCCCGTGATATTCGCTGTTAAATCGCTGCATCACATTTAACGTACGATGGTGAGCATGAGCACTCTACTAGTTACTCGCAACGATGATAAATCCGTCACGACCTCCTTTGAAGAGGGAGAGTTCCTCGGCGAGGGCGACCTTATCGTCGATGTGTCTTATTCTTCGCTGAACTACAAAGACGCCATGGCAATTGCCGGCGATCGTGGTGTCATGCGCACCAGCCCACTGGTTCCGGGCATCGACGTGGTCGGCACCGTTGCCGAGTCCAACGTGGAACGCCTCCCGGTTGGCACCCTGGTAGCTTCCTTCGGTGATGGCCTAGGCGAGTTCCGCCACGGTGGCTACACCCCGAAGCAGCGCGTGAATTCCCAGGCAACCGTCGCCCTGCCCGCGGACTTCACCGCAGAGCAGGCGGCCGCCGTTGGCACCGCGGGCTACACTGCCGCCCTATGCGTTAATTCTCTGCGCGGGCTACCCGATGGTCCAGTTTTGGTCACCGGCGCCACCGGTGGCGTAGGCTCCATCGCTGTGAACCTCCTCTCCAATGCTGGTTACGAGGTTCACGCGATGACCGGCCGCCCGGATGACTACTCCCAGTACCTCCACGAGCTAGGCGCCCACACCATTGTGGACCGCGCCGAATTTACTGAGGCCGGAAAACCCTTGCAGAAGGCAACATATGCCGGTGCGGTTGATACCTCCGGCTCCCACGTCTTGGCTAATGTATTGTCCCGCACTGTGTGGGGCGGCACCGTTGCCTCCACCGGTATGGCCGCCGGCCCAGACCTGCCTACCACCGTCTTGCCGTTCATTCTGCGCAACGTGCACCTCGCCGGCGTTAACTCTGTCGACGCCCCGCTGCACTACCGCCAGAACGCTTGGCAGCTGCTCGCACGCAAGCTGGACCGGTCCATCCTTGAGTCACTGACCAACACGATTCCATTGTCGGCTGTAGTCGAAGAATCCACGTCGCTCCTCGAGGGCACCCACCACGGACGCACCGTTCTTAAGATTTCCTAGGTCCCGCCTAGCCAATCTTCTAAGGCGCCCGCCGTTATAGCGGGTGCCTTTTTACATGCACCGGTCGGCGCGGACAGCTAGCTTTCCGACGTCCCCTCTTTAACTACCGCGCGTAGCAATTTGCGGGAAACCCTGCCCAAGGTTTGTAGGTCTTCATCACTAAGGGTGCCCACCACGATTTCCTCGACTGCGGCGGTATGTCGCTCGATCGCTGCGTTGAAAGCAGCACTTCCCTTTTCCGTCACAGTGACTTCAACTGCACGGGTTCCTAACTCCGGCGCCTCGCGCCTGGAAACCAATTTTCGGGACTCCATACGCACTAACTGCCGATGCAGCCGCGACTTCTCCCACCCGAGCTCGGCCGCCAATTCATGCGGGCGTGTAGGGATCTGTCGGCGCCGATATAGGACCGCCAAGACCGCGTAGTCCGCCTCGCTCAAACTAGAGCCACTTTGCAACTCCCCAGAAAGCCGCGCGTGGAGCGCTTCCTGCATGGCAACAAAGTCACCCCACGCCACGCTCTGCTCCACACGCATCGCATTCCTCCTTTGGTTTTCCTTCTTTCACCAGTCTATACTGCAGAGTTGATCTAGCAACTCATTGGCCTGCCGGGAGTTGATACACCAACTCCCACTACTGCACGGCGATGTGCGTATAGGAAACCCACAATTTCACAAACCAATGCCTTTGGTCTCGAAAGCACTTATGTTTTGCTTTTGAATACCTATCTGATGAATCTCACCATTGTTTGAGTAGGTATGTTCTTGACCGGAAAATTAAATAGTGAAGCAACTACTCGCGGCAAAGATGCGGCTGCGAACGCAATGACCGCTCCGGCAGAGAAGACTGCAGCGTTTAGAATGGCAAACATGGATAAGCTATTTAGCACGTGCGGTTTCGACTTCGCGGATACGGAAGAACTCATTGCGGAGCTGCCTACCGACCACGACCTGTGGGACGCGCCCGGATTTGATCGAGTGCTGTTCCACGCCGACCCGTCCGGCATGGCGGTTACAGCTATGGAGTACGAGGGGGAGTGGGCAGCGGTTCCTTCGTACCGGGGTGGAGAAGAGGCACCGGGGACGATATATCGCGCAACGCCCTATATCGGCATTGTGGAAACGGGGGATTTACGGTTCGCGGCGCTGGCGGATGCGCCCTTTGCCCTGCCAGCGGGCAACCCGGTCGGCGGAGAAAAGCTCCAGGGACAGGTGCGGCCGGCGGTTGTGGCATTGAAATACGAGGTAGGGGAGCCGGAAGAGTTTTCCTTGACTTCGCCTGCAACCGAGCGCTTCTACCGAAACTTCAAGCCCAGCATGCTTAACCCGCAGGTAGAGGTAGCGGGGACTATCGGAGGCGTCGCCAAGCACAGCAATGAACTGGGCATGGGGGAGTTTTGGGTATGCAACCTCGACGGCCTCCCGCTCATTGTGAACGAGAAGCTGGAGGTAGGCCAGGGGATCCGGACGCACGGCATTGCGCTGTGCGCCACGGAATTTTGGGACGAGTAACTACTTGACCACGAGGTTGACCATGCGGCCCGGAACGTAGATCTTCTTCACTACGTTCTTTCCGCTGGTCAGATCAGCAATCTTCGCGTCGGCGAGGGCAACGTCAAAGACCGCGTCCTGGTCCGCATCAGCGGCAACGTTGATGCGAGCCTTGACCTTGCCATTGATCTGAACCGGCACCTCGATCTCATCATCGACCAGGTACTTTTCCTCAAAAGTGGGGAAGGGCTGGTAGGTGATGGTCTCGTCATGGCCGAAGCGCTGCCACAATTCCTCCGCAATATGCGGGGCAATGGGGGAGACCAACTGTGCGATCGGCTCCACGGCAGCGCGCGGGGCCTCGGTGCGGTAGGTCTTGGTCAGGTAGTTGACGTACTCGATAAGTTTGGCCACCACGGTATTAAGCCGCAGGTTCTCGTAATCATCGCGCACGCCCGCAATGGTGCGGTGAAGCTGCTTGAGGTCATCCTCGCTCAAGGCGGCGTCGGTAGTGGCCAGCTCGCCGGTGTCCTCGTTGACGGCCAGGCGCCACAGGCGCTGCAAGAATCGCTGGGAGCCTACGACGTCCTTGGTAGCCCACGGGCGAGACGTATCCAGCGGACCCATGGACATCTCATAAACGCGCAGGGTATCGGCACCGAAGTCGCGGCAGATATCGTCCGGAGCCACGGCATTCTTGAGGGACTTGCCCATCTTGCCGTACTCCTGATTGACCTCTTCGCCGTTGTAGTAGAACTTGCCGTCCTTTTCCTCTACTTCAGCGGCCGGCACGTACACGCCGCGGGAATCCGTGTAGGCATAGGCCTGGATATAGCCCTGGTTATACAGGCGGCGGTAGGGCTCTTGGGAGCTAACAAAGCCCAGGTCAAAGAGCACCTTATGCCAGAAGCGGGAGTAGAGCAGGTGCAGCACGGCGTGCTCAACGCCGCCGACGTAGAGGTCCACGCCGCCCGGGTCCTGCGGGCCATGCTGTTCTGGACGCGGGCCGGTCCAATAGCGCTCGTTCTCGATATCGCAGAATGCCTCATCATTGCGGGGATCGATATAGCGCAGCTGGTACCAGGAAGAACCCGCCCACTGCGGCATAACGTTGGTATCGCGGAAATAGGTCTGTGGGCCGTCGCCCAGATCCAGCTCGACCTCTACCCAATCGCGCACCTTTGCCAGCGGTGGTTGTGGGTCGGAGTCCTTGTCCTCTGGATCAAAGGAAACGGGCTTATAATCTTCTACCTCTGGCAGCTCTACCGGCAACATGGATTCCGGCAGGGCGTGGGCAAAACCGTCCTTGTCATAGACGATGGGGAAGGGCTCGCCCCAGTAACGCTGGCGGGCGAAGAGCCAATCGCGCAGCTTGTACTGCACCTTTTCGCGGCCGGAGCCGTCCTTTTCCAGCCATTCGATGGCCGTGGCAATGGCCTCAGCCTTGTTCAGGCCGTTGAGATCCAGGCCCTTGTCGTTGGAGGAATTAACCAGCGCGCCGTCCTCGGTCCAGGCTGCTTCCTCCACGTTTCCGCCAGAGACAACCTCCGTAATAGGTAGGCCGAAGGCCCGGGCAAACTCGTAGTCACGGGTGTCGTGCGCCGGAACTGCCATGATGGCGCCGGTGCCGTAGCCGGTCAGGACGTAGTCTGCGATGAAGATCGGGACCTTCTTGCCAGAGACCGGGTTGGTGGCATAAGTACCCAGGAAGACGCCGGTCTTTTCCTTGTTCTCCTGGCGCTCCAAGTCGGACTTGGCGGCAATATCGGTGCGGTAGGACTCCACGGCCTCCTTCGGATCATCGTGGCCATAGGTCCAACGCTCATCCACGTCATCGTCATAAGGGATGGGGGAGAGGAGGGCGTCGACAAGCTCATGCTCTGGGGCCAGCACCACGTACTCGGCACCGAAGAGGGTATCCGGGCGGGTGGTAAAGACCTCGATCTCGTAGCCCTCGGCAGGGAAGGAAACCTCTGCGCCGCGGGAACGGCCGATCCAATTGCGCTGCATGGACTTCACCTTGTCCGGCCAATCCAAAAGCTCCAGGTCATCCAGCAAGCGATCGGAGTAGGCGGTAATGCGCATCATCCACTGCGAGAGGTTCTTGCGGAAGACCGGGAAATTGCCGCGCTCGGACTTACCCTCAGCGGTGACCTCCTCGTTTGCCAGCACGGTACCCAAGCCCGGGCACCAGTTCACCGTGGAATTAGACAGGTAGACCAAGCGGAATTCATCGATGGCCGCGGCCTTTTCCTCTTCGGTGAGGTCCTCGTAGTAGCGGCCGTCCTTAGTGGTGCGCTTATTGGCCTCTAGTTCCTTGATGAGCTCTGCAATGGGACGCGCCTTCTGCTGCTCCTCATCGAACCAAGAGTTATAAATCTGCAGGAAGATCCACTGCGTCCACTTGAAGAACTCCGGATCGGTTGATTCCACAGAGCGGCGCGGATCGTGGCCCAGGCCCAACATGTCCAGCTGGCGGCGCATGTTTTCAATATTCGCCTCGGTGGTGGTGCGCGGGTGGGTACCGGTCTGAATGGCGTACTGCTCGGCCGGCAGGCCGAAGGCGTCGTAGCCCAAGGTGTGCAGCACGTTCTTGCCCAGCATGCGGTTATAGCGGGCGTAAGTATCGGTGGCGATATATCCCAGTGGGTGTCCCACGTGCAGGCCCGCACCGGAAGGGTAGGGGAACATATCCTGCACATTGAGCTTTTCCTTAGGCAACTCGCCCGCATCGGTGGCGAGCTCGCCTACCGGGTTCGGGGCATTAAAGGTGCCATTGTCTTTCCAGTACTGCTGCCAGGTCTTCTCGATCTGGTTCGCCAGCTCCGGGGTATAGCGGTACGAAGTGGAATCGCTCTGGGTAGTCATAATCACACAGTGTAATAGCCGCATCCCGGAGCGGGGTAGTTCACTACGCTTTCCGCGTTCCGCAGGGCACGCACACCCAAAATCCCCGCCGTAATCGCCCCCGGTTTTCGCGTCATTTCCGCCGCTCGCAGCCAAAATGCAGATCTGCATGAAAATGTTCTAGGCTGGGGTAAATGAGCCAGGAGAAGTTTCGCAGCCAGCTATCATCTTTTGCAGACGCAGCGGTATTTCAGGGGATCCCGCACCTGCGCCTCTCTCCAGCTACCGACACATTGGAGCTGTACCTACCGGCCGTAACCGCAGGTTATGAGCCAGAAGATCCCCAGTGGACCGTGACCGCACAGCTGCTCGACGGCAGCGAGGACACCCGCAAGTTCTACTACGTGGAGGGCGAGGAGCCCGGCTTGTGGATCAGCATGCCGCGTGCCTTTAGCCACCTCAGCGTCTCCTTTGAGGAGCACACCGTGGAATTTGCCGGCGTGGCCAATGGCGGCCTGCTGCTGGATTCCACCCATCGCCCAATCGATACCACCACCGCGGTGGCTAAGGGTTCTTATACCTTTATCGCCCCGGCCGGCACGGAGCTGGCCAAGGCCAAGGTCGGCGAGTCCCGTCCCCACGGCGCATGGGAGGGCTGGACCATCACCCCAATAGAGGTCAGCCAGTCTTTCACCGTGGAGGTTCCGCGCCAAGAAGCCGCAATTATCAAGGTGTCCGGCAGCCCTGATTTTGCCTGGGACATGGCCGTCAAGACGCTACCCAATGCCCATGGCCTCGATGGCGAACTGGTCTATACCCAGTCCCCGCGGGTCATCGCCAATACGGAACTCAGCATGGAGCTGGCCTATGTCCCCATTGGTGGGGAAGAGGAGGCCGTGCTGGAGGACGAGCTGCCGGAGGGTATTCACGAGGTGCTTCCCGCAGACGCCTTCGAGGATCCCTGGGTAGGCCGCTACCGCTTCACCCTGTACAAGGACGAGGAACTGGTGGATATCCAGTACCTCAATTTTGCGGAGTCGCTGCACATGCGTGCCAAGAACGAGGGCCCGCGCGGCACCAACTTCCGCTTTATCGATGCCCTGGGCAACCTTTCGCCGTTTAGCTATGCCTTGGCTTCTGCGCCGGGCAAGGCTATCCAGATGGAAAAGGGCCAGCGCGTCTTTGGCGAGGACGAAAGCGTGCGCGAGGAGACCGTCGGCAGTGAGGCCGGCTATGAGCTGACCTTCCAGGTGGAACCGGCGACGATTCGTACTCGCGTGAAGCGCACCGCGGCCGAGCCCGTGGATTACCTGGATAAGCAGGTCATCCTGGCGGACCAGCTCGATGCGGATGCACTTTTTACCATCCACTCACCGGAGCCACTGCCGCTGGCAAAGTTCGTGGTCATTGACAAGAACCAGAAGATTAGGGACCTGGTCACCGCCAATGGCTCGACGGAAGCGGCCACCAGCCTGTCCGTACCAAACCGCGCGCTGAAGTCGGCGCTGACGAAGAAGACCTCGCTGGAGCTCTACCTCCTGTGGTCCACGTTGTCCTATGAGGAATACCTCGAAGGACTGCCGGAAAAGGAGCGCGCAGCGCACCAAAAGCGCAGCTTTGAGCGTCGCGTCATGGAATATGAGGCCACCGCGGCCAGCGACCTCATTTATGCCGCCATCGCCACCGTGCGCAAGGCACCGTTGGTCGCCCGCGCAACCATTGAGGACGGCATCCTCATCCCCGAGCAGGCACACGAGGAAGAGGTAGAGCTATTGGCTTGGGCGTGGCCGCTGGGCAACCCTGCGGGCGAGCCGCAACCGCTGGAACCCACGGAGGAAGGCTTCGAGCTGCCCGAGGAGCTGCTGAACGCCGGCCACCTCATCGTGGACTTCCGCGAGGATGAGCCGGCCAGCGACTTAGCCGCGCCACAGTACCCGCCGGCTAGCGCCCTCATCATCTTCCAGGACGGCGAAACCGAAAACACCGAAGGTATGTGGCCTACCTACGCGGCCATGCGCCGCCTCGCGCCCAAGGCCAAGGAAACCTTCGAGGG
Organism: Corynebacterium tuberculostearicum; assembly: GCF_030229345.1. Classification (GTDB taxonomy): domain Bacteria; phylum Actinomycetota; class Actinomycetes; order Mycobacteriales; family Mycobacteriaceae; genus Corynebacterium; species Corynebacterium tuberculostearicum_G. Next base: position 103,211 of record NZ_JASPGP010000005.1, on the reverse strand, counting down.
AATCATCAAGGAGATTGAGGCGGATCCGCGCGCCAGCATGGACGCCCTTATGGCCGCAGACTTTGAGCCAGGGCAGCGCATGCGCGCCTTTGTCCGCACCGGCTTGGTCTCCCGCACCTTCCGCCGCGAGGAGCCGGCCACCGAGCCTTCCTCACTCTTGGCCGCGCTTGCCGACGCCGCCCATGACTACGTCGAAGCCCACGGCTCCGCCTCCCTCGCGCGCGTGCCGTCCACCGGCGTCGACGATGTCACCCGCCCCATGCTGCTGATGAGTGCAACGGGCGAGGCACCTACGCCAGCAATGGACAGCGACCAGCTCTGCGATGATGCCCACCGCATCGCCGCACTGCGCGAGTGCTTTGCCAATGACCTTGCGCTCACCCGCCTGGGCACCATTTCTAACCTGCGTAGCACCGCAATGCAGCTGCGGGTGACGCTGCAACAGCTGGGCGTCGATAAGTCCGTCCTGCATACCCTGCTCGCGCTGGACGCCTTTGGCGATGGCAATTCGGAGCTCGGCGATTCCGCCTGGATGCCGTTTATTTCCTATGTCTTTGCCATCACGGCGCGCGGCGTGGCCAATGGCAAGCTGGCGGACCCTGCTTTCGCCGCCACGCTTGACGACGCCCTCCCACAGCTCGCCGAGGCCGTCTCCCTCGCCCCGCAGCTGTTCTACCGCGATATTCTCACCGCGGAGGCGCTCACGCTCAGCTAGGGTGGCAGGCATGCAGGTCATCTCTACCAATGTCGCCGTCCGCCGACCGGACCCGAGCGGGCGGCATGAGTTCTCGGGCATCGACAAAAAGCCGCAAGACTTTATCGATCTGGCAGCACCCGGACCCCATTATGGCGATGGGTCCGGCGTGCGCGGCGATATAATTGGTGACACCCAACATCACGGCGGCAACGATAAGGCCGTCTATGCCTACTCCCGTGAGGAACTGGATTACTGGCAATCCGAGCTTTCCCGCCCGCTGGCCTCCGGCAGCTTTGGCGAAAATCTCACCACGCAGGGCATCGAACTGTCTGCTCTGCTCATCAATCAGCGCGTGCGCATCGGCACCGCCGTGCTTGAGGTATCCGTGCCCCGCCAACCGTGTGCCACCTTCGCTGGCTGGCTAGGGGAGCGCGGCTGGCTCAAGCGCTGGACCGCGCGTGGCGACTGCGGCACCTACCTGCGCATCATTTCCCCCGGCCGCATTCGTCCCAGCGACGTCATTGAGCTGGATACTCCGCCCAGCCACGGCATCACGATGCGCATGGCCTTTGCCGCCAAGATGGGCGACCGCGCCCTTGCCCGGCGCGTTGTAGATGCTGGCTGCCTGCCCACTCACCAACAGAACTCGCTTCGCACCTAGTTACACAAGGGCTCATAGTCCGCCGATCCAATCCACCTTGAACGTTCCCCATCACTATTGGCACTGCTCGAAAGGTATCGCCTTGCCGCGTCCTCATGTCGAGCTCAGCGGGTCTCGACGCATACTCTACTCCCGGAACCGCAGGCTGAGTCATGGCCTTTAGCTTACCGGCGAGGACAGCACCCTCTTCCTGCCCGGAATGCGCGCAAAACAAAAGCACGCCAGCGCTAAGCGCTGGCGTGCTTTTCATGCCGAGTGCGAAGGAGGGGCAGTGGCTGTGTTACTTGCCCGCTTCAAAGCTCAGATGGTGCCCCTTCGCCTTAGGGAAGCGGCCGTGCACGAAGAAGTAGTAGATAGCGGCGATGACCACGAGACCCGCGAGAATGAGATACATCGTGTCAAAGCCCGTTGCCCCAACAATGGGGCCCAGGCCGAACGGGGCCAGGCCAATACCGAGGTCCATGAGCAGGAACATGGTGGAGATACCGGCGCCCATCTGCGCGGTAGGAACCGAGCGCACGGAGATGGCTTGGCAGGCGGGGCTGAGGGTGCCGAAGCCCAAACCGGTGCAGGCGCCCGCGACCACCAGCATGACGTCATTGGTGGGGAAGCCCATGATCAGCAGGGCCACGACAAAGGCGGCCAAGCCGAGGTACATTACGGCATTATCACCCTTATGGTCCTGGATACGGCCCAAGAAGAAGCGCATGATGAGCATCGTGACCGCATAGCCGATAAAGAAGAGCCCTGCGCCGGTGGCCAGGTCTTCCTTGCGGGCGTAGGCGTTGAGGTAGGTCACCACGCCGGAGTAGGCGATGCCGACCAGGAGCATGAATAGACCGATGGGCACCACGTTGGGGTGCACGGCATTGCGCAACGTAAAGGCCGGCTTTTCGGAGGAAACCTCGGCCGGATAGCGCAGCACCAAGGCCAGGATCAGGGAAACAATATTTGCACCAAGGGCGGCAGCAAAAAGCGTGGTGTAGCCGATGTTATTGGCCAAGAGCAGGCCGATAGCTGGACCAAACGCGGTTGCAAGGGTAGTGCCCAGGGCGAAGTATCCGGTGCCTTCCGCACGGCGTTCGTGTGGGATAACGGACTGCGCCACCGCCATGAGTGCGGTGGAGGTCAAGGCATAGCCCGCGCCGTGCACCATTCGCACGATAATCAAGACCGCAACATTATGGGCAAAAAAGTACGCCACAGCTACAACTGTGACGAAGGCCAGGGAAGTCAAGGCCGCTTTCTTATGGCCCACGCGGTCCACGATCCAGCCGGAGAACACGCGCATGCACGTCGCGCCCAGAACAAAGGCACTGGAGGCGAAACCACCGACGGTATCCGATGCCCCGAAGCTCTCTACCGCGTAGAGGGCCATGGTGGTTACGAACAGGTAAAAGACCAAGAACTGACAAAAATTAGCCACCCACGCGAGGACAAACGTAGGCGTAATCAGCTGCGGCTTAGCCGCTGCAGATTCTGTAGGCGTCATATACTCACTCCAAATAACAAAAAGAAAATTCCCTCTCCACGCGCTGGCCATAAGGCCGCGCATCGCAGACGAAGGAAATAGAAATTGAATTATACGGAGAGGCACTATACGCCCCGCAGGCTGCAAAGGTTAATTAAAAGCCCTTACAGGCTCTTATCGAAGCCGCCCTCGTGTAGGCGGCTACCGGCAATCGCCACGCCTTGAACTGGCACAATGCTACCCACTGGGCAGGTAGCACAGATTCGTGCACGCTTAAGAAAGTTTCTTCAGCGCTGTCTCTTCAGCACTGTCTACTGAATAGACTTGAGCTGGGGCGCGAAAGAAAGCCCGGCTGGTTTCTCGCCTTGTTAGGCGCTCAAACCTTTAGGCGCCGGTATAAGGATTACGGATACCCAAGTACTGCACCGCGGTATATTCTTCAATACCTTCGGCGCCGCCTTCGCGTCCTAAACCAGATTGCTTGACACCGCCGAATGGGGCAGCGGCATTAGAGATGACACCGGCATTGAATCCCATCAAGCCAAACTCGAGGCCGTCGGCAACGCGCCAGAGGCGATCGGAATCCTCCGTATATACATAGGAGGCAAGTCCGTACTCCGTATCGTTCGCAATCTCTAGCGCTTCCGATTCATCCTTGAAGGTAAGGATGGGCGCGACCGGTCCAAAAATTTCTTCCTGAGCCACGCGAGTTTCACGTGAAACATTGCTCAGAATTGTGGGCACATAGAAGTGGCCCGCGCCCTCGCCGCGAGAGCCGCCGGTGACAACGGTCGCGCCCTTGTCCACCGCATCCTCAACCAGGGCTGCGATATTGTCGAGTGCCTTAGCCTCAATCAGCGGACCACACGTCACGCCTTCGTCCATGCCATTGCCGACGACGAGCTTCTCAAACTCTGCTGCCAGCTTCTGCGTAAACTCTTCCGCCACGGACTCGTGCACCACGAAGCGGTTGGCCGCGGTGCAAGCCTCGCCAATATTGCGCATCTTCGCGCCCATGGCTCCCGCAACCGCTTGGTCGATATCCGCATCCTCGAAAACAATGAACGGTGCATTACCGCCTAGCTCCATGGAGGTGCGCAAGACATTGTCCGCGGCACCCTTGAGGAGGGTTTTGCCCACTGGGGTAGAACCGGTGAAGGAGAGCTTGCGCAAGCGGACGTCGGCAAGCAAGGGCTCCGAAATGGCCGAAGCGGAGCTACCGGAGACAATATTGAGGACACCCTGCGGCAGGCCGGCATCGAGCATGGTTTGGGCGAAGTACTGCGCGGTGAGCGGCGTCAGCTTGGCCGGCTTCAGGACCATGGTGCAGCCCGCTGCAACGGCTGGGGCAACCTTTCGGGTGGCCATGGCGAGGGGGAAGTTCCATGGAGTAATCAATAGGCACGGACCCACGGGCTTGCGGCGGGTAACCATGCGCAAGGTGCCTTCCGGGACAGGGGAGTAGCGGCCATAATCGCGCGTGGCTTCCTCACTAAACCACCGCAAATATTCCGCACCATAGGTGACCTCACCTTGCGACTCGGCAAAAGGCTTTCCCATTTCAAGGGTCATCAGGGTGGCGAACTCATCGGCGCGCTCGTGTACCAATTCAAAGGCGCGACGGAGAATATCGGCGCGCTCGCGCGGAGTGGTGCGCGCCCACTCATCCTGGACCGCACAGGCAGCATCGAGGGCAGCCACCGCATCATCAGAATTCGCCGACGACAGCGTGGCGATGGTCGCGCCCGTCGCCGGATTTTCTACGTCAAAGGTCTCGCCGGAAGACGCGTCGCGCCACTGTCCGCCAATCAAAAGCTGAGTGGGGACCTTCGCTAATAGTTCCTTCTGATCGATGCTCATATTCATCACCTTTCTCCATTGCGTGAATGCACTCCACAGTACCGCGATTCGTTAGCTGGTTTTCTTGGTTCGGCGCCTAGCACAAGCGCATAGGGGGAGAGGATGAATATTTTTATCGATTACCTGACAGGCTATAGAAATGTAGGTTAGTATGACCGACATGAAGAAGATGACTACTGCTTGGTGGTGGCGCGCGTAACCCGCGGGCCTTATTCCACCTCCCATTTTTAGGCTCGCATTCTGCGGGCCTTTTGGCGTTTTAGTGCCCCTGCTCGCGGAAGCTCACTATCCGTTTCCCTCACCCAGCGAAAGGGCACTGCAATGCCATACACCGCCACTCGCGATATACCCTACGACAGCGACGCGGCCGCGATTTTTGACGGCCTCGCACAACCGCACGACTCCCTATTGCTCGAGAGCGCAGACATTGAGACCAAGAAGAATCTCAACTGCCTCGCCGTACTCAAGGCGGCCCTGAAAGTAACGTGCCACGGCCAGAGGGTCGAGGTACGCGCTCTCACGGAAGCGGGGGAGTCGCTCCTTCCTTCCCTGGAGGAGCGGTTCCACCATCGCTTAGTTTCACGTGAAACTACCACCGCGGTTTTCGAGTTCTCGCTGTCCACACACCCAGACGAGCGGGAGCGGCTTCTTGCCGAATCTACCGCTGATGTTTTGCGGTTCCTGCAATTAGAAGCCAACTATTCCACTCCTTTATTGCCGTTCCTTGGGGGTGGATTCGCCTATGACTACCTCGCTACTTTCGAGGAACTGCCCGAGGTTAAACCGGGGGCCAACACTTACCCGGACTATGAATTCTTGGTAGCCCAAACGGTCCTGGCAGTGGACCACCTGCAAGGGACTGCGCACCTAGAAGGCTGGGACATCGACGACAAGCGCCTGCGGGAAGAGTTGGATTCTCTTGCCTCACTGCCGGCCGCCGCTCGTCCCGCGGCGCCCCAAAAGGAAAAGATCCGGGCGGTGGCGGATGTGGATGATGCAGGGTTTCGGGCGGGCGTCGACAAGCTTAAAGGCAATATTCACGCCGGTGATATCTACCAAGTAGTGCCCGCGCGCGCCTTCACCGTGGAATGCCCCAACGCCCTGGCTGCCTACCGAGCACTGCGCGAGACCAACCCCTCGCCTTATATGTTCTACCTCCGCGGTGCCGCCTATGAGCTCTTCGGCGCCTCGCCGGAATCAAACCTCAAATTCACGCCAAAAGATAGGCAGGTCCAGCTCTATCCCATTGCCGGAACCCGGCCGCGCGGGCTCAACCCGGATGGCAGCATCAACCATGAACTAGATATCCGCAACGAGCTGGACATGCGTACAGACCAGAAGGAGATTGCGGAACACACGATGCTGGTTGATCTTGCACGCAATGACCTCGCTCGCGTGGCTGTGCCCCGCAGCCGGCAGGTGGCTGAACTCCTGCACGTTGACCGCTACTCGCGGGTCATGCACTTGGTCTCCCGCGTCACGGCGACGCTCCACCCGGACTTCGATGCGCTCGATGCCTACCGTGCGTGCATGAATATGGGAACGCTTACGGGAGCACCCAAACTGCGCGCCACCGAACTGGTGCGCCGCACGGAGGGAAAGCGCCGCGGCTCCTATGGCGGGGCGGTGGGATACCTGCGCGGCGATGGAGCCATGGATAACTGCATCGTCATCCGCTCGGCCTACGTCCAGGACGGCACCGCGGTGGTACAAGCCGGCGCCGGCGTGGTCAAGGATTCCGTGCCGCAAGCCGAGGCCGATGAAACGGTGCATAAGGCCTACGCCGTCCTCCATGCCATCGCTATGGCACACGGAGCCGAATTGGAGGTACAGCGATGACCTCGCCGCATATTGTCCTTTTGGATAACCACGATTCTTTTGTCTACAACCTCGTCGATGCCCTCGCTGGGTTCGATACCACCGTGTTTCGCAATACCGTTGCGGTCCAAGACGTGATGCGCGCGCAGCCCGACATTATTGTGCTTTCCCCGGGCCCCGGTCATCCACGGGACGCCGGCTGCATGATGGAGCTTATCGACGCCACCCTAGGCACCATCCCGATCCTCGGCGTGTGCCTCGGCTTCCAAGCGCTACTCGAGCACCACGGCGGCGCAGTCGAACCGTGCGGGCCCGTACACGGGAAATCCGTCCCGATGACTCTTACCGAGGCCGGGGTAATGCACCCCGTCTTTCAGGGCCTTGCCACTGATACCGAGCCGGACCAACCGGGTCACCTAGGTACGCAAGTTCCGGTGGCGCGCTATCACTCGCTTGGATGCGCGGACCTCCCTCAGGGGATGCGGTGTCTCGCACGTACGCCCACGGACATCGGAGAGGTAGCCATGGCGGCCGAGACGGATGACGGTAGCACCCTTGGCTTCCAGTTCCACCCCGAGTCTATCCTCACGCCCCGCGGCCCCCTCATGCTTGAGCGTTGCATTAATCAATTATATACGCACACCACTATGGATACGGAGAACTAAAAATGAATCACCACCCACTGCGTACCTTGGAAGCCTTCCTGAATAACTCTCAGCCCACCATCGAAGAAGCCATGGAAGTATTTACCCCCTTGGCCGTGGGCGACTACGACGATATTCATATCGCGGCGCTGCTTACCCATATCCGCACCCGCGGCGAGACCTTCGCAGACATTGCCGGCGCGGCCAAAGCATTCTTGAAGGTGGGCTATCCATTCCCCATCACCGGAGAAGGACTCATGGATTCGGCCGGAACTGGTGGCGATGGCGCGAATACCATCAATATCACTACCGGCGCCTCCCTCGTTGCCGCCGCTGGGGGAGTGAAGATGATCAAGCATGGCAACCGCTCAGTCTCTTCCAAGTCCGGATCGGCCGATGTTCTCGAAGCCCTGAATATCCCACTGGACCTAGACGCCGCCCGAGCAGTGCGCCAATTTAAAGCTTCCAACTTCACGTTCCTATTCGCCCCGGCCTACAACCCAGCAGTCGCCCACGTACAACCGGTGCGCAAGGCGCTAGGTATCCCCACCATCTTCAATACGCTAGGACCGCTCCTGTCCCCAGGACGCCCCTCTCTCCAAATCATGGGCATCGCCAACCCGGCGCAAGGCCAACTCATCGCGGAAGTCTTCCGAGAACTCGGCCGAAAGCGCGCCTTGGTAGTCCACGGTGCTGGCACCGATGAGATTGCTACCCACGGCACTACGCAGGTCTGGGAGCTCAACGACGGCGAGATTGTCTCTTATGAGCTCACCCCAGAAGACCTCGGCATTGAGCGCCACGAGCTGACGGACTTGACCGGAGGCGACGGAGCCGCGAATGCCCGAGCCCTTCGTGCGGTCTTTGCCGGACGTGGCGAGTCCGCCCATTGTGACGCCATTGCCGCCACCGCCGGCGCCATGTTTTACCTCAACGGGACCACGGAGACTATCGCTGCGGGAGTCACTCACGCCAAGGAACTGATTAGTAGCGGCACTGTTGAAGATTGGCTCGCACTCCACGAGAACGCCAACTATGCCGTAGGGGAGGAGAGCTAATGTCGGAGAATACTTTGCCTACGGTGCTCGAGGAGATCGTCGCCCAGCGCCGCACTCACCTGCCCGCACTCCGGGAGCGCCTGTCCCACGTGGACTTGGCTCGCGTGCCACGCTCGGAGCGTTCGCTTGCCGACGCCCTCCGTGGAACCAACCGCTTCATCATGGAGTGCAAGTCCGCCTCGCCGTCCCTTGGCAAAATTCGCGAGGACTATCGCCCGGGCGATATCGCCCGGATCTACTCGCGCTACGCTTCCGCCATCTCAGTGTTATGCGAGCCCAATCGGTTTGGCGGCGACTACGACCACTTGCAGACCGTCGCGCTATCCACCCATGTACCGGTGCTGTGTAAAGACTTCATTGTCGATCCCATCCAGGTCTATGCCGCGCGTTATTACGGCGCCGATGCCATCTTGCTCATGATGTCTATCGTGGACGATGACACCTACGGTGAGCTCAAAGCACTGGCAGTCAAACTCGGCCTAGACGTCTTGACCGAAGCCATCACCGAGGACGAAGTGGATCGCGCGGTGAATTTCGGCGTCGATATCATCGGCATCAACAACCGCAATCTCCACGATCTCAGCATTGATCTAGGCCGTACCGAACGCCTAGCCCGCCATGTTCCAGACGGAAAGGTGATCGTTTCCGAATCTGGAATCCGAGATAATGCCACCGTCCGCCGGTTAGGAGCCCACGCTCATGCTTTCCTTGTAGGCTCCCAGCTCACCTCCCACGAGGATATCGATCGGGCGGCGCGCGACCTCGTCTTTGGCACCAATAAAGTATGCGGCCTTACTACCGCCTCCTCCGCACAAGCAGCGCGCGCTGCTGGAGCCCGTTACGGGGGACTCATCTTCGCGCCGGATTCGCCCCGCAGTGTTTCACGTGAAACCGCACAAAGCATCATTTCCGCGGAACCAGAGTTGGAGTACGTAGCCGTGACGCGGTCTACGGATTTGGACGTGCTAGGAAACCTAGCCAGGATCCCCGGCCTCAAAGTTCTCCAGCTTCACGCCCCATTCCAAGGCAGTAGGAAAGCAGAGCTGGAATTCCTTCAAGATGTTCGCGGCGTCGCTGACGGCCTTAACCTTTGGCGGGCCATCGACATGAATATCTCTGATTTCGCTGCCTTGACGCCGGACCTAGTGCCAGAGGTAGAGGCCCTCGTCCTCGACTCCGGTAGTGGCGGGACGGGAACCACATTTGACTGGCAGACGATTCCCCCTGAAGTGAAGGAGAAAGCTCTCCTCGCTGGAGGACTCCGGGTAGAGAACCTCGAAGAGGCACTGAGAATCGGAACCTCGGGACTGGACCTCAACTCAGGCTTGGAGTATGCACCGGGCCGCAAGGACTCCTCATTGATCGCCCAAGCCTTTAGCACCATCCGAAACTACACACACCCATAGAAAGAAGAGAACGATGACAGTTTCACGTGAAACGCTCCTTCCGGCATACTTTGGTGAATTCGGCGGACAGTTCGTCCCCGAATCCCTCATCCCAGCGCTCGACCAACTTGAGAAGGCTTTTGTCGAAGCACAAAACGACCCAGCCTTTCACAAAGAGCTAAGCGCACTGTTGCGTGACTATCTCGGCCGTCCCACACCAATTACAGAGGCGAGGAACCTCGGCGGCAAGGCGCGCATTTTCCTCAAGCGTGAGGACCTCGTACACGGTGGAGCACACAAGACGAACCAAGTTCTCGGCCAGGCACTGCTAGCAAAACGAATGGGGAAGACACGCATTATTGCGGAGACCGGAGCGGGCCAGCACGGCACCGCTACTGCACTTGCTTGCGCACTACTGGATCTCGAGTGTGTGGTCTACATGGGCGCGAAAGATGTGGCCCGACAGCAGCCAAATGTATTCCGTATGGAGCTGATGGGTGCGAAGGTCGTCGCCGTCGACACCGGATCCGGAGCTCTTAAGGACGCGGTGAATGAAGCCCTCCGTGATTGGACCGCCACTTTCCATGAATCCCACTATCTCCTCGGTACCGCGGCCGGACCCCATCCATTCCCAACCATCGTCCGAGAGTTCCACAAGGTGATCTCTGAAGAGGCTAAGACCCAGATGCTTGAGCGCACCGGTGGGCTACCGGATGTAGTCGTGGCTTGCGTCGGCGGCGGTTCTAATGCAATCGGTATATTCGCAGAATTTATTGAAGAAGAGGAAGTGGAACTCGTCGGCGCCGAACCTGGCGGCGAAGGCCTAGACTCCGGCAAGCACGGTGCCACCATCAACAACGGTACGGTCGGCATCCTCCACGGCGCGCGCAGCTACCTCATGCGCAACGCGGACGGCCAAGTGGAGGAATCTTATTCGATTTCCGCCGGGCTCGACTACCCGGGTGTAGGACCGCAGCACGCGCACCTTCACGCCAGCGGCCGCGCACAATATGTCGGCATTACTGACGCCGAAGCACTCGAAGCATTCCAGCTTCTTACCACTAAGGAAGGCATCATTCCCGCTCTGGAATCCTCTCACGCGTTGGCCTACGCCTTGAAGCGGAAGGATGAGGACATCAACATCTTGGTCTCCCTTTCCGGCCGCGGCGATAAGGATATCGACCACGTTCGCCACAGCCTTGAGAACCACCCAGAATTTAAGCTCCAGGAGAAGAACTAATGAGCACCCGATACGAAGACCTATTCCGCTCACTGCGCAACAGGGGAGAGGGCGCTTTCGTCCCGTTCCTTATGTTGGGCGATCCCACGCCGGAGTACACGCTGGCCATCGTGCGAACGGTCGTCGCGGCCGGAGCCGATGCATTGGAGCTCGGCGTTCCATTTTCTGACCCAGTGGCCGACGGCCCCACCATTCAGGCCTCCCACCTTCGGGCGCTTGATGGCGGCGCCACCGTAGATTCCGCTTTGGAACAGGTGCGAGCAATTCGCGCGGAATTTCCCGAGCTTCCCATCGGCATGCTCATCTACGGCAATGTGGCTTTCACTCGCGGTTTCGACCGGTTTTACGCCGAGTTTGCGGAAGCGGGCGCGGACAGCATCTTGCTTCCCGACGTCCCCGTGCGCGAAGGCGCTCCCTTCATCGCCGCAGCAGAAAAGGCCGGTATTGACCCAATCTTTATCGCCCCGGCCCGCGCGACTGCGCACACCCTCGAGGGCGTCGCTCAAAGCTCGCGCGGCTATATCTACGCAGTATCGAGAGATGGAGTTACCGGTGCCGAAAAGGAATCCGAGACTATTGGGCTCGAAGAAGTCGTCGCCAACATCAAAAGATTCGATGGACCTCCGGTACTGCTAGGATTCGGCATTTCCGAGCCGCAACACGTGCGCGATGCCGTGACCGCTGGGACAGCGGGCGCCATTACTGGCTCCGCAATCACCAAGATTATCGATCGCCACGTTTCACGTGAAACAGACGCGGAAGGCAGGCCAGTGGAAGGAACTCCAGGCCGCATTTCCGACGAGAGAGCATTACATAAGGAACTCGCCGAGTATGTAGCTCGCATGAAGGCAGCGACTCAAGAGTAGTCCTGAAGACGCGAAGAACCCTCCTCAGCTCTCGGCAGCTGAGGAGGGTTCCCTATAAAAAGCCTCTACGCGGTTGCTTCTGCAGATTCCTCTTCGGTGTGGTCCTTCTTGGAGCCCGCGAACTTGTCCACGATCATCGCGATAGCGCCGTCGCCAGTAACGTTGGCAGCTGTGCCGACCGAGTCAATGGCGATGTAGGCCGCGATCATCAGCGCCACCATGCCATCGTCAAAGCCCATCATATCCGCCAGTAGTCCAGCTGCGACCATAACCGCGCCGCCAGGCACACCTGGTGCCGCAATCATCATGATTCCCAACAGGAAGATGAAACCAAGGCCGGCGCTCATACTAATATCCAGGTTCGCCATGTACACAATCGCAAAGGCATAGAGCGTCAGCTTAATCATGGAACCAGAGAGGTGAATGGTCGCACACAACGGGATAACGAAGCTTGCCACTGGCTTCGAAATGCCGTTCTTCAAGGTGGACTCCATAGACACCGGGATGGTGGCGGCAGAAGAAGAAGTTCCGAGTGCGGTGAAATAAGCCGGAACCATATTGCGCAATGCCTTGAAAGGATTCTTACCGGTGATGGCACCAGCGATGATGTACTGGAGCACCAGGTAAACCAGAGTCATGACAACCGCCAGGATCAGGACCTTCGCGAAGGCCGAGAGTACTGAGCCCAAATTGCCATTCATGCCCAAGCCTAGGAACATGCCAAAGATATAGAAGGGCAGAATTGGCACTACAAAGCCCCAAATGACCTTGACTACTACGCTCTCCAATTCCTTTGTGACCGCATACAAGGTATCGGACTTCACTGTAGTCATCGCTACACCGATGCAGAATGACAACAAGAGAGCCGTCATGACCTCAAAAGGCGGCGCCATTTCCACCTCGAAGTACGGAGTGAGTGCCCCCTCATCAATATCGGAGACATTTGTAATCAGATCCTGACCACTGAGCATGGTGGGGTAGAGCCAGTGCGCAAGTACGTAGGCAAGAAGACCCGCAACAATCGTTGAGCCGTAGGCAATACCCGCAGTAACACCCAGCCATTTTCCGGCTCCCCGTCCCAGACCAGCAATCGACGGGGCGATAAGCGCGAAGATCAGGACCGGAATAAAGAAATTGAGGAAGTTACTAAAGAGTCCATTGAAGGTGGCGAATACGCGGCCAAACCATTCGGGCGCGAATTGGCTCACCACCACGCCAAGGATGATGGCGACGATGATACGGAACAATAGAGATTCCGAGAGTTTCTTGAAATTCATGTACTTACAATCAAATCGGGTGTTTCGCCCCTTGGTAAAAGTTCCAGAGTGAAACAGCGCGGTACAGAGGCAACGGCCGCTTCAATATCTATCGATCGACCTTAAAGGTATACTACCCGACAGAAGACCTAGCCATTACACTCACCCCAGCCACGATTTTTATCTTGGCGCTACAAGGTTAAACTAAGTACATGATCGCTGTGGGAATCATCTTTTTAATCCTCGCCGTCTTTCTCATCGTCGTGGGAGCCTTGGCCTCGACCAAGCGCCTACCTGGAAATAGCTATATCGGCTTGCGCCTGCAGGAGATTCGCAAATCCCGCGAAGCATGGGACAATGCCCATCGCATTGCCGGGCCATTCTGGATGCTGAGTGGCGTCTGCTTAGTCTTCGGCGGCATCGTCGCGCTCCGCGCTGAGGGCTGGATGTGGCTCATCCCGGTTCTTACTTTTGTGGCCGCTGTACTAGCCCTCTCCATCGGTTCCAACCTCGGCTCACGTGCCGCGTTCCTCTACGAACAAGCACACGCAGACGAGGAGGGTTGCGGAGACTCCTGTAATTGTGGTTCCGACGGTTGCGGTGGGGAAGAGGCCGCCGCAGCACCCGCCCCTCAGGTTGATGTCGACGCGCTCCGTCACGCCGCTCGCGAATCCGATAGGTGACCAAGCACTGCTGCGTAATCTTCCCCTTCTGGAAAAGAATCACATTTCATCCAGAAGGGGAATTTTTGTAGCTATGCCTTTCGTATTGAATTATCGTCACACGCTTCAGTCTAGTCACAGTGACGTTACTTTCCGGAGCAGTTGCTTACTCGATTTCAGTAACAGTCGATATTATAACTCTGGATATCTTCTGGCCTAACCCATACTTGACCGCACCTATAGTAGGTCCATCGTCCCATTCTGGTTCCTGCGAGGGAGGGTAGAGGTTGCGTAAAACTGCCATGGAACCCCGGCGGCTAAGGACGTAATCAGTACCCTAAAGGGCAGAATATAGTCCATGAAGAAAAGTACCGCCATAGCGGCCATCGCCGCTTCAACTTTTGTTATCGGCGCTTACGCTGAGCAAGACCATAAGGTAACGACGTCCGTAGCAGAAGCACACGAACAGCAATCTGCACAGAGCATCGTAGATGATTTAGGCTTCGAGTCTGGCACCTATGAACTTGTCACTACTTCCGAGGGCTCTCCGGAGACTTGGGAAGGACTCCTAGCTAACTAACTACAGTGTTTCACGTGAAACTCTGATTGCAACCGGCCAAACGGGTCCGACACATTACGCAAGACCAACGGGCTAGAGTAGAGGCATGATTAAGTGCTCCCGTCGAACGTTCTTGCTTGGAACCGCCACCACATTTGCAGGCGCCTACGCCGCAGCCTGTGGCTCCTCTCCGTCCGCAGAAATTGCGGCTACCGAGATACCAATTGGCTCCGCGAAGATTGTTGATGGCGTGATCTTCACCCAACCCAAGGAAGGCGAGTTTAAAGCCTACTCCCAAACCTGTCCCCACCAGCACAATCCAATCACCGAGATTGATGGTATGACGGCCACCTGCACGGCACACAACACTTCCTACAATCTCAGCGATGGAAGCGTAATCTCCGGCCCGGGACGCGATCCATTGGAAGAATACGAAGTTAAACAAGACGGCTCTAACGTCACCACGGCCTAAAGTGCACTTCCCGTGTAGTTTCACGTGAAACTACACGGGTTGTGTTTTCTTGGCCCGAGTATCTGCAGCATGTGATGACGAATCGGGTTTAAACTCTTAGCATGCTGCAGCGTTTGAAGAAGCCCGACCCGCTTATTGTCCTCATTATCTTGGCGGTCATCATTGCGATCATTGCACCAGCCCGCGGGAGCTTTGCCGACATATTCGGCAAATTAACAAACGTGGCCATCGCGCTACTCTTCTTTTTGTATGGCGCGAGGCTTTCCACTCAAGAAGCCCTCAACGGACTAAAACACTGGCGGCTACACCTCACAATTCTCGCTTTCACCTTTGTGGTTTACCCGCTAATAGGCATAGCACTGCGACCACTCACCGCTGTCATATCGCATGACATGTACCTGGGCATCTTATTCCTCACGCTGGTTCCATCCACGGTGCAGTCTTCGGTTGCCTTCACCTCAATCGCGAAAGGAAACGTGGCGGGCGCAATCGTATCGGCTTCTGCCTCAAACCTGGTGGGAGTGATCATCACTCCATTGCTCGTCATGCTCCTCATGGGAACTGGGGGAGGAGTTCGCATCGATACGTCAGTATTCGGCGAAATTGCACTTCTATTGTTGGCGCCATTTGTTTTAGGTCAGCTTACTCGGCGCTGGGTAGGCAAGGTTGCACAAAGCAAGGCCACTAAGGTCGTGGACCGCGGCTCAATCGCGATGGTGGTGTATTCCGCTTTTTCCAAGGGTGTGGTGGACGGAATTTGGTCCTCTATTTCTCTGTGGGACCTGGCGTTCCTAGTCGTCTTCGCCGCGATCTACGTCGCCTTCATGCTGTGGCTCACCAGAAAGGCAAGCCAAAAGATGGGATTCAACCGCGCCGATACCATCGCTATCGAGTTCTGTGGATCGAAAAAATCATTAGCCACGGGACTGCCAATGGCCTCGGTCATCTTTGCTTCTGGCGGTGCGTCTCTTGGTCTACTGATCCTCCCGTTGATGATTTACCACCAGGTTCAGTTGATGATGTGCTCGTGGCTAGCGGCCCGTTACGCACAGCGTCCCAGCACGTAGCTACACTTAAATGCCATGAAGAATTACCTTTACGTACGAACCGAACTAAATGTGCCCGGAGTGGGCTCAGCGATCCACATGGCAGAAATGGAAGAGCGCGACGCAAGCAGCTGCCGCATGGTGCGCATGATTGCACTGGATCCCTCGGATGCCATCGTCGGGGTAGCAACACCGACCAGTTCCACGGGCAACGTAGATCAGCCGCAAGAGGTTGTACCTCACCCGGATACCTATGATGATTTTCCGGATATTAGCGCGCAGTACGTGGACCAGTCTCGGTTCGACGCCCTGTGGTCCGAGGCCACCGCCAAGTTCGGCCTATAAGAGTCGCAAGGGCTAAAAGACTACGTTGACGAGGATCATATAGAAGGCGGTTCCACCGAAGATGGACAGCGCAGACTCCCGCTTCCACAGGTGAAGCAGGAAGGTGACAACCGCGCCGAGGAGAGCCGCCCAGATGCCACCGGGGGCGCTGGACTGCCCGTGGACGGTATAGACGACCAAGATGGTCATCACGCCCACAGGCATCATCATGCCGAGCAAGGAAAAGAACTGACTATCCTTCATCCATTTCACAAAGGAGAAAGGAAGTTGGCGTAGTACAACGGTAATGAGGCCGACGGGAACTAGGACGGCCGCGATGGAAGCAAGGGTGACTCCAGCCGGCATTTAGCACCCCTCCCGGAGCCGCTTAAGGTCGCCTCGCCTACGCAAGGTGAAAGCCGCATCGACGCGTGGGGATAGGTACCGAACAATGAGCAGGATGAAGTAGGCGCTCAGGGCCACCATGAGGAGTTGACCTGGGGCGAAGGCGGCCGCGAGGACTCCCACCAGAGCCGCGCTTAGGGGTAAGGAGAAGTCCTGGTTATTGCGGAAGGAATCCATCGCCAGTACGACGAAGAGCGCCACTAGGGCGAATTCCATGCCCTGCACGGTAGAGGGAATCACCTGACCGGCGAGAGCACCGACAATGCCACCGCCTACCCACAGAGCCTGACAAAAAATTTGGATGGTGAGGATCCGGGCCCCGGTCGGGCGGTCGTCGGTGGGGAGGGAGGAGACGATGGCATAGGTTTCGTCGGTAAGCGCATAGGTGGAATAAGCCCTGCCTAGGCGCGAGTGAATGCGGTGGCGAGGGAAGGTGAGGCCATAGAAAATATGGCGGAAGTTCACCATGAAACCGGTAACCAGGGAAGCCACGGCTGTGGCGCCGCCGGTGACCATGGAAATGGCCAGGAACTCCATAGAGCCGGCGTAGATGACGATGGAAAAAATCGGCGTCCACCACCAACTGAAGCCGGATTGGACCATGAGCAGGCCGAAGGCAAGGCCGAGGGGAATGAGGCCGATGGCGGCGGCCCAGGTATCCCGCAAACCTTGGGAAATATCCTCACGCATGCGGGCTAGTTTAGCCCACTGCCTGCAGCTCGATAGGAATTAATTGTCTTCTACGTTGACAGGGTAAGTGGAGTACAGCGGCAACGGCATGGGTTGGCGCTTCATAACATCGGACCAGAGGTCGGCCGGGCCCGGCGTAATAACGTCTTGGGCCAGGGCAGGGGAGACGAACCATTCGCCGGCCTCGATTTCCTCTTCTAGCTGGCCCGGGCCCCACTCGGCGTAGCCGGCAAACATGCGCATACCCGAGACCAAGGGCTCTATCTCTTCCGGCTCCGCGCGCAGATCCACATGCGCGAGGCGCGGGGCGAGGCGGGTGAGGCGATCATGCTTGTCCGGATCGACGCCCTGGTTGGTCTGCGCGAGCCCGACGACGGATTGCTGATTGAGCGGGCCGCCGATGTACAGCGCCTGCGGCTTGGCCACAACGGGAAGCCATTCTGGCAGCACATTGAAAATCGCCACCTCGGAGCGCTTGGTCAGATCCACGCCGAAGGTCATCATGTCATTGTGCTCAATGACGAGGATGACGGAACGGGCGAATTCCGGCGAAAGCATGCCCGGAGCGGCGATGAGCAGCTGGCCGGGGGCGGGGTCATTGCGCTCGAGGGCGTTGAATAATCTATCGGCAAACATCACTGTTTAGAATCCCACCACTCGCGCAACTTCGCAATCGCTTCCTCGCGCTCGAGGGGACCATGCTCGAGGCGCAGCTCCTTGAGATAGGACCAAGCCTGGCCCACCTCAGGGCCGGGCTGGAGGCCTAAGATCTCCATGATCTCGTTGCCGTCGAGGTCTGGACGCACGCGCGCCAGGTCCTCCTTGCGGCCGATCTCTTCGATGCGCTCTTCCAGCTGATCGTAGGTGCGCTGGAGGCGGCGGGCCTTCTTGGCATTGCGGGTGGTGCAATCGGCGCGCACCAGCTTGTGCAGGCGGGGGAGAAGATCACCGGCGTCGGTGACATAGCGGCGCACGGCGGAATCGGTCCATTGATTTTCCCCAAACCCGTGGAAGCGCATATGCAGATAGACCAGCTGGCCGATGGCCTCCGTGGTGGCCTTCGGGTACTTCAACTTGCGCAGGCGCTTGCGGGCGAGCTTGGCGCCCACCACCTCGTGGTGGTGGAAGGAGACCTTGCCATCGGTGTTATCAAAGGTATCCGGCTTGCCAATATCGTGGAGCAGCGCCGCCCAGCGCAGGACAAGATCAGGACCATCTTCCTCTTGATCCATGGCCTGGCTCAGCACCTTGAGCGAGTGCGCATAGACGTCCTTGTGCTGCGCGTGTTCGTCCGCAGTCATGCGGAGCGCGGGGATCTCGGGGAAGATATAGTCCGCGATTCCCGTAGATACCAGTAGATCAATGCCATCCCACGGGGCCGTGCCGCAGATGAGCTTATCCAGCTCCACCTGCACGCGCTCGACGGTGATGCGCTGAATTTCGCCAGCCATATCCCGCATGGCCTCCACGACGCGATCGGCGACGCGGAATTCCAACTGAGAGGCAAAACGCGCCGCGCGCAGCATGCGGAGCGGATCATCGTGAAAGGAGATCTCCGGCTTATCCGGGGTATCGAGCACCCGGTCAGCTATGTCCTGGAGCCCGTGGAGGGGATCGTGGAACTTAAAGGAGGCGTCGGCAAGCAGCTCAATGGCCATCGCATTGGCCTTGAAGTCGCGCCGGACAAGATCGCCTTCCAAGGTGTCGCCGTAAACCACCTCAGGATTGCGGGACTGGCCGTCATAAGAATCGGAGCGGAAGGTGGTGATCTCAATCTGCTGGCCCTTGTAGGCCGCGGAGACGGTACCGAAGTCTATGCCGGTATCCCACACGGTTTCGGCCCACTCATCGAGGATCTCCTTGACCACCTCGGGGCGGGCCGGGGTAGTAAAGTCCAGGTCATTTCCCAAGCGGCCCAAAAGCGCATCGCGCACAGAGCCGCCCACGAGGTAGAGCGAGTAGCCGCGCGCGGCAAATTTCTCCACCAGCTCACCCAGCAGGTTGCTGAGGGAGGAGACGGTGGATTCCGCGCGGGCAAGAACGCCGATTAGCTGAGTGTCCTGAAAATTCACGGGTGAGAGTCTACTACGATTGGCAGGGATGACTAACCAAGAACAGGGCCCCTCCAAGGGAGGCGGCCGCAACCGCAACCGGTCCCGGCGCAGGCGGCGCCGCCGGCCGGATAATCGCGCGCGCCGCACCACTCAGCAGCGCAAGCCCTACCGCGGTGGCAATGGCCAATCCACGGCCATGGAAACCCGCGATGAAACCTCCGCGGGTGGCCTCGTTGTCTCCGGCTTGGCGGAGTGCGTCGATGCCAATGGCAACGTCGACCTTTCCCGGCTCTATGTGGCGCTCATCGGCCGCCTTGACCGCCGCGGACGCCTGCTGTGGTCCATGCCTAAGGGCCACGTGGAAAATGGCGAGGCCAAGGAGGTCACCGCTGAACGCGAGGTATGGGAAGAAACCGGCATTTCTGGTGAGGTTTTTGCGGACCTCGGCATGATTGATTACTGGTTCGTCTCTGATGGGGTGCGCATCCATAAGACCGTGCACCACCACTTGCTGCGTTTTGTAGACGGCATTATGAACGATGAGGATCCAGAGGTGACTGAGGTCTCGTGGATCCCCGTCTCTGAACTCATCGAGCACTTGGCCTACGCCGATGAGCGCAAGCTAGCGCGCATCGCGCATGATCTTCTTCCCGATCTCGCACGAAAGGAAGCCGCGGCGGGGAAAGTGACGCCACGGTAATGCGCCTACGCCTGAAGTCTTGGGTCGCCGTGGGCGGCTGCATGGCGGTAGCGGGGTGGGGCTTGTGCCTGCCGCTACCAGAAGCCGCCGCGCAGATGGACGCGGCCGCCGAAAAGCAGCAGGATATCCAGGCATGGTTGGGTGCGCGCGGGCCGGAGCGGGCCAACCTTGATCTCCTTGCGGCCGAGCCCTTTACCGTGGGCAAAGACCTCAAACTGACCTTCCGGCTGCACAATCCTACCGATGAAACCATGGAGGATCTCCAGCTCACGAGCCGCCGCGGCGATGCCGTGGAGGATACCGCGCAGGCCCGCACGCAGTTGGCCACCGGCGAATTCCCGTATTACGGTCCCAGCACTACCACCGCGCCCCTGCAGCCGGGCGAATCCCGGGAGGTCACCTTCCAGGTTCCTACCTCCCTGCACGGCGAGCAGACCCTGGCCATCGAAGAGCCTGGCTCCTATCCGCTGCTGTTTACCCTCACCGGCACCGTAGGCGGCGAGGCGGTCAGCTTTGCGGAGGAACGCCTTGTTGGCCAGATAAAGGGGAAGAAGCAGGCGCTTGGCGATGCCCCCTCGGATCCCACACCCCACGATCTCACCGTGATCTATCCCATCAGCGCCGATATTGACTCGGTACCAGGCGGCGCTGGGGGAGAGGACCTTATCCTCTCCTCTGATGAGCTGGCCGGTGAGCTGGCGGAGGGTGGCCGGCTCGATCGATTGGTCAGCACGTATGCCAGCCACGATCTGCGCGGGGCAGGCTGCGTAGCCATCGATCCCGCCCTCTTGGATACGGTCAACCGCATGGCGGAGGGCTATAAGGTAGGTTCGGCCCGCCCACCTCAAGCCGAGCGCCCTAAGCGCCTGCGCGATTCGTGGTTCACTAATGAGGACGATGTGCACCTCGAACCCGGCACTGGAAAAGAAGATGCTGCCCGCTGGCTCAAGCGCCTGCGCGAGCTCGATTGCTTTATGTCTATGCCGTGGGCGAATGCCAATGCTTCCTCCGTGGCCAAAGCGAATAATCCCTTCCTTACCTACGAGGGACTGCAACGCGGCAATCACACCATCGAGCGAATCCTCGGTGCCAAGCCGGCCACCACCGTGCTCGCGGTCGGCTCCGGCTATGTAGATCAGCAGCTGCCCCTGCCCGCATTGGTGGCGGATAATACTTCGTGGCCTGGCCGCGCCGTGACTTTCGACGCCTCCCTGGGCGCCCTCCTCGCCCAAACCGGCTCCAAACCACAGACGGTGGGCTATTCCAACCCGGAGCTGCGCTACGATTACTCGCTCGATTCCGATCTTTCTCGTGCCATCACCGGCGGCGCCGCACTGAGCTTGGCCGCGAGCGATGACACCGTGGCGCGCTTGCCCAATTACTTGGATCCCAGCGCGGCCGAGTACGCACTCGACTCTGCCGAGGCGCTCATCGCTTCCGGTAAGTCCCATCCGCGCACCGTCGGTAGCCTAAAGCAGGAGACCGCGGAGCCCGGTTCACTGCCCGGCAGCCCCTTTAGCGATCCCGCCGCCTTTGCCGAATCCGATATCGTCCGCGTGGAGCAGCAGGCCCGCTATACCGATGAGCTGATGAATATCATGGTCGATGATCCCGATATCGCGCTCACTCGCTATGAATTTGTCTTGCCTTTGCGCAGGGATCTGCTCGCCGCCCTCTCGCTGACCAACCGCGATAGCTTGAGCGCCAATGCGGAGGCGCAGCGCCGGTTCACTCACACGATGGATGTGCATTCCGATACGCTGCGGGACCTGCGTTCTTCTGTGGCTCTTATCCCACCGGGCAATGTCTATACCCGCGTATCCGAGTCATCGCCGCTGCTCATCGTGGCAGAAAATGGCCTGCCACTACCGGTGGAGGCCAAGCTGCAATACGATGCCCCCGATGGCGCGCGCCTCAACACGCCCAAGAGCGTCCGTATTCCGGCCAAGGGCTCTATTACTGTATCCATGACCGCCGATATGCCTAAGGACGTCGATCGCACGGACATTGGCCTGTGGCTTGCCACCCCAGAAAAGCAAACCATCTCCGAGCCCATCAATATCGCTGTGCAGACGCGTGCCGGTATCGTAAGCGTGTATGGCGTCGGCATAGCCGGCGCCCTTGCGCTGGTCTTAGCCACGCTCTTCCGGCTAGGCCGCCATCGGCGCAAAAAATCACAAAGGCTTAAAAAGTAAGTTGAAGTTGTATCCTCTATGACTGATAAGACTGGCCGCGAGGCCGAACACGTGGAGAAGTCACCTGCGGGTGTAGTTGACCCGAAGGATGCCGCCGCGCCGGCAGAGCACCCCGCCCCAGCGGGTGCCCGCGGCCGCATCGTCCAGGCCTCTCCTCCCGCTCCGGTACCAGAAAAGCGCCCCACCCCAGCGGTGAAGGACACAACCGTTCCTCCTGAGGAGGATAAGTCCGCGCTCACTGGACGCAACGCGGACAATGAATCATCCAATCAGGATGTCATTCGCGCAACGGGCACGATGGCCATCGCGACGCTGCTATCCCGCATCACTGGCTTCTTGCGCCAGATGCTCATCGGCGCCACGCTCGGCGCCACGGTGGGAACTGCGTTTAGCAGCGCCAACCAGATCCCGAACCTCGTCACCGAGATCGTTTTGGGTGCGGTGCTGACCTCTCTGGTTGTGCCCGTCCTCGTGCGCGCCGAAAAGGAAGACACGGACCGCGGCGAGACCTTTGTCCGGCGGCTATTTACCCTGGCCTTTTCCATCCTGGGCATAGTCACCATCGCCTCCGTGGTGCTCGCGCCCTTCTTAACCAGGATGATGCTGCCGGAAGATTCCAAGGCCAATGCCGTGCAGGCAACCTCCTTGGCCTTTTTATTGCTGCCGCAGATTCTTTTCTACGGCCTCTTTGCCCTTTTCCAGGCCGTCCTCAATACCAAGAATGTCTTTGGTCCGGGCGCCTGGGCACCGGTGATCAATAACTTCATCTCCATTGGCGTGCTGCTGGCTTATCGCTTCCTGCCCGGCCAACTAGACCCGCATGAGCCCACGCCGGTGGCCGATCCCCACGTCATGCTCTTGGGCTTGGGCACCACCACAGCGGTGATGGTGCAGTGCCTCATCCTATTGCCATACCTGAAGAAGGCTGGCATTAACCTGCGCCCCAAGTGGGGCTTGGATGCGCGCATCAAGCAATTTGGCGGCATGGCTTTGGCCATCATTACCTATGTGGCCATCTCCCAGCTGGGCTACGTGGTCACCTCCCGCGTGGCCGCCTATGCGGATGCCGGCGCACCGCTGGTCTATCAGAATGCTTGGCTCATGCTGCAGGTGCCCTATGGCGTTATCGGCGTGACGCTCCTGACGGCAATTATGCCGCGCCTGTCCCGCAACGCCGCCGACGGCGATGTTGATGCCGTGGTCCGCGATCTCACCCTGGGCTCCAAGCTGACCTTCATCGCGCTTATCCCCATCGTCATCTTCATGACCGGCTTCGGCGTTCCTATCGCCCGCGCCCTCTTCCAGTACGGTGCCTACGGCGCCGAAAGCGCCGAGCAGCTCGGCCTGACCATCAGCTTCTCCGCCTTCACACTCATCCCGTATGCCTTGGTGCTGTTGCACCTGCGCGTGTTCTATGCCCGCGAGGAAGCCTGGACGCCAACCTTCATCATCGCTGGCATCACGCTGACCAAGATCGTCCTCACGCTTTTGGCACCATTGATGACATCCAACCCGGACCGCGTGGTGATTCTGCTCGGTACGGCCAATGGCTTTGGCTTCGTCTCCGGCGCGGTCATTGGCGGCTTCCTGCTCAAGCGCAAGCTCGGCAGCCTCGGCGGCAAGGCCGTCACGCAGACCGTGCTGTGGGCTTCCGGTGCCGGCCTAGTGGGCTTGGTCTTCTCCTGGGTGCTGTACTGGGGCGTGAATTGGCTCCTCCCGGAGAATCTGCCGTCCATCGTCTCGCTGATCAAGGTCGCGGTGCTTGGCATCATCTTCCTCATCGCCACCGGCCTGGTGCTGTCCAAGTCCTCCTTGCCGGAGGTCCAGAACCTGGCCCGTGCCCTACAGCGCATCCCGGGCATGTCCCGCTTCATCAAGGTCGATTCCTCCAAGGCCATCGAGCTGGAGGAGCCCGACGTGCCGGAAATCCGGCCGGTCTTTACCCAGGACGCTTTCAATGCCACCCTGGTGCCGCCGCCGATGTCCGCGGGCATCGTCCGCGGCCCACGCCTGGTCCCGGGCGCCCCGGTATCGGATGGTCGCTTCCGCCTGCTTCAAGATCACGGTGCGGTTACTGGTGCACAATTCTGGCAAGCACGCGAGCAGGCCACCGGTCGCCTGGTCGCCTTGACGTTCGTCGATACCAATAGCCTGGCGCCAATTGCGCCGGCGACGCCGGGAGTTGCAGCCCGTCGCTCCGCAGAGATTTCGCGCAATACCCGCCGCCTTGCCGAGCTGGAGCTCGATACCGTGGCGGATAATATCCAAGTTTTGTCTTATCGCACCGGCTGCCTGGTAGTGGCGGATTGGTTTGAGGGCACCTCCCTTAAGCAGGTGGCTGAGGCCGATAACCTCGATCCCCATTCCGTCGCACGAGCTACTGCGCCGCTTTTTGCTGACGCCGCCGCTGCCCACGATGCCGGCCTCATCCTCGGCGTGGAACACCGCGATCGTTTCCGCGTTTCTACCGACGGTGTGGTCAAGGTTGCCTTCCCCGCCGTGCTGGATGGCACCTCCGCCGCTACCGACCGCGAGGCTCTAAGCTCCGCCCTCGAGCTGCTCGTAGAGTCCACGGAGCCTTCGCCGAAGAAGCTGCGCGATATTTCTGAGGACGCCAACCTTCCCGCGGACGAGGCCGCCCAGCGCGTCGAAGATGCGCACTACGCGCTCGATAGTGCCGACGAAGACAGCCGTGAGGAAAAGATGGAGGAGCTGCAAGAGGCACAGGCGCTAACCTTGGCCGGCATCGCCCAGCGCCTGCGCGACTTCGCACCGGATGAACCAGAAGAAGCACCTGAAGCCCTGCCGGTGAAGGCGCAGGTAGAACCGGACCAAGAGGATGACCCGGCGCAAGAACCCGGCTTTGGCGGCCGCGGTTATTCCGGTTCCGGCGTCATCGTCATCGGCATCTTCGCCACCATCTTCGTCGTAGCAATGGCCGCGCTCACCACCTGGATCATGTCCTTGCTCAGCAATGTGGAGGCATCCAACCCGGTCAGCGAGACCATCCACGGCAGCACGGACATTCCGGATACCCCGCCGGTGCGTCTCCAGCCTTCCTCTGCGGTTACCGTCCCTGATAACAAGGACAATGCAGCGCTTATCGACGGCAAAACGGCCACCACTTGGTCCACCGAAGAGGAGGACACCGGCGTCCTCGTCACCTTGGATACGCCAACGCACCTTGCGGTCCTGCCGGTGGTGCAGTCCAACTCCACTGGGGCGAAGTACGCCGTCTATGGCGTAAATCAGGACAGCTTCAATCCGGAGAACCCACAAGCTGGCTCCCTGCACCAACTGGCCAGGGGCAAGTTCGAAAGCGGCAAGGAAGATATCGAGCTGGAGGAAACCACCGAGCAATTCGACGGCCTCCTCCTCATGATCACCGAGCTGCCCAAGTCCGATAAGGCAACCATCGCAGACATTGGTCTCGTCGGGCAGCCCTAGGCACAACCCACACCGCTATCGGATTCGTCGCCAAGCATGCAATGGTCACCAAGGTTCGCGGTAACTTCGCAGACTTCGAAGGCACCATTACCGTGGCCGAGAACATCGCTGAGTCCGCTGCTAAGGCCACTATCCGTACCGCATCCATCTCCACTGGCAACGACGACCGCGATGCGCACGTAAAGAACGAGGACTTCTTCGCGGTAGAGCAGTACCCGGAGATCACCTTCAAGACCACCAACCTCAACGTTGATGAGAATGGCAACGGCACCGTCACCGGTAACCTCACCATTAAGGACACCACCAAGTCCGTTGACCTCGACGTTGAAGACGTTGCTACCGCTGAGGACCCCTTTGGTAATACCCGCCTGGGCTTCGAGGCAACCACCAAGATCAACCGCAAGGACTTCGGCATCGACTTCAACGCTCCGCTGAAGACCGGCGGCGTGCTGGTCTCCGAGGAGATCAAGATTGAGCTCGAGGTTTCTGCTATCAAGCAGTAGACCCATAACCCCAGACACACTAGAAGCATTGAGCTTCCCCAAGCCCGCAGCCACCTTTGGCTGTGGGCTTTTTCTTGGTGCTGTTGCAAAGTTGGGCGGAGAGCCGAGACGCCCCAGTTTCTCATTTCCTGATGGCCGCTGCGTGCCGGCGTTCTCAGGCCGTCTCGAAGACCCGGTTGACGATCACCGCGTCCGGATTGGGGTGCCCATAAGCAAACATCGTGCCCTGACCTTTCCGTAATGAATGCATCGCTTCCATCCCTTTCAACGTCCGGTAGGCGGAAATTCGGTTTTTGAACGCCCCCTTCGGTCCCAGGATTCGTTTCAACCGGCCATGATCTCCCTCGAGAACGTTGTTCAGGTATTTCACCTGACGGTGCTCCACCATCTGAGGGCAGATTCCCTCCGCCTTCAGCTCGGAGATCGCCTTGGCCAGGGAGGGTGCCTTATCTGTATTAATTACCCGCGGGGACCCGGCTGTTGTATTCGATCGCAGCGTCTTGGCCAGGAAACGCTTGGCCGCCGCGACATTGCGCTTCGGAGAGAGATAAAAGTCCAGGGTCTGCCCACCGGCGGTAATAGCCCGGTAGAGATAGCACCACGTGCCGCCGACCCGAATATAGGTCTCATCCACCCGCCAGGACCGGGCCTGCCAGTCGGGTACCTGCCGGTACCACCGAGTGTGCTTATCCAACTCAGGGGCGTATTTCTGCACCCAGCGGCAGATCGTGGTGTGATCGACTGGCACACCCCGCTCGGTCATCATCTCTTCGAGATCGCGGTAGCTCACGCCGTAGCGGCAGTACCACCGCACCGCCCACAGGATGATGTCACGGGGGAAATGCCGACCGGAGAAGATGCCCATGGCCGTGATTATTTCACGCCGGTCTTTCTACTGCCCCAACTTTGCAACAGCACCAGTGCTACTACTGCGGCGTTGTGTCTTTTGCCTTCACGGCGCTTTCGTTCATAGAATTGCCGGGAACGCTCGTGGAATCTGATGGATGCAAAAGATGATTGCCATAGGGCGTTCTTTAATTTTTTATTGCCGGCTCGGTTCAGTGAGTTCGACATGATTGAGGTTCCGGACTGATTCGTTCGGGGCGATAAGCCAGCGTAGGAGGCTAGGTGCCCAGCTGACGGAAAGTCGGACATGTCGCCCGCGGTCATGAGAATTTGGGCAGCCGTCTTTGGCCCGATTCCCAGCATGGATAGGAGGAATTGGGTGTGGGGGATGTCGTTGATGAGCTCGATGACTTCCTTTTCGATTTGTTGGCGGTGCTCGAGCTTTAAAAGTGCGTCCTTCGCCGACATTGCTACGCCCATTTCGGCATAGTGTGCACCTGCAATGGTGACTGTTTGCTCAGAGATGGCAGCGAATATGGCATCGAGGACAGGTTCGGGATTTCGTGCCTTATATCGTCGAGCAAAGGCGGCTGCCTTGGCCTTACCTAAGCGCTTTATCTTGGTGGGCCCCGCCGTAGCGTGCAAGTAGGTGCAGAACC
Source organism: Corynebacterium tuberculostearicum (assembly GCF_030229345.1). GTDB lineage: Bacteria > Actinomycetota > Actinomycetes > Mycobacteriales > Mycobacteriaceae > Corynebacterium > Corynebacterium tuberculostearicum_G. The sequence goes on along the minus strand of NZ_JASPGP010000005.1, from coordinate 75,693 downwards.
CACTTGCGGTGGATTATCTGGCCGCGAAGAGCTTGTTCGAATTGCGGGTAACAGCCAACTAGTGCACTTCGAATCTGATTGATGAGCCTGGTGTAGGAGCGCGCTAAGTCCTCGTCGATGCCGTTGAGGACTTTCAACTGGAGGAAGGCTTCTTCGACGCGGTCGACACTGCGGAGGGATTCCGGAAGGTTCTTTGCAGCGTGGGCGATGATATATGCATCCCGGATATCAGTTTTGGCATTACCAGCGTGGATGCGTGAGAGTTGACGCATAGCTAAACCTGGAAGGTAGCGCACGTCGATTCCGATATCTTGGGCAACTGCGACAGTTAGTCGCCCAATGTTATTGGGCTGGTCCACGACGACAAGGACCTTGTGGTCGTGTGCGCTGAACGCTGAAAACAGTGCGCGCAGGGATTGTTCATTTTGATTGATGCGCTTAGATAGCACCTGGGTGCCGTCGATATCTAAGACGCAAGCGTGGTGAAAGTATTTGCAGGCGTCCATGCCGATGACATAGTCGTAGGTCATGCCAGACCTCCTAGCGAATTGAATGAGTATGGGACTTATTTCATCGCTGGTGGTCGGACATACTTCACGCTGGCATCCACATTACTTTGAGACCTCGCACATTCTGTGCGGGTCAGGTTCCTATTAGCAGTCTGGAGTATGTCACTGCCTTCGGCGGCATCACCCCCGGATCATTTTCAGACAGGGACGAAAATAAGCCATACCGAAGCCAGCGACTAGTTCCACTGCCACAAGGCAGAAGGAACGCAGATAAACATAGCCTGCCCCAGCATGGGGCTAGGAGTACGAATCCTGGGCTCCTTCAAGCGGAACTGCCAACAACGTAATGGGATTAGGCTGGGATCTGGCGCGGGTCAGGAGGCGCAGCAGGAGAGTTTGGAGACGTCGGTGGTGAAGGACTGTGCGGCGATTTTGATCCCTTCGGCCATGGTCAGGTATGGGCACCAGAGGTTCGCGACCTGGTCAACGGTCATGCCGGCCTCGAGGATGTAGACTCCGGCGGCGGCCAGGTCACCGGCCTCCTTGCCGACGGCGGTGATCCCCACAATCCGTCCGGTGTCGGCGTCGGCGACGATTTTGATGAAGCCGCGGGTGTCCCGGTTCACCAGTGCCCGGGGAACGTATTCCAGGGGCAGGACCCGGCATTCACACCGGATGCCCGCCTCGTTGGCTTCCTTGTCGGTCATGCCGACCGCGGCCAGTGTCGGGCTGGTGAACGTCACGCGGGGCAGGTGCCGGTAGTCGACCTCGCGCCCGGCGTTGTTGAAGGCGTTCTCCACCATCAGGGTTCCGTGGGCGGACGCGACGTAGACGAATTCTCGGTGCCCGGTCACATCCCCTGCGGCCCAGATCCTGGGGTTGGAGCTGGCGAGTGTGCTCTCGACCAGGATCTGGCCGGTGTCGCCGGTCTTGACGCCGACGGCGTCCAGGTTCAGTCCGTCGGTGACGGCGCGTCGGCCGGTGGCTACCAGCAGCTTTGCGGCGCGGAATTCCTCCTGGCCCCCGGCGACCGTGGCGGTGACAAGGACCTCTGCGCCGGCGGGATCTGTGCGGACCGAAGTTACGGCTGCGCGGCGGACCACGCGGATGCCCTCGTCGGCGAAGACGCCCATCAGCGCACGGGAGGCTTCCGGTTCCTCGTGCGAGGCAAGCCTGGAGCGGACCAGCAAGGTCACTTTGGATCCGAGGCGGGCAAAAAGCTGCGCCTGCTCCAGGGCCACGTACCCGCCGCCGAAGACGATCAGGGACTCGGGCACCTCGTTCAGTTCCATGGCGGTGGTCGAGGTCAGGTAGTTGACTTCATCCAGTCCCGGCACCGGGGGTGCCCACGGGGTCGAACCGGTCGCGACCAGATAATGGGCGGCGGTCAGGGAGTCGCGGGTGCCGTCGGGTCCGGTGATTTCCAGGACCGGTTCCTCCGGGGTGCCGGCGAACACCGCGGTGCCCTGGCGCAGGTCCCATCCGTAGTCGGCGGCCAGATCCACGTATTTATCCGAGCGCATTCCCTCGACCAGGGAGCGTTTCCCGTCTATCAGTACACCCATGTCCACCGGGGCGGCGGAAGTGCTGATCCCGGGGAACCTTCCGGTCGCATCCACAGCGACATGCCGGGCTTCGGCGGCGGCCAGCAGGGCTTTGGAGGGAACGCACCCGGTGTTCACACAGGTCCCGCCCACCGTGGAGCGTTCGATCATCACGACCCGATTGCCCAGCTTGGTGGCCCGGATGGCGGCGGCGAAGGCGCCGCCTCCGGAACCGATCACGGCTAAATCAAAATCTGGTGCTGCCTCAGGCATTAGTCCTCCATGGAGTCTCGAATGAACACCCCGGGGGCGTTCCTTTTTGCATACTGTCCCCAGTCTGCACCTTCCCCTGCACGGGAAGGTCAAGAACGGGAGCGAAGAGATCGGTGTTGCTACGGAAGTGTTGTGTCAAGAAATTCCTTCAGGGCATCGGCCTTCATGGGCCGGGAATCGGCCCGGCCCAGGATGTCACCGTCAGGTGCGATGACGACGGTACTGTCCAGGGATGTGACCGCGTACTTTTGGGTGAGTTCCCCGGTCCGGTCGACAACGAAGGGGTATCCGGGTGTGCCGGCCATTTCGCGGAACTGGTCCACTTGGGTTTTTGTGGTCTCCGGCGTCACGTCCACGGCGACGAAGTCTGCCTTATCGGCATATTCCTGTTCCAGTTCCTTCATCGCTTCTGTCTGCGGAACGCAGGTATAGCACCAGCTCGCCATGAAATACAGCACTGTCGGGCGGGTGGAAGGGACGGTGAGGGCCTTGCCGTCCACAGATGTGATCTCGATCCTGTCCACGTTGTTTGCGCCCGCTGGCCCGGCGGCGGGAGCGGTTTCGCTCCCGCGGTTCAACGCAGTGAGGGCCAGGACCAGGATGAGGGCCGCGGCCGCTACGACGGCAGTAATGGTGAAGATCCGCCGGTGGTTTCTGGTCGTTGTCATGGGTTTCCTTTCTGGTTGGTGCGCCCTGGCGCCGTGTCGGGAAGAAGATGTTCCGGGCCGCAGCACGCTTCGGTGCTGTCGCTGCTCTCAGCCCCATCCGTGATTGCGCTGTTGTCCTGTGCCTTGCTTTTACTGCGGCGCCGCAGGGCCAGGGCCGCGGCGGCGAGGACGGCGGCCACCGCGGTGAGGGTGATGATGGGCCAGTTGCCCGAGATGAAACCGGACAGCGCCACGCTGGCTTCGGTGACCGTCCCGCCCATGATCTCCCCGGCCTGCCCGCCGGACAGGGCCGGAACCCAGTAGAGCAACAGGTAGATCCCTGCGAGGATAAGCGCGGCTCCGCCGAGACGATTAACAAACGGCAGGATCCTTCGGACGTGGCGTGCCAGGACGTCCCGCGCTACCGCTGCACCGAGGGACAGAAGGACCAGCACCACCGAGGAGCCCAAGGCGTAGGCGGCGAAGACCGCCAGCAGCCCGGCCAGGCTCCCGGTGGACACAGCCTGGGCGACAACAGCCAGCAGCAGGGCCAGGCTGCAAGAGAGCGCAGCCACCGCATAGGCCACCCCGTAGCCAAAGACCGCCCTGAGGCCCGAACTGGTCCCGTCCGTCTTCAGAATCCGGGGCAGGTTCAACCTCGCCCCGGGCAGCTGCCATCCGAACACCATGCCAAGGCCGGCAACCACAATAACCGCTCCGATCAGCGCCGCCGCCCAGGGAAGCGCCGACGCCACCGACCGCAGGCCTACAGCGGCGAGCAGGCCGGCCGTAACAAAGACAGTGGCGAAACCGGCGCTGAGGGCAACCCCGGCCTGAAGACCTGCAAGCAACGGCCGCTTCCGTCCCGCACCGGGGCCTGAACCAATGAAATACGCCAGATAGGTTGGCAGCATCGCAAACCCGCATGGATTCACCGTGGCAAGCATTCCGGTCAGAAAGGCCAGACCCAAAACACCCGTCATCCCTGTGACCCCGCATCCTCAGAAGCACCGGCCCGGGACTGCCCGGACCGCTCCTGCTCCGACGATGAATGAGGTGTTGGAGTAGAACTCGCGGACAGGCTGGCCCCCGGGCGGGAACGGGCGCAACAATCCGTCCCCGGGCTGCCCCGACGCTGCGCCCGCAGGAGCAGGGCCCCCGCGGCAAGGGCTGCGGCGGCAAGGGCTGCGGCGGCAATGAACCAGAGGTTGCCGGCCATTGCGCCGGCCGCGGCGAAAACACCGGCTGCAGCCGTCAGAACGGGTACCCCGCAGCACACCAGCGCCACCATCACAACACCAAGGAAGGACAGCAGAGTGCCTGCCGCAAGCACCAGGCCAGAGCGCTTCCGGCCCTTCACTTTTATTGACATGATCATCCCTTCATATGTCCGGCTCGTGTCCGGAACCCCGACAGGGGACCCCAACACGAAACCGGACGGCCAGTAGTACGTCACACCCCATTATCAACCTTCCACTAAGGGGGAAGGTCAAGCTGGCGACGGGACCTGTTGGTTTGCGGGTGCCGATGCGGAACGTTCCAGTACGATGGAAGGGTCATATGCGATTTTTTGGAACGAGATGAGGACCCGAAATGCGAATCGGTGAAGTTGCTGATGCTGCCGGTATAACAACCAAGACGATCAGGTTCTATGAGGACCGGGGCCTGCTCCCACCGGCTGAGCGCTCGGCCAACGGCTATCGTGACTACACCCACGACACCCTCAGCCGCCTCGAATTCATTCGCCGCAGCCAAATCGCCGGGCTGACCCTGGCGCAGATCCAGGGCATTCTGCGGATCCGCGATAGCGGTTTGACGCCTTGCACCCACGTACGGGATGTCCTGGGGAAACAGTTGCAGGACCTGGACCGGAAAATCGCGGAGCTCACCGCGCTCCGGGTGACCGTGGCCGAACAATATGCAACCGCCGAGGTGGCCGACCCTCAGCGCTGCGATGCTGAACAAATCTGCAGTTACATCTGAGCCCGCCGCAGGCTAAGGGGCTTCACTGAGCCGGCTCCCGCCGCGGCCAGTGCCGTCCGCAGTTACGCAGCACCCGGCTCCACGGCACGGAAGACCTCCGTGCCCGCGGCGTCCAGGATTACAGCGGTGCTTACCTGGTTTATCCGGTAGGCGGTGATGAGCCGCGTATCGGTATCAGAGGCAAAGGCCAGGGATGACGCCCCATTTCCGGCCAGGAATTCCCTGATTTCATCGGCCGTCTCGTAGGACGCGATGTCCACCGCGACATAGTTCACGGCAGCAGGAGAGCTTCGCTGGACCTTGGCAAGCACCCGGGCTCCCGGCTCGAGGGTCAAGCCCCATGGTGATGCCGTGGCCCGGCGAGTGAGCGAGGTCAGGCCGGTTGGCGGCGGCTTTCGGTGGGAATGATCTGGGGTAGGAACCGGACGTAGAGGATCATGCTCTGATTCTTATTCTCTCCGAGACAGATAACACTTGCAAAAGTTGATTACACCCTATTGTTACGCCGCTTTGGAGCAGAATGTTTCCTGTAAATAGGGCCGTTCCTAGCATTGTTTTACACGCGTCTAGTGGGGTCTAGGCCTTATGTTTACAGAAAGTGGTGAGTGTGGTGTTATCGCCTGACGGTTTCCATAGGTTGCATCCCTCAGTGTGGTGTAACGCTTGCTGATGGTCACTGGCATTTTGCGCCACATGAAGAGTATGGGACGGGCAAAAACTAATCCAACTGGTCCACAGCGGGGCTCCGAAACCTGCTGGGTAATTTGCCTCTAAAGGGCAGCGGGCTTAGGACCCCAACCCCGCACCCTACGTGACGGCGGTAACTATAGTTCCTAAGTATGACCGCACCACAAAATAAGACGCAGCACGAGTTGCTCCAAGAACGCGCAGCGGCGGTGGACCTGCGCGCCTATCACCTCCACCTCGATCTCTCGGAGGTACTCGATAGCCCCACCTACCGCGTGACTACCCGCCTCGAGCTCAGCAGCAGCGAACCAGAACTTTTCCTGGATTACCTGGGCGAATCCGTCGCGGAGGTCAAGGTCAATGGCACCCCGCAGGAGGTAGATTTTGATGGCAGCATCATCCGGCTGCACGGCCTGCCGGTAGGGGAGGAGCTCGCCATCGAGGTCACCGGCCACTCGCGCTATTCGCGCACCGGCCAGGGGCTGCATCGGATGCACGATCAGGCCGATGACGCGACCTACCTGTATTCGCACCTCGAGCCTTCCGACGCCCGCCGCATCTTCCCCTGCCTGGAGCAGCCGGATCTCAAGGCCGTCTTCCACGTGCGCATGACCGCACCGAAAAAGTGGCAGATCCTTTCCAACCAACCGGAAGTCGAACGCAGCGAGGAGGGCGATCTCGCCACCGTTACTTTTGCGCCAACCCCGCCGCTGTCGACGTACCTGACTTCTTTCGCCGCCGGCCCCTACCGGTACCAAGAGCGCACGTGGACCGCCCCGGATGGCAGCCACTCGGCACAGCTGCGCGCCTTTGCGCGCGCATCCATGTTTGAGCACCTGGACGAGGAAATCCTAGAACTTACCGCCCAAGGCATGGACTTTTTCCACCAGAACTTTGGCTATCCCTATCCGTGGGGCAAGTACGATTCCATCTTTGTACCCGAATACAACCTCGGCGCGATGGAAAATCCCGGCCTGGTGACGTTTACGGAGAACTACATCTTCCGCTCCCGCGCTACCCGCGCGCAGCACGCCGGCCGTGCAAATACCATCCTGCACGAGATGTCCCATATGTGGTTCGGCGATCTGGTCACTCCGCAGTGGTGGGATGACCTGTGGCTCAAGGAGTCCTTCGCGGAATTTATGGGCGCGGATTCTTCCGTGCACGGCACCGACTACACCGAGGCTTGGGCCAATTTTGCCGGCGCCCGCAAGAATTGGGCCTACCTGCAGGATCAGCTGCCCACCACGCACCCCATCAAGGCGGATATCCCGGACGTAGATGCCGCGCGCCAGAACTTCGATGGCATCACCTATGCCAAGGGCGCGGCGGTGCTCAAGCAGCTGGTGCACTACGTCGGCCACGGTAATTTCTACGCCGGTGCGCGCGACTACTTCCAGGAGCACGCCTTTGCCGCCGCCACCTTTGATGACCTCCTGCAGGCGCTCAAGAAGCACACGGACCGCGATCTTGATGCCTGGTCCCAAGCCTGGCTGCGCACCTGGGGCCCGGATACCCTCACTCCGGAGTTGCACACCGAGGGCGAGAAGATTGCAGAGCTGGCCATCATTGCAGACGCCGAGGACGTCACCCGCCCGCACCGCCTGACCGCCTCGCTCTTTGATGCGTCCCTGCACAAGTACCGCGAGATCGACATCGATCTCCCAGCCGGTGATGGCACCACCCGCACCATCATCGATGAGGCGGCCGGCCTTCCGGCTCCGGCATTGCTGCTGCTTAACGACGCCGACCATACCTACGCCAAGATCCGCTTCGACGAGGCCTCCCTAGACACAGCGGGCGAGCGCCTGACCGACATCGAGGATGAATTGACCCGCGCGGTGATCTGGACCGCCCTGTGGAACCTCACCCGCGATGGGGAAATGTCGGCGATTGACTATGTGGGGGTCGTCGTCAAGCACGAAGCCTACGAGACCAATACCACGCTGCTGGCTGCTGCCTGCGCCAATGCCAACTTTGCCAGTGCGCATTATGTTGCCGACGCCGACCGCGAGCAGGTCCGCACCGACTATGCCGAGGCAATCTGGGGCCACCTAGACGAGGCCGAACCAGCCTCGGATGCCCAGCTGGTGCTCGCTCGCGCCGCCATCCGCGCCCTCGCCGCAACGCCGGAGGAATCCGGCACCGAACGCCTTAAGGCCCTGCTTTCCGGTGACATTGCCGGCCTTCGCTTGGACCCCGAAATCCGCTGGTCGATCTTGCGCGCCCTCGCCGCTCGCAATGCCGTAACTCTGGCCGAGCTTGAAGAGGAAAAGCAGCGCGATAATACGCTGACCGGCGCTACCGAATTCCTCGGCGCCAGCCACGCCTTCCCCACGCCGGAGACCAAGCGCTCCGCATTCGATAAGGCGCTCACGCCCGGCGCATATTCCAATGCCGAGGTCGACGCACTGGTCGCCGGATTCAATGCCCCGCGCTCAGCTAGCCTGCAGGAGGCCTTTGCGGAGGAATTCTTCTCCCGCGTGGAAGACATCTGGGCCGCGCACCCGATTGAGATTGCCAACCGCCTCATCCGCGGCTTCTACCCAGAGTTGCCGATGGCCGATGCCGCCACTACGCGCCTGCTGCACCGGGAGCTGCCAGGAGCGCTGCGCCGCATCCTGTTGGAATGCCGCGATAACCTGCGGCGCACCCTGCGCGTGCGGGCTGGTCAATAGACTGTACCGCCTAGCGCTCGCGGCCTAGTTCCCCTCGGGTCACACTGTGTATAACAGTTGTTGATCCGGGGGGAATCTACATATGACGCTCAGTCATGACCGCAGTGACGAAGAACTAGTTGATGCTTTTATTGAGGGGGATAATAAGGCCTTTTCCACCATCGTGGAACGCCACCGCACGCGGCTGACCACGGTGGCGCGCCGCTACACCAGAAACGATCATGACGCCCAAGATGTGGTTCAGGAAGCCTTCCTGCGCGCCAGCTGCAACCTGCACTCCTATCGCCGCGAGTCCGCGCTATCGACCTGGCTGCACCGGCTGGTGAAAAACTCTGGCTATGACTACTTGAACCACCGCTCTAACAGGGAAAATGCTTCATTAGATGCGGAGGACTTTGACGACGATCGCAACCCGCTGCTCGCGCATAACCCTTCCGAAAACCTAGCGGAGCAGCTGGTGGTGCGAGAGGCAATGCAGCTGCTGCGGGAGGATCAGCGCGAGGCGCTGGTGCTTACCGACGTCGCCGGGTTCCGCGTCGGCGAAGTTGCCACCGCCCAAGGGGTAAAGCCCGGCACTATCAAATCCCGCCGCGCCCGAGCGAGGGAAGTCCTACGCGCGGCCATGGGGTGAGTTTGCTAATACCGACGTTTATCAGCGCGGCGGGTAGACTCAGGGCGTTACGCGAAACCACACTCTGATTTAAGGGAGTTAGCAATGACCGTCCACGATGTTGCCATCGTAGGTTCCGGCCCTGCCGGTTACACCGCCGCGCTGTACGCGGCACGCGCTGAGCTCAACCCGATCGTCTTCGAGGGCTTCGAGTACGGCGGCGAGCTTATGAATACCACCGAGGTAGAAAACTACCCCGGCTTCCAAAAGGGCATCATGGGCCCAGAGCTCATGGAAGAAATGCGCGCCCAGGCCATCCGCTTCGGTGCGGATCTCCGCATGGAGGTCGTTGACTCCGTAGAGCTAGAAGGCGATATTAAAAAGCTGCACGTGGGTGACGAGCTCTTTGAGGCTCGCACCGTTATCCTCGCCACCGGTGCCGCCCCGCGCCACCTTGGCGTTCCCGGTGAGGAAGAACTGTCTGGCCGCGGTGTATCCACCTGCGCTACCTGCGATGGCTTCTTCTTCAAGGGCCACAATATTGCCGTTATCGGCGGCGGCGACTCCGCCATGGAGGAAGCTACCTTCCTCACCAAGTTCGCGGACTCTGTCACCATTGTGAACCGCTCCGAGAACTTCCGCGCCTCCAAGATCATGCTGGAGCGCGCCCAGGCCAACGAAAAGATCAAGTGGGAGACCAATAAGGTCGTCGAAGAAGTTATTGAAGCCGATGGCAAGGTCGGCGGACTCAAGCTCAAGGACGTCACCAACGGCGAGACTTCCACCTTGGATGTCACTGCCATGTTCGTAGCAATTGGCCATGATCCGCGCTCTTCCTTCCTCACTGATCAGGTCAAGCTCAATGACAACGGCTATGTTGTAGTTGAACAACCCACCACCAAGACCTCCCTGCCAGGCGTTTTCGCCTGCGGTGACTTGGTAGATGACCACTACCAGCAGGCAATTACCGCGGCCGGCTCCGGTTGCCGCGCGGCAATTGATGCGGAACATTTCCTCGCAGAAAGCCGTTAATTCAGTATGAGCAACGTCAAGAAAGTAACCACTGATACGTTCCGTAAGGACGTCATCGAGTCCGATAAGCCCGTCGTCGTCGACTTCTGGGCCGAGTGGTGTGGCCCCTGCAAGAAGCTTTCCCCGATCCTGGAAGAGGTAGCGGAGGAGCTGGACGGCCAGGTCACCATCGCCAAGGTCAACGTCGATGAAGAGCGCAACCTAGGCGCCATGTTCCAGATCATGTCCATCCCAAATGTGCTGATTTTCAACCACGGCGAAAAGGTAGACGAATTTGTAGGTCTGCGTTCTAAAGATGACATCGTGGCGCAAGTGAAAAAGCAGCTTTAACTGTTAATCTAATTCCTATTAGATTAAGCGTGTAGAAATTCTGGAATGCGGCCCTAACTAAAGCGGGCTGTGAAAGGGGTATAAGGCGTGAATCGCGTTCTTCGAGTCGGCGATACAAGCGTGCGTGTAGCTGAGGCTCGCGCTACCTTGGCCCGTCTCGGCCTCTTGTCAGATTTCAAGGGGGAACTTTCTGCGTGGAAGAAGCAGAAGTACTCCGAGAGCGACAAGAGCTTTGATGCCAATTTGTCTGAGGTCCTCAAGGCCTTCCAGCAATCCCGCGGTATCGTGCCCACGGGCGAGATCGACGATCTCACCCTGCGCGAACTGCGCCAAGCCTCGTACACGCTCGGCAGCCGCGTACTTAGCTACGAGCCTGCGAATGAGCTGGTGGGTGACGATATCTCGCAGCTCCAGCAGCAGCTGCAGGAGCTCGGCTTCTACCAGCAACGGGTAGACGGCCACTTCGGTACCAATACCCACGCGGCGCTGAAGGAATATCAGCACAACTGCGGCCTGCAAGAAGATGGTGTGTGCGGCCCCGCCACCATCCGCGCCCTTGGGCTGCTTGGCCGCCGTATCACCGGCGGCTCCGCGCACAATATCCAAGAGCGTGAGCGCGTCCGCAACGCCGGCCCAAAGCTGGCGGGCAAGCGTGTTGTCATCGATCCCGCCTTGAGCGGCGGCGACGCCGGCCAGCTGGTCAAGGGTCGCTTCGGTGATATTTCCGAGCAGGAAATCCTGTGGGACCTCACCCAGCGCATTGAGGGGCGCATGATTGCCGCGGGCATGGAGACCATCATCTCCCGTCCCCGGACCTCCGATGCGGACGTGAAATCCCGCGCCGAGTTGGCCAATGCCTTCGATGCGGACATGGTCATTTCCCTAGCCTGCGATTCTTACCCCAATGAGAAGGCCAATGGCGTTGCCACCTTCTACTTCGGTTCCGAATCCGGCAACTCCTCTCTCATTGGTGAGACCCTTTCCGGTTTCATCCAGCGCGAGATTGTCGCGCGCACTGAGCTGCTGGACTGCGGCAACCACGGCCGCACCTGGGACCTGCTGCGCTTGACCCAGATGCCGGTCATCCAGATCGTACTGGGCTACCTGACCAACCCAGAGGACTTAAAGATCCTCACCAACCCGTCCTGCCGCGATGACATTGCGGAAGCGATCGTGATTGCCGTAAAGCGCATGTACCTCATGGAGCAGGACACCGCCGTAACCGGCACCTATAAGTTCTCCGAGCTGCTCCAGGCCGAACAGGCCTAGACCTAGTTCTTAGGCCAAGGCGCGGGCTAGGAGGTCTTCGGCCGCTGCCGCACTGAGCATATCGTGCTCTGGCGGCAGCTCGAGCCGCAAGCGGGGGAGTACTGGGTGATCTGCGGCTACCTCAAAGCCGGCGGAGCGCAAAGTCTCATAAGACATCAGCCCGATATAGGCCGGTTTGTGGCCCAAGAAATCCGCCGCTGCCGCTGGATCGCCGTAATAGCCAAAGGCCTCCACGGCGGTGCTGCCGCGGTTGGTGAGGTGCATAATGGCGGCGTCGACAAGCACTGCTTCAATGCCACGCCCCATTAAATGTGCCTTAACGAAGAGCGAGGTAATGATCTCCGCATCGTTTGAAACGGGGGCGGTGGGAAGCTTGGCGGCGCCGGCAGCATCCTCGCGGGAGCAAAAGAGAATGGTGGCGTCCTCGCCCACGGTAAAGCCGCACTGACCAAAGGAGAGCAGGGTAGTGGCCAGCCACGCTTCCTTTTCAAAGGCGGGATCGACCACGGAGGCCTCCAGCTCCCAAAAGGTGCTGCGCGCGGCCTGGCGGTGAATGCGCGTGCCTTCGCGTACCGGCTCGAGGATCATCGCCCCGGTTTAGTGCTGGCCCTCAATGAGCGCCATGATGCGCTCGAAATCTTCTTGGTCGCCGAATTCCACGACCATCTTGCCCTTGCGCTTGCCCATGGTCACGGTGACCTTGGTATCGAAACGATCAGACAGGCGCTCAGCGGAATCGGTAAAGTACTGCGGCTGCGGTGCCGGCTGCTTCTTCTTGGATTCGGCCGGCTTACCATCGCGTTTGTAGAGGGTGACTGCCTCCTCGGTGGCGCGTACGGACAGGCCCTCCGCGATGATGCGGTTGGCAATGTATTCCATGGCCTCGGTGTCATCCAAGGACAATAGGGCACGCGCGTGGCCGGCAGATAAGGTACCAGCAGCTACGCGCTTTTGTACCTCTACCGGCAGCTTGAGCAGGCGCAACATATTGGTCACCTGTGGGCGCGAACGGCCAATGCGGTCCGCCAGCTCGTTCTGGGTAACACCGAATTCTTCCAGCAGCTGCTGGTAGGCGTGCGCCTCTTCCAAGGGGTTGAGCTGTACGCGGTGGATGTTCTCCAGCAGGGCATCGCGCAGCAGGTTGTCATCCTTGGTATCGCGCACGATGGCCGGAATCGTGGCCAGGCCCGCCTTGGAGGAAGCGCGCCAACGACGCTCACCCATGATGAGCTCAAAGCCGCCTTCCTCGGAAGGACGAACGACCACAGGCTGCAACAGGCCAAACTCGCGGATCGAGTGGACGAGCTCGCCGAGTTCATCCTCGTCGAAGACCGTGCGCGGCTGCTTCGGGTTGGGGATGATATCCCCAATGGAAATCTCGCGGTAGGTCGCACCGATAGGAGCCGGGGTGGCCTGGCGCTTCTTGGAGGACTTAGAGCCAGAACCCTGCTGAATGGTGGGAGCACCCTTTACGCGCTTGCCTTCACCACCCTTCCGGCCCGGCTGCGGGGTGGAATTACCCAAAATAATATCCGCGGCGGAATCGCCCAAGCGCGGCTTGCGGGTAGGAGCATCAGGACCGGACGGGATGAGTGCGGCTAGGCCTTTGCCAAGGCCACCTTGCTTCTGTTCTGCCATGAGTTCCTATCCTTCCAATTCCGCGTAAATCTCTGGGCTCACGCCAATCGCCCCGGTGGTCGGGTGCGGGCGATAATCGCCACGCCGGTCAAGCTCGCGCGCGGCCGCAAGGTAGGCGCGGGCACCGGTGGACGAGGGAGCGTAATCAATAACCGTAGTACCGTACCCCGGTGCCTCGGAAACGCGCACGGAGCGCGGGATAACATTGGCCAGCACCACGGCGCCAAACTGTTCGCGGACGTTATCTGCCACGTCCTCGGCCAAGCGCGTGCGGGCGTCATACATGGTCAGCAACACGGCGGAAATATGCAGATCCTCGTTGAGGTGCTCGCGAATCATGGAGATATTGCCCAGCAGCTGGCCCACGCCCTCCAGGGCGTAATACTCGCATTGAATCGGGATGATGACCTCTTCAGCGCACGTCATGGCGTTGATGGTGAGCAAACCCAGTGATGGCGGGCAATCAATGAAGACATATTCAAAGCCGTGCTCTTCAAGGAAGCCATTATGTAGGGCGTCGTACAGCCGAAATTCACGGCGTACCAAGGAGACCATTTCAATCTCCGCGCCGGCCAGATCAATGGTGGCGGGGATGCAAAAGAGGTTCTCGTTGTGCGAGGAGGGCTGCATGGCCTTCTCGGCGGTGCAGTCTCCTAGGAGCACCTCATAGCTGGAATCGGTGCCGGAATTATGTTCCGCGCCCATGGCCGTGGAGGCGTTTCCCTGCGGGTCAAGATCGATCACCAGCACTTTTTTGCCCTCTGTGGCTAGCGCTGCGGCCAAGTTGGCGGCGGAGGTGGTTTTGCCTACGCCGCCTTTCTGGTTAGCAATGGTGATAAGGCGCGGATTAGTCATGCCGTCTACTTTAGTTCACGCGCGGGACACGAATGATCGTGGTTCCCTCGATGGTGCTGACCTCGGCCTTTCCACCGCCGGCCTTCTTAATGTCGGCGGCATCGCGTTCCAGTTCCTCGTGTACAGAAGAACCCTTCAGTGCGATCATCTCACCGCCCTTGCGTACGAGCGGCAGCGACCACTTCGCCAGCTTGCCCAGGGGTGCGACGGCGCGGGAGGTGACCACGTCTGCTCCCGCCACGGCCTTTTTAATCGGGCCCTCCTCGGCACGGCCACGCAGGACCGTCACGTTGTCTAGGCCCAGCTCTTCTACCACCTCGTTGAGGTAGTTATAGCGCTTGAGCAGCGGCTCGATCAGAGTGATCTGCAGGTCCGGGCGCGCAATGGCCAGCGGAATGCCGGGCAGCCCGGCACCCGAGCCGACGTCGATAACCGTGGCACCCTCCGGGATTGCCTGCTTGACGACGGCACAGTTAATAATGTGCCTGTCCCACAGGCGTGGCACCTCACGAGGGCCTATAAAACCACGAGTGGACCCGTCTGTAGCGAGCGAATCATGGTAAGCCTGCGCGAGGGGCAAGCGGGAGCCGAATACTACTGACGGGTCCATCTCGGACACGATGGGGTTCTCCTCCGTGTTTATTTGTTTTTGCGCTGTTTCTTGGTGCGGTTGTCCTTCTTGCGGGCACCCGGCTTAGGCGCGGAAGTGCGCTTGGCCTCTACCTTAGCGGCTTCCTCTTCTTCTTCCTCGCGGTCCATCTTGGCATAGACGATGCGGGTTTGGAAGAAGGTCCAGACCGTATTGGCCATCATGTAGAACAGCAAACCAATCGGCCAGATGGAGCCGGAGAAGACCAGCATGGCCGGCATGACCCACAGCATCATCTTGGACATCATGGCCATTTGCTGTTGCATCATTTCCGCGTTCTGACCCTGCGGCGCTTGGGTCTTGCCAGCAGCACGGCGCTTTTCCTGGCGGTTCAGGCTCATGCGGGCGTTGAAGTGCGTCATAACCGCAATGATGGCGATCATCGGAACGATGATGACGGCTGCCTGGGTGGTGGTTACGCCCTCCACAATCGGCGAGTTCAAGCGCAGGTTGGTCACCAGCGGAACATCAAAGATCTTGGCATCCAAGAACTGCTGAACCAGTTCCGGCTTAAAGATGTAGTTCGCGGTATTGGCGTTATCCTCAATGGACATTGGGTCGCCACTGGGATGGCCAATGCCACCGGCTACCGCGACGGTGCGGTCGAAGGAGCGTAGCACGTGGAACAAACCAACGAACATTGGAATCTGCACGAAGACTGGCAGGCAGCCGGCCATCGGACGAACGCCGGACTCCTTGTAGACCTTCTGCATTTCCTGCGCGGCCTTGGTTTGGTCATTGCCGTACTTCGCGCGGATTTCCTGCACCTTAGGCTGGATTTCCTGCATCTTGCGCGAGGAACGAATCTGGCTGATGGTCGGCTTGACCATCAGTGCCTTAAGCGTCCAGGTCAGCAGCACAATGGCCAGAATCCAGGTAATGCCCCAGGCAGGGTCCATTACGAGGGACAGCAGCCAGTGCCAGAACCACAAAACGGCCGAAATTGGCCAGTAAATGAAATTAAGCACGAGTGTTTAATCCTCAATTGTTGTTGGTACCCGGGACCGGATCGAATCCGCCCGGATGCCAGGGGCCGCATTTGCAGACCCTAGCTATTGCCATCGCCGTACCCTTGATTGCGCCGTGTTGAGACAGCGCCTCTAGGGCATAAGCACTGCATGTCGGCTCAAACCGACAGGTCGATACCATCTTAAGGCCAGAGACATGTTTTTGGTAGAAACGAACCACTTTGACCATTGGTTTGGCCAATCCTCTGGCTGGGGGAATTTCCTCCCCGCGGGAATTTAGATATCCCATTGCTTGCGCAGTGCTTTGGCAAGATCTTTTTCTAATTGCTCACTGCTAGCAGTGGCGCTGGCGGGCAAGGCACGGATGACAACGTCCACGCTGGCGGGCAGCTTGGGGATGAATGTCATGCACACATGGCGAAGCCGCCGGGAGGTGCGGTGGCGAACCACTGCATTCCCGACGGCTTTAGAAACAATCAGCCCGAATCGCGGCCCAGTGGCGGCGATATCGGCTGCCTTGTCCGTACCTGCGTTGTCGCGCGCATGCACGACGACCGTACGAGTGCCCGCCCGGCGACTGCCCTTCATCGTGCGCCGAAATTGCGTCGGCGACGTGAGCTTGTGCTGGGCTGGAAGCATAACTTATGCAGTCAGCTTTGCGCGGCCCTTCTTGCGACGAGCTGCAACAATGGCGCGACCTGCACGGGTGCTCATGCGGGTGCGGAAGCCGTGCTTGCGAGCACGACGACGGTTGTTCGGCTGGAACGTGCGCTTACCCTTTGCCACGTTAATTCTCCTTGAAGTTGTGCGTAGGCACACCACCGCGATGCAGCGGCACGCCCACTGATGAATAGATTCCATGAACCTGACGCATCACAGTCTCTCCGGTGCACGGCTAGCCGACGGGCCCAGCCAGTGCGAGGTGACGCTGTCACTTTCACGCGCAACTCTTTGTTGCAATAGACCATGCCAGATTACGTGATTTCTGCCGCTGGAAACAAATCGACACCCGGGTACACCCGAAATTACATAAATGTTTTTTCCTGCAGCTAGAGGGCCAGATTCTGCGCTCTTACTGCACCTAATCCACCACACCGCGAGGCCCACCCCAACCCACACCCGGGTGGTGAATTTTTCTCGCTAGACACACCCGCCGTTTCGGCGGTAGAACAGAAGAATCAAATTCCACAGCCCAACCGGTCATGTGGATAACTCTAAATCAACGCTTGAGACTTTTGTAGTTTCCGCAGCATAAGGCCATAAACTGACCAATGAAGAGTTATCCACAGTCATGAACTAAGCTGTGAATAACTATTTCATCCACACCTGTGGATAACTCTGTGGAGATCGAGGTGACTCGATAAAAACCGATGTGAAAACCACAGTGGAATCCGCGGTGAAAATTGTTATTCAATGTCCACCCGTCCCCGACTAAATTCCACAAAGGTAGCCTGTTGTGACTGACCCACAAGCGAACCTGCATGCCGTTTGGCGCGCGGTCGTTGATGACCTGCTCGCACAATCCGAGCAACCCAATTCCGAGGTCCCCAGTTTTTCGCACTCGCAGCGCCTTTACCTCCAGCTGGTTCGTCCCATCATGATGGTTGAGGGCTACACCCTCGTTGCCGCAGAGAACCTGGATGCCAAAAATGTGGTCGAAAATGAGTTGGGCGAGCACATTGCCAAGGCACTAACCCGCCACCTCGGCCGGCCGTGTTCCTTTGCGGTTACCCTTGCCACCCCGCAAGAGCCACAGCCGCCGGCTGCGGACCCTGCACCACAGGCAACTCCCCCTCAACAACAGCAGCCTCCGCAAGCGCAACCGCCGCAGAACACGGAATCTACCCAGAACTACATTCCGCGCCCGCAGCAAACGGATGCCGCTGCACAGCAGGCCCCTTCCCAGAACAATTGGCAGTCGAGTCACGCCCCTGCAAGCCTGGATGAGCTGGCCCAGCACTATAACCAACAGCAGGCAGAATCCGCGGGAAATTTCTCCGGTGCCGCCACCAATTCCGCCCGCATCCCGCGTGAGGCCCCGGCGCACGATCCCAACCGTGAGACTTCCCTCAATCCGAAGCACACCTTCGATAGCTTCGTGATCGGTTCTTCGAATCGTTTTGCCAATGGTGCCGCCGTGGCTGTGGCCGAGAATCCCGCCCGTGCGTACAACCCACTATTTATCTGGGGTGGCTCTGGTCTGGGCAAAACGCACCTTTTGCATGCCGCCGGCAATTACGCCCAGGTACTGCATCCGGGTCTGCGCGTGAAGTATGTGTCTTCAGAAGAATTCACGAATGACTATATTAATTCCCTGCGCGATGACCGTCAGGAATCCTTCAAGCGGCGCTACCGCAATCTCGACATTCTGATGGTCGATGACATCCAGTTCTTGGAGGGCAAGGAATCCACCCAGGAAGAGTTCTTCCATACTTTCAATGCGCTGCATCAAGCCAATAAGCAGATCATTTTGTCTTCGGACCGCCCACCGAAGCAGCTAACCACGCTGGAAGATCGCCTCCGCACCCGCTTTGAAGGCGGTCTTATCACCGATATTCAGCCGCCAGATCTAGAAACGCGTATCGCGATTTTGATGAAGAAGGCAGCTAATGACGGCACCGAAGTGGATCGCTCCGTGCTTGAGCTCATTGCCTCACGTTTTGAGTCATCTATTCGTGAGCTCGAGGGCGCACTGATCCGCGTTTCGGCCTATTCCTCCTTGGTGAATGAGCCGATCAACGTGGAGATGGCAGAAATCGCGTTGCGTGATTTGGCCCCAGATTCCGCCGATAGGCAAATCACCGCTACCTCGATCATGGAGGTCACCGCAGAATTCTTCGATATTGACGTAGAAACTCTGCGCGGTGCGGGCAAGAAGCGTGCGGTGGCGCATGCGCGCCAGTTGGCTATGTATCTGTGCCGCGAACTGACCGAGCTATCCCTTCCCAAGATTGGTGAACAGTTCGGCGGCAAGGACCACACCACCGTCATTTATGCGGATCGCAAGATCCGCAAAGAGATGACTGAAAAGCGCAATACCTACGACGAGATCCAGGCGCTTACCCAGCGCATCAAGAATCGCGGTCGCGCCTAGATCTCGCCACCTTTTCTACAGCGCCTTCCTTATATAAAGGAGGGCGCTTTTGTCTGTCCTTTGTCACTTCGCGCATTCTGTTCGCGCTACTTAAAGGTGGAACCAAACTACAAGATCCGAGATCCTTAGCCGAGAGACCGAAACTTGGAACAAAACCGTCCACCCAGCCGCCCACACACTTGTAATTCCACAGAGAACCCGGAAAATACTCTGAAAGTAATCGATTAGCTGCGAAAAGAGTTATCCACAGCGTTATTCACACTTGTGTAATTCCATCTTTGTAATTCATAGATCTTACTCACAGTTTTAAATTCCACAGGCTCTATGCTGGGAGAACTGCCCTGTGATCAGCGCTGTGTGTAGATCGGTGATCAAATGACAAAACCTGTGGATAAAACGGTGATCCCGTTAGTTGTCCACAATTCGCCCCGATTGATCACAGCAAGATCACAAGAATTGGCACACCCCGGATCTGTGTCCTGAACTTGTCATTTCCCTAGTTACCCACAGATCCCACAGCGCTTATTACTACTACTAAATTATTTCTCTGATCTGTATAGAAGAAAGAGGGTGTGTGGAATTCGGCCCGGCCTGCCTTGGGCCAGGCGCCTATCGGGCGGGCAAAGATGGAATTACACGTTGTGGCGCACCGCGCCCGATGCGGTAAGTTGGAAGCCAGTCTTTTGTAAGTAACAAATTTCCTACTTGCCTCAGAGGAGCTCTTCGCACCATGGATGAAGCCGTGTCATTTCGCGTTGCCAAAGATGACCTTGCCAACGCCGTAGCGTGGGTTGCTCGCAGCCTGCCGTCCAAGGTCACCCAGCCCGTGCTCCGAGCGATGCTGATCACTGCGGATGACAATGGTCTTGAGTTCACTGGCTTCGATTACGAGGTTTCCACCCGCGTCCGCATCGCCGGCATGGTGGATGAACCCGGACAGATCGCGGTAGCCGGCAAGCTCCTCTCTGACATCGTCGCTTCCCTTCCCAACAAGGAAGTGGAGATCTCCCAGGTAGATTCCAAGGCCTTGGTTACTTGTGGTTCTTCCCGCTTTGAGCTGCCACTGATTCCACTGGATGATTACCCGCAGCTTCCGGTCCTGCCGGAGGTTACCGGCACCATCCAGCCGCAGCTATTCGTCGAGGCCATCCACCAGGTCGCCGCCGCGGCCGGCAAGGATGACACCCTGCCCATGCTCACCGGTGTGCACATGGATATCCGTGGCAAGGACATTGAGATGACGGCAACGGACCGCTTCCGCCTGGCCATGCGCACCTTGGAATGGGAGCCGAAGTCGCCGGATGTAGAAGCGAAACTCTTGGTGCCTGCGAAGACCCTGCAGGAAACCGGTCGTTCCTTGGATCCGCACCTAAATATCCCAGTGGAAATCGCTGTGGGAACCGATGACAATATTGGTGCCGATGGCCTCTTTGGCCTGCACGCGGATAATCGCGAGACCACCACGCGCATGCTGGATGCGGACTTCCCTAATGTGCAACCCCTGCTGCCGAAGAGCCACACCAATATTGCCTCCATTGAGGTCGCCCCGCTGCAGGAAGCAATTCGCCGCGTGTCTTTGCTGACGGATCGCAACGCGCAGATTCGGATGGAATTCGCCGATGGCCAGGTAACCCTTTCCGCCGGTGCGGATGCTGGTAACGCCACCGAGACCCTGCCGTGCGCTTTCCATGGCCGCGATGAATTCCTCATCGCCTTCAATCCGGGCTACCTTAAGGATGGCTTGGGCGTTATCAATACCGACCGCGTGGTCTTCGGCTTTACCGAGCCTTCCCGCCCAGCCATCATGATCCCAGAACCGGAAGAGCTGCCTGAGGCCGATGAAGATGGCAACTTCCCCACGCCGGAGACCAACTTCACCTACTTGCTCATGCCGGTTCGCCTGCCGGGCTAATGTACGTCAGGGATCTCGATGTTCGGGATTTTCGCTCGTGGCCCGAACTTAATGTGCAGCTAGGGCCGGGGATCACCCTTTTTGTCGGGCGCAATGGCTTTGGCAAGACCAATATCGTCGAGGCCATTGGCTATACCGCCCACCTATCTTCCCACCGCGTTTCACACGATGCACCGCTGGTGCGTCAGGGCGCGGACAGCGCGCGGGTATCCATTACCGCGGTGAACCAAGGTCGCGAGCTTACTACCCATTTGCTGGTTAAGCCCCACGCGGCCAACCAAGCACAGATTAATCGCACCCGCCTGCGCAGCCCTCGTGAGTTGCTGGGCGTGGTAAAAACTGTGCTCTTTTCCCCGGAGGACTTGGCCCTGGTGCGCGGGGAGCCGGCCGGGCGCCGCGCCTACCTCGATAGCATCATTGCTTCGCGGACTCCGCGCCTAGCGGGCGTGAAGGCCGACTACGACAAGGTGCTCAAGCAACGCAATGCCCTGCTGAAATCGGCCTCCGCCAGCCTGCGCCGCGGTTATTCCGATAGCGATGGCGCCGCCGCATTGGCCACCTTGGATACCTGGGATGCGCAGCTTGCCCGGCTCGGCGCCCAGGTGATCGCCGCACGCCTTGCGCTTGTCGACGCCCTGTTGGACCACATCCCCGCCGCCTATTCCGGCCTGGCACCAGAATCGCGGCCGGCGCACGTGGAGTATAAGTCCACGATCGATACCTCTGATCGCGACGTACTCGAAGCGGTTATGCTCACCGAGTTGGCCGCCGCCCGGCAGCGCGAGATCGAACGCGGCATTTCCCTGGTGGGCCCGCACCGCGATGATCTGGTGCTCAACCTGGGTGATCAGCCGGCCAAGGGCTTTGCCAGCCACGGCGAGACGTGGTCCTATGCCATCGCGCTGCGCCTGGCGGAATTCAACCTCCTGCGCCAGGAGGGAGGCTCGGATCCGGTGCTCATCTTGGACGATGTCTTTGCCGAGCTCGACGCCAAGCGCCGCAAGCAGCTGGTCCACTTGGCCGCCGAGGCCGAACAGGTGCTCATCACCGCGGCCGTAGATGAGGATTTGCCCGGAAATTTGGAACCCATCGTGCGCTACCGCGTGAGCGTAGAAGATACCGAGACCGGCCGCATTTCCAAGCTCAGCGCCGAGGAAGGTGAGGGGAATGAGTGAGGATCAAGGGGGCGTCGGCAAGCAGCGCATCGATCCCGTCACCCAGTACTTCAAGCTGGTTCGGTCCACCTCCAAGAACCCGCCGAAGCTGACCCGCCCGGTGCCGAAGATGCCGGTGCCTTCGCTGGAGAAGGCGCAAAAGCAAGGGTATATGGGTTATCAACGGGGCTTGCCCACTGGCCCGGATGGCAGGAAGAAGCGGCGCACCCTGGCCGTGCCGAGCTTGGGATCCCAAATTAACCGCGAGGTGGTCAACCGTGGGTGGGAGCATGACCTGGCCAATGGTTGGGTGATGGGCAATTGGGAGCATCTGGTGGGCGAGCGCATTGCCGCGCATACGCAGCCGCAGCGGATCAAGGACAAGATTGTCTATGTATCCTGTGATAACTCCACGTGGGCAACGGAGCTGCGCTACCTGCAGCGGCAAATCCTGCGGAAAATCTCTGACCGCCTGGGCCCGGATGTCATTGTGGAACTGCGGATTCACGGGCCGAAGCAAAGACGCAATTATGAGGGGCGGCAGTGGGTCAAACCGCAAGGATCACAAGATACCTACGGCTAATAGGCTGAGGTTTACTCAGACCTGCACAATGTAAATAACCTCAGAGAGCGCCAGATTCCTATCTCTCACGGGTGTGGGGTGTCTTTCAGTAGGGGGTATCCGTGTAGAATAGTCAAGGTCTTAGAATTAGCTATAGCCAAAAGGAGAGCACGAATCCGTGGCTGAAGAACACGCATATGATGCCGGGTCAATTACGATCCTGGAGGGCCTCGAGGCCGTCCGTAAGCGCCCCGGCATGTACATTGGTTCGACCGGTTCGCGCGGCCTGCACCACCTCATTTGGGAGATCGTTGATAACTCCGTCGATGAGGCCATGGCCGGTTACGCCGATAAGGTTACCGTCAAGCTGCTGGAAGATGGCGGCGTCGAGGTCATCGATAATGGCCGTGGCATTCCGGTAGAAATGCACGCCTCTGGTGCACCTACCGTCCAGGTGGTCATGACCCAGCTGCACGCCGGCGGTAAGTTCGACTCCGACTCCTACGCCGTTTCTGGCGGCCTGCACGGTGTCGGTATTTCCGTGGTGAACGCGCTTTCTACCCGCGTGGAGGCGGAGATCAAGCGCGACGGCAAGCACTGGTACCAAAACTTCCAGAACGCCATCCCGGATGATCTGGTTGAGGGCGGCAATGCCCGCGGCACGGGCACCAAGATCCGCTTCTGGGCGGACCCGGAAGTTTTTGAAACCACCGAGTACGATTACGACACCATTGCCCGCCGCCTGCAGGAAATGGCCTTCCTGAATAAGGGCCTGAGCATTGAGCTCATTGATGAGCGCGTCACCGAAGAACAGATCGAGCTGGAAGAAATCGCCGATGCAGAATCGGGCGAGACCAGCGCGGATGAGACGTCCTTCGATGACGCCCCGGACGCCGGCGATACCTTTAATGAAGAATCCGACGAGGCGAAGGACGCTGCGGCAGATAAGAAGCGCCGCAAGAAGGTCACCTTCCACTACCCGGATGGCTTGACCGACTACGTCAAGTACCTCAATAAGTCCAAGACCGCGATCCACCCGACCATCGTTTCCTTCGATGCGAAGGGCGAGGATCACGAGGTCGAGGTAGCGCTGCAGTGGAACCAGGGCTATAAGCAGTCCGTTCACACCTTTGCCAATACCATCAACACCCACGAGGGCGGCACGCACGAAGAGGGCTTCCGTGCGGCCCTGACCTCCCTGATGAACCGCTACGCCAAGGAGCATAAGCTCCTCAAGGAAAAGGACGGCAACCTCTCCGGCGATGACTGCCGCGAAGGCTTGGCGGCTGTTATTTCCGTCAAGGTGGGCGATCCGCAGTTCGAGGGCCAGACCAAGACCAAGCTGGGTAATTCCGAGATCAAGGGCTTTGTCCAGCGCGCGGTCAACGAGCACGTCAATGACTGGTTCGATGCCAACCCGGCAGAGGCCAAGGCCATCATCAATAAGGCTGTTTCCTCCGCGCATGCTCGCATGGCTGCCCGCAAGGCTCGTGAGATGGTGCGCCGCAAGTCCGCCACCGACCTCGGCGGCCTGCCAGGCAAGCTTGCAGATTGCCGCTCGAAGGACCCGAAGATTTCCGAGCTCTACATCGTGGAGGGCGACTCCGCAGGCGGCTCCGCTAAGGGCGGCCGCGATTCCATGTTCCAGGCCATCCTGCCGCTGCGCGGCAAGATCCTGAATGTGGAGAAGGCCCGCATGGATAAGGTGCTCAAGAATGCCGAGGTCCAGGCGATTATTACCGCGCTGGGTACCGGCATTCACGAGGAATTCGATATCAAGAAGCTGCGCTACGACAAGATCGTGCTTATGGCCGATGCCGACGTTGACGGTCAGCACATTGCCACGCTGCTTCTGACTTTGCTCTTCCGCTTTATGCCGCAGTTGGTTGAGGACGGCCACGTGTTCTTGGCTAACCCGCCGCTGTACAAGCTCAAGTGGTCTAAGGGTACTCCGGGCTATGCTTTTTCCGACGCCGAGCGCGATAAGCTGCTGGCCGAGGGCCTGGAGCAGAACCGCAAGATCAATAAGGATGACGGCATCCAGCGTTACAAGGGTCTGGGCGAGATGAACGCCGCAGAGCTGTGGGAGACCACGCTGGACCCGAGCACCCGCATCCTGCGCCGTGTGGATCTGGAAGACGCGCAGCGTGCCGATGAGCTCTTCTCCATCCTCATGGGTGATGACGTCTCGGCTCGCCGCTCCTTCATCACCCGCCGCGCGAAGGACGTTCGCTTCCTGGATATCTAAAGCGCAGCATGAAGCCCACCGTGGAACTACCGCGGTGGGCTTTAATTGTGGCGTCGGAAAGCGCTGGGCCTAGGTCTGGGAGCTGCGCTGATCCGCTATGGCGAATCCTAGGGAAGCGAGGCACATGGCGAGGATGACGCCGAAGCCGGCAATGATGGACAGCGGCCAGTCCGCGCTTGTGCTGTGCAAGGTGGCAAAAACGATGGCCGTAATAATGGCAAGCCCAATGGCCGTACCGATGCGCTGGCCGGTCTGAAGGACGGCGCCGGACGATCCGGCGTAGGCCTGTGGAACATGCGCCAAGGTGAGCGTTTGGTTGGGGGAGATGACCGAGCCTTGGCCGCCGCCAACAAGGGCCAGCGAAAGGACCATCCACCATTCGCTAGCGCCCCATTGCTCGGTGGCCCAGATAAGCGCGATGGTGGCAATGAGGCCGGAGATGGTCACGAGCATGCCCAGCACCACGACTTTGCGGCCGTGGACGGATACGGACCGGCCGGCCAGTGTGGCAGATATGGAGCTCAACAAGGCAGCCGGAATGCCTACGGAGCCGGCAGCCAGGGCGGAGTGTCCGAGCCCGCTTTGGAAGTAGAGCGCCACGAGCACCCAAATGCTGGTAATACCCATAAACCACAAGGTGGCGATGATGGTGCCATTGCGAAAACTCGGGGTGGCGAAGATAGTGAGATCCACCATCGGCGGATGGCCGGTGGCCTTGTGGCGGCGCTCCCACAGCACCCATCCCACAAGGAGGACGGCGCCGAGCAGCAGGAGCCACCACACGGCCGGGGAAGCGGACGATTCCATGAAGGGGAAGAGGATGGCCCACACTGCAGCGCCGAGAATCACCGCACCGATGGGATCTAGGGTGGCGAGGGCCTTGAAGATGCCCAGCTTATTGCCATTTTCATCGCGCACGCGGGAAAACAGCGGCCGTGGAAACCACAGCAATCCTAAGATGATGGCAATAAGGCCGATGGGGAAATTGACCAGCATGGTCAGCCGCCAGCCTAGGTCGGCGCCGCCGAGGCGAATGAGCAGGCCGCCCAGTACCGGTCCGATGGCCACGGCGATGCCCACCGTGGAACCGAAGTAGCCGAAGGCGCGGGCGCGCTCCGGAGCGCGGAAGTACTGCTGGATCATTCCTACGCCCTGCGGATTGAGCAGCCCAGCGCCTATGCCTTGGATAAAGCGGGCGGCGTTGAGTGCTTCCGCGTTGGGGGCAAAGCCGGCGACCGCAGCACTGATGGAATAAATAGCAATGCCCGCTAGAAAGATGCCGCCGCGGCCGAAGAGATCTCCGGCGCGGCCGGCCGCCACAAGGATGACACCAAAGGTGAGCGCATAGCCGGAGAGCACCCATTGCACATCGGATTCAGAGGCTCCCAGGCCCGATTGAATCGAGGGCAGGGCTACGTTCACGATCGACACGCTCAGCAGGGACATGAAGAGTGCCGTGAGCAAAACGATAAGTACCCGCCAGCGGGCGGGATCCTGGCCGGCGGGGTACTCGGTTTGGTTAGCTGCGGAAGTAGTCACTTCCACACTTATACTCTGCGGTTTGTTCTAGGTTCAACCGCGCGGAAATTACATGTGTTTTTGCAGCACGCGGCCGAAATCCGGCACCGCAGGGGTGAGGAATTTCGAGGCCTTACCGCGCAAGGAGTTATAGGGCTTAGACAGCGCGGGGGAGTTAATCTGCTCGGCGTGCTTATCGGCCACCGACATGATGGAATCGCTCACCTGGGTGCTGCGGGGCTCCAGGAAGGAACCGAAATCCTGCTCGGAGGTTTCCGAAAATTCCTGCCAGTGCGGATCCAGGGCATCGAGGATATCCGGCAGCACGCGGCCTAGGGCCTTGGTGATGATGGCGGAGTCGACCTTCTTCGCGGCGGCGACGGCGCCCTTGAGCGCCATGCCGGTAATGCCCGATTGCTTGGCGACGACCCCCTCAACCAGCTCGCCGCAATCGCTAATCACCGCAGTGCGCTGCGGACCTGACATAAGTTCAGAAAGATGTGCCATGCTGCACCACCTTACGCGAGTTAGGCGGGCTGGCCCGGCAGGCTAGGGAGGTTGGCCTGAATGGCAGCAATCTGATCGGCGATCTGGTACAAGCCAGCATCGCGCGCGGCCTTTTCCAGATCCACGTTAGGGGAGTACAGGGCAACGGCGCTGGCCAGCGCGGTGACACCGGCGGCCGCTGCGGCGATAATCAGGGTGAGGTCCAGCTGGGAAGAACCGGTAGAGGAACCACCGGCCTCGCCCGGCTGAAAGTCCGGATTTACCGTTTCTTCCCACGAAGCGGCATCGGCTGCGGTGGCGGTAGGAGCAGTGACGGCGGTGGCAGCTAGCGCCACGGCGGTCAGGCTCGAGGCGGCGATCTTTTTGAAGCGGGACATGGTGGTAGTTCCTTTCTTGGGTCACTATCCCCAGTAACTTAGGTAACTTCTTTAACACTAAGGTAGACGCGCGCGCTGAACTTTGCGAACTCTGCGTTATACCCGCTCAACGCCGGCACGCGGGCTAATACCTCGGTTATGGCGCGGGCGGCATCGCGGTGGTTGTCGTGAATGGCTATTCCCTCCACCTTGGCGGTGCTGGCCGCCGCCGCGGCCGCAAGAGCGGCGAAGTTGGTGATGCGGAGGTTAAAGCGAGCGCAAAACTCGCGGGCCAAGAGGTAGAGCTGTTCAGTAGTCATGCGTGCCTAAGACTGTGCGGGCCGGGCACGGCGGATTTCCGCCTCCAGCTCAGCGCGGCCGGGGAGGAGGGCGCGGGCGGTGGACTGCACGTGGGCGTCGGCAAGCGTGCGGGCTGCGGCCGCAACGATGGCGCGCACCACCGCCTCGTGCTTGGAGGTGCCCTGCGCGGAGGCCAGTAGCGTGAGCGCGTGATCCTGTTCGTCCGTAAGTCGCAATGTCATTGCCATGCCTTAAGTGATACCACGGTGATACCACCCGTGCGGCAATTCGAGTCCTGAAAGGCGCTAGAGGGTAGAATTTGGGGTTATGAGTGACAATAACGACGATCTTTTTGATCGCATATTTCCCATTGACATTAATGAGGAGATGGAGTCGAGCTACATCGACTACGCCATGTCCGTCATTGTCGGCCGCGCCCTGCCGGAGGTGCGCGATGGCCTGAAGCCGGTGCACCGCCGTATCCTCTACGCGATGTTCGATTCCGGTTACCGCCCGGAGCGCGGCTACGTGAAGTCCGCCCGTCCGGTCTCGGATACCATGGGTCAGTTCCACCCGCACGGTGACTCCGCTATTTATGACACCTTGGTGCGTCTGGCCCAGTCCTGGAACATGCGCTATCCGCTGGTGGATGGCCAGGGTAACTTCGGCTCCCGCGGTAACGATGGCCCGGCAGCAATGCGTTATACGGAGTGCAAGCTCACCCCGTTGGCCATGGAGATGGTGCGTGATATCCGCGAGAACACCGTGGACTTCTCGCCCAACTACGATGGCAAGACCAGCGAGCCAGACGTCCTGCCGTCCCGCGTTCCGAACCTGCTCATGAACGGTTCTGGCGGCATTGCCGTGGGTATGGCCACCAATATTCCGCCGCATAACCTCAACGAGCTGGCCGAGGCCATCTACTGGATGCTGGATAACCCAGACGCCGATGAAGAGGCTGCGCTGGAAGCCTGCATGGAACGCGTCAAGGGCCCGGATTTCCCCACCGCTGGCCTCATTGTGGGCGATCAGGGCATCAAGGATGCCTACACCACCGGCCGCGGCTCCATCCGCATGCGCGGTGTGACCTCCATCGAGGAGTCTGGATCCCGCCAAACTATCGTGATTACCGAGCTGCCGTTCCAGGTCAACCCGGATAACCTCATCTCCAATATCGCGGAGTCCGTGGCCAGCGGCAAGATTGCGGGCATTTCCAAGATTGAGGATGAGTCCTCCGACCGCGTGGGCATGCGCATCGTGGTCACCCTTAAGCGCGACGCTGTGGCGCGTGTGGTGCTCAATAACCTCTACAAGCACTCCCAGCTGCAGACCTCCTTCGGTGCCAACATGCTCTCCATTGTTGACGGCGTGCCGCGCACCCTCCGCCTGGATCAGATGCTGCGCTACTACGTGGAGCACCAGATCGAGGTCATCGTTCGCCGTACCCAGTACCGCTTGAACGAGGCCGAGAAGCGCGCCCACATCTTGCGCGGCTTGGTCAAGGCCCTGGACATGCTGGATGAGGTCATCGCCCTTATCCGCCGTTCTCCCACCGTGGACGAGGCGCGCGAAGGCTTGAAGGAGCTTCTCGACGTCGACGATATTCAGGCCGATGCCATCCTGGCTATGCAGCTGCGCAAGCTGGCTGCCTTGGAGCGCCAGAAGATCATCGACGAGTTGGCCGAGATCGAGCTCGAGATTGCTGACCTGAAGGATATCCTCGCCCGCGAGGAGCGCCAGCGCCAGATTGTCCACGATGAGCTGGCAGAGATCGTCGATAAGTATGGCGATGAACGCCGTACCGAAATTATTCCGGCGACCGGCGATGTCACCGATGAGGACCTCATCGCCCGCGAGAACGTCGTGGTCACCATTACCTCTACCGGCTACGCTAAGCGCACCAAGGTGGATTCCTATAAGGCGCAAAAGCGCGGCGGCAAGGGCGTGCGCGGCGCTGAGCTCAAGCAGGACGATATTGTGAAGAACTTCTTCGTCTGCTCCACGCACGACTGGATCTTGTTCTTTACCAACTTCGGCCGGGTTTACCGCCTCAAGGCCTATGAGCTGCCAGAGGGCGGTCGCGCCGCACGCGGCCAGCACGTGGCTAACCTGCTGGAATTCCAGCCGGAAGAAAAGATCGCGCAGGTCATCCAGATCCAGTCCTACGAGGACGCTCCTTACCTGGTCCTCGCCACCCAGCAGGGCCGCGTAAAGAAGTCCCGCCTGACCGATTATGAGTCCGCGCGTTCCGCTGGCCTTATTGCCATCAACCTCAACGAGGGCGATGCGCTCATCGGCGCACAGCTCGTCTCTGAGGGCGATGACATCCTGCTTACCTCCGAGCAGGGCCAGGCTATCCGCTTTACTGCCGACGACGACCAGTTGCGCCCCATGGGCCGCGCTACCGCCGGTGTGAAGGGCATGCGCTTCCGCGGCGATGACCAGCTGCTATCTATGTCCGTGGTCCACGATGGCGAGTTCCTTTTGGTAGCCACCTCTGGCGGCTACGGCAAGCGCACCGCCATTGAGGAATACACCCCGCAGGGCCGCGGTGGCTTGGGTGTTATGACCTTCAAGTACACCCCGAAGCGCGGCAAGCTCATCGGCGCCATCTCCGTCGATGAGGACGACGAGATCTTCGCCATCACCTCCGCCGGCGGCGTCATCCGCACCGAGGTGGACCAGATTCGTCCGTCCTCCCGTGCGACCATGGGTGTGCGCTTGGTGAACCTGGCCGACGACGTCGAACTGCTTGCCATCGACCGCAACGTCGAAGAAGATGGTGAGGAAGACGCTCAGGCTGTAGCCAAGGGCGAAAAGACCGTGGATGAGGTCCAGCAGGAGCACAAGGCTGGCGATGCTTCCAAGGATGAGGAGTAATTAATGGCACGACGAGACGTAACGATTACGCGAATCTCGCCCACCTCCGCGTTCCGCGTTGGTCTGGCTTTGTCACTCGTCGGACTCATCGCCTGGATGCTGGCCGTATGCCTGCTCTACATCGGCCTGAACCAGGTGGGCATCTGGGAATCGCTCAATAGCCTCGTCGGCGGCGTGGGCGGCGGATTCGAGGTCACCTTCGGTGTCATTATCTCCGCCTCCGCGCTCATCGGCGTTATTTTCGCCGTTCTCCTTACGTTGCTGGCACCACTGATGGCGGTTATTTACAACGCCATCGTGGACGTCTTTGGCGGCCTGCGGGTCGACCTAGACAACCGCTAGCGCCTCTCTTGCGTTTGAAGATGCCGGTACCTTCGGGTGCCGGCATTTTTCTTTCTTCCGTGCGAATCTTCCCCTTCTTGTCACCGGCTAGAAATATCTGTTGAGCAGGCGATTTGTGTAAATCCGGGGATAGTATGTAGAGTTAATTCTCGTTCCGCACAAGGGCCTATAGCTCAGTCGGTTAGAGCGCATCGCTGATAACGATGAGGTCGCTGGTTCGATTCCAGCTAGGCCCACCACGGAACAATGGGGCATTAGCTCAATTGGTAGAGCATCTGCTTTGCAAGCAGAAGGTCAGGAGTTCGATTCTCCTATGCTCCACAGCATGAAGTCCGGCTTCCTCTTTGGAGGGCCGGACTTTTTCATTTCCGCACTCGTGTCTAAACGTCCGGACAAGTGTCACAATGGTGGGGAATCGGCCGCGATCGCAACTTTCGTCCATACAAACCGCGGTTTTCGTCGACGGTTTTGCTGGTTTATATGGACGAAAATAGTGAAAGCAGCGCCAGCCTAGTCTCAGAGAAGGGAACCGATGATGGACGGCAGTGGTATCTACGCAGTTGCCCGACAACGCGCCGGAGAGATGCTCGGCTCGCAGGCGCAGCGTCCTTTCGGGCCCGACTGGGAAGTATTCAAGGTCTGCGGCAAGGTTTTCTTGTTGTTGACCGCGGTGACGGGCCAAGAGCAAATGATTGTTAAGGCCGACCCGGAAGACGGGCAGGCTCTACGGCAGCAATACCCATTCATTGTGCCGGGGTATCACATGAATAAGAAGCATTGGGTTTCTGTCTATCCACACGGAGAGCTGCAGCAACAGCTGATAGAGGAGTTGGTGACGGATTCCTACCGTTTGGTGGTAGAAAAGCTGCCGAGAGCGCAGCGGCCGATTTATCCGGAGGTTTTGCGTTAAGAGCAGTGGCGAGTCACTTTAGATTTAAAGCCTTGTTGTTAAGATAAATCTCATGACCGAGCGCGATGACTTCTGGCTAAATGATGAAGAACTGGCATCATTTATGTCGCTAATGAGCGTAAATATTCGCTTGACCAATATTTTGGATGCTCAGCTGCGTGATGACGCAGGTCTGAGCTTTTTTGAGTACACGGTGCTCTCGCGGCTATCTGAAGCGGAGAATCGCGAAATGCGCATGCGTGACCTTGCATTGACTGCGAACGGATCTCTGTCTCGTTTGAGCCAGGTCGTTACGCGCTTAGAAAAGCAGGGGTGGGTTGTGCGCCAGCCGTGCCCGACTGATGGACGCACCACCATGGCACAGCTGACGGATAGCGGCTGGGACAAGGTAGTTGAGACTGCGCCAGGGCACGCTAAGCAGGCGCGGAAGTCCGTCATGGATAACCTCACCCGTACGCAGATTCGCCAGATGCTGCAGATTAATCAGCGGATCATTAAGGCCATCGAGAATGATGAGCGCTACGGCGGGCGCTATTAAGTAGCGAAACGAGCAGGGCTATTTCTTGGGATAGCCGCGGCGGCCCGAGACGGTTTTATCGAAGGGGATCCAAAACCGTAGGGCCGCTTCCTTGTTTTTGGAGATACCGATACGCGGTCCGCGCACCCATTCTGGCTCGGTGGTTCGCTCGACAAGCTGTATTGGTTGGTGGTTGTCTTCGAGTGTGAAGCCGAGGGCTTTGCCGAGGTTTCCCGGTCCGCGGGCGAGGTTATGAAAATCAGAGGTGCCACGGCGGGCGAAGGCGATGACGGCGCCCTCGATGATTTCACCGCCGCGCAGCAGGCAGCCCTGGCCAGTGCCTTCAGGGGCACAGACGATATTGACGTTGCGGTGGATGCCGTAAGAAATATAGACGTAGAACCTGCCCGGCGGACCGAACATGGCCGCATTACGCGGGGTCTTGCCATTGAAAGTGTGTGCCGCGGAGTCCTCGGCGCCTAGGTAAGCCTCGACCTCAGTGAGGCGGATGCTCACCCCGGCATGGGTGAGGGTGCAGCCGAGGAGTTGGGGAGCGACGGCGTCGGCAGTCAGGGCAAAATCAATCATTAACCACGAGCGTAGTAGCGCTTACCTGCCACAGGGGTGCGCAGGAGGCGATCCAGGCTCACAGGTTCGAGGCCCTTGGCGCGTAGGCCATCGATGACGCAATCGGCAGCGTCCACGGTGGTGGGGTGGATATCATGCATCAAGACGATGGAGCCGGCGCGGGCACCCTGCACGGCCGAGGAACAGACGTGCTCAGAGTTGCGGTCCTTCCAATCCACGGTGTCGACGTCCCATAGCGCCTGGGAGACGCCCTTATCGCGGGTTACCTGATCCACGGTGGCGTTGGTAGCTCCGTAGGGCGGGCGTACCCAGCGCGTGCCCTGGCCGGTGGCCTTCTTAATAGCGGCGTTGCCGGCGTCGATTTCCTGGGATACCTGCTCAGGGGACAGCGTGTTGAGTTGGCGGTGGCTCTTGGTGTGGTTGCCGATGGTGTGGCCTTCGGCCTTCATGCGTTGGAGGAGCTCAGGGTGCTGCTCAGCACTGGGGGCGATCACCATGAAGCTTGCGTGCGCGTTCTTTGCTTTGAGCTTGTCCAGCAGGCGGTTGGTCTCGGCGCCGGGGCCGTCGTCGTAGGTGATAGCTACGCAGTTGGCACAGTCGACGCCACCACTATTGCGCGTCTCTGTTTTCTTCTCCTGGGCCGGGGTGGGCGCCTTCTGTTTAGGAGCCTTTGGGGAGAAGGCCTTGGAGGAGATGTCCTCGACCTGTGCGCGGGCGTCATCGATGCGGTGGTTGATTTCGTCTTGGATGTTTGAGCTGGAGGACGCAGGCAGTTGTGGAATCTGCGGCAACTGTGCGTTAGCGGCCGCCGGAACGGCAGCGGCGACGAGCACGGTGAGGGCGGAGGTGAGAATGCGGCGCATAGTCTTCCTAAGGATGAGGGAAAGTGGACACGATGTGCCCATGACCCTAGCGCCTGCCTGTAACTGAAGTGATAGGACATGCCTAAAGTGGCCAAGGTGGTTTGTGTGGTTCAGGTTTGGAGTTACTTCGGCTCCGGTAGTAAAGTATTCAGGCACTGGGGCATTAGCTCAATTGGTAGAGCATCTGCTTTGCAAGCAGAAGGTCAGGAGTTCGATTCTCCTATGCTCCACAGTATGAAGTCCGGTTTCCTCTTCGGAGGGGCCGGACTTTTTCTATGTGGAGGGGTTCAGGGGGTTGATTTAGCGATTTTCGTCCATACAAACCGTGGTTTTCGTCGACGGTTTTGCCGGTTTATATGGACGAAAATCGTGAACAGTGAAAGAAGAGGGCGGAAGTGTGCAAGGTCGCGGGGGAGAAACTTTCAGTACAGTGAACGGGGAATCATTACTGTCCCGCGATACCACTAGGAGACCAACCATGACCGCCAATGTTCGCTACAGTGATCCCTTTACCTCCGCAGACAAGGAAGTTGCGGCGCCGGAGGGCGCGGAATTCGTTGTAGTGCGCAAGCGCGGCGAAGCCGCGGTGGATGGTGAGGTTGTGAGCTTTCACAGCACCCGCGAAGAGGCGCGTGAGGCAGTTATGGCTGGCCTGACCGAAGAATTTAAGACGGCCGTGGATAACGAGCCGATCTACGTCACCCACGCCCGCCTGCGTTCGATTTAGAAGCGCTTGACCATCACAAAATGATCCTTGTGGCTGCCTACGTGCTCGAAGCCGAGGTGCTCGTAGAGGCCCTTGGCGCGGGGATTATCGGGGTGGACGGCTAGCGAGATGCCGGGGGCGCGCAGGGTCTGGGCGAGGGAGATGGCGGCGTCGATAAGCGCGGTGGCAATGCCCTGGCCCTTATAGCGGGCCTCGACCGCGATGGCGAGCTCCGGAATGGCGGGTTCGACAAAGCCAAAGCCGTGATTGTCCTCCGTCCCCCAGTTGAGCCACACGCCGCCAGCCGGGACGAGCTCCTGCCAGGCGATGAAACCGCCCTGGTTGGGATCCCAATTTTCCACGTAGAAGGCGAAATCATCGGCGAAGTCGGGGGAGAGCTCGCCGTGCTCGTCACCGAAAGTATCGGTAAGAAAGTTGAGGCGGGCGAGGTAGGTGCGGTCAGATTCCTGCGTTGCGCGAAGTTCCATAAGATCCACGATAGACGGCGAGGCAGCAGCGTGGGGGTGGGCATGCGAAAATCCCCTCCGCACAGGTTGGTGACCTGCGGGGAAGGGACTGTGCTAACGCTTAGGCTAGGTGGTAATTGCGGACGTCGTGACCGTTGAACTCGCGCTCGATGCCGGCTTCATCCACGGAGTGGAAGGTGGTTCCGTTGTCGATGGCGAAGCGCAGGTTATCCACGCGAGAGGAAGGGTCTTTGGACACCGCACCTGCCGGGAAGTAGTACGTTGAGCCGTCTTTGAGCTTGACGGTGAGGGACTCAAAGCTCATTGTTCATCTCCTTGTAGAAAGATCCCTAATGTGGGAATTCAATCAAGAGACTTTTGTTTAGGCAAAGCAATGAGATCTAGACAACGCTACGCATACCCCCACGGCGGGGTGGTAAGCGTATTTATTCCTCGGTTTACAAGCGGTGCTTGCCCTCGTTTTGGTGGTCATCGGTAACGCGGGTGGTATCGGCCGGCTGAGCTGCTTCTTCCTCGCGGTGCTTGGCCAGCTGCTCATCGATGGAACCGAGGAGCTCCTCATCGCGTACGGCACCTTCTTCAACGAGGTCAGACTGGGTGTCATTCTCGCTGGTGGAGGTGTAGACCAAGGTGGACTCCGGAGCGGTGTGGGAATCGGACTGGAAATCATCCACGCGCGGCGGGGTCTGGGACGGCTTGTCGTTGGAGCGCAGCCAGTAATAGGCGGCACCGGCCGCAGCAGACAGCAGGGCGATGATGCCGGCGAAGATCCAGCCCTTAGAGGACTTCTTATTCTTCTTCTGCTTCTTGGCTACCTTGGCGGACTTCTTCTTGAGGTTCTTCTGGGCCTTCTGAGAGTCCTTCTTGGCCTGCTTGCGGGCCTTCTTAGCCTTCTTGGTGGCCTCTTCCTTGGCGTCGTTCAGGCGCTCGGTGGCGTCTTCGCGGTAGTCGTTGAACTCCTCCAGGGCGCGCTCGAGGCGGGAGTGTGCGGCGCGGGTAACGGCGCCTGCTTGGCGGCGCGGCTCGGCGAAGGTGCCGTTATCGCGCTCGTCCATCTTCTGCGCGGCCTCTTCCAGGGCGGTGTAGGCCTCGCGGGACTTTTCCTCGCGGTAGTTATTGAACTGGCTCCACAGGTTCGATGCGGTCTTAAAGGCCACGTTCAGCGTGGTGGGGTTCATGGGGTGGAACACTCCTTAACTCAGATTTATCAATTCGCTTTCACCCAGCATAGTGACGTGGTGGGTGGTGTACCACCGTTGGCGTCGAGGCGTGCAGGGGGAACGCGCTAGAAATAGACCGCTTGGTTCAGAATTCACGATTATTATTCACCCGATTTTTCGCCAACCTCGCAGTTTGCGGGCTTGCAAAGGTATCACCATTGAAAAATCGCTACCGCGCAAACTGAACAGCTTGGTACGTTTTTCTCAACACACCAACGACGACCAGCAAAGGAGGTGACCATGAGCCCGCGACTTTCGGCTTCTGCGCCCTTGGACTATGAAAGTGAAGAGGAAGCACATGCGCCCGAGCGCCTTGCCCTTTCCTTTGAGGTGATCCCGCCGCGCCACGATGCCGATGCCGCCAAAATCGACCGCTTACTAGAAGTCCTGGAAAGCTATCACCCTGATTACATCGCGGTGACCAGTTCCCAGCGCTCCGGTTGGTTGGAGGGAACCGCGGCCTTCATTGAGAAGATTTCGCAGAACACCTCTATGCGTCCCCTGGCGCACCTGGCCTGCACGGCCGGGACGCGCGACGAGCTCATCGGGTGGATTAATCGCTTGGTGGATGCCGGCGTGCGCGGCCTGCTGGCCCTGCGCGGCGATCTCCCCGAAGGGGGCATGCCCGAGCACTACCTGCAACATGCCGATGAGCTGGTTCGCCTCATCCGCCAGCTGGAAAGCCACCAGGCTGCCCGCTTTGCCGCCGGCCGCCTCGCGGTGAGCGTGGCGTGCTACCCCAGCGGCCATGCCGAATCCAAGAACGAGGACGAAGACTTCGACGTCCTGCTTAATAAGCAGCGCCTCGGCGCGGACTTCGCCATCACCCAGCTTTTCTTTGATGCGGAGGACTTCCTTCGCTTCGCCCAGAGGGCGAAATTGGCCGGGGTAAAAATTCCCCTCATTCCGGGGATTATGCCCATGACCAGCCTGCGCCGGTTGGAGCGAATGGGGCAGCTGTCCGGGCTGACCGTACCCGAGAGGGTGCGCACTCAGCTCGCGGCAGCGACAACCCCAGAAGAGGAATACGAAATCGGCATGGAGCTTACCGCCCAATTGGCCCGCACCATCGTGGCCGGCGGCGCGGACGGTCTCCATATCTATACCCACAACAACCCGGACATTACGCAAGACCTGTTATCTCGAATCGGAGTAGACAATGACGAACACTAACTTCCCCAAGGCGACGATTGAGGGCTACCCTCGCGTCGGCGCTAACCGCGAACTCAAGCGTGCGCTGGAATCCTACTGGGCCGGCCGCATCGATGCGGAAACCTTCGAGTCCGCCGCACATTCCCTGCGCTTGGATACCTATAACCGCCTGCGCGACCTGGGACTTACTGAGGACTACGCCATTCCTGCTGACGTCGCCTACTACGACCAGGTACTCGAGACCGCACTGACCGTTGGCGCCGTGGCCGGCGAGACCCTGGATGATGAGTTCACCTTGGCCCGCGGCAATAAGGACACCGCGCCGCTGGAAA
This sequence comes from Corynebacterium tuberculostearicum, assembly GCF_030229345.1. Lineage (GTDB taxonomy): Bacteria > Actinomycetota > Actinomycetes > Mycobacteriales > Mycobacteriaceae > Corynebacterium > Corynebacterium tuberculostearicum_G. The sequence goes on along the minus strand of NZ_JASPGP010000005.1, from coordinate 38,372 downwards.
TGACCAAGTGGTTCGACACCAACTACCACTACATCGTCCCGGAAATCGCCGATGACCAGGACTTCAAGGCGCGCCCGCAGCGCGTTATCAAGCTGGTAGAAGAGGCCCGCGCGGCAGGCCACACCGTGCGCCCGTACCTCGTCGGCCCGGTTACTCTGCTGGCCCTGTCTAAGCAGGCAGAGGGTGCTACCAAGTCTCCGCTCGACCGCTTGGATGATGCCGTCAAGGCCTACCAGGAGGTATTGGCCGAGCTGGATAAGTCCGGCGTGAAGTGGGTACAGCTGGCCGAGCCTGCGCTGGTAGCGGACCTGACCATTGCCAATGATGAGGAACTGGCCGCCCACACCAAGCGCGCCTATGAGGCCATCCTGGGTGCGGACAACCGCCCGCAGGTATATCTCACCACCCCGTACGGTTCTGCGCGCAAGGGCCTCGACGTTCTGGCGGAGCTCAAGCCAGAGGCCGTCCAGGTGGACCTTTCCGTGGGCACCCTGGCACTCGATGAGGGCTACCTCGAGCGCGTGAAGAATCTGAAGTCCCACGTGGTTGCCGGCCTTATCGACGGCCGCAATGTCTGGGCCGCCAACCTGCGCGACCTGCGTTCCAAGTACGAGGACCTGGAGGGTAGCCTCGATTCCCTTTCCGTATCGACCTCCGTTTCCCTGCAGCACGTGCCGCACACCGTGGAGGCAGAAACCAAGCTGCCGGCCGACGTCGCTACCTGGTTCTCCTTCGCCAACGAGAAGGTCAAGGAAGTCGTCGCCCTCTCCCAGGGCCCGCTGGAGGCACCGGAAGCGTATAGCATCAGCGACCGCGCAGTGCGCACCCGTGCCGAATCCGAGCGCATCCACAACGCGGCGGTGAAGGCGCGCATCGAAAAGCTGCCGGCCGGCGAGGTTAAGCGCGAGCCTGCCTTTGCTGAGCGCAACGAGGCGCAGAAGGAACTCGGCCTGCCGCAGCTGCCAACCACCACCATCGGTTCCTTCCCCCAAACCAAGGAGATCCGCCAGGCGCGTGCGGCCCACCGCAAGGGCGAGCTTTCCGACGCCGACTACAACGCCGCCCTCAAGGACGAAGTCAAGTCCGTCATTGAGCTGCAGGAGCGCCTCGGCCTCGACGTCCTCGTTCACGGCGAGCCGGAGCGCAATGACATGGTGCAGTACTTTGCTGAGCTGCTCGATGGCTTTGTCACCACCGAAAACGGCTGGGTCCAGTCTTATGGCTCCCGCTGCACCCGTCCGCCAATCGTTGTGGGTGACATCTCCCGCCCGGCTGCGATGACCACCGAGTGGTCCAAGTACGCCCAGTCGCTTTCGGAGCACCATGTTAAGGGCATGCTCACCGGCCCGGTGACCATTCTGGCCTGGTCCTTCGTGCGAGATGACGTACACCAGTCCGTCTCCGCGGACCAGCTCGGCGTCGCGCTGGCGGATGAGGTGCATGACCTGGAAGAGGCCGGCATCGACATCATCCAGATCGACGAGCCTGCCCTGCGCGAGCTGTTGCCGCTGCGCGAGGAAGACCGCAAGGCCTACCTGGACTGGGCCGTGCGTTCCTTCCGCCTGGTAGCGCTCGAGGCCAAGCCGACCACCCAGATCCACACCCACCTGTGCTACTCCGAGTTCGGCCAGATCATCGATGCCGTTGCCGGCCTGGATGCCGATGTCACCTCCATCGAGGCGGCCCGCTCCCGCATGGAGCTGCTGGAGGATATCGACGAGACCTTCCACTCCGAGATCGGCCCGGGCATCTACGATATTCATTCCCCGCGCGTGCCTTCCGTAGCGGAGATGGCCGAGCTCATCCGCGCCGCGCTCAAGCACGTGCCGGTCGAGCGCCTGTGGGTCAACCCGGACTGCGGCCTGAAGACCCGCGGCTACGAGGAGACCGAGGCCTCCCTGCGCAATATGGTGCTGGCTCGCGATGAGGTGCGCGAGTCCCTCTAAATCCTCCCTAATCGCACCGCAATCCCGGCCGGGTAAAGAATTAAAGTTCTTACGTGGCCGGGATTTCGCGCTGTGCCTTGCGGCGTCTATTGATCCAGCCGATGATCATCGGCAGCACGGAAATTGCCACCACGATCAGCATGATGATGTCGATGGAGTGAGCAATCCCCGGAATACCGCCCAGCAGTACGCCGACGAGCAGCATGGAGCCTACCCAGCCCACGCCGCCGAGGATATTCCAGCGCAGGAACGAGGAGTAGCCCATTTCTGCGGTGCCCGCGGCGAAGGGGACGAAGGTGCGCACAATCGGCACGAAGCGGCCCAATACCAGGGCCACCGGGCCGTGGCGCTGGAAGAAGTCTTCCGCGCTATCGAGGTGTTCGGTGCGCAGGACGCGGGCATCGTCCTTGAAGAGCTTGCGGCCAAAGCGGCGGCCTAAATAGAAGCCCACCTGGTCGCCGGCAAAGGCGGCCACCGCGGCCACGACAAAGAGCAGCCAGGCGTTGATATCGAGTTCGTGGCGCAGGATGGCCGCGGTTACGAGCAGTGAATCACCCGGCAGGAATGGGAAAAGCACGCCGGACTCGATGAAGATGACGACGGCGACGCCGAGCAGGATATAAGGTCCGAAACTCTGGAGCAGCGAGCCTGCGTCCATGAGGTTGTGAAGGGAGGACAAGAAATCCATGAGTGGATCCTTTCTTAGCAGTTCTTTTAGTATCCTCCGCAAACTGCAAAGTAGCTGCGAATCCGCTGGGTGTCCGAATGGAACCGGTATGTTTCTTTTCTAGTTCTAACCTTTGGGTTAAAAACATCACTAGCGAGAAAGATCCGCAAACTGGGTGCGCAAGCCTCGGCACCAGCGTAGTCAGCTGGCTTTTCGGGGGAGAACCTCTTTCAACGCGCTAAGCGAGCGCAGATCCCCATTCCCCGCACGGTCGAGGTGGAGCGCGTGCAGCCCCGCCGTGCGCGCGCCCTGCACATCGTTGGCTAGGGAATCGCCCACCATCAGCGTGTCCACGGGGGCCGCACCCAGCTGATCGCAGGCGGCAAGGTAGGCCGCGCGCTGCGGTTTGGGGCAGCCGAGGTCGACGGTAGGGATGAGGAGGACGTCGGCAAGCGCAAGGCCCGTGGCCTCCAGCTTTGCCTGCTGCATCTCGCGCTCGCCGTTGGTGAGCACGCCCACTTGGAAGCCGGACTCGAGGGCCCAGGTGAGGGTGGGCAGGGCGTCGGCAAAAGCGCGCCACTGCTCCCGGTAGGCGGAAAGATAGCCGTCATAAGCGGTCAGCGCCTCGGCATCGCTCATCTCCCGGCCGAGGAATTCGCGGCAGCGCGCCGCCCGCTGACCCTGGTGGGTGACCTCGCCGCGCTCGTAGGCGCTGAACCACTTTCGTTCAATGGCCGCGAACCGCGCATGCCGGCCCTCGGGCAGTCCTAACTCGCGGCACCACTGATCCACTGCGTCCCGGGCCGCGCCGGTGTGGTCGAGCAAGGTGTCATCCAGATCAAAAAGTAGCGCGCGAATCATGCCTTCAGGCTAGCGCGATCGCTGACAGCGTTATGTCATGCGCGGCAGGCGCGCGTTAAATTCTTTACAATGGCTGGCATGACTCAGAAGACCGCAACTGCAACGATGCATACCAACTACGGCGACATTGTTATCGATCTCTTCGGTAACCACGCACCGGTAACCGTTGAAAACTTCATCGGCCTGGCCAAGGGCGAGAAGGACTACTCCACCCAGAACGCAAAGGGCGAGCAGTCCGGCCCGTTCTATGACGGCGCAATCTTCCACCGCATCATCGATAACTTCATGATCCAGGGCGGCGACCCTACCGGCACCGGCCGCGGTGGCCCGGGCTACCAGTTCCAAGACGAGTTCCACCCGGAGTTGCAGTTCGACCGCCCATTCCTGCTGGCCATGGCCAATGCTGGCCCAGGCACCAACGGCTCCCAGTTCTTCATCACCGTGGCGCCGACCCCGCACCTGAACAACCACCACACCATCTTTGGTGAGGTTACCGATGCTGCCTCCCAGGAGGTTGTGTCCAAGATCGCCAAGGTTGATACCGACCGCATGGACCGTCCGCACGAGGACGTTGTTATCGAGTCCATCGATATCGCGTAATCACCTTTTCCCTCGGGCCCGTCACCGCATTATCCATGCGGCGGCGGGCTCGTTGCAGTTTTCCCGAGCTATCTACCACTAGACCCGCCTCAAGGACTGACAACTTCATGACCATGGTGAGAAACTATGTCCGCACCACCCCGGCGACCGCGCTCATCGCCGCCGTCTGCATCATTGCCTGGCTCATTACCGCCGTGCAGGCCCGGACGCTGGGCGCTACCTTTTATGAATCCGACCTCGCGGTGGACTGGGGCCTGTGGGGCCCGCAATACCCGATTGCGCCGCAGACCGCGCTGTCCTCTGCGTTTATGCACCTGGACGCGGGCCACGTGGCGGTGAACATGATCATGCTCGTGCTCATCGGCAGGGAGGTGGAGCGGGCCCTTGGCACCGGGTTGTACCTCGCCGCCTACCTCATTTCTTGCCTTGGCGCGTCCGCCATGATCTTGACATTCGACTTTGAGACCCCCACCGTCGGCGCCTCGGGTGCGCTCTTCGCGCTCATGGCCATGCTGGTGGGTGCTTACCGCCAGCGCGGGCTCGATCTCCGCGCACCCATCGCCCTCGTTCTGGCGAATGTGGCCTATACCTTCTTAGCCGATGGCGTATCCCTGTGGGGACACCTTGGCGGGTTGTGTACAGGCATCGTGTTGAGCCTCTTCCTCTATCGAAAAAGCCCCGCCCTCCGCTGGGGCGGCGTTGCTGCGGTGGCCGTGGTAGTCCTCGCACTATTAGCCCAACAAGCTGGGGTTTGGGGATAACTGTGGAATTTGATCACCGGAAAGCGTGTGCGAAAGAATTCCACAATGGTTATCCACATTGTGGATAACTACATTTTTGTAATTTACCGAACGCTTTTCCGGAGTTTTCCCTGATCACGCTGGTCTAGACCGTGCGAAAGTGCGAAAATCAGCCTGTGGAAGCCCGTGAAAACAGTTATCCACAGGGTGTTAATAATTGTGTGAAATTCACATTTCACAGGTTTTCTCCACAGCCTGTGGATAACTTTCTACCCATTGTGTTAACAAGACTGATAAATTTGGGCATTGACCTGCATAAGGAGCATTGTGGATTATCAACCTCGCGCTGTGATCGTCGGCGCAGGCCCGAATGGGCTCACGGCCGCGGCGCGCTTGGCTATGGCCGGGTGGAGTGTGGATATCTACGAGCGCGCCGGCCGGGCCGGTGGTGCAGCGGCATCCTCCGCGGAGATTTTCCCGGGCACGATTGTGGATCTCGGCGCGGCCGGGCACCCCTTTGGCGTAGCGAGCCCGGCCTTTCGCGCCCTCGACTTGGAAGCCCACGGTGTGCGGTGGCGCAATGCTCCTTATCCCATGGCTCATCCGCTCGAAGGCGCACCGGCCGGGGTCCTGCACGGTTCCTTGGCGGATACGGCGGCGGAATTGGGGACCGATGCCAAGGCGTGGAGGCGTCTACACGGGCACATTGTTCGCCACATCGATGAGCATGTGGATAATGCGCTTACCCCGCTGGTGCGCTGGCCCAATCGCCCCGTGCGCTTGGCACAGTTTGGCGCGGCCGGAGTTTTGCCCGCCAGCAGCTTGGCTCGCGCGGCCTTCCGCACGCCCCAGGCCCGCGCCCTCTTTGCGGGCAGCGCGGTACACGCGATCACCTCACCGACTACGCCTTTTACCTCGGCGTTCGGCCTGCTCTTTGGCGGGCTAGGGATGACCCGCGGCTGGCCCGTGGTGGAGGGCGGCACCGGCGCTCTTATCGACGCCCTCCTTAACCTCCTCCGCTCCCACCACGCCCGCCTCCACACGGGATGCGAGGTCACCGACCTGCGGGAGCTGCCTCCGGCCGATGCGGTCATTGTGAACCTCACCCCGCGCCAGATTCTGCGGCTGGGTGGGCTGGAACTGCGGGACGGCACTCGGCGGAGCCTGGCGCGCTGGCGCTATGGCAGCGCCGTATTCAAAGTGGACTTTCACCTCAGTGAGCCCGTCCCGTGGACCGATCCCCGCGTGGGTCAGGCCGGCACCGTGCATGTGGGAGGAACGTTGGAGGAAATATGTGGGGCTGAGGGGGACGTCGGCAAGCGGCGCATGCCTAAGCGCCCCTTGGTATTGGCATGCCAGCAATACGTGGCAGACCCCTCCCGAGGGCACACCCTGTGGACGTATGCGCATGTCCCGCGCGGCTATGTCGAGCGCTATCCAGGTGAGGTCACCGAGCTGATTGCCGCCCAGATCGAGCGCTTTGCCCCCGGTTTTCGCGATACCATCCTGGCTACCCACGCTACGAGCCCGGCCGATCTGGAGCGATGGAATCCCAACTTGGTGGGCGGCGATATCGCCGGCGGTGCCATGACCGGGCTGCAAACCCTCCTGCGACCACGCTTGTCGGCCCATCCGCATCGCCTCGCATCGCGAGTATTTATGGCTTCTAGCTCGGCCGCTCCCGGCGCTGGCGTGCACGGCATGCCGGGGTGGTGGGCCGCCGAAGAAGCGCTTAGCGCGTGGAACGACGCTGCCAAATAAAGAAGCCCGCGCCGATGAGCCACAGAGTCACGGCGGCGAAATACCCAGGGATGGTCGTGGTGCGGGGCAGGTAGGAACTGCCTGGGACGAGCCCGGCAACCACGGGCTCGAGGAGGAAGCCGAGGACGGCGAGATAATCGAACCAGCGGAACCGTGCCGAGGCCGCGCCGGCCAGCCCCAGTACCGGTCCAGAAATGAGCGCCAGGAAGAACCACTGGGCGTTGTACTCGAATGCCTCGCGCCAGTTATATACACCGAAGACCACCAGCAAGGTGTAGTGCACCGTCAGCATCATCACGATGATTCCCGTACCGGCCAGGAGTGCCTTGAGCCACCGGCCCGGAAATTCCTTACCCATGAGGTAGCTAAAAATTCCCCACACCATGCCCGAGCCCAAGACGTTGCCTAGGTAGTTGCGCACGGAAAGGCGGAGGGGAGCGGCGCCGGTGAGTAGGGTGGCGTCGGCAAACGCGATGTGCACGGCCGCGTAGGCCACCGAAATGATGAGGCCCGCAGCAAGAATATGGCGAGACATGTGGCTCCTAGATATGAAAAACCCTCGCCGCCTACAGGAAGTAGGGAGCGAGGGAATAGGCTGTGGCGTTTAGCTTAGCGCCAACCCATGGTCATTAGCAGGCCGATGATGGCCAGGCCGAAGCCGATGCCGTAATTCCATGCGCCGAGGTCCGCCATGAACGGGATGTCCTGGCCAGCGAGGTAATTGACCACAAGCCACAGCAGGCCGATGACCATCAGGCCCAGCATGATAGCGACGTACCACTTCGGGGTGCCCTCAGAATTGATCTTGACGGGAGTTCGGTTGCTAGCAGAGCTCGAGGTAGGGACGGAGGAGCTCTGGGAAATCTTTGACTTCGGCATAAGATACCTTTTCTAGATTTAAGTTCTTATCTAAGTTCGTACTGAGGCCTTAGGATACCAGCAGTTATGGCTGCGGCAGAAGTGCAGCGGGGTCGAAACTCCACAGGCGGATATCAATATTTTGATCCTTGCGCATGGTATCGCCCGGGTTCACAGACGCCCAGCCAATCTTATTGGCATCCACCAAGGCACCGGTAGGAGCCGGCTCGCCGACGACGAACTGGCCGGTCCAGCCAGCCTCCCGCAACGCGGCCTCGGCCTGGCCTTCATTCTTGCGTACCAGGTCAGGGGCCTTAAAGAGCATGCCATTGGATACCTCAACGGTAACCGGCTTGCCCTTTTCCAGCTCCGCGCCCTGGTTGGAGACGCTGAGCACCGTGCCCTTCGGCTCCAAGGAATCCACCTCGCGGACGTCTACATCAAAGTCATTCGACTCGAGGCGGCTCTGGGCATCCTCGACGTCCATGCCGGCGACATTGGGCACGCGCCTCTTTTCGACGCCCTTAGATACCGTTACCCGTACCTTCGATCCCTTGGACAGCTGCGTGCCGCCGGCCGGGTCCTGCTTGATGATCTGGCCGGCCGGGGACTCATCGTTTTCTTCCGAGACATCGGAATTGAGCACCAAGCCTGCCCCTTCGAGTGCCTGGGCGGCCTCATCCAAGGTCATGCCGGTGATATCTGGAACGTCCGTAACCTCCTTGCCGGAGGAAACGGTCAGGGTCACCGAGGCATTCTTCTGCAGCTCGGAGCCTGGGGCCGGATTAATGCGGATGGCATTATTGCGTGGAATATCCGGGTTGGCCTCCTCATTGACGGTGACCTGCAGACCCATGTCTTCCAGTTCCTTGACCACCTCATTGCGCGGGCGGTTTTCCACCTCGGGCACGGTGATTTTGTCCTGGTGAGCCGATTGGGTCTGGCGTGGCTTATCTTCAGAGTCTTTATCGTTGGAGAAGAAATCCCAGGCGAAGTAGCCCACAATGGCCACCAAGAGGGCGGCCAGGAACGCTGCCAGCCACTTCATCCAGCCGCCACCCTGATTGTCATCGTCCTCGGTGGGGCGGGTGGACTGGATTGGCGCGCGGTGCGCGGCCGCAGCTGGTGCGGCGGCGCCGACCATTTCGGTAGGCTGCTCGTCTTCTTCCTCGTTGACGTGCATGCGCGCTGCAGCGGTGACCTGCCCGTTGCGCAGGCGCTCCAAATCGCCGGCCATCTCCCAAGCGGATTGATAACGATCCGCCGGGTGCTTGGCCATAGCGGTAAGTACTACCGCATCGATATTGACGCGTTGGGTAGGAGTCAGCGAGGGATCCGCAATGAGCTCCGACGGCGGCGTCGGCTCTTCCTGCACATGCTGATACGCAACTGCAAAGGGGGTTTCGCCCTCAAAAGGAGTATGGCCGGTAAGCGCCTCATAGAGCACGCAGCCCAGCGCATAGACATCGGAGCGGGCATCCGCGTTCTTACCGCGGGCCTGCTCCGGAGAAAGGTACTGGGCGGTGCCGATAACGGCGGAGGTTTGCGTCATCGCCGAGGTGGAATCATCCAAGGCACGGGCAATGCCGAAGTCCATCACCTTCACCTGGCCGGTGTTGGTGAGCATAATATTTGCCGGCTTGATATCGCGGTGGATAATACCGGCCTCGTGCGAGGCTTGTAGTGCATCCGCTACCGGTTTGAGGATATCTGCCGCCTCCTGGGCGGACAGAGCGCCATCCTCGCGAATGATATCGCGCAAGGTGCGGCCGTTGACCCGCTCCATGACGATATATGGGATGGTCATGCCATCCAGCTCGGTTTCACCGGTGTCATAAACCGCAACGATATTGGGGTGATTCAGCTTGCCCGAGTTCTGGGCCTCGCGGTAAAAACGCTCACGGAAGTTGACGTCGCGGGCCATTTCCGGGCGGAGCATCTTTACCGCTACCTGGCGGCCTAGGACGGTGTCTTCGGCAGCATAGACCTCAGACATGCCGCCGGCGCCGATGATCTCGCCTCTCCGATAGCGGTCATTGACCATCGCTTAGTCACCCTCCTGTGTAATTAGATCGGCCAAGTCTCCGGGGAGCTCATTAGCCTGCGAGTTTACTGGAGTATCCAGCTCAGGTGTAGTTTCAACGTGCGTATCCTGCGGATTCTGTTGCGTTGGTACGGCCGGGGGCTGTTCCTGGCGAGTAGGCGAGTGGCGCGTGGGTTCCTCGCGGTGAGTCGTGCGCGGGGCTTCTTCCAGATTGGATTCCTGCGGCTCCGTCTCTGTCACCGTCACCGGTTCCGGGGCCTCTTCCGTATCTTCGTCCGGGGTGTCCTGCGGGGTGGTGGTGGGATCGCGATACTCCGTAACCACCGAGGTCTCCGGTGTGCTGGAGGGCTCGCTTTCTCCCTCGTTATCGCTCAAGTTGTGGTAGGCAGCGTAACCACCACCGGCCACGGCTGCGAGGAGTAGGGTGATACCCAGGCCCTTAAGGAAAGAGGAGCCACCCTTGGACTTTTTTGTGGGAGCGGTTCCTGCAGCCGGATGGATCGTGGTGGGTTGGGCAACGTTTCCCAACATCTCCGTCGATGCTGACGGTGAGGGCTCGGGTGCGCGTTGCGTTAGCGGGGCGGACTTAGGCTGCGGCGGGCGCTTGCCCAAGCGAACTGCGGAGATGGCCAGGGTGAACTCATTGCCATCGGCATAGCGGGTGGCCGGATCCTTGCGCAACGCAATGCGAATGAGCTCGCGCGCAGGGGCGCTGATATTCGTCGATAGTGGCTCCGGCTCCTGGTTGATGTGGGCCAAAGCGATGGATACGGAGGAATCTCCGGTAAAGGGACGCTTGCCGGCGAGCATTTCATAGCCGACGACGCCGAGCGAATAGACATCGGAAGCCGGCGTGACGTCCTTGCCCTGTGCTTGCTCAGGCGATACATACTGTGCGGTACCCACCACCATGCCGGTGCGGGTCAGCGGCACGGCCGCGGCCGCCTTGGCAATGCCAAAGTCCGTGATCTTGACCTGGCCATTTTGCGTAATGAGGAGGTTGCCGGGCTTAATATCGCGGTGGACCAGCTCCATGCGGTGAATGATGGATAGGCCATGTGCTGCCTGCTCGAGGACGTCGAGAGCGAGCTCTTCTTGCAGCGTATTTTCGCGCGCCAAAAGGTCTGCGAGGGATTCGCCGCGCACATACTCCAAGGCCATGAAGCAGAACTTGCGGCCGTTATCCTCTAGCTCGCGGTAGTCATAGGTGGCCACCACGTTCTCGGACTGAATGGATTCGGCTGACTTCGCCTCATTGCGGAAGCGCGAGAGGAACTCCTGGTTATCGGAAAATTCCGGGCGCAGAACCTTGAGCGCTACCTCACGATCATTGCGGGTATCATCGGCCAACCACACGGTGGACATTCCGCCGTGACCGATGATCCACTGCAGCTCGTAATCGCTGCCAATCAGTGCCTGGAGATGTTCCTTATTCTCGGCGCTATTCATTACTGCTCCCCCTGGTATGCGCGCAGGATGGCGCGGCCAATTGGGCCGGAAACCTTGCCGCCCGTCGCGGACTCACCCAAGTTACCACCATTTTTCACCACGACGCCTACGGCGATATCGCGATCCGGATCGAAGGCAACGTACCACACGTGCGGGGCTAGGCCCTCGCCGTGCTCGGCGGTGCCGGTCTTCGAGGCAAAGCCATTACCGTCATATCCGGCGGAGGAACGCTCGGAGGCGTACATCAAGTCAGTAAGCGTGGCCGCAGTTTCCTCATTAACCGCCTGGTCTGCCTTCTTTGGCTTGGTGGTGCGAACGTCCTTCATCTGGGCGTCGGTAATGCGATTGACCAGGTAGGGCTGCATGCGGGTGCCCTTATTGGCCACGGTGCCCGCCATGACTGCTGCCTGCAGCGCGGTCATGGTGACGTCGCGCTGGCCAATGGCGGACTGCGCCGTGGCTGCCCCATCCGGCAAATCGCCCAAGGTGCCGGCGGAGGTAGACACGCCGAGGTCGTAATTCTCGCCCACGCCAAAGGCCTTGGCGTACTTGCGCAGTTCATCAGCGCCGATCTGCTCCGACATCTCCACAAAGGCGGTATTGCAGGACAACGCAAAGGCGGTCTGCAGGGTTACCGCATCCTGACCATTGCACTTTTGGTTGGCGTAGTTAGTCAGCTCCGTCACCGTATCCGGCAAGGTAATGACATTGGAACCGGTCAGGGTGGAGGAAGGATCAAAGCCATTGTTTAGGCCTGCTGCGGTGGTAATGATCTTGAAAATGGAGCCAGGAGGCAAGGTCTCTGCACCGGCGTGGTTGACCAGCGGCTGTCCCTCCTGCTCCTGCAGGTTGGCCCAGGTCTCCTCGGCAGAATCTCCCATTAGATCATTGGGGTTATAGCCAGGGTTGGAGGCCATGGCAAGGATCTTGCCCGTGGAAGGCTGAATGGCCACCGCAGAGCCCTCGTAGCCAGGGACCACGAGTTGATCGTAGGCCGCCTGCTGCAGCGCAGGATCGATGGTGACCTCTACGTTGGCGCCCTGCTTCGGCTTATCGGCCAGTGCGTCGAGCCAATTCTGCTTCATCAGGGAGTCATCGGTGCCATTAAGGATGTCATTTTGGGATGACTCCAATTCGGAGGCGCCAAACTGGGTCGACAGGTAACCGGTCAGGTTGCCAAAGGCCGGCGAATCAATGGGGTAGGAGCGCGAGTAGGTCTCATCCGGGTTCTGCGTGGACTGCGCCAGCACGGTATTGCCCGCAAAGATCTGGCCGCGCGGGGTGGTTTGCATCTCCATAAACCCGCGCATGTTCCGCGGATTATGGGCGTACTTATCCTCAGAAAAAGCCTGGATTACCGTCATATTGACCAGCAAAATGGCGGTCAAAATGATGGCGAACAGGGACACTAGGCGGATGGATCGATTCATCGGTGAGCCTCCTGGACCGACGGGAACATGGAGGTATCGCTCGGAGCATTGCCCGAGGTCTCCTGCATGGGGCGACGAGCCGCGTTAGAGATCCGCAGCAGAATCGCCAACAACACGTAGTTAGCCATGAGAGAGGAACCACCGGCGGACATGAATGGCGTAGTCAGGCCGGTCATCGGCAGCAGGGCAGAGATGCCGCCGGTGACCACGAAGACCTGCACGGCCAAGGTAAGAGAAAGACCGGATGCCACCAGCTTGCCGTAGGTATCGCGGGTGCGCAGCGCGGTGCCGAAACCGCGGGTGGCCAGCATGGCGAAGAGCACCAGCACGGCGGCGAGGCCGATGAGGCCGAACTCCTCACCAATAGCGGCAAGGATGAAATCCGAGTGAGCCACCGGAACCAGCTCTGGATGTCCTTGGCCCAAGCCGCTGCCTGAGATGCCACCAGAGGACATGCCGAACAGCGACTGAGAGAGCTGGAAACCTGTGCCGTCGTAGTTGCCCAACGGATCCAGGAAGTTAGAAAAGCGCTGCTGGATCTTGGAGGAAATTTGGTAGATGCCAAAACCACCGACGCCGACGAGGACCACGCCGATGAGCAACCAGCTCACGCGGCCAGTGGCCATGAATAGCATGCCGAGGACGGTGCTAAACAGCAGCAGTGCCGGGCCAAAGTCATTGGAAATGCCCATGATGACGATCGCGATGGCCCACACGATCAGGATGGGTGCGAGGTCGCGAAGGCGCGGCAGGGAGATGCCGAGTACCCGGTAGCCCGCGACGGTAAAGAGGGAGCGCTTCTGCGTCAGCAGCATGGCGAAGAACAAGATCAACAAAATTTTGGAGAACTCACCCGGCTGGATGGAGAAGGGGCCCAGGTTAAGCCAGATGCGTGCCTCTACGCCGTCAGGCTGCGGCCACACTAGTGGCAGGGCAAGCAGGACGAGGCCGGCGGCGCCCAAGATATAGGAGTAACGCGTCAATGACTTGTGATCCTTCAAAATGGCCAAGACCAGCACGAAGAGCACAAGTCCGACTACGGTCCACATGACCTGGCGCACGGCGAGTCCTTGTTCATTGACCAGATCCAGGCGGGCCAGCATGATGAGCCCGATGCCGTTGAGGATCGCCACGATGGGCAGCATGATCTGATCAGCATAAGGCGCTAAGAAGCACATCACCAGGTGGGCAACGGTAAAGACGCCGATGAATCCGCCGATGAGATAAACCAGGTCCATGGTCAACGCGTTGTCTTGGGATAGCTCCAGGCTGACCAAAGTGATAGCGAAGACGATGGCGGATAGGATGAGCAGGCCGAGTTCGGTTCCTCGGCTAAAAAACTTTTTCACAACCTACACCTCCCGGCAGGTAACGCCAGGCTTGTTTTTCTTGGCATCCTTTTTATCTTTTTGGCTCGGTGCAGTGATACATGGCTTGAGCGCCTTATCGCCCAAATCATTGATCTGTTGCTGCACTTCACCGAGATCACCAGTGGAGAGATGGTCGACGGCACTGCGCTCAGATTCCGGCAGGTCCGTGACCTTCAGCGGTGCGAAGTCGCCCTCGCAGGGCTGGCCGGAAAAGAGCAGCGAGTTGCTGTCATTGATGCACACGTTTTGGTGCGTGGAGTGTAGTTCCTTGCCAAAGACGGAGTAGTCAGCACCCTGTTGGATGGTGATTTCCTGCGCCTCGTTGGTGGCCACGTAGTAATTATTGGACAAGAAGTTCTTCACCCACAGGCCGGCACCAATGACCAGTGCGAGCACGATGAGCAAGGCAATGAGGACCTTCCAGCCGATCTTTCGGCCGGAAGTTTCGTCCTCCGTGTCGTCGTCGGCATGCTCGGGGCGCTCGTTCTCGCCCTCGGCCATGACGGCCGGTGGAATTACTTGCGGCTTGCGGGAGAGCTGTGCCGCCCGCGACGCAGAAGAATCCGGGTGGGTGGGCTCTTCCGTCGGGCCGGCGAGCGCGCCCACGCGGAACGGCTCATGTTCCTTGGGCTTTTCTTCAGTTACTTCACCGATTACGACGGTGACATTATCCGGGCCGCCCGAACGGATAGCCAGGTCCACTAGGGTGGATCCGGCCTGCTCGATGCTGCCTTGACCCAGCGCGGTTTCAATGGTGGACGCGGTCACGGGGTCCGAAAGGCCATCGGAACACAGCAAGATGCGGTCGCCCGGCTTGGCGTCGAGAGTAAACAGCGTTGCTTCAACCGGACGGCCCGTATAGGCCTTTAGGATGAGGGACTTTTGCGGGTGTGACGAGACGTCGCCCGGGTCCAGCTCGCCCTTGTCCACCAAGGATTGCACGTAGGTGTCGTCCTTGGTGATCTGCTTGAGCTTGCCGTCGCGCAGCAGGTAGCCGCGGGAATCGCCCACGTGGCAGACGCCGAAATCCGTGCCGTTAAAGAGCATGGTGGACAGCGTGGTGCCCATGCCTTCGGTTTCTGGATGCGCCTTGACGTGGTCACTGATGGCCTCATTGGCCTGCTCGGCGGCCGCTTCTAGCAGGGCCTTGGTGTCTTCCTGACCCGGATCTTGGTCCAAGATTTCTAGGTGGTTGACCATCAGCTCGGAGGCAACCTCGCCTGCCGCGTGGCCACCCATGCCATCGGCCAAGATCAAAAGGTGAGGACCGGCGTAGCCTGAGTCCTCGTTGTTGTCGCGAATGAGGCCGCGATCGGACTTAGCAAAGAAGTTCAGCTTCAGTGTCATGCGTTCAACCTCACGGTGGTGCGGCCCAGCTTAATTTCGGAGTCCGCGCCGACTACTTCGGGTTGGTCGATGCGCACGCCATTGACAAAGGTGCCATTGCGAGATTCCAAATCCTCCACAACCCATTCGCTGCCGCGGCGGAATAGCCGGGCATGGTGGCCAGAAGAATAATCGTCGCCCGTGACAAAATCGCAGTCAGAGGCGCGGCCCAACGTGCAGTCCTCCAACGTGCCTAATTCCATATGGGAGCCCTGCAGGGGACCCTCCACGATGGACAGCTGCTTAATCGCTTCCCGACGCCGCGGTGCGCCAACCTTCTTCGACTGCTGGCGGATAGCACCGGCAGACTTATTAGTATCGCGGCGCATGGCGTTCAAGGCCACCAGGATAAAAATCCAGAGCAGAGCCAACAAGCCGATGCGAAGCGCCAGCATGATGACTGCATCCATGGCGACCTCCCTTCCTTAACTGAACTTAGTAGCTGTGCGAATCAAGGCCCGTGATGCGGACCTCGATGTGGGAATGGCCCATGGTGATCACATCGCCATCGGCAAGCAGCCAATTATCAATCGGCGTTTCATTCACCGTGGTGCCGTTGGTGGACTGCAGATCCACCAGAACCGCATCCTGGCCGTTCCAGGTAATCTCCGCGTGCTGGCGGGATACGCCCGTATCCGGAAGGCGCAGGTCGGCGTCGTTGCTGCGGCCGATAATATTGGAGCCTTCCTGGACGTGGTACACGCGGGACGAGCCGTCCTGCAGCATCAGGTTGACTGCTGGGCCCTGCGGCTGCGGGGCGGGTTGACTATCTGGAGCAATGAAAGCGGTAGTTACTGCATCATCGGCAGTATTGTCGTGCTGCTCGGTCATCTGGTCCTCCTGACCATCAAAGTCGTGGAAAATAGCCTCAAAACCGGTCTCTTCCGTGGGCTCGTGATCAATAAACGAGGACACGCGAAGCTGACCCGTACGCAAACCAGATTCCTCCGCCACCCGCACGATCACGGGGCCCGCAAGGGACCATCCGCTATTGCGAATAAAGCGCGTCAACTGGTCTGCACAATCGGCCGGCAGGTTGCGATCCTGGGACAAGTTCTCCAAATCCTTGGAGGAGACACCTACAGTCATCACGTTTGGACTATAAAGATTGTCATCGTCGCCGCGCGCAAGATTGTCCTGAGCCTCTTGCTTCAAAAGCTCATCAATTTCCGCGGGAACGACCTTGCCGCCGAAGACAAGTGCCATGCCGTTATCAAGGCCGCGTTGCATGGCGGAGTCCAGCTTCGCCAGCTTTTCCAAAAACGCCACGAGCCATTCTCCTTTCCACCATGCAGCGATCAGTAGCGATCAGTAGCGATCAGTATAGTTTGTTCACCCCCTCGAAACGTAGATGGCGACGCGAAAGTTCCCAGAATTTTCGCCGCTGCCTCCCCGGAATAGTCTAGTTTTCCTGCAGATTTGTGGTTCGGTGCGATCTTCGTGGTATCTTTATCAAGTCGCTAAGACAACCACACCCTGCCCGGGTGGCGGAATTGGCAGACGCGCTGGCTTCAGGTGCCAGTGTTCGATAAGAACGTGCGGGTTCAAGTCCCGCCCCGGGCACCATCGAAATCCGGAGATGGAAACCACAGTAGTTTCCACTCCGGTTCTTTTTATTTCCCTAGTCGCTGTTCTTCTGCTTAGTGCGCAGCATATCCATGCTCATCAATCATGTACTGGGTAGCAGTATTTAATTCCTGCTGGGAAATATCCCGCAAACTCGGCCCCCGCCGCTGACCCTCCCCAGTGGTCGTAGTAGCGGGGGTTGGGGTGGAGTTCGGATAGTCCTGCGAAGTGCTCATAGCACTAAGGCAACCACACCCACGCCCGCTACGAAAGGCCAACCACACTAACCTTGTGGACAACCCGCACAGGGCTAGTGTGGTTATCCACAGAAATCCACGTTGGTTGCAGTGTTCGATAGCGTTTAGGCGGGCATGTCGGTATGGGCCTCTTGGCTTGAGGCCATAGGCTTCTTAGAAAACCTCCTCAACCGCTACGCCCCGCGCACACCGGGCAAGCCGGTCTTTGCGGTCATTGATACCGAAACCACCGGCTTTAACAAGCGCTACGACCGCATCATTGAACTTGCTGCCGTGCGTGCCGACGCATACTTCAATCCCGTCGACTCCTGGCACACATTGCTCACCCCTGACACCAACGCCGTGTTCACTACTCGGGGGACACCCCGCCCACCTCGGCACTCAACCCTGCTGTGGGGGTTACTCGTAGCGAAGCGAGCTGAACATCCCGGTTTCCATGTGATAGGCGTTATGGCAGTGAAATGCCCACTCACCGGGGTTGTCAGCGATTAGGTCGGCGATCATGGTTTCACCGTGGCGGAGAAGGACGGTGTCCTTGCGTAGCCCGTCGCTGCCGGGCAGCGCCCACGTGTGGCCGTGGATGTGCATGGGATGGGGCATCATGGTCCTGTTGCGCATGACCATCCGCAGGCGCTGGCCCTCCTGCACGGTCGCGGAGGAGGATTGGCCGTCGGTGAGAATGCTCCATTCATACGGCATCATCTGCCCGCCCAGGTCGATGCTGACTTCTCGGTCTGGTGTGTCCTCGGGCAGGAGTGCACGGTCTGCTGGCTTCAGGGAGGACAGAAGCAGTCCGGTGGACGACAACTCGGGGAAGTCGACATCGGGGCGGGGGGCCTGGCCGCCGGCGGTGCGGATGACGGCGAAGGCGCGGTCGTCCTTACCCACCGCCAAAGCCGTGAGCGGGAAGATGCCGTCGTCGAGGATGACCTCGACGTCGACACGCTCGCCCATCGACAGGTAGATCGATTCGGTCTCTCTGGGCTGGACAGGGAAGCCGTCGGTGTGGGTGACGGTCATGCGGTGACCACCGAGGGCCACCTTGAAGATGGTGTCACCGCCGGAGTTGATAAACCGCAGGCGGGCCTTGTCGCCCGGGCGAGCCTCGAAGGTCCGGTGAGCACGGGGGATACGTCCGTTGATGAGGTAGTGCGGATACATCACATCGCCGGCATCCCCGCCCAGTACCCGGTCCGGGGTGCCGTGCATCATATGGCCGTGGCCTCCCATCCCCTTTTTCCCGTTATGGTCGCCCGAACCCATTCCGGTGAGCTTGTCGAGCTCATCGTCGGGAGTGCCCTGAATGCCATCGACCCAGTCGTCGAGCACGATGGTCCACTCGACGTCCTGGTCCTCAGCGTCTTGGGGGTCACGGATGATCAGTGGGGCGTGGAGGCCGCGATCAAGCTGCAGGCCGGAGTGGGAATGGTAGAAGTAGGTGCCACCGTGGGGGACTTCAAAAACATAGGAGAAAGACTCGCCAGGTTTAATGGGGTCCTGGGTCATGCCGGGAACACCGTCGGCTGCGTTGTGGAGTGCGATGCCATGCCAGTGGATGGAGGTGCTTTCAGGCAGTTCATTGGTGATATCGACCTGGAGGACGTCGCCGGCGGTGGCCTCAATGGCCGCATCCCCGGTGTCAGAGACGTATCCCCACGTCTTGGCTTCGATGCCGCCGATATCCAGAGAGAGGGGCCGGGCGGTTAGTGTCCGGCGTACCGTCGGTTCACCGAGCGCAGTGGGGGTGGGAGTGGGGCGAAGAGAGGAACCTGGTGCCGAGGCAACAGGTCCAGGGTCGCTGGTGCAGGCGGCCACGGCCCCAGTGCCGGCGAGAACGAGCCCGCCGAGCAGAAACTGTCGTCGGGAAAACGCGTTCATCATGATTTAACCTTCCTTGGTGCTAGATTTCAGTGACACGGGAGACAGGCGCAGGTGAGGACCCTGCTGAGCCATCACGTCAGGCGCAGGTCTGTGACACAGGTGGCACCGTCGTCGGCGGTGGAAAACTCCGCGGTGCCGGTACGCCCCTGGTAGCTGACCTCAATCAGGCCGGTGGCATCATCGGGAAGCCAGAAGCCAATAAACCCGTTGTCGAAGGTGGTTGTCGCCTCGTCCACCAGCACCTCACCGGTCGCCTCATCGGTGATCGTGACCTGGATATCCTCATTGTCGAGTTCCCCCTGGCAGGTCGTGAGGCTGTGGTAGAAGCAGTCGTGGGTGGAGGTGAGATAGGGTGCGATCGAGACATACGTCTGATTGTCGGGAAGATCGAGCACAACTTCCTGGTCATCGCTCGAGAGCAGCAGTTCATCGGCACGTACTGAGGCGGTCAGATCCGTGGGACGCTCAGTGACCTTCTGCCGGTCGAGGTGATTAATGATCTCCACCGCGTCCATGTCGGCCAGGCCATGGGCAGTCAGGAATGTGTCCTGGGACACCGTCCCATCGGCGGTGGGTTCCGAGTCGGCGGCCGAACACCCCGTGAGGGCGAGGGCAAGGGCGGCGGCTGCGATCGCTGCTCGTTTCACGTCAATCTCCTTGGATCGTGGTAAGGCCATAAGAAGACACCGCCTCAAGGTCGATGCCATACCTTTATCTAGCACGGGTGCCTGACGGACTAGAATTCAAAACCCTGCTCGCAGCCTTATAACAGGGCGAAGAAGGGAGTGAATTCGGTGGGCTGGGTCACCACCGGAACACCACCCCACAGCCGTGGGCGATGTCCTTCTACCCGCCCTGGGTATGCGGTGCAGGCAGTGAAATCCCTGGTGGCGCCTGCTGAACCGACCAGGGGAGGCGATGCCGCCGGCCCGGGGTGGGGCACAGGGGTGACAGCGGTCGAAGGGTGATGTTTGAAGATTTGATGAAGATTTTCCCGCCGGGTACTGAGCGAGGGTGGTATTCCCCCCTAGCCGGAGCGATACTGGGGTCTATGGCTGACCGCACACCGACCACCGCCACGCCCCCGGGGCGGGTGCTGGTCGTCGATGATGAACAACCCCTGGCTCAGATGGTGGCTTCCTACCTCATCCGGGCCGGCTTCGATACCCTCCAGGCGCACACCGGTACCCAGGCCGTGGACGAGGCCCGTCGCTTTTCCCCCGATGTTGTGGTGCTGGATCTGGGGCTGCCCGAACTCGACGGCCTAGAGGTGTGCCGACGGATCCGCACCTTCTCGGACTGCTACATCCTCATGCTCACCGCACGGGGCAGCGAGGACGACAAGATCAGCGGTTTGACCCTGGGGGCGGATGACTACATCACCAAACCTTTTAGCATCCGGGAACTGGTGACCCGGGTGCATGCGGTGCTGCGCCGCCCGCGCACCAGCACCACCCCACCGCAGGTGACCACCCCCTTGATCGTTGGTGACCTCATTCTTGACCCCGTCGCCCATGAGGTGCGGGTGGGGAAGACGACCGTGGAGCTCACTCGTACGGAGTCCGAGCTGCTGGTTGCCCTGGCCCTGCGCCCCGGCCAGGTGCTGACCCGCCACGACCTGGTCACCGAGGTCTGGGACACCACCTGGGTCGGTGATGAACGCATCGTCGATGTCCACATCGGCAACTTGCGTCGCAAGCTTGGCACCGACACCCAGGGTCGGGGGTTTATCGACACCGTGCGTGGCGTGGGCTACCGGGTGGGGCAGCCATGAATCACGGACCCGGCCTGACCTTCCGCTTCCTGGCCGCCCAGGTGTTGGTCGTGGTGATTAGCCTGCTGGTGGCCGCGGCCGTGGCCACGATGGTGGGCCCGACCCTGTTCCATGATCATATGTTGATGACCGGCCGGGAGGACCCCTCGCTGGAGCTGTTCCATGCTGAGCAGGCCTACCGGGGCGCTAACCTGATCACCCTGGTCGTCGCCCTGCCCACCGCCTTGATCAGTGCCCTGTTGGCCAGCCTGTGGTTATCGCGTCGTTTGCGCACCCCCCTGCAGGATCTCACCCGCGCCGCTACCAGCCTGACGGCCGGCAACTCCCGTATCCGCGTGCCTGCCGGAGAAGCAGGCCCCGAGGTCACCACCCTGGCGCATGCCTTCAACACCATGGCCGACCGGCTGGAACACACCGAACAGGTCCGTCGCCAGATGCTCTCTGATCTGGCCCACGAAATGGGCACCCCCTTATCGGTGCTCACGGTCTACCTCGATGGTCTCCAGGACGGGGTCGTGGACTGGAATAATGCCACCCACACGATCATGGCTGACCAACTCACCCGCCTGACCCGGTTGATGGAAGACATCGACGATGTCTCCCGGGCCCAGGGACGCCGGATCGATTTGGACCTGGCGGAGGAAGGGCTCGGGGATCTGCTCCATACCGCCGCTGCTGCCGCGGGGGAAGCTTATGCTGACAAAGGCGTCGATTTACAGGTCGAGACCATTACGGACACCGCCCGGGTGCTCGTGGACCGGCAACGCTTCGGCCAGGTGATGAGCAATCTCCTGTCGAACGCGCTACGGCACACCCCGGCCGGCGGGCAGGTCCGGATCAGCGTCCACCGACAGGGGGCGTCCACCGCGCTCATCCACGTCGCCGATGACGGCGAGGGCATCCCACCTGACCAGCTCGGACACATCTTCGAACGCTTCTACCGGGGGGATGCCGCCCGCAGCCGGAACAACGGCGGGGCCGGTATCGGTCTGACCATCTCCAAGGCATTGATCGAGGCCCATGGCGGCACTCTCACCGCCACCTCCCCCGGACCTGGTCGCGGAGCGGTGTTTGCCCTCCGTCTCCCGCTGTCCCCTCCCGACAATGAGGAGGCTGCTCGGTGACCACACCCTGCCCCGCGTGAGGGCCGTGCCCTTCACCCCTTGAAAATATACCCCGGGGGGGTATACGCTAGGGAACATACCCCAGGGGGGTATGCGCTAGAGGGCGGCATCGCCGCACCCCACCGAACCGAAGGAGCTTTCCTATGATCACCTCTCCGCCCCGCCTCTTGCCGATGGCCTCCCACGGCTGCAGCTGTTGCGGACCTGCCTCACGTGCCGACACCGCCTCCACCCCTGCTACCAGCGACTCGTCAGCAGGAGGGTCCTCCCCTAGCTACCAGGTCACCGGCCTGACCTGCGGGCACTGCGCGAAAAGCGTGACCCAGGCCCTTCAGGCCCTCCCCCAGGTCGACGACGTCCAGATTGATCTCGCTGCTGGTGGAGTTTCCACCGTCACGGTCACCGGCGCCGTACCTCCGGAGATGGTTCGCCGGGCCATCGAGGAGGTCGGCTACACCGTCTTATCCTGATCAGTTTTACCCATCATCTCGACCCCGACCGGGTTGAGCGAAAGGAACGTCATGAGCACTCCCCACCATTCGGGTGATCACCATGGTGATCACCCCGCTCCGGAAACAGACCACACCCACCACCCGGATCATGCCAGCCACGAACACCACGCACATGCCGACACCCACGGCCAGGCGATGCCCCACGATCACCCGCACTCCGCCCTGGACGAAGACCACCACGTTCATGGTCACGGCGAACACGCCGGACACAGCACCGCAATGTTTCGGGACCGCTTCTGGTGGTCGCTGATTCTGTCCATTCCCGTCGTTATTTTCAGCCCCATGGTCGCCCAGCTGCTCGGCTACCAACTCCCGGCATTCCCCGGATCTACCTGGATCCCCCCGGTGCTGGGCACGATCATCTTCGTCTACGGCGGAACGCCTTTCCTCAAGGGCGGATGGAGAGAACTGAAATCCCGCCAACCCGGGATGATGCTCCTGATCGCCATGGCCATCACCGTGGCGTTTGTCGCCTCCTGGGTCACCACTCTGGGGCTGGGCGGTTTTGAGCTGGACTTCTGGTGGGAGCTGGCCCTGCTAGTGACCATCATGCTGCTGGGGCACTGGTTGGAGATGTCCGCTCTCGGGGCCGCGTCTTCCGCGCTTGACGCGCTGGCTGCCCTGCTGCCGGATGAGGCCGAGAAAGTCATCGACGGGACCACCCGCACCGTGGCCATCTCCGACCTGGTCGTCGACGACGTCGTGCTGGTGAGGGCCGGTGCCCGGGTGCCGGCCGACGGAACCATCCTCGACGGAGCCGCCGAATTCGATGAGGCGATGATCACCGGCGAATCCCGTCCCGTCTTCCGCGACACCGGTGACAAGGTGGTCGCCGGTACCGTGGCCACCGACAACACCGTCCGCATCCGGGTGGAGGCTACCGGCGGGGACACCGCCTTGGCCGGGATCCAACGCATGGTTGCCGACGCCCAGGAGTCCTCCTCCCGGGCCCAGGCCCTGGCGGATCGGGCGGCGGCGTTGTTGTTCTGGTTCGCGCTGATCTCCGCTCTGATCACCGCGGTGGTGTGGACCATTATCGGCAGTCCGGACGATGCCGTCGTGCGCACGGTCACGGTGCTGGTCATCGCCTGCCCGCATGCCCTGGGCCTGGCGATTCCGCTGGTCATTGCGATCTCCAGCGAGCGGGCCGCGAAATCCGGGGTGCTCATCAAGGACCGGATGGCGCTCGAGCGGATGCGCACCATCGACGTGGTGCTCTTCGACAAAACCGGCACCCTGACCGAGGGTGCGCACGCGGTCACCGGTGTCGCGGCAGCTGTCGGCGTCACCGAGGGAGAGCTGCTGGCCCTGGCCGCCGCTGCGGAGGCCGACAGTGAGCACCCCGTGGCCCGCGCCATCGTGGCGGCCGCGGCCGCCCATCCCGAGGCCTCCCGTCGGCAAATCCGTGCAACTGGTTTCAGCGCCGCCTCCGGCCGGGGGGTCCGGGCCACTGTCGATGGCGCTGAGATCCTCGTGGGCGGGCCGAACATGCTGCGCGAGTTCAACCTCACGACCCCGGCCAAGCTCACCGACACCACCAGCGCCTGGACCGGGCGTGGGGCCGGTGTGCTCCATATTGTCCGCGACGGTCAGATCATCGGTGCGGTGGCCGTCGAGGACAAGATCCGCCCCGAATCCCGCGCCGCCGTGAAAGCCCTGCAGGACCGCGGGGTGAAGGTCGCGATGATCACCGGCGACGCCCAGCAGGTGGCCCAGGCGGTTGGTCAGGACCTAGGCATTGATGAGGTCTTCGCCGAGGTCCTGCCCCAGGACAAAGACACCAAGGTCACGCAGCTACAGGACCGGGGTTTGAGCGTGGCCATGGTCGGTGACGGTGTCAATGACGCCCCCGCTCTGACCCGCGCGGACGTCGGTATCGCCATCGGTGCCGGCACGGATGTGGCCATGGAATCTGCCGGGGTGGTCCTAGCCAGTGATGACCCGCGGGCAGTGCTGTCGATGATTGAGCTGTCCCAGGCCAGCTACCGCAAGATGATCCAGAACCTGATCTGGGCCTCTGGCTACAACATCCTCGCTGTGCCGCTGGCCGCCGGAGTGCTCGCCTCGATCGGGTTCGTGCTGTCCCCGGCCGTGGGCGCGATCTTGATGTCTGCCTCGACCATCGTGGTGGCCCTGAACGCCCAGCTGTTGCGCCGCATTGATCTGGATCCGGCTCACCTGGCTCCGACCGAGTCGAAAGAGGAACACGCCACGCCTACTCCGGCATCCACCGCCGTCCACTGATCCACCACTTCTCTCCACTGCCCCCATATGACCCTGAAAGGTGCTGTTGCAAAGTTGGGGCAGTAGGAAGAGTGACGTGAAATAGTCACAGCCATGGGTATCTTCTCTGGTCGTCATTTCCCCCGTGACATCATTCTGTGGGCAGTGCGGTGGCACTGCCGCTACGGGGTAAGCTACCGCGATCTGGAGGAAATGATGACTTCAGCGGGGCGTGCCAGTCGATCACACCACGATCTACCGCTGGGTCCAGAAATACGCCCGTGAGCTGGACAAGCAAACACGGTGGTCCCGACAGGTACCTGACTGGCAGGCTAGTTCCTGGCGGGTGGATGAGGCCTCTATCGGGCGGTCACCGCCGGTGGCCAGACCCTAGACTTTTACCTCTCTCCGAAGCGGAACGTGGCCGCAGCGAAGTGTTTTCTGGCTAAGGCCGTCAAATCCAATGCATCAGCCGGGTATTCCAAAGTGATCAACGGTGATAAAGCACCCTCCCTAGCTAGGGCAATCGCCGAGTTGAAGTCAGAGGGAATCTGCCCGCCAACAGTGGAACACCGGCGGGTGAAATACCTCAACAACACCCTGGAAGGCGACCATGGTCGGCTGAAGCGGATCCTCGGGCCGAAAGGCGCGTTTAAGAACCGGACATCTGCATATCGGATGTTGAAAGAGATGGAGGCGATGCACTCATTGCGGAAAGGGCAAGGCGCGATGTTTGTCTACGGGCAACCGAACCCGGACGCGGTGATCGTCAACCGGGTCTTCGAGACGGCCTAACAACGCCCACACGCAGCGGCCATCAGGGAATGAGAAACCGAGTCTTCGCTGCTCTCCGCCCAACTTTGCAACAGCACTTTCTAGTCGCTGTTCTTTTGCTTAGTGCGCAGCATATCCATGCTCATTACAGCGCCGATGATGGCAGCGTGCTGTTGCTCGTTGAGCCCCGCGGTGATGGCCAGGCAGTACGTATTTTTGCCCATGAAGTAGTTGCCCACGCCGGTCCACTCGTTGGTGACGTTGGCAAGCCGGCGGCCCCGCGAGGTGATGGAAAGGTTCCAATCCCAGAAGTCGCCGTGAATTTCGACGTCGGCAAAGCCCTCCATGGTCAAGTCCAACTTTGTCTTGAGCATGGAGAAACGCTTGGTAATGACGGCCATGGGCTTTTCGATTCCCGGCAAGTGCACCTCATAGGTATCCCGCAGAAAATTCGGCGGGTCCGAAATCGTCATGACCGTCTGTAGCGGGTTGCCTTCAGCATCCGTGAGTGCGACCTCCAAGCTGCGAGAGGATTTAAACACCATGTCTTTGAGGCTGGTGGACTGAAGGATGGTGCCCACAGGAGTGCCGTCTAGATCGGTGATCATGAACTGATCGTTGAGGAAGGACTTGGTCTGAGAAATTACGAGCTCGTCAAGTGTGAATAAATTTTGCGTCATACCAGCCACTGTAGGGAAGCTGGTGGTTTTATTCCTCCTCCCTAGGGGTGGTTTTCTGCTGGCGCATGAGTTCTTGCGCCTCTTCATATGCTCGGGCGCGGTGGGCAGTCATGGTTTGGGCGAAGGTCTGCACCCAATTCTTGTTCTTGGGCGCCAGCGGGCCGGATGGTTCGGTGGTGGTCCACGTGCCATCCTCGAAAAGCCAGATGATGTCGCGCGTATGTGGGTCCATGACGTAGAAAGCACGACCATCGGTCTTCACATTGTGGTGGTGCTGGCATAAGCAGGCGAGGTTTGCCGGCGTGGTCGGCCCGCCGTCCGCGTGGTTGATGCGGTGATCCTTCTGGCAGGCGGATGCCGGGCGGTTGCATCCGGGGTAGCGGCAGGTGCCGTCGAAACCTTCCAGGTACGCGGTCATGGCGGCGGGAGTGACATAGCCCTTGACCTCATAGTCAGGGTCCATCTCCCGGATTTTAGTGTAGGGCAGCGCATTGGAGCGCGCCGGGTCGAGCCAGCCTACGGACTCAATAAATGCCGGGGAATTGGGCACGTCGGTGGCCTTGTAGGCGTTGAGGATGATCTCGGGGGCTTGGGTGCGGCCGGTGAGGAGTGCAATGGCGGCGTCGGCAAGCGAGCAATCTAGCTCCAGCGCGGTCTGCCGGACGCACTTATCGACGCTCGCGATAACCGCCGGGTCCGCACTCAAAGTCACCGCCGAGGTGTTATCGCCCCAATTTTCCATGGTGTAGCGCGGCTGTGTAGGGCCCTGGGTGACAGCTAGCGTGTCATCCGCGAGGTTGATGAGCTCGTTGAGTTTGCGCTTGATCTGCGCCTGTGTGCGCATGGTCTGGTTGGGCCGGGTAGGGGTGAGGTAGGCGGTGAGCTGCTCATCGATGCGCGCCACCACCTCCGGCGTCGGATTGCCCAAGCGGTTGAGGGACTTATTGATGGCAATAATGCGGTCGAGATCTAAGTGATAGAGGCGGTGCTGCAGCGCCTGGAGCTCAGGCAGTTCCTCCAAGCGGTGCAGCGCCATGAGGATATGGCCAATCCGGCCTTCGTTGACGCCTGTGGTGCGGTATAGGGATTGGGTAACTAATTCGAAATCAGAATCGAGCTCCGGGACTTGGCTCACCCAGAACTCGTATTCCGCCTTTCGCATCTCAAAGGCTAAGCGTGTGGTGGGGTCGGTGGTGTTGGTCGTGGAAAAGTAGGGTTCTTCCATGGCGCATCGTACCTAAATTATCGTGTGAACTTGTGTACGATTCACACCTTATAACACCCGCCGGACACGAACCTTTTTGAGACGTTTAGGCAGCTCAGAAGCTATATTCCGAATCTTTAGCGGGTAGGGACTTTTCGCTGCTTTGTGCCGCGTGTTTCTTGTCCTGCTTGCGCATGAATCGCAGGCCCCAGATAATAAGCGTCCAGGTGATGAGGGCGATAACAAGGATGGTCGCCGGCCACTCACCCGCAATCATGGTCGCGCCATTGAACAAGGTATGTAGGGCAATAGCGGCCAGCCAGAATCCGGCGACCTGCCAATACCCGTGGCGCGCGCCCGCATAGAGCTTGCCGACGCCCCACGCCGCAACCCCCGTATACAGAGCATGGGTAAAGGCGCCAGTGAAGAATCGTCCGATACCGGTAATGATGACGCCCCAGAGGTCGCCGTCCAAGTTATCGATGGCCGCGTGGAGGATGAACGGCACATTTTCCATGGCATCGAAGCCAAGGCCTACCGCCATGCCGATCGCGGCGGCTTGGTAGGGATGCCGCACGTTCTTATAGGCTGCAACGATAATGACAACGCCGAGGAGCTTGATGGTTTCCTCTGGAAGTGGCGAGTAAAAGGCCGAGTCCAGGAAGGTAAGCCCCAGCTTGTTCGAAATCCCCACCATTTGGTTGTTGAGGCTCACCACCACCGGCTGGGCGAGCGCACCCCATAGGATGCCTTGCCACATCGGCCGCGGCCTAAACCACAAGAATCCCAAGCCGAGTGTAAGGCCCACGCAGATGAGCGCACCGATGAGCCCAACCTCGGTAAACCGACGATCAGCGAAAAAGAAGCCGGAGACTACAAGGCCAAAAGCGATAGATAGCCAGTACAGGTTCTTCATGCCTTTTCTACCTCCTCGGCAAGTTCTTCAGCCCGCGGTCCGCGCAAGGAGAGGAACGTGGTGGGGCCATCGCCCTCGATGCTGATGGCTACGAGGTCGCCATCGCTAAGCGTGCGCTTATCCCCGTCGCGGTCGATGTCTCCTTCCGGCATGGCCGTACCTTCACCCATTGCTCGGAGGTAGCGTCGGGTGGCTTGGTCTTTGTCTTGTACGCCGGCTTCCTTAGCGCGGATTTGGGTGCCGTCACAGTCCCAGCGTGGTTCACGGCTGGTGGAGCCATCTTCTTCCGTGCAGGATAATCCGGGGATGCGGGCCTGTCCGGCCTGCACTTCAGAAGTGGGGTTGTCATAGATGTCTGGCAGGAGCGCATTGGTGCCGTAGATGGCGCCGAATACTACGCCCGCCGCGAGGATGAGTGGTGTGCTTTTCATGCTCTTAACGCTAGGTACGCACTGCTCAGCGCGGTATCCTCCGCGGGGAGGATTAGGCCGGTCGCAGGGAGGATTTCTTCCCCATAAGTTTCCTTAAGCCCTGTGATAGGTTGGGTGCGTGTTTGAGGAGCTAGAAGAAGCGGAAACGAAAGACGAGCCCAGCCGCGTCTGGTGGCAGTGGTGGGCGCCCATAGCCATGGCCGCGGTCTTCGTTGGCCTGCCGCCGGCTGTCTACCACCTTGTCCCCGGCCTCGCCTTGCTCATCCTCATGGCCGTGCTGACCGTGGTCATTGCTCTTGCCGACGGCGCCACTTTCCGCGCCTCCTGGACCATTTTCTGCGTGGCGGGGCTGGCGTATTTTGCAGCCATGTCCCTCTACTTCAACGAGGGCACCTGGATATACCTCCCAGTATTCGTGTTCCTAGCGTGGGCCGCGAGCAGGCTGGGTGCCGTGGTGGGCTCTAAGGCAGGGAAGAGCTAATGGAGACGTGGTGCCTAGAGCACCCCGAAGTGGGCACCATCGAGGTGCAGCGTGGGTACGATGCCGAGTTCGCGGAGATGGGCGAGTGGCCAAAGAAGGGCAAGGACTTTACCCCGGTCCCAGGCGATGCCTCGCTGGTGGAGCGCGTCCAACTCTGGCGGAAGAACCCCAGCCCGCGCCTGCAAATTGTGGTGAACGGTCAGGTACGCAGCCGCCACGATCGGCCCCGCGCGGGCCGCTATTCGCTCAAGAAGAAGATTGAAAAAGACCTCACCCTTCTTGAGAACTCCGCCCCGCGCAGCAAACCTTATCTGGACATTCAGGCATCACCCTTTGGCGAGCTCCTGGACGTGTACTACCGCAATGGGGAGGAGGCAGTCGCCCTCGAGCCCCCGGCCGGCTCCGTGGGGGAAAAGCGCCGCCACGCCATGGAGGAAAGCTCCTTCAAGCGGGTGCTGTATCCGCTTTTGGGTGGCCTGGGAAAGTCCGGCTGGGCCATTGGCGTGATCGTGCTTGGCCCGATCATCAGCCGCATCTTGTCCCGATTGCTGCCGGATTGGGAGCTGCCGGAGATTAACCTGCCGGATATCGCGCTCCCGGTGCCGGAGTTTCCGCAGATAGAGCTGCCGGTGCCGAATATCGACTTCAACATCGACATCGATCTGCCCGACTGGCTCGTATTCCTCATGGATTACAGCAAGGTGTGGGTGCCGATCATCATCGCCATCGTGGTGGGCATTCAGGCCGTGCACAATGCCAAGAAGTCTGAGGAAAAGAAGCACCAGTGGCAGCAGAATGGCGCGTATGCTGACGGCCATGAAGATTCACGGCGCGATTGATGCGCAAGGCCGGTGCAAGCATTGGCATTCCCCGCTGGACGTGGTGGCCAATAAGTGCGCCACCTGCGGGAAGTATTTTGCCTGCGCGCTGTGCCATGCCGAGCTCACTGAGCATGAGTTTGGGCCCATGCTTGTCGACGCCCCCTCGGTACTCTGCGGCGCCTGCCGCACCGAAATGAATTATCACGCCTATTCCGCCGCGCCTGCGTGTCCCGACTGCGGGCATAAATTTAATCCCGGCTGCAGTGCGCATGCCGGGATCTATTTTCAGCTAGACCGCTAAGCGGTCCGACCAAGTCAGTGTCTTAGTGTCTTAGAAGGAAGACAGCTGCTGTAGCTGCTGGATTTGCGGAATCTGTGGCAGCTGGAACTGGGATACAGCGTTCTGGGCAATCTTGGCCGCGTCCGGGATGCGGAAGGTCTGGCCTAGGAAGGGGACGTCAACAGTCGGCTGGCCAGGGATGGTGCCCAGCTCGATGACCTTGGCGTTCTTGGCTGGCGCCGGGGCAGGGGCCGGTGCCGGGGCCGGCTTTGGCGCAGGAGCATTGCCGCGCTGTCCGCCGGTGTTGACTGGCTTGCCCTGACCGGTGGTGCCGTTTAGGCCGCAGCGGGCAATGGCCTCATCCATGCGGCCGATGGCGCCGCGGACCTCGTTGCCACGTGGGTGCACGGTGGCAACGGCGAGGGCCTGGGACTTCTTCTGGTTGTAGTCAGCGGAGTTGGTCCAGTATTGCTGTGCCTGGGAGCAGGAAATCTGGCCGGCAGGCATCTTGTCGAGGAGGTTATCAACGGCGTCGGCATGGGCAGCGGCAGGGGCGGCGAGGGTTACGGTCAGGGCGGTGGCTGCAGAAAGCAGCGCGGACTTACGTGCAAAGCTCATGCCAGACATCTTGCCACACTTGTTACGCCTGTGACAGGCCTAGGAAGCGATTGACCAGACTGCGGTAGGCGCGGACGGTGAGCTCGAGGTCCTCCAAGTAGAGGTGCTCGTCATGGCTGTGCAGCTGCGAATTGGCACTAGCCATATCGCGGCCCTCGGCGTGCATGGCAAAGCCATAGGCATTGCCACCCTTGCGGCGAGCGAAGCGCAGGTCCGAGCCGCCGGTGGCGTGAACTGGGACAACGTCCTTGTCGGGGAAGAATTCCTTGGAGGTGGCCTCAATGGCGCGCCATAGCTCGGTATCGGTGGAGGATTGCGTGGCATCTTCGGTGATGAGGTGCTCGATTTCTACCTCATCGGCCATGTCCCCGAGCGCGCTGCGCAGGAAGTCATCCAGATCCTCCTGGGTTTGGCCAGGGAAGGGGCGCACATCCATTTCCAGGTAAGCGTGCGAAGGCAGCACGTTGATTGCGCCGCCCGCGCGCAGGACGGTCTCGGCGATGGTGGTATGGCTAAAGGCATGGGCATAGGCGTCGAGGTTGCCGAACTTGGAGTAGTCACCGGTGCCGTCGATAAGCTCTTGCTCGGTCTGGGGATCAAATTTGAAGGTGCGCACGAAGCCTTCCCAGATCTCATTGGAGGCCGTGGGCGGCTCGGCGGCGGCGATGCGGCGGGCCACCTCGCCGATCTTCACGATGGCAAAGTCCTTGCCATAAGGAGTAGAGCCATGGCCGGCATCGCCATGCACGTGCAGACGGCGCTGGCCGGCGCCCTTTTCGCCCACGTTAAAGCCCACCGCGCCGGGCAGGTGGCTGCCGCCGGTCTCCGACAGGCAGTTCTTCCACGAGAAGGCGTCGGGGTGGTTCTCGGACATAAAGCGCACGCCGAGGCCGCCGCGGGCCTCCTCATCGGCCATGCCGACAAAGGCAAGGGTGCCGCCCGTGTTACCGGCGCGGGCGACCTCGCGCGTGACGGCGGCCATGGTGGCGGTAATAAAGAGCATGTCTACGGAACCGCGGCCGTAGAGCTTGCCATCCTCGATAAGGGCCTCGAAAGGCGGCTTGGTCCACTTCGGCTCGTCTACGGGGACGACGTCCGTGTGGCCCATGAGGGTGAGCGGTTCTTTGTCCGGATCGCCGGGGACGGTCACGACGATGGAGACGCGGCCCGGGTGGGACTCGAAGCGCTCAATCTGCACGTCTTCGCCCGCGAAGAATTTCTCCAGGCTATCCGCATTGCGCACCTCGTGGCCGGAATCCGGGGTGAGGTCATTAACGCAGGCATTGCGGATAAGCTCTTGGAGGAGGGAGAGGGTGTCATCATAAAGCGTCATGCCCCCGAGGGTAGTTCCGTGCAGATTTATATGTGGTTTTAACCAAAGTTGAACGCCGTTCAAGTAGGGTTTACCACCATGAGCATCGTTGACATCGCCCGTGAGAAAGCCCTAGAGCAAGGCAAAGGCCTCAACCAGGAAGAGCTGCTGCAGGTATTGCAGGTTCCGGATTCCCAGCTGGAAGAAATTGCCGATATCGCCCACCAGACCCGCCTGAAGTGGTGTGGTCCGGACGTATCGGTGGAAGGCATTATCTCCATTAAGACCGGTGGCTGCCCAGAGGATTGCCACTTCTGTTCCCAGTCCGGCCTTTTTGAGTCCCCGGTGCGCGCCGTGCGCTTGAACATCCCTGAGCTGGTGGAGGCAGCGCAGAAGACCGCTAAGTCCGGCGCTACCGAGTTCTGCATCGTCGCCGCGGTGAAGTCCCCGGACGATCGCTTGCTGGACCAGGTGGGCGAGGCGATTGCCGCGATTAATGACGCCGTCGACATCGAGATTTCTTGCTCGCTGGGCACCCTGACCCGCGAGCAGGCGCAGCGCCTGAAGGATATGGGCGCGCAGCGCTATAACCACAACCTGGAGACCTCCCGCTCCTTCTTCCCTAATGTGGTCACCACCCACACCTGGGAGGAGCGCAAGCAGACCCTCAACTACGTGCGCGAGGTAGGCATGGAGGTCTGCTGCGGCGGCATCGTCGGCATGGGCGAGTCCCTGGAGCAGCGCGCCGAGTTCGCCGCGCAGCTGGCAGAGATTGATCCGTGCGAGGTACCGATGAACTTCCTCGACCCGCGCCCGGGCACCCCCTTCGCGGATCGCCCGCTGGTTCCCTTGGGAGAGGGCCTGCGCGCCGTGGCGGCGTTCCGCCTGGCCATGCCGTCTACCACCTTGCGCTTTGCTGGTGGCCGCGAGCTTTCGCTTGGCGACGACGGCACTGAGCGCGGCCTGCTCGGCGGCATCAACGCCATTATCGCCGGCAACTACCTGACCACCCTGGGCCAGCAGATTGAAAAGGATGTGGACATGTTGAACCGCATCGACCTGCCGATTAAGGCCCTATAGTGCCTGGTTTATCCGAGCCAACATCCGAATTGGCCGCTGCCGTGTTGGCTGGGGACGAGCCGATTTTTCATCCGAATACCGGCAAGCCGATCGAGGAGGTCTTCACGCTGCACCCCGCGGCCGCAGCCGGCCTCGACGTGCCGCGCTACTGCCAGATCTGTGGCCGCCGCATGGTGGCCCAGGTGCGCCCCGATGGCTGGCATACTAAGTGCTCGCGCCACGGGGAGCTGGATTCGGAGTGGCTTTATGTAGAGCACCTGCCCGAAAGCTAGCATCGGGGGCATGGATCCCGCCGTCTCCCTTGCCCACCGGTCTGCGCTGCGTTCGATCGCCCGAGTGGTCGAAGAATCGGCGCCGCATACGGAGCCGGGGAAGGCTTTGGGGGACGTCGTCAAGCAGCTGCGCGAGGGCCCAGTGATGGTGCTGACCGGGGCTGGGGTATCTACGGACTCGGGCGTGCCGGATTATCGGGGACCGCGCGGCTCGCTCAGTAGGCACCGGCCGATGACCTATCAGGAATTTCGCCACGACCCGGCCGCGAGCCATAGGTATTGGGCCCGCAGCTTTGTGGGGTGGCGGGTCATGGATTCCGCGGTGCCGAATCGCACGCACTATGCGCTCGTCGAGCTGGAGCGTGCCGGGCTGGTCAATGGCGTGGTCACGCAAAACGTAGATGGCCTGCATAAACAGGCAGGAACCATGAATCTGGTGGCGCTGCATGGCGATATGGAAACCGTCGTGTGCTTAATGTGCGGGCAGCGGGAGGCGCGGCCGCACTTCGATGCGCGCCTAGCCGCAGCGAACCCGGGGTACTTGGAGCGCCTCGTCGTGGAGGCGGACCAAGTGAACCCGGACGGTGACGTGACGCTCGCTGAAGCAGACGTGGCAGCCTTCCGCATGGCAGGGTGCGAGCGCTGTGGTTCTGCCTTGTTGAAGCCGGACGTCGTCTACTTTGGCGAGCCCGTGCCGGCCGAGCGCCGCGATGCTGCTTTTGCACTGCTGGGCCAGGCGCGTTCGCTCGTGGTGGCCGGCTCTTCGCTGGCGGTTATGAGCGGGTACCGCTTTGTGCTGGAGGCAAAGAAGCAGGGCAAGCGCGTGGCCGTTATCAATGGCGGGCCCGGCCGGGGTGATCAGAAAGTGGATACGCTGTGGCGCACCCAGGTGGGACCCGCCTTTGACGCGGTGCTGGATGAGCTGGGGCTATAACTAGCGCGGGATGCTCTCCACCAGTTCCAAAATGGTGCGCACGATGGCCCGGACGCGCTTATCCATTGGCATATCCTCGTGCATGACCATCGCGAGGCGGTCGAAGTCTTGGACATAAATATTGCGGACCGTGCCCTCTGCGACGCCGCGGGGGTCGAGAAAGCAGGTCTCGGGCGGGACAACGACGGCGTCGGACCGCGTGGCAATGCAGGTATAGCTCACGCCGGATTCCAGATCGCCGTCCCGGTTGGTTTCGCGCAGCGCTTCACTGCCGACGACCTGGTCCATGCCCGCCGGCCCAAACCAGCCATCAATGATGGAGCGCAGCACCGCTTCCTGGCGCGGGGTGCGGATGAGGCGGCTGGCGATACCGCCATAGGTGGTGCCGTGATTCGGCGCGCTAATGCACATCAGGTGCAGGACATTTTCGGCCCCGCCCTCCATGCGCATCCAATAGCGGGCAAGTAGCCCGCCCTGGGAATGGCCTATGAGGATGACCTTGTCTGCGCCGGTGGCTGCGCGGACGGTATCGATATAAGCGCCAAGCTGGCGTGCGGATTCCGCGAGCGGCTGGGTAGCGCGGTGCCCATAATCAGGGGCGAAGACGGCCCAGCCGTCTTGGCGCAGTTCATTGCCGAGGATTTGCCATACGCCTTTGGTATCGCAGGTGCCGTGGATGAGGATGACCGGCCAGGGTCGCTCCGCGGTAGGGCGCGCGCTCCAGTCATCTTCGAAGACGCCGCGCGGCTTGATGCGTGCGCCAAGGGGCAGGGTGGCGGCGGCATCAGCATCGAGCGCGGTATCGCCTGGGCTGGTCTTGCCCTTCTGGGCTTTGATGAGGTCCGCGATTTCGGCCGCGACCTCCTCGCGCAGTGCCGTGGCCTCGGCAGGGGAGGCGACGCCGCGACGCGGGGAATCGGTCAATTCCTTGTCGTTGGCACGCCAGAATTTGCGGAGTTGCTCGGAAATAGTGGATTTCAACTCAGCCATGGTTCCGGATTGTACTCGTTATTGCAGGTTAACTGCGCTTTTGCCAGGGGTGAAGAAATTTATGGGCAAACCCTTGACCATCCTACGAAAGGTTTATAAACTTAGGCTTGCCTAATCACGGGCGGTGCTTGCAGGAGGGTGCGCTCCACTCCCTCCTTGAGTGCCGAGAGATTAGTCATGGGGAGAAGGCCCACCGATGCGCTGTCGGTGGGCCTTCGTTTATGCAAGAAATCTTGCACGAATGTCTCGAATGACTTAGTCTGGCTAATCGTTCAAGAATTCTTGCACGATTGGAGTTGGAATGAGTCCACGAAAATATGAGCATCCGGCCACCGAGGATTTAGAATTCGTCCGTGTATTGGCTGCAGTAAGTGATCCCATCCGGTTGGAAATGGTCAAACGCTTAGCAGACGGCAAGGAGCACGATAGCTTGACGCTTGCTGACGACCTGCCTCGGTCGACCCTGACTTACCACACTCGGCAGCTGCGTGAAGCCGGTGTGACGTGGACAAGAAGCCAGGGGCGCAGTTGTGTCATCTCTTTGCGCCGAGACGATCTAGACGAGTGCTTTCCAGGTTTGCTTGACATGGTGATTTCTAATGCTTAAACAGCTATGGCCGTTAGTTTTGGGCAGCGTAGCACTCGGGTTGGATGCGTATGTTATTGCTGGGCTGCTGCCTCAGATTGCCGAAGACTTGGGTGCAAGTGGCAGCGTGATTGGCTTAGGTGTTACCGCTTTTACCGGTGCGTACGCGGTATGCGGCCCACTATTATCAGGTAGGGTGGGCAAGAATCCGCGAAATGGACTGCTGGGCGCTATTGCTGTGTTTTCTCTGGCCAATGTTGTGACCGCTGTATCCCCTACGGTGGGTGTTTTTATAGTTTCGCGGCTGATTGCAGGTGCGGCAGCGGGAATCTATTCGCCATTGTCCGCAGCGGTAGCGGGTATGTCGGTCACAGCGGAGCGTCGCGGACGTGCGCTGTCATTGGTGCTAGCCGGTTTGGCGGTGGGAACTGTTGTGGGTGTACCAGCGGGACTGGGAGTGGCCAAGGAGCTAGGCTGGCGGGCTGCCATTGCATTGGTATCAGTGGTTGGCATGGCGGCGTTGGCAGGTATAGCGATACGTAAAACGAGTGCTGTACCAGCTGTGCCTTCTTCCTCGCTAGGGCAGCGACTCCGAATCATTGGTCGGGTGGATAATTTTCTAACGGTCTTGGTTACTTTCTTCGTGGGAGTCGGTTCGCTGGGACTGTATACCTATATTTCCGTGGTGCTCGAACGAGTGCAGGTAGGCACCATTCCTGGCATGTGGATTTGGGGAATTGGCGGTGCAGTTGGTGCATTTGGAATCGGGCGGGTGCTCGATAAGGTAGATAGTTCTCGCAAGCTAACGACCATAATCATCGGTTTGCTTGCTGTTGATTTTGCAATGTTGTTGCTATTTCCCTCGAGCCGTATGGTGGCAATGGTGTGTCTTTTTGCATGGGGGCTTTTTGGCTGGTCTTCCATGGCGCCGCAACAGCATTCGATGCTCAGTGCAAATCCTGATGAAGGTGCGACTGCCGTTGCTGCTAATGCGTCCGCGAATTATTTGGGTTCGGCTGTTGGCTCCGCAGTAGGTGGCCTATTGTTGCCCTCCTCCACGGGAATCTTATTGGGGGCGCTATTCGTAGTCTTAGTAGGAATCGTCTGCAGTATCGGGGCGAGAGCCTTGTCTTTCCCTAAGCCTAGGGGTAATGAGAATTAAGAATCTCACGGATAAAAGACAGGATGCCTGTGTCAGCAAAGACGCGTACATTTCTCGTGGGTCAGGTCCAAAGTGGGCGAGCTCGATAAGTTCACGCAAGTCAACAGGCTGCTGGTCGTTTATAACCTGCGCGAAGGTGGAATACACCGTAAGCGCAACGGACAGGTGATCAACGCCCTAAGGTACCCTAGGGGGGTATCCTTAATTTGACCGACGCGTTAGATACTTCAGTCCTAGGAAGGCTCCATTCATGACAAGCACACCTTTACGGCACCGCATCTCCGGCTTGATTGCTATTGCACTCTTAGGGGTCAGTGTCGCCTCATGCTCCGGACAGGACTCAGACGCCACAGATGCCCCGCAAACCGATAAGGATGGTGTCGCGGTGACAGCCGGGGACGATCAGCCCGCTGAAGTCAATGGAGTGGATTTACATTTTCTTGCGATGATGACGCCACATCACCAACAAGCCGTGGACATGAGCGAGATCATCCTAGCTGCCCAGGGCACCAGCGCAGCCACAGCGGATTTGGCTGACCGTATTAAAGTCGGGCAAGAGGAAGAGATCGACACCATGGTCGATTGGGCTGAACAATGGGACCAACATGACTTGATGGAGCATCATGCCCAGCACATTGCCAATGGCATGATCACTCCAGAACAGATGGATCAGCTAAAAACGCTTGAAGGCGAGGAAGCAGACACCCTGTTCCTTCAGCTGATGCATTCCCATCATGCAGGTGCCGTTGCCATGACCCAAGACCAAATCGATAACGGTGGCTACCAGCCTCTCGTGGATCTAGCTCAGCAAATGATTGACGTCCAGACCGCTGAGATGCGCGAGATGGAACAGCTTTTGGAGGACAAAGGCGAAAGCCTTCTGACTGAATAAGCCGCTTTCTACACCCGCATTACCACAGGGCATAGCTCAAACTGGCAGTTTAGGAGTTTCCGACCAAGCTCTACAAGAACAAGACGCGCGTGACTTCGCTGTGAGTATGCTCAATACCTCTTTCGGGTCTCCGCTTCAAGCAGCAATTGCTGCTTGAAGCGGATCGGAACACGGGTGGTCTGCGTATGTTAACGGTGGCCGCGAAGAATCACAGCTATAAGATCAGCGCGAAACAGGGGGCAGATCCGGTTATTCAAGCAGAAGTAGAGACAGGTGAGTAGCCGACTATCCAGGGCGGGATGAAAGAGTTTGGAGCTTTGAAGCAGACTATTTATCGCGCGTTAAAGACGGTGCGTATTCCCTGTACGTCGCAGTCGAAAGTCTAAATTAAATACGCCCCATCGCAGGTAGTATGAACTGGCCCCCGAAAGTTGGACTGGTTTAATTCTAGGCGGTTAGGGCTTCAAGGGTCTGATTTCGATATTGCATC
>NZ_JASPGP010000004.1:0-184524 GCF_030229345.1 Corynebacterium tuberculostearicum | reverse complement strand
AGAATCCGGAACCCATTTCGACTCCACACAATCACCTAACCCATGTCAGGTGTTTCCACGACCACTAGAAATCAAGCCGTCATAAAGCACTAAAAATCCCCCTGCCCCGCGTGTGCGGAGAGGGGGATGAAATCTACCTAGAGGAGATTACTTGGTGTTGGCGGAACCGCCAGCAGCCTCGATCTTCTCTACAGCAGACTTGGAGAACTTGTCAGCGGTGACGTTCAACTTAACGTTGATGTCGCCGTTGCCCAGAACCTTGACCGGCTTGTTAGCGCGGACCAAGCCGGCAGCTGCGATGTCAGCAACGGTGATGTCGCCGCCATCTGCGAACTTCTCAGCCAGGTCAGCAACGTTAACTACCTGGTACTCAACGTGGTTCGGGTTCTTGAAGCCCTTCAACTTAGGCAGACGCATGTGGATCGGCATCTGGCCACCCTCGAAAGCAGCGGAAACCTGCTTACGAGCACCGGTGCCCTTGGTACCGCGACCAGCGGTCTTACCCTTGGATGCCTCACCGCGGCCGACGCGGGTCTTAGGCTTGTTTGCTCCTGCGGTTGGGCGCAGGTCGTGCAGCTTGATGATATCAGCCATGGTTTACTCCCCTGCCACTTCTTCGACGGTGACCAGGTGGCGAACCTTGTGAACCATACCGCGAACGATCGGGGTGTCCTGCTTAACTACGGAGTGACCGATGCGCTTGAGGCCGAGAGCCTCAATGTTCTTGCGGTGGTTCGGCTTGGTGCCCACCAGGCCCTTTACCTGTGTAATCTTCAGAGCCATTGCTTATGCCTCCTGACCTGCGCGCTTGCGCAGCATACGGGCCGGGGTGACCTCTTCGATGGACTTGCCACGACGTGCGGCAACCTCTTCAGGGCGGACCAGCTGCTTGAGGCCGTCCACGGTAGCGCGGACGACGTTGAGTGCATTGTCGGAGCCCAGGGACTTCGACAGGATGTCCTGCACGCCAGCGCATTCGAGCACTGGACGAGCAGCACCACCAGCGATAACACCGGTACCAGGTGCGGCAGGTTTCATCATGACGATGCCAGCTGCGTCGCGACCCTCAACCGGGTGGGTGATGGTGCCGGCAATCATCGGAACGCGGAAGAAGTTCTTGCGAGCCTCTTCAGCGCCCTTCTGGATTGCGGCCGGGACTTCCTTGGCCTTGCCGTAGCCAACGCCAACCTGACCCTGGCCGTCACCAACGACGACGAGGGCGGTGAAGGACATGTTGCGGCCACCCTTAACGGTCTTGGAGACGCGGTTGATGGTCACAACGCGCTCGATGTACTTATCGCGCTCGTTGTCCTGCTGGTTACGACGATCGTTGCGGCGGCCGTTGCCACCGCGGTTGTTCTTGTTGTTCTCGGCGGAGCGTCCGCCGTCACGCTGTTCACGGTCCGACATTAGGCGTTCCTTCCGTTGATGTTTCCGTTGACGATGATCATTAGAACTTCAGACCACCTTCACGTGCGGCGTCAGCCAGCGCAGCGACGCGGCCGTGATACTTGTAGCCTGCGCGGTCAAATACGACGTGCTCGATGCCAGCGGCCTTAGCGCGCTCGGCAACCAACTCGCCTACCTTGGCGGCCTTGGCCTTCTTATCGCCCTCGAGTGCACGAACGTCCGCCTCCATGGAGGATGCGGAGACCAGAGTGTGGCCTGCCAGGTCATCGATGACCTGGACGTGCATGTGACGGGAGGAGCGGTGAAGAACCAGGCGCGGTGCCTCAGGGGTGCCACGCAGGGTCTTACGGATACGGAAGTGACGGCGTGCGCGTGCTTCGCGACGACGAGAGGAAATGTCCTTGCCGACTGGAGTGCGCTTGGTGTTTTCAGTGTTTGCCATTGCTTACTTACCCGTCTTTCCGACCTTGCGACGGATCTGCTCGCCCTCGTAGCGAATACCCTTGCCCTTGTAAGGATCGTCCTTACGCAGACGACGGATATTTGCGGCGATCTGTCCGACTAGTTGCTTGTCAATACCGGTAATGGACAGCTTGGTTGCGCCGTCCACTGCGAAGGTAATTCCCTCCGGAGCCTCGATGAGGATCGGGTGGGAGTAGCCCAGGCTGAATTCCAGGTCCTTACCCTTCTGCTGGACACGGTAGCCGACACCGAAGATTTCCATCTTGATGGTGTAGCCCTCGGTCACGCCAACAACGGCGTTGTTCAGCAGGGAGC
The DNA here is from genome assembly GCF_030229345.1 of Corynebacterium tuberculostearicum. Classification (GTDB taxonomy): domain Bacteria; phylum Actinomycetota; class Actinomycetes; order Mycobacteriales; family Mycobacteriaceae; genus Corynebacterium; species Corynebacterium tuberculostearicum_G. Next base: position 182,337 of record NZ_JASPGP010000004.1, on the reverse strand, counting down.
GGGACAGTCCGTGCAGAGCACGGTGCTTGCGGTGGTCATCAGGGCGGGAGACGGACAGTACGCCGTCTTCCAGGTTGATGGCGATAGGCTCTGGAACGTTAACGCTCTGGGTGCCCTTTGGGCCCTTAACCTCAACGTCTTGGCCGTTGATCTTGATTTCGACGCCGTTCGGTACGGCGATTGGTGCTAGACCGACTCGAGACATGTGTCAAACCTCCCTTTACCAGACGTAGGCGAGAACTTCTCCGCCTACGCCCTTCTCCTCAGCCTGACGGTCAGTCAGCACGCCGTGGGACGTGGAAATGATAGCCACGCCCAGGCCGCCCAAGACCTGTGGCAGTTCGGTGGACTTTGCGTACACACGCAGACCCGGCTTAGACACGCGACGCAGGCCAGACAGGGAGCGCTCGCGGTTGTTGTACTTCAGCTCGAGGGACAGGGTGTGGCCCTCGACGGTGTAGTCAGCGATGTAGCCTTCCTGCTTCAAGATGTCGGCAATGTTTGCCTTCAGCTTGGAGGTAGGCATCGACACGGTGTCATGGTGCGCATTACTTGCGTTACGCACGCGCGACAGCATGTCGGCAATAGGATCAGTCATAGTCATATGAGTGACCGTGTACCTTTCTCGTTGCGGTTCCCGTGCTCACCAAAGCGTTCTCCGTGTGATTTCGGGCTACTCACGCTCCCTACGGTCAATACCGTAAGGCGCTCGCCACCCTTTGATTCAGACAACGGTCCGCTATCTACGGCGAGGGGCCTACAACAAAGTTGATGTTCAGTTCTTGCATCGGCTCAGCGCTTTCTGCAGCTCAGCATGCCAAAATCCACAATGATTGGGGCACGCCAACGCCTCGGCGCAAGCACGTGGTACTATGCTACGCCATAACCTGCGGTTTTCCAAATAGTCCTGTCCCTTCATTAGAGTCGAGACCAGCACGAACGTGAATAAGGAGATGGTGATGAGCCAAACAAACGAGGACCCCATCCAATCCGCACACGAGTGGCTCGAAGAAGCCGCCCGTCACCTCGGCCTCGATCCTCAGGAGGCGACCGCACTCACCCGCGAAATCCTGGACCTCACCAAGGACGTCGCGCACAATCGCTCCCGCCCCGCGGCCCCACTTACTGCCTTCCTCGTGGGACTAGCTTCCGGCAACGCAGAGGAAGCCCGCAGCAATATCGCTGCCCTGAAGCAGGAGTTGCAGTAATGGCCGGCCGCAAGAACTCCACCTTCGCTGTCACCAAGGTCCGCCTGGGAGATGGCCTGCAGGTTGAAACCCGCGCCGATACCGTCGCCGGCGAGGAGCCTCTGGAAATCCGCGCGGGTGGCCAGACCATCACTACCACCATGCGCACCCCCGGCCATGACATTGAGCTGGCGCATGGATTCTTGCATTCAGAGGGCCATATTGCTTCGCTTAGCGACGTCACCGAGGCCCGCTACTGCGCCGGCGCCACCGTCAACGGCATGAATACCTACAACCTGCTCGACATCGATCTGGCGAAGAAGAATGTGCTGGATCTGAGCGATCTTCGGTTGACCACCACCAATTCTGCCTGCGGCGTATGCGGCACCTCTTCTATCGAGGCTTTGACTAAGCAGACCCGCTACCCGATTCCGCATATACCAGTGGACCCCTATGTCGTCGCCAAGCTGCCGGACAAGCTGCGGGCCGAGCAGAAGCAATTTAAAAAGACCGGCGGCATTCACGCCGCCGGTGCCTTCACCTTAGACGGTGAACCGGTAGTCATCCGCGAGGACATCGGCCGTCACAATGCCGCAGATAAGGTCATCGGCCACCTCCTATTAGAGGAACGACTCCCCGCCGATGACCTCATTTTGGTGATGAGCTCGCGCGCCAGCTTCGAGCTCGTCCAAAAGGCTACGATGGCCGGCTTTGGCATGCTGGTTGCCGTCAGCGCCGCCTCCTCCCTGGCCGTAGAAACGGCCCGCGAAACCGGCATGGCGCTCGTCGGCTTCGCCCGCGGCGACCGCTTTAATCTGTATTCCGGCGAGCTCGCCTAATCGCGGTAGGCCTCCGGCCCGCGGTTAAGCCAGGCGTATACGCCGCCAACCAATAGGCCGCCACCGATGAAGTTGCCGATCCATACCAGGATCCAATTGAGAGCTACGTTGCCGGCGGTCAGGGCTGCCGGCACCGGGTCGGAAGCAAATAGTGTGATGCTAAACAAGCAGAAGTTTGCGATAACGTGCTCCAAGCCCAACGCTACAAAGGCTCCGATAATCGGGATGATGACAAAGAACTTTGAAGCCGCATCCTTGGCAAAGATGGCACCGACGATGCCCATGTTGACCACGAAGTTCGCGGCGATGGCCTCTACCAGCATGCCCTGCGGGGACTTGATGAGCTTGCCTTCAGAAACCGTCACCAGCAGGTGCGAAGGATCCAAGTCAGCAAATTTGGCGGACATCGCCATAATGGCGGCAAAGATGATCGCCCCCACCAGGTTGAAAATGGTGGTAATAAGCAGCAAGTAAAAGGCCTTGCCCCATGCCACGTGTTTATTGCTGGCGGCATAGACCATGTACATCATGTTGCCGGTAGCCAGATCCGCACCCAAGAGCAAAATGGCGAATAGGCCGACTCCGAAAAACAGGGCAAAAGCCACAGCCCCCAAACCCGGCGCAACGCCATTGACAGCTTGGCCTACCACACCGGCGAAGGCGGTACCGATGCACAGGTACACGCCGGCCAAGGTGGAGCGCACCGCGAAGCGAGAGAAGGATTCATCCAACAAGGTGACCTTTTTGACAGCTGCCGCCTTGGCAGCATCATTGAGAGACATCTTTTACCTCATTAATTAGAGCGAATTAAATCGCTCTAATCTTATCGTGACCACCTGATTCCGCGTCAATTCCGGGTATGCATACCCCTGCGTTGTAAGCTAGAGCTTTCCTATAACCCTAACTTCTCTTCGGAGGTCGCATGGATTCCCACTACCGTCCGCGGAGGGAACCGAATCGGCTTCCCGCTCATGGGCGCCGGAGCGTTCCATCGCGATCCGACCGCACAGATGCTGATCGCCAGTGGCGCCAGACAGAAACGCGCACCCGCCAACAACAGCGCCGCCGCCCACCGCGCCGCATTGAGGAAACATCGCTTCCCCGGCACCGCCGCAAGCCCACACTGTGGGAGCGAATCAAAAAGGTATGGAAGTCCTCCGGCATCCTTCGCGTGGTCATCGGCATCGTCGCTACCGTGTTACTCGCCAGCACGATTAACCGCGTGGTCAACCCTCCAGAGGGACTAGAGACCAATGAAGTCACCGCAGAAGAGGCGCCTGCCATCGACCCTTCACCTGCGGTCGAGCTCTTCATCCCGGCTATTGAGGTCCATGCCGATTTCCAGGACGGCTCCTGCCGCGTAGTTAACGGCGCCATCAATCCGGATTCCATGAATAAGGCCTGCACCTATACAGCCGAAGACCGTCCTTATTCACTGCCGGGCACGACGGCCCAGGACATCGTAGTCATCGCCGGGCATACGGGTGCGGGCGTGCCAGGCGTATTCAATAATCTCTACGATGGCTCTGCCAATGAGCACAAGGTTCATCTGGGAGACAAGCTCTACGTGCGCACCCAAGACTCCGGGCAGAACTGGCTCATCTATACCGCAACTGACCTGCACGACCCTGATAAGCAGGGGCTTTCCGACGACGCCTCTATCTGGGGCGATGGCCCCATGCCCGGCCGCCTACTCACCATCAGTTGTATCCAACCTGCGAATCCGCTGGAGCCAGCGGTGCGCAACGCGGTCGTCGGCTGGCAGTATGAGGGCACCACGCACACAGAGGCCGAAAGAGCTTAAGCTAGGTCCGCACACGCCAGCGCCTGCGCACCTTTGAATTCAAGAGGCTCGGTAAAACTAGAAAATCCCAACGCCCCTTCCGGGGAGTTGGGATTTTTAGCGCTCTATTTACTTGAACGGGAAGCCGAGCTCGCGCAGGAGCTTGCGGCCCTCGTCGTCGTTAGTAGCGGTGGTAACGACGGTGATGTCCATACCACGAGGACGATCGATCTTGTCGATGTCGATCTCGTAGAACATGGACTGCTCGGACAGGCCGAAGGTGTAGTTGCCGTGGCCGTCGAACTGCTGATCAGACAGACCGCGGAAGTCACGAATACGTGGCAGCGCGATGGTCAGCAGGCGGTCCAGGAACTCCCACATACGGTCGCCGCGCAGGGTAACGCGTGCGCCGATGGGCATGCCCTCACGAAGCTTGAAGTTCGCGATGGACTTCTTAGCGCGACGCAGCTGTGGCTTCTGACCGGTAATAGCGGTCAGGTCCTCGAGAGCGCCGTTGATGACCTTGGAGTCACGTGCAGCTTCGCCAACACCCATGTTGACGACGACCTTGGTGACACCAGGGATCTGCATGACGTTGTCGTAGTTGAACTCGTCATTCAGGGACTTGCGGATTTCCTCGCGGTAGCGAGTCTTCAGACGCGGGGTGTAGTTCTCGCTCATTTTTAGATGTCCTTCCCGTTGCTACGCGCGATACGGACCTTCTTGCCGTTCTCGTCGAAACGGTAGCCCACGCGGGTCGGGTTGCCTTCGGAGTCAACGATCGCAACGTTGGACACGTGGATCGGAGCTTCCTGGGTAACGATTCCGCCGGACTCGGCGCCACGCTCGGCAGCAGAGTTTGCGACGTGCTTCTTAATGCGGTTAACGCCCTCAACGAGGACCTTGTCACGCTTTGGGTATGCCTCGATGACCTTGCCCTTCGCGCCCTTATCTGGGCCCGAAATGACAATCACCATATCTCCCTTATGGATCTTCATAAGACTAGATCACCTCCGGTGCGAGAGAAACGATCTTCATGAAACGCTTGTCACGAAGTTCGCGAGCAACCGGTCCAAAGATACGGGTACCACGGGGCTCGCTATCGCCCTTGAGAACAACTGCAGCGTTCTCGTCGAAGCGAATGTAGGAGCCGTCCGGACGACGGGTCTCCTTCTTGGCGCGGACGATAACGGCCTTTACTACGTCGCCTTCCTTGACGTTGCCGCCTGGAACGGCGTCCTTGACAGTCGCGACGATGACGTCGCCGATGCCAGCGGAGCGTCGGACAGAGCCGCCGAGAACGCGGATGCACAGCAGTTCACGTGCACCAGAGTTGTCGGCGACGCGCAGACGCGATTCTTGCTGAATCACTATGGGTCTCCTGACCTGGATTGATGTGCGGTAAGATTTCCGTCCTTGCCGCACGCGGTCTACAAACTTGCGATGCTCAAGCCTTGACAACGGACTATGCCGAAGGGTCTCGGACCGGCGGTTCGGAAACGCACCGCTACGGGCCGACCAGCTTTTGCAACCTATACATTCAACCACACGCCAGCACCTATACCAAAACACTGCTTAGCGCTTGCCGACGCCCCCTTTCCTCCCAAATTATTTTCGCCAACACCCCCGCCTACCCCTTGACCTCTAATTTCGAATGCAATGACACGCATACATAGCAAAGTTGACCCCATTATCTGCACATTCACCCAACACCCTAAAGGTCCTTAGTGCAATTTTAGCCGCACACCCGTTCTATTCTTCCAGGTTTCCCACACCTGTAACCCATGGAAATTACAGTTGACTAATGTTTTCAGCGTGACAACTGTGAATCTTGTGACTATCGTGATTGGCGTCGAGAACGACTCATATCTTTTGGCGCGTACCTCCACCGGATGCGCGTAACAACACATTCCCTTAAGGAGAACCACATGAAGCGTTTGCCACAGACTCTGACCGCTGCAGTACTGACCGGCGCTCTCGCCTTCGGCGGCGCAGCCGTCGCCCAGGCTCAGATGCCACTACCAGCTTCCATCGAAACCGATGGTATTACCTACGACAAGCAGTCCGACGGCAGCTACGCACCACGCGACCGCTTTGAGAACCCAGCCGGCGAGAACTCCGCGCCTATCCTCACTGAAGATCAGGCTCGCGCTATCTGGGAGCGTCAGCAGTCCGAGGATGGCGAAAACACTGATTCTGAAGCCCCTGAAACCGAGACCGATACTGAAGGCGCAGCCGACGCCGAGGGTACAGACTCCGAGGGCTCCGAAGAAGAGGGCATCCCTGCCCCAGCCACCAAGAAGGACGCAGAGGGCAACGAGTGGTACCAGAGCCTGAAGGATCCGGCCGTCTACGTAAACGACCCGGCTAAGGTGAACGAAGAGATCACCGACGAGATGCGCGACGCTTACGCCAAGGCATTCCCATCTGAGGATCCGAAGCCTGGCTTCGACAAGAAGAAGCTGGCTTGGTTGGCACTTCCGGCAGCGCTGGTTATCGGCGGCATCACCTGGTACCTGTCCCAGGACGGCAAGACCTACGTCAAGGACGAGGCACGCAAGGGCCAGGAGCCAACCGCTGAGGAGAAGGCTGCTTCCGAGCAGATGCTGAACGCCAACAAGGATGAGGTTGTTGCTCAGGGCGGCAAGCTGGCCGAGGGCGACGCTGCTCAGGCTGGCGCACCGGCTGCACCGGCTGCTGGCGAGGGCACCGACTCTGTTCGCGGCATGGCCGCTGAGACCGGCTCCAACTCCGTTGCACAGGCTCTGGCCGCTCTGGCCGTAGCTGCAATGGTTGCTGCTGGCGCCTTCGCTGCACGCCGCAAGTTCTTCGCTTAAGAAAGAACTCCCCTACTGAGTAGGGTCTGAAACTGAGACTGGCTGTGCCGGTCGGACTACGGTCCGGCCGGCACAGCTTTTTGTATGCCTGACTAAAACTGCGGTCACTCAGAGTCAAGGGCCCATCCGATTTAAGGCCGATCTGATCAGGCTGAATTGAGGCAGAAAAGGCCGATCTGAGGAGTGGTTTTCCTCAGATCGGCCTGATCACTATGGACCTAATGTGATGGACCCGAGAGCCCACCGTTTTGCTTGTAAAGGATGCGCATTAAGACGCGGATTCGGAAGCCGGCGAGGCTGTCTGTGCCGGTACTACGGCGGGCTTGGGATCCACGGTGAAGATATCGGTGCCGGAGCCAATGAGCTCGCCGGGGCGGAAGACCTCGGTAGGAATAACGGGGCCGGTCTTCTTCGAATTGGAGACAACCACCGGGGTAGTTGCTGGAAATTCGGCGGCCTCGATGGCGTCGATATCGAATTCGGCGAGAACATCGCCCCGCTTTGCCGTGACGACCATCCACGAGGATGGCTCGGCCTCGTATAACTTCTATATCGAAGGCACTGCCGACCGCCTGGTCGAGCCACAGCTGGTCCCCACCGACATCGCCTGCTTCGGCATGGTCTCCCTCGCCCTTGAGCCGGGAGCCTCCAGCTATGCACAACTGCTCAAGGATTTTGCCGCGCGGGGAACCCTGGTCGCCCTCGACCCGAATATCCGCCCTTTCTACGCCACTGCGGAGCACCGCGAGTTCTTGGCGGAACTACTCCCCTACGTGACTTTGTTGAAGCTTTCCGATGAAGAAGTCGAGTTCTTGGGCGACGACCTCATTTCGCAGGTTCCCATCGTAGTGGTCACCCGCGGCGGGGAGAGGCTTAGCGTGCAGGCCGGTGAGACCAAGCTAAACGTGCCGGCCGCACAGGTTCCTGTGACCGATACCATGGGCGCCGGTGATACCATCATGGCCGCATTGCTGACCCAAATTGACGAGCGGGGACTCGACTCCTCCGCGCTCGCCCAACTGGGCGCTGCAGAGTGGAAGGAACTGCTTTCCTTCGCCGCAGCCGCTGCAGAAATCACCGTCTCTCGGAAGGGCGCCAACCCACCGCGGCGCGAGGAAGTAGAGTCATCAATATGACCTACATCAAGCGCACCCTGTGGCTGCACGCCGCGCTCTTTCTCCTCGCGTTTCTCGCCTTCATCCTGCCCGTAGTCTTTGGCACCGCCGCCCTACTCCCTGTCTGGTTGACCGGCGGGCTGAGTCTGGGGCTTGCAGCTTGCGCGCTTGTCGACGCCGCCTATAAATTCTTCGCCCCTACCTCCCCTCGTAGCCTCCGCCTGCTCTCTGGTCTTGCCGGCCTCGTTCTGCTCATCGGCTGGGGCATCTGGGTCTATATCTACGGCAATATGGCCGCCGTAGGCACAGGCTCCTATCGAATCGGCACCTTTTTGCTCGGCGCGGGAAGCGTGCTCAATCTTTTTGTAGTGGCAATTTCTTTTCTAGATGTACAACGAAAGGTCAAGTAAAGCGTCTAGCACACAGCCACTATTGGCAGCTCTCCACTAATGCGCCGCTACGACGCGGCGGGGAACGATGATGGGGGCATCGCCAAGCGGATCCTCCCAGGCCTCAGCCTCGATGCCATAGGCCTGCGCCAATACCTTCGGCGACAGCGCTTGTTTCGGTGCCCCACGAGCGATGATATCGCCGGATTTCATCACCACCATGGAATCAGAATAGTGGCCCGCCAGCATGAGATCGTGTAGGACTACAACCACTGTCTTTCCCGCCTGCGCCTGTGCGCGGGCCAACTCCAGCATGCGCATGGCATGGGCAGGGTCGAGGAAGGTCGTGGGTTCATCGAGAAGCAGCACGGGCGTATCTTGTGCCAGGGCCAACGCCAGCCAAACGCGCTGGCGCTGCCCGCCCGATAGCGAAGCGATATCACGATCGAGGAAGTCCACAATGTCGGTAGCCTCGCAGGCCTGCGCAATGATCTCCCGGTCCGTCGCGGAAAGGCCGCGCATCCTCCCCTGATAGGGATGACGCCCGCGCGCGACCAACTCCCCCACCCGCAGCCCATCGGGGGCCACGGGGTGCTGTGGCAGTAGCGCCACCTGCTGCGCGGCAGCCTTCGCGGACATGGCGTGTAGGTCAACTTCCCCAACCATGACGCTGCCCTGCCGCGGGGCCAGGATTTTCGAGAGAGTTTTCAGCAGCGTGGACTTGCCGCAGCCATTCGGCCCAATGAGCGTGGTAACTTCGCCGGCGCGGGCGTGCAGATCGACGCCGGCAAGAATATCCTTGCCATCCTTATATCCCGCATGAATGCCGGTGGCCAGGAGGCTGCACCGAGGCTGCGGGCTCGTGGGCTGTTTAGGCTGATTGTCCGTCATGTCTTTTCCTTCATCCACGTATAACTGTGTAGCACCATCCGGCGCTGTGTTTGTCCGGTTCTTCCGCTGTGCCGCGGCGCAACATTTAGCTGCGCCCGGCCGCATTCCACACCACTATCACCAAGGCGCAACCGCCGATGACCGAGGAAACCGCACCCACCGGCGCGTTTACCGGGATAGCGCCAGCGATGACGGCGCACACGGTAAGCAACGCCGCGCCCGCGGCTGCCGATGCCAGCGGCGATGGCGTGGGGGTGCGCGCCACCATCCGCGCCAGGTGTGGCGCCAACAGCGCGATAAACCCAATGGGCCCCACCACCGAGACCACCACGGCGCTGATACCGGTTGCCGCAATAAGCAGGAGGGCTCGCTGGCGGGCGATGTTCACGCCCAGGGTGGTTGCGGAGGAATCATCATGGGCAAGCAGCGGCAGCTCCCGCGCGCACCAGATGCCGATGGCGAGAAACGGCGCTAATGCCACCAGGAGGGGGAGGATGACCTCCATGTGCACAAATCCAGTCGATCCCGCGAGCCAAGTCTGCGCCTCCGCAGCGCGCAGGATCTGGGCGCTGCGCATTAAATACGCGACGAGGGCGTTAAACATCAGCGATAACGCAATACCGACGATGACGATGCGGTTGCTCGTACCGATGCCACCCAGAACAGCGAGGAGGATGACAACGAGGAGGGCGCCGATCATCGCCAAGCATGCCCGCCACCAAAACTCCGGAATACCCTCGGCGAAACTGGGGCGCGAATGCACGGTGCCCAAGACCACCAGCACCGACGCCCCGCCGGTAACGCCTAGAATATCCGGGGAGGCCAGCGGGTTACGAGCCATGGTTTGCGTCCAAGAACCGGCCAAGCCGAGGGCGGCACCCACGATAACGGTGGCGATGGCAACCGGCAGGCGCAAGTCCCACACCACCCTGATGTGGTTCTTGCTGCCGCCTCCGGTGAGGACATCGATAACCTGCCGCGGACTCAATGCCATGGGACCTTGCCCCAGTAACACTAGGTACGCACTAAGGGCGATGAGGATGAATGCCAGCGTGGAAGCGAGCACGCGCACGTGTCGGCGGCGTTGTTGAGCTTTTAAAATAGTGCTGATTGCGGTCATGCTTTATTGCCCCCATGCTCTGCCCACGCCGCGGTGAGCACCCCAAATGAGGAAAGGTGCGCCCACTATCGCGAGGACGATCGACATCTCCAGCTCCGAGTTACCCGCAATGAGGCGGCCGGTGATATCGGCCGCAAGCACGGCACAACCGCCCAAGAGCGCGGAGGGCAAAAGCAAGGAGGCAACGCTAGGGCCCACCACCCGCCGCACGATGTGGGGAACGGCAAAACCGACGAAGGCAATGGGACCCGTTGCTGCCGTTGCGCTGCCAGCCAACACCACGACGCTGAGCGCCGCGCCCACCCGCGCGGTAGTGGGGGACCCGCCCAAGGCGAGGGAGGACTCCTCCCCCATGGCCAAAAGGTCGAGGGGTCTAGCCACCATCGCCGCGCACGCTACGCCAATAACTAGCCCTATGCCCGCGATCGCGACATCTTCTGGGCCGCGGCCAAAGGTCGAGCCGATAGTCCACCGCCGCATGCTATCGAGGACGTCCGTGGAATATAGACCGATGATCATCGCGCTCGATCCCAAGGCTGCGGAGACGCCGGCGCCCACCAGAATGAGCGTCAGGGGATCCTCAAACCGCCGCGATACGGCTAAGACCAGCAGCGTAGTAATACCCGCTCCAACGAGCGCGAGGGCGGTCCGCGTACTGGTGGAGGTAGCAATGCCAATGGCCGTGCCTAAGGCAACGAAGAAGGACGCGCCCGCGGTAACACCAATAAATCCTGGATCCGCTAGCGGGTTTCTGGTCCACGATTGCGCCAGCACACCTGCCACAGCAAGGGCCGCGCCGGCGAAATAAGCCAAGAAGGTGCGCGGCATGCGCAGGTTCCACACGATATCGCGGATATCCTGCTCCCCTGCCCCGTGCAGGGCAGCGATGACCTCCCCGGGCGGAATCGAGCGGGATCCCACCGCCAAAGACGCCCCCGCCAACACCAGGCTGGTGAGGATTAAGGCGACAAGCAGCATCTTATTACTCTGTGCCCGCGCCACTACCGTTGCGGGGGTGCCGGTGGTCGTAGGACTATCTGCTGCGGAATTCGCCTGGATTTGTTGGCCGTCCATCGTGGTTGCTGACAATTACAGCTTCTCTTCAAATTTATCTACTGCCCAGGGAATGGTCACCGGATTGGGCATACTCATGGCATTGCCGGTATCGGTATCCAAGTAGCGCACGCGATCATCCCTGACAATGTCAAGGCCTTGGAAGGTCTTATCCTTCTTCAAGGCATCGGAGGAGCCGTTGTAGTCCAGGACAAAGAGGTAATCAACCTGGTTAAGCTTCGCGTAGTTTTCTGGGGCAATGTCGACGAAGAAGCTGCCGCCATCGCCCTGCAATGCATCGGGGATCTCCATGCCAAGGTCCTCGATAAATTGTCCACGCCCATCCTCCTCGGTGTATAGGCCAATTTTGCCGTCATAAGGCATGACGATGGCCGCAGACTTATCCTGCAATTCCGCGTGCTCGTGGCGGAATTCCTCGAAGGCCTTTTCGGTGTCATCGATAAGCTTATCGCCTTCGTTTTCTTTGCCCACCGCATCCGCGATGGTCTCTACCTGCTTTTCCCAGGGTACCTGCCAGTCTTCATAGCCGTTCGGCTTGACGGTGGTAGGCGCGATTTCTTCCAGGGATCCCTTCGTGCGTGCATCCACCGCCTGGTTCACCGCAATGATCTGGGTGGGGTCGGCCGCGGTGACCTGCTCAAAGGTATCCGCGGTAAATCCGGTTGCGGTATTATAAATCACCTCAGGCTTTGCCTCACCCAAAAGTTCCTCTGCCCAGGGGCCGACGCCAGAAGGGTCGCCATCGCCCTCAGCACCCCACGGCGCCACCGTTACGGGAGTGATCCCCAGGGCAAGCAGCGTGTCGGCATCACCTAGACCCAGGCTAGCCACGCGCTGCTCGCTGGCAGCGTCGGTCGCCTGAGCTGTTTCATCACCATCACCACGCGAGCAACCGCCTAAAGCTACGGCTCCGGCGGAAAGCATTGCGACTGCGCCCATGGTGCGACGGCCGAAAATCTTCATGAGGTTAAGCCTTTCAATAAAGGAGGAAAATAACCTTGCTTACCCTATAACGCATAGCCTCGATTAGGCAAGGCTAAACTAAACTAGTAATTTTTTAGACACATGAACCCTTCCTTACGATCGGCCCCAATGTCTGCGCACGAACTCATCCCCGTTACTTTGACCGCCAATAAACGGATCCGTCCGCGCTTGCACCGACTCACGTTCTACGCCGAGGCTTTCCGGACATACACCCTCTCTGGCCCCGATGAATTCTTTGGACTCGTCATGCCCCGAGCCGAACAGGAATTTACGCCCTTCCCCGTCGACGGCATAAACCTCCGCTCGGCTGTGAGCGCGATCTACGAGGAGAGGCGGCCGGACCTGCGCTGGTACACCATCCGCGCTCTCCACTCGGAGGAGGCCACAGTCGATGTCGACGTGGTGACACACGGTGATTCAGGACCTGGCTCGCGGTGGATTCGCCGCGCACAAGCCGGAGATACAGCGGGATTCTTCACCTGCAACGACCTGTGGCGGCCAATCGAGAAGCCACAACTTCTAGTCGCCGACGCATCCTCCTTGCCCGCGCTGCGGCACATTTTGGCCTACCAAGAAGACCATAACCCGGAAATGCTTCGGGCCACCGACGTTATGGCCGTGGTTACCAGCAACGACGAGGTAGAACCAGGCCTCGCAGCTAGATGGGAGGCGAGCGTACGCAGCCTGCGGATTATTCATACCCAACCGCACGAGGAGGCGGAGGCTGTCGTTGCCGCCCTGAGAGCGGACTATGCTGGTGCGCCGAGGCCAGGGTACGTATGGGCTTCCGGCGAGGGGAGGCTAGCAAAAAGCGTGCGAGGCCTCGCGGTGAATGAATGGGGCCTAGATACCACCGACGTCACGTGGGTACCCTACTGGTTTTATGGAAGGGCCCGGCCGTAAAGAAGTCCTAAAACGGCGAAGGCCCCGCCCCGAACCCTAAGATTCGGAGCAGGGACTGCGCTGGCTAATTTTTACTTAGCCTTCTCGATGATCTCAACGAGACGGAAGTGCTTGTCCTTGGACAGCGGGCGGGTCTCAGCGATGCGTACGAGATCGCCGATGCCTGCGGTTTCTTCCTCGTCGTGCGCCTTAACCTTCTTGTTAGAGCGCATGATCTTGCCGTACAGGGCGTGCTGCTTGCGGTCTTCCAGCTCGACAACGATGGTCTTGGTCATCTTGTCGGATACTACGTAGCCGGTGCGAACCTTAGGAGCGCCCTTGACCTTCTCCTTCTTCGGAGTAGGTGCCTTCTTGGAATCAGTCACGTTAGCCTCACTCATGATTAAGCCTCAGCTCCCGGAGCAACGGACAGGCCCAGCTCGCGCTCGCGCAGAACGGTGTAGATGCGGGCAATGTCGCGCTTAACCGTGCCGATGCGGCGGTTGTTGGTCAGCTGGCCAGTGGCCTTCTGGAAGCGGAGGTTGAACAGCTCTTCCTTCGCATCCTTCAGGCGGGACTGCAGCTCAGCGTTGTCGAGCTCACGGAACTCGTGGGCGGGGGTACCGGTTGCCATTAGAACTGGTCCTCCTTCTTGATGATGCGGACCTTGCAAGGAAGCTTCTGGCCTGCACGGCGCAGAGCCTCAATAGCAACGGCCTCGGTTGGGTAGCTCATCTCGAAAAGTACGCGGCCTGGCTTAACGTTAGCCACCCACTTCTCGACCGGGCCCTTACCGGAACCCATACGAACGCCAAGCGGCTTCTGGGTCAACGGACGGTCCGGGAAGATGTTGATCCACACCTTGCCACCACGCTTGACGTGGCGGTTGATGGCAATACGTGCGGCCTCAATCTGACGGTTGGTGATGTACGCCGGCTCGAGAGCCTGGATAGCGTAATCGCCGAAGTTGATGCGGTTACCGCCCTTGGACACGCCGCGACGGTTCGGGCGGTGCTGACGGCGGTACTTAACACGCTTAGGAATCAGCATGGATTAGCCCTCCTGCTTCTGCTGTGCACGCTGGCGGCGCTGGCCACCGCGGCGGGAGCGACCATTGCGGTCACGGCCACGGCCCTGTGCCGGAGCGTTCAGTTCGGACTCGCGTACGCCACCGACGACGTCACCCTTGTAGATCCACACCTTGATGCCGATGCGGCCGAAGGTGGTGTGGGCCTCTGCGGTGCCGTAGTCGATTTCGGCGCGAAGAGTGTGCAGCGGAACGCGACCCTCGTGGTAGCGCTCAACGCGGGACATTTCTGCACCGCCCAGGCGGCCGGACAGCAGGATCTTGATGCCCTTAACCTGTGGCTGGCGCATAGCGGACTGGATAGCCTTGCGCATTGCACGACGGAATGCGACACGGTTAACCAGCTGCTCCGCGATGGAGTGAGCAACCAGGGTTGCGTTTGCGTCTACCTGCTTGACCTCGAGGATGTTGAGGGCAACCATCTTGCCGGTGAGCTTTTCCAGCTCGCGGCGGATGCGGTCAGCCTCAGCACCGCGGCGGCCAATCACGATGCCCGGGCGGGCGGTGTGAATGTCAACGCGGACGCGGTCGCGGGTGCGCTCGATGACGACGTCGGCAATGCCGGCGCGCTCGAGGCCCTTGTTGAGGTAGTTACGAATCTTGATGTCTTCGGCTACGTAGTTCGCGTAGTCCTTATCGGCGAACCAGTGGGTCTTCCAGTCGGAAGTGATGCCCAAACGTAGGCCGTGAGGATGGATCTTCTGGCCCATTACTTGGCCCCTTCCTGCTGGCTTTCGACAACCACGGTGATGTGGCTGGTGCGCTTACGAATCATGAATGCACGACCCTGTGCACGCGGCTGGAAACGACGCATGGTCGGGCCCTCGTTGGCATAAGCCTCGGAGATGACCAGGGTGCGTGGGTCGAGGCCGAAGTTGTTCTCAGCGTTAGCGGCTGCAGATGCAACGACCTTGGCAACTGGCTTGGAAGCACCCTGCGGTGCGTACTTCAGGATAGCCAGGGCTTCGCTTACGGACTTGCCGCGGACCAGATCGAGCACGCGACGTGCCTTCATCGGGGTGACGCGGACGTAGCGGGCCGTGGCGGATGCGGAGGTGATGGTCTCACTCATCGCTTATCGACGTCCCTTCTTGTCATCCTTGACGTGACCCTTAAAGGTCTTGGTTGGTGCAAACTCGCCCAGCTTGTGGCCGACCATGGAATCCTCGATGAAAACCGGCACGTGCTTGCGGCCGTCGTGGACGGCGAAGGTGTGACCGATGAAATCGGGGAGAATGGTCGAGCGGCGAGACCAGGTCTTGATGACCTGCTTGGTGCCTGCATCGTTCTGAGCATCCACCTTGTTGAGGAGGTGCTCATCGACGAACGGGCCCTTCTTAAGGCTGCGTGGCATTGTTTACCTCCTCTTAGCGCTTCTTGTTCGGGCGACGACGGCGCACGATCATGTTGTTGGAGTAACGGTTCGGGTTGCGGGTGCGACCCTCCTTGTGGCCCCATGGGGACACAGGGTGGCGACCACCCGAGGTCTTACCCTCACCACCACCGTGTGGGTGGTCAACCGGGTTCATAACGACACCGCGGACGGTCGGGCGTACGCCCTTCCAGCGCATACGGCCGGCCTTGCCCCAGCGGATGTTCATCTGCTCGGCGTTGCCGACCTCACCAACGGTGGCGCGGCAGCGGATGTCCACACGGCGGATTTCGGAAGACGGCATACGCAGAACTGCGTACTTGCCTTCCTTACCCAGCAGCTGGATGGAAGCACCAGCGGAGCGAGCCAGCTTAGCGCCAGCGCCCGGCTTGAGCTCCACAGCGTGGATGGTGGAACCGGTCGGGATGTTACGCAGCGGCAGGTTGTTGCCAACCTTGATATCTGCGTTCGCGCCGGACTCAACGATGGTGCCCTGCTTCAGGCCCTTAGGGGCGATGATGTAGCGCTTCTCGCCATCAACGTAGTGAAGCAGCGCGATGTTTGCGGTGCGGTTCGGGTCGTACTCGATGTGAGCGACCTTTGCCGGAATGCCGTCCTTGTCGTTACGACGGAAGTCGATCAGACGGTAACGGCGCTTGTGGCCACCGCCGATGTGGCGGGTGGTGATGCGGCCGTAGTTGTTACGGCCACCAGTCTTGCTCAGCGGGCGCAGCAGGGACTTCTCCGGAGTAGAACGAGTGATCTCGTCAAACTCAGAAACGGAGGATGCGCGGCGACCCGGAGTTGTCGGCTTGTACTTACGAATAGCCATAATTCTTCCTTACTTCGTCTCCGTCTTAGGCCTGTGCGCCAAAGACGTCGATGGAGTCGCTGCCTTCACGGAGCGTCACGTATGCACGCTTGGTGGACTTACGCTGGCCGTAACCGGTGCGGGTGCGCTTACGCTTACCTGCACGGTTCACGGTGTTCACGGAGTCGACCTTTACGCCAAAGATCTGCTCTACGGCATCTTTAATCTGGGACTTGTTGGAGTCCGTGGAGACGTAGAACGTGTAGACGTTCTGCTCCATCAGACCGTAGGACTTCTCGGATACAACCGGGGCGATGATGATATCGCGTGGGTTAGAAATCTTAGCCATTAGTTCTCCTCCTTATCCGCGCCGGTTGCGCGGTTGATGAAGGTGTGTAGCGCCTCAACGGAGAACACAACGTCATCGGAGTAGAGAACGTCGTAGGTGTTGAGCTGGCCAGCGTCCAGGATCTGGACGTTAGGCAGGTTATTAGCGCTACGACGAGCATTGATGTCCTCGCGGCCGATGACCAGCAGCACGTTCTTGCGCTCGGTCAGGGACTCGAGGAAGGCCTTGGCCGACTTGGTGGACGGCTTCTGGCCCGGTACGAGCTCTTCGATGACGTGGATGCGCTCGTTGCGAGCACGGTCGGACAGTGCACCGAAGAGAGCAGCCTTGATCATCTTCTTAGGGGTGCGCTGTGCGTAGTCGCGTGGCTGTGGGCCATGGACGGTGCCGCCACCGGTGTAGTGCGGTGCGCGGATGGAGCCCTGGCGTGCACGGCCGGTGCCCTTCTGACGGAAAGGCTTGCGACCACCACCGCGGACGTCGCCGCGGGTCTTGGTTGCGTGGGTGCCCTGGCGTGCAGCAGCAAGCTGAGCGTTAACAACCTGGTGCATCAAAGCAATGGATGCCTCGGTGTCAAAGATTTCAGCTGGCAGGTCTACAGAGCCGTTGGTCTTACCCTCGGAAGTGTGGACGTCTAGCTTGAGGTTGCTCATGCGTGTGCACCGCCCTTCACTGCGGTCTTAACGGTGACGAGGCCGCCGCGCGCACCAGGGATAGCACCCTTGATGAGCAGCAGGTTGGACTCGGCATCGATTTTCTGAATCTTCAGGTTCTGGGTGGTCACGCGGTCGTGGCCCATACGGCCAGCCATGCGCTTGCCCTTGAAGACGCGGCCCGGGGTAGCAGCGCCGCCGATGCCGCCAACGCGGCGGTGAGCGGCCTGGTTACCGTGAGCTGCGCCCTGGCCTGCGAAGCCGTGGCGCTTCATGGCGCCGGCGTAGCCGTGGCCCTTGGTCTTGCCGGTGACGTCAACGAAGGTGATGCCCTCGAAGATGTCAACCTTGACCTCTTGGCCAACCTCGTATGCAGAGGTGTCGTCCATGCGGATTTCCGCAACGTGACGGCGCGGGGTTACGCCAGCCTTCTTGAAGTGTCCACCAACCGGCTTGTTTGCCTTGCGTGGGTCGATTTCGCCAAAGGCGATCTGGATGGCGCTGTAGCCATCGGTTTCGGGGGTGCGAATCTGGGTGACAACGCATGGCCCTGCCTCGACGACGGTAACCGGTACAACGCGGTTGTCCTCGTCGAAGACCTGGGTCATGCCGAGCTTCTTGCCCAGAATGCCCTTGATCTCGTTTTCACTCATTATTTGTTCTCCACCAAAGTCGCTTACTGGATGTTCACGTCGACGCTTGCCGGAAGATCGATGCGCATAAGAGCATCAACGGTCTTCGGGGTTGGGTCGAGAATGTCGATCAGGCGCTTGTGAGTGCGCATCTCGAAGTGCTCGCGAGAGTCCTTGTACTTGTGCGGAGAACGAATAACTGCGTATACGTTCTTCTCGGTTGGGAGCGGCACTGGGCCAACTACACGAGCACCGGTACGGGTAACGGTCTCGACAATCTTCTTTGCAGAAGCGTCGATAGCCTCGTGGTCATAGGCCTTCAGCCGAATGCGGATTTTTTGTCCCGCCACGCTTATCCTCTTCCTCGCTTCCCCACTTTCACATTCCCGGCGTTTCCGGGGCGTGAAGCGGTGGGAAATTGCTTCTCGATTTCTCTATAACGTTGTCCGGGCTTGGGGCCTGACACAACGCCAGTGGTCTGACTGTCATGACGACCAAGAGTTGCGGTACATGGCAAGTGCCAGAACGCAGTGCTCTCGACGGGGTACAAGACCCGTAGTCAAAGTATTGTGAAGAGGACGGTTTTCACGCATTACACGTGGAGAGTGTCCAATTCGTCTACTGCCGCTGTTTATTTGCCATGCCCCTTCTCCGGTCCATCTTCTCGGGGTGTCACTGCTCTAACGCGGACCTAGCCCGATTGGATGACCTTCCAGTCAATGCTTCAGGATTCCCTGAACCATGGCGACAACGAAGGTGTCATGTTCGCTTTACCAGCTCAGCGTCTCCCCGAGACTCACGCTTGGCGACGTCCGCCGCCATCACCGAATCTCGGTTCTCGCTGCCCTGTTAAAGCAACCTTTGTATTTAAGCATGTTGGGCTGCGGTTTTTCAAACCGCGCATTAAACCGTGCCAAAAATCACGTTTTGGAAAATTTTGTTGGCTCACACCCCACACCCGCTTGAGAAGTATCTAAGCTCGGAGGCAATGGCCTCGGACAATTTGTCCTGCCTAGATATCTAAATATCGCGTTCATGCATCACCCTACAAAGAAAGGCGCAATCGCCCATGTCTGAGAACAAGACTCCTGCACAAAACACCGACAACCAGGTTCCTGCTTCCGAGGAGCGCGAGGTCAATAACAACCTGGAGACCCAGTACGGCACCACCACCATCGATGATGTCGTAGTGTCCAAGATTGCCGGCATCGCTGCCCGCGAGGTTTCCGGCGTGGATTCCCTGGGTGGCGGCGGAGCCCGCATGATCGGCAATATCCGCGAGTCCTTCGGTGCCTCTGAGGACGTCCGCCAGGGCGTCGACGTTGAGGTTGAAAACGGCACCGCTCGCATCGAGATTGCCATCACCGCAGAGTACGGCGTAGCTATCCACGAGCTTGCCGAGGCCATCCGCCGCAACATCATGAATGCTGTTGAGCGCATGACCGGCCTGAGCGTCGAGCGCGTCAACGTTGTTGTTCACGACGTAAAGCTGCCGAAGGATGAGTCCGAGGCGGAAGACCAGGCTGCTTTGAACCAGGGTCAGGCTTAAGCCCAATGCCTGAGCCCCGAGCACGTTTTGAGCTCGAGGTAAGCCACGCCCGCGCTATTGCAGAGGCAGTCCAGAAGGTGCGCGGTGTCGCCGCGCTCGACGGCGGTTCGTTCGGTTCGGTGAGTTTGTACCTACCGGGCGAACGCATCGTCGGCATGCGTCGGCCCGACCCGCGCGATGATCGCCACCTGCAAATCAACATTCGCGTTGATATCAGCGCCGCGCCGGATCTTTATGCCTTGGCAGAAGATATTCGGTCCGCCGCCCGTGGGGCTTGTCCCGAACTGCAGCGCATTGACGTTGAGTTTTCTGACGCCGTAGATGGCTTATCCGCTGCTCCATCGAAGGAATAGATATGAAGAATTACACCACTTTGGGCATCATTTCCGGCCTTATTCTTGCCTTCTTCTTGTACCTAGGCTGGGGTCCCACTTTGCTCGCCGTACTCCTTGCCGCAATCGGCGGCATTGTGGGAGCACACTTTGATGGCCGTATCGATCTCACTTCTGTGTGGAATGGCCTCATTGGTAAGGAGAAAGGCCAAGGTTAATGACAGATAGTTCCACTCAGGGCCACACGCGTATCTCGCTGCGGACCATGGAACGCATCGTTACCGCCGCGATTGCTAGCGTGCCCGGCACCAAGGCTATAGAGGCCAAGCTAGCGGGCATCGGCGGCCGCGGTTTTCCACGGGTCTCGGTCCAAATGGACCCGGAGCGCGAGGTAGCGGCCGTCAACGCCACCATTGGCGTGGTGTGGCCTTCGCCGGTCACCACGGTGGCGGAACATACTCGTGCCGCCATCTCGGAGGCCATCGCGGCGCACACCGGTTATTCCACAACTCGCGTCAATGTCACCGTCGGCGGTTCCGTTCCGGGCAATCGAGTGACTGCCGCGGAGGTGGAGCAGCGCCAGGTCGCTGCTGCCGTCGCGCCTCACGTCACGCCCTCGCCGGTATGGCAGCCGGTCACTGCGGAGTCGGTGGATATACGCAGCATTGCCACACCGCAGGAGGCACCGGTGCGCACCATCGCTGCGCCGGCCACCGGCGTCGCAGTGCAGTCCGTGGACACCCCGCGCGAGGCCGAGGTACGCAACATTTCTGCAGATCTCCCCGACCACCAGCTGCGCGAGGTGACGTCCCCGAGCGACCACACGGTGCGGCCGATCAGGGAACCCAAGCCGGTTCGCGTGCACAGCGTGACAGCACCGCGCCCAGCCAGGTTGATCCCTAGTGGGCAGGTTCGTCCACTGGCACGGAAGATTCAGGTAACAACTCCTCGGCCGCAACCGCTGCGCGAGATTGAGATTCGCCACGAGTGGACTCCGCGCCGCGTACAGGCCCCCAAGTCTGCTCCTGCGCGCACGGTAAAAGCCCCGCGGCCGCAACCGCTCAAGCGCATTGAGGTCACGCCGGCAAATCCTCGGCCGTTGCACGTCGATGCGCCACGACCCGAGCCCTTGCGCGCCATTTCCATTAACCCGTACCGCCCACAAGGAGGCAATAATGGCTGATCAGCACACGCCTGAACACTTCGGGCAGCAGCCGAAGGCATCTCCGGCGGCGCGTACTTGGGCCGTAATCCTTGGGCTCCTGCTGCTCGCCGCGGGCGTCGTCGGCGTGCGCGAGACGTGGCTGGTGGGTTCCGGTTCCGACGCGCAGTCGTGGGTACAGCCGGTACTTAACCTCATCGCCACTGAAGAGCTGCAGACCTGGATGATCTGGGCCGGCGTTGCCTCCATCGTCGTAGGCCTGATTTTCCTCTTCGCCGCAGTGAAGACGCGCCGCACCACGCACATGCAGCTTGCCTCCGATACCGCGTCCATGTGGATGCGGCCGGTGGATATCGCCCGCCTCTCTTCGGCCACTGCTCGCCGCGTTCCGGGCGTGGCCTCGGCGCAGACCTCCGCGGATAGCAAGACTGCCAAGGTTACCGTCAATGGCGATACGGACGATGCGGAGCTGCAGGGCCGGGTGGAGACAGCAGTAACGCGCTGCCTGGCTCATCTCAAGAACCCACCGCAGGTCACCGTGGCTGTAGAGAAGATTCCGGAGTTGGATAACAATGTCTAGAAAACTTGCTACCTTTGACCGCATCCTGCTGGGCCTGCTGGGAATCATCCTCATCGCTTTGGGTGTGTGGCCCATCTTGATCCACTTCAACGTGGAATTTGCCAAGTACTTAGCCCTGTGGGTGGACCACGATACGTGGAAGAGCTTGGCGGACAATGACTGGTGGGCGTGGGCGCTGGCCGGTGGCTCCGCACTGCTCCTTATTCTGGGACTGTGGATTATAGTGGCTAACCTGCGCCACCGCCGCTTTAATAACGTGGAGTCCGCTTCTTCCGATGACAAGGGCTCTATCACGACGTCGATGAACGCTATCGCCGGCGCCGTGGCCCAAGATTTGGATGGAGTCAAGGGCGTAGACCACGTAGAGCGCCTCGTGGCTTATGACCGCGCGCGGCCCACGCTGCAGTACACGGTGACGGCAAATCCGGACACTCCGGTGGAGCGCCTTACCGGTGCGGTTGAAACCAATGAGCGCGATTTCCGCGCAGCGTTTCCTGACGCCGATTTGGACACCATCTACAAGCTGCAGTTCAGCAAGGTAGGTCCAATGAAGGACCTATCCGAATAGCGGGTTAGGTGTCTCCGCCACCAAGATCTCCTGAACGGCCCCAAGGCGGGCCGACTCGCCGCCCCCGAGGATCATTTCCAGTTCCTCGCCGGGGCGGCATTTTTCTATGCGCTGCCACGAGTAGTCCTGGCGAGTTACGCGGCGGTTTTCCTTAGCAAATAGGTGCAGCCCATGATCAAGCACACCGATGGCCGCTGCGAAGCGAAGGACGAACACGAAATCACCCAATTCCTGCCGTTTTAGGCCATTGAGGTCTGGGCGCTCGGCACTCAACCGCATGAGACTTGAGACCACGCCAAAGCGGTGTTCAAATCCCTCGGTATCCCGAATGGTAAATGGGCGGCCAGGGCCCGTGGGGCGAATGGACTCATAGGCCCACACCACGGGCTGGGTGTCAGGGCGGCGCACGATGATGTGGGTAGGGGTGGCGGTGATGCGGTAGGTGGGGGCGTCGGCAAGCACGAGCCATTCCCCTGCCGCAATGCGGCCGCCCTCCAAGGGAAGCAAGGGCGGATGCACGCTCGCTTGGCGCTCCAATTCCGCAACGAGTTCGGCGTCGGTGGCGCCCCATCCAATGCCTTGATTAGCCAGCATGGCAAAGAAAGTGGGAAGGCTGAGGTCGGGCTGGCCCTCCCAGGCGCGGCGCAGGGACTCAAGAGTGGGATCGATGCGGGTGGGGTCATCCATATCCGCCAAGATTACCCAGCGCCGGTGCCGGCCAGGCAGCCGGGGCCGAGAGGAGATTTTTCACCCCCGAGTTAATTTCATTCAATTAAATAAATACTATAAGTGTTCAACAATCTCGAGCCGCATATCGCCTGCTCACGATGGATTTATTGCAGAATTTTCCACCCTAACTACATCCAGTAATACCTGTCATTTTATTGGGGATTTATGTCACGGGGCTAATTTGATTGTGCTCTGTGTAACAGATTATTAGATTAGTCACATACGACGATTCGCTCGTTGGATACACCTTTGCACCCCGTTTCCTGCTTAACCGCGCACGGAGAATCTCTATGACTAAATATCTGATCAAAAAGACCTTGGGCTGGTTACTCATGATCTTTTTGGCTACCAACCTCGCCTATCTCTTGGCGGCCAGCTTCCTGGACCCACGGTCCAACTACACCGGTCGCCGCCCACCGCTTTCACCGGAGGAAATCAATAGCCTCCTCGAACCCTATAACCTCAGCCCCGATACTCCGCTGGTACAACGCTGGTGGACCTGGCTGACCAATATCCTCACCAAATGGGACTGGGGCCAATCCCCGGTGGGCGAGGTGGTGAATTCAGAAATTAGCTACCGCATCTGGGTTTCCGCGCAGCTGCTCCTGCTCTCCACCATTTTGTCCATTCTCATCGGCGTGGCCGTGGGCGTTTACACCGCTTCGCGCCAGTACAAGACCGGCGACCGCATCTGGCAGGGCATCTCCATCATCGCGATGAACACCCACGTGGTGGTGGCGTCCATCGCCGTGGTGTGGGGCGCGCTCAAGATCAACGAGCTCAGCGGCAAGAAGATTTTCTATGTCGTCGGCTCCCATTCGCTGGACGTGGAAGGTTTCTTTCCCAAGCTGGTGGACTCCGCACAGCACTTGATCCTTCCCACCATTTCATTGGTCTTCATTAGCTACGCCAGCTACCACATGACCCAGCGCACCTTGCTGCTGGATAACTTGGATGCGGACTATGTGCGCACCGCCCGCGCTAAGGGCTTGACCCGCCAACAGGCGATTCGCAAGCACGCACTGCGCACCTCCATCATCCCGGTGGCAACCTCGGTGGCCTTTTCCATCCCGGGTATCTTCACCGGTGCGGTGATGACCGAGCGCATCTTTGGCTGGAACGGCATGGGCCAGTACTTCATCGAGACCATTAGCAAGAACGACGTCAACGGTGCAGCGGCTGTCGCTGCCTTTGGCGCCGCCATGACGGCCATCTCCGCGGTATTGGCGGACCTGGTTGTCGTCGCGCTTGATCCACGAGTGAGGGTGAGTTAAATGACCCCATCTAAAGACCGCAACTATTTCAAGCAGGAACCGCGCGGGGAGATCACTGCACACAGCGAGGTCACTTCGGGAGACCCCTTCTCCCCCGCCGAGGCCGAGCAGGTAGCCACCCTGGAGCAGATGCCCCGTGGCACTTCGCGCTACAAGCTGTACCTGCGCCGCTTCTTCCGCAATAAGCTCGCCACCTTGGGCCTTATCATCCTGGCTTTCTTGGTCTTTGCGGCGCTTTTTGGCGGATTCTTTGCCAAATGGGACTACACCGAGCCGGACTTCCTTGCGCTATCGGAGCCGCCGAGCCCCGAGCACTGGTTTGGCACCAATGACACCGGCAATGACCTTTATGCCCAGACCATTCACGGTTTAGGCAGGTCCCTGACCATCGCCATCGTGGTATCCCTGGCCACCTTGGTCATCTCCGCGTTCATTGGATCCGCTGCAGCCTTGTGGGGAGGCATTGCCGAAAAGGCGGTGCTGGCGGTCATTCACTTCCTGCTCTCCATCCCTACCTTCCTACTCATCGCATTGGTAGTGGCGGATTCCGGCGGAGATTGGAAGCTGCTTATCGTCGTGCTCATCCTCTTTGGCTGGATGTACCAGGCCCGCGTGATTTGGTCGCTGGCGCTTACGGTGCGCGAGCAAGACTACGTCCGCGCGGCGAGCTACATGGGCGTGTCCAAGCTGCGCACCATCGTGCGCCACGTCATTCCCAATATTGGTTCGCTGCTCATCATCCAGTTCGTCTTCGGCGTGGTGGGCACCGTGGGCTCCGAGACGGCCCTGTCCTTCCTGGGGTTGGGCGTCAAGCTTCCCGACGTCTCCCTCGGCACCCTCCTGCAGGGCGGCACCGCCGCCGTGCAATCCTCCCCGTGGCTGTTCTACTTCCCTGCCGCAACCCTGACCTTGCTCACCGTGTCCATGGCTTTCATTGGCGATGGCCTGCGCGATGCGCTCGACCCCAACTCGAATTCCGGAGGTAAAGCATGACCTCGCCCGTCTTATCCGTCAAAGACCTGCGCGTTAACTTCCCGTCCGAAGCCGGATCCGTCTCCGCGGTCCGTGGCGTAGATTTTGATCTCTACCCTGGCCGCACGCTCGGCATCGTGGGCGAATCCGGTTCCGGTAAGTCCGTGACCTCCATGTCCATCATGGGGCTCCTGCCGGACTACGCGAAGATCACCGGGTCCGTAAAGTTCGACGGCCGCGAGCTGCTCGGTCTCAGCGATAAGCAGATGTCCGAGATTCGAGGCAACGGCATTGGCATGATCTTCCAGGATCCGCTCTCCGCGCTCACCCCGGTCTTCGATATTGGATCGCAGTTGGTGGAAGCAATTCAGGCCCATAGGGACGTCGGCAAGAAGCAGGCCCTCAAAGAGGCCACGGAGTTGCTCGATCTCGTGGGCATCCCCGATCCGCACCTGCGCCTGAAGTCTTTCCCGCACGAGTTCTCGGGCGGCATGCGCCAACGCGTGGTAATTGCCATCGCAATCGCCAATAATCCGCGCGTACTCATCGCCGATGAGCCCACGACCGCGCTGGATGTGACCATTCAGGCGCAGATTCTGGAGGTCATTAAGCTCGCCCAGCGCGAAACCGGCGCCGCCACCATCATGATTACCCATGACATGGGCGTGGTGGCAGAAACGGCCGATGATGTCATGGTCATGTACGCCGGCCGACCCGTGGAGCGCAGCGATGTGGATACCATCTTCTCCCAACCCCGCATGCCCTATACCGTGGGCCTGCTCGGCTCTACGCCCCGCCCGGACGTGTCCGCAGAAGAGCCGCTCACACCCATCGTGGGCAGCCCGCCGGTGCTGGTGGACCTCAAGCAGCGCTGCCAGTTTGCCCCGCGCTGCCCCGTGGCGCAGCCCGCCTGCTCCGACGGCGAGCCGCCGCTTATCCCGCTTGACGACGCCCCCACGCACCAGAGTGCCTGCCTGCGCGCGCCCGAGATCCGCGACCGCAAGATTGGCGGCGAGCTCATGTTCAAGCCCCCGCAGCTCGCGGAGGACGTCATGGCCGGCATCCCCCGCGAGGAGCGCCCCACTACCTTGGAAGTTACGGACCTGCGCAAGGAGTTCCCACTGACCAAGGGCGCGCTGGTCAAGCGCCGCGTAGGCACGGTCAAGGCAGTGGACGGCCTCACCTTTGATATTCGTAAGGGCGAATGCATGGCCATCGTGGGCGAGTCCGGCTGCGGTAAGACCACGACTCTGCTGGAAATCATGGACCTAAAACCCGAAAACGGCGCGGTAGTGCTCAACGGGAAGGACGCGGCCGGGATGAGCAATTCCGAGCGCCGCGAGGCCCGCAAGGACATTCAAATTGTCTTCCAGGACCCGATGAGCTCCCTCAACCCGCGCCTGACCGTGCGCGAGGTCATCGCCGAACCGCTCAACTCCTTGGGCTATGACGGCGACGTGGACGCCCGCGTGAACGAGCTCATGGGCCTTGTCGGTTTGGACTCCTCCCAGCTGGATCGCTTCCCCAGCCACTTTTCTGGCGGTCAACGCCAGCGCATCGGCCTCGCCCGTGCGCTGGCCACCAACCCCTCGGTTTTGGTCTTGGACGAGCCCGTCTCCGCGCTCGACGTCTCCATTCAGGCCGGCGTTATCAACCTCTTGGAGGATCTCAAGCGGAAGCTGGGCCTATCCTACCTTTTCGTCGCCCATGACCTGTCCGTGGTGCGCCACCTTTCAGACCGAGTGGCCGTCATGTACAAGGGTCAGTTTGTGGAGTCCGGGCCGACCGATGACATCTTCGAAAACCCCCAGGCGGACTACACCAAGAAGCTCCTGGATGCCATTCCGATCCCAGATCCGGAAGCTGCCCGCAGGCGGCGCAACCCCGGTCCAGCGAATGCCTCACCAATTTCGCAAAAGTGACCCTACACACACTCAGTCTTATATATAGTTAATCTCACACCTGAAGGACTGCAGCAGCTTACCCCGCTACCGCAACCTTCACCTTCCTCTCACTCAAGGAGAAACCCCACCATGAAAAAGTTCACCCGCTTCCGGATTGCTACCGTAGCTACCCTCTCTGCCGCGGCGATCGCCCTCACCGGCTGCGCCGCCAACTCGGACGGCGACCCCTCCAAGGCAGTCGGCGGCCTCGACATCGAGGTTAATCCGGCTGGCGACTACAACGAAAAGTCCCGCGACGAGCTCAAGGACGACGGCGAGCTCACCCTCGCTCTCGATGAACTCACTGAGCAGCAAAACATGTTCCACGCCAACATGACTACCGATACCCGCAAGGTCTGGGGCTGGTACAACCCACAGCTTGCGCTGTACGACGGCGAGGGAAACTACACCCCAAACCCCGACTACATCGATGATGTCAAGGAAGATAAGAAGGGCGAGAACACCGTCGTCACCTTCAAGGTCAACAAGGATGCCACCTTCAACGATGGCACGCCTATTGACTGGAAAGCTTTTGAAAATACCTGGCGCTTCAACAACGGTAAGGATGAAGACGTCCAGGTAAACGCCACCGATGGCTTCGAGCGCATTACCTCCGTGGAAAAGGGCGCTACCGACAAGGACGTCGTTGTCACCTTCGATGGCCCCTATCCGTGGTGGCAGGGCCTCTTCAACGAGCTTCTCCACCCCGCCATCGATAGCCCAGAAAAATTCGACAAGGCGTATCTGGGCAAGCTGAACCCACAGTACGGCGCCGGCCCATTCAAGGTAGAAAACGTGGACTTCAAGGGCGGCACCCTCACCCTCGTGCCCAACGAGAAGTGGTGGGGCGATAAGCCGAAGCTGAAGAAGGTAAGCTTCCGCGTCATGGAATCCCAGGCCACCATCAACGCCTTCCAAGCCGGCGAAATCGACGCCGCCGGTGTGGCCGATAAGAACAGCCTCACCATTGCCGGCGAGATGGGCGATGCCATCGATGTCCGTGCCGCACTGCGCCCCGCCAACGTCATCTTCACCCTCAATTCCAAGGCACCACAGCTCAAGGATGAGGATGTACGCCACGCCGTCTTCTCCGCCATCAACCGTGATCAGCTGGCCGAAATTCGCTATAACGGCCTGGGCTACGAAGAAGAGATGCCGGGCTCCCTTACCCTCTACTCCACCCAGGAGGGCTACAAGGACAACATCAAGGACGTCATCAAGTTCGATCCCGAGCAGTCCAAGAAGCTGCTCGAGGACGCCGGCTACCAGCAGGGCGACGATGGTATCTATGCGAAGGACGGCGAGAAGCTCTCCCTGCGCTATATCCTCATCGGTGACGATGAAGTGTCGAAGTCCCTTGCCGCAGCGGTGCAAAAGATGCTCAAGGACGTCGGCGTTGACCTCAAGATTGAAGAGCGCCCTTCGTCCGAGTTCTCCAAGGTAACCTCGGAGCGAGATTTCGACCTCTTCCTTTCCGCGTTTACCTCCTCTGACCCGTTTGGCGTCGCATACTTTGGCCAGACCTACGCCAGCGATTCCACGCTGAACATGTCGAGCACCGGCACCAAGGAATTCGATAAGAAGATTGAGGAACTGCAGAACCTGCCCACCAAGGACGAGCAGATTGACCGCGTCAACGAACTCGAGTCGGAGGCCTTTGGTCACTACGGCATTCTCCCCTTTGCCAACGGCCCTCAGATGGTCGGCGTGAAGAAGGGCTTGGCGAACTACGGCGCTAATGGCTTCGCCATCCTGCCTAAGGAAGACATCGGCTGGGAGAAGTAGCAGGCACTAACAGGACCAGTACACACTAAGCTCAAGCCTCCCGCGACATCACCAACAGGCTATGCCGCGGGAGGCTTCCTTCTGCCCGCAAAAGACCACGGAGGCGGAATGAATACTCGCGGTAGCTATGCGCGCAGCACCTGTGGCCAGAGATCAAAAAATCCGCCCCACCCGAAGGTGGAGCGGACTCTTTAAAGCTCTACTGAGCGGTTACGGGGTATCGATTACTCGATAACCTTGGTAACGCGGCCAGCGCCGACGGTGCGGGAGCCCTCGCGGATAGCGAAGCGCAGGCCCTCGTCCATAGCGACCGGCTGGATGAGCTCAACGGACATCTCAACGTTGTCGCCAGGCATAACCATCTCGGTGCCCTCTGGCAGGTTAACAACACCGGTAACGTCAGTGGTACGGAAGTAGAACTGCGGCCGGTAGTTGTTCATGAACGGGGTGTGGCGGCCGCCCTCTTCCTTCTTCAGGACGTAGACGGAACCCTCGAACTTGGTGTGCGGGGTGTAAGCGCCCGGCTTGATAACAACCTGGCCACGCTCAACGTCCTCACGCTTGGTACCACGCAGAAGCAGACCACAGTTGTCGCCAGCCTCGGTGTAGTCCATCATCTTGCGGAACATCTCGATACCGGTAACGGTGGTGGTCTGGGACTTCTCCTGGATACCGATGATCTCAACGTCCTCGTTGACTTCCAGACGGCCACGCTCAACACGGCCGGTAACAACGGTACCGCGGCCGGTAATGGTGAAGATGTCCTCGATAGGCATCAGGAACGGCTGGTCGGTAGCGCGCTGCGGATCCGGAATAGCGTTGTCGCAAGCTTCCATCAGGTCAACGACGGACTGTACCCACTTGTCGTCGCC
Organism: Corynebacterium tuberculostearicum; assembly: GCF_030229345.1. Taxonomy (GTDB): domain Bacteria; phylum Actinomycetota; class Actinomycetes; order Mycobacteriales; family Mycobacteriaceae; genus Corynebacterium; species Corynebacterium tuberculostearicum_G. Next base: position 152,566 of record NZ_JASPGP010000004.1, on the reverse strand, counting down.
CTCGAGAGCCTTCAGAGCGGAGATGTGAACGATAGGAGCTTCCTCATCGTAATCCTGCTCTGCGAGCAGCTCACGGATCTCCATCTCAACGAGCTCGATGATTTCCTCATCATCAACCATGTCGCACTTGTTCAGTGCAACGAGGATGTAAGGAACGCCAACCTGGCGAGCAAGCAGAACGTGCTCGCGGGTCTGCGGCATCGGGCCATCGGTTGCAGCAACAACCAGGATAGCGCCGTCCATCTGAGCAGCGCCGGTAATCATGTTCTTGATGTAGTCGGCGTGGCCCGGAGCGTCAACGTGTGCGTAGTGGCGCTTCGGGGTGGAGTACTCAACGTGGGAGATGTTGATGGTAATACCGCGCTCCTTCTCCTCAGGAGCCTTGTCGATCATGTCGAACGCGAATGCCTCGTTCTCCTCAGGGTACTGGTCAGCCAGAACCTTGGTGATCGCTGCGGTGGTGGTGGTCTTGCCGTGGTCGACGTGTCCGATGGTGCCGATGTTCACATGCGGCTTCGTACGCTCGAACTTCTCCTTTGCCACTGTATGTCCTCCTGGACTATATGGTGGCTACGACCTTCGCAGCCACGTGGTTGACAGTTGTCATTGGCACCCGACCCACAGTATGTGGGGCAAAGCGCTAATGACGCTTTCTTTACGTGCCAGTTACACGATCCTAGATTTATGTCGCGGTTTTTTCAAACCGCCGTTATAGGAGGTAACCCCGCGAAAAATCGCGGCCATTTCCCTCGACAAGAATCTTTTAAAAAGGATCCTGGGAGGGTAACGGCCGGCTCAATTCACAACTTAGAGGCCTAAGCTGCAAACTCAGCCCGCCGCTACCCTGGCCCAGTTGTCCCGCCCCGCGGCGGGTCTGGCATCTACTGGCGAAGAGTACCAGCCCGACTAAACCGCGGAGGAGACGGGGGCTAGCGCTTAGTTAGCGCCGCCGGTGCGCTCCTCGATGATCTCCTGTGCCACGGAGGAAGGAACCTCTGCGTAGGAATCGAAGACCATGGTGAAGTTTGCGCGGCCTGCGGTGGAAGAACGCAGGTCACCGATGTAGCCGAACATCTCGGACAGCGGCACCTTAGCCTTAACAACCTTCGCACCGGAGCGGTCTTCCATAGCGAAGACCTGGCCACGGCGGGAGGAGATGTCACCGTTAACGGTACCCATGTACTCCTCAGGGGTAACAACCTCAACGGCCATCATCGGCTCGAGCAGAACCGGCTTAGCCTTGGCCATTGCTTCCTTGAAGACCTGGGAGCCAGCCAGCTTGAAGGCCATCTCGGAGGAGTCAACGTCGTGGTAAGCGCCGTCTTCCAGGGTGGCCTTGATGTTGACCATCGGGAAGCCTGCGAGGTAGCCGTACTGCATAGCGTCCTGGATACCAGCGTCAACGGAAGGAATGTATTCCTTCGGAACGCGGCCACCGGTAACGGCATTGTCGAACTTGTAGGTTGCGGACTCGCCCTCTTCCAGGGTCTCTGGGTCCGGGTTGTACGGCTCGATGGTGCAGATAACCTTTGCGAACTGGCCGGAACCACCGGTCTGCTTCTTGTGGGTGTATTCCATGGACTCAACCTTCTTGCGGATGGTCTCACGGTATGCAACCTGCGGGTTACCGATGTTTGCCTCGACCTTGAACTCGCGCTTCATGCGGTCAACCAGAACGTCGAGGTGGAGCTCGCCCATGCCGCCGATAACGGTCTGGCCGGTCTCTTCATCCAGCTCAACGGTGAAGGTTGGGTCCTCAGCAGCAAGCTTCTGAATTGCGTTACCCAGCTTCTCCTGGTCGGCCTTGGTCTTCGGCTCGATGGAAACCTTGATAACCGGATCCGGGAAGTCCATGGACTCGAGGATGATCTGGTCATCCTTGTCACACAGGGTGTCACCGGTGGTGGTCTCCTTCAGGCCAACAACTGCGTAGATGTTGCCGGCGTCTGCCTGCTCAACAGGGTTCTCCTTGTTGGCGTGCATCTGGAAGAGCTTACCGATGCGCTCCTTCTTGCCCTTGGTGGAGTTCATAACCTCGGTACCCGGGGTGACCTGGCCGGAGTACACGCGGATGAAGTTCAGCTGGCCGAAGAACGGGTGAGCTGCAATCTTGAAGGACAGTGCGGAGAAGGAAGACTCCACGGAAGGCTTACGGGTGAGCTGGTTGTCCTCGTTGCCGACCTCGTGGCCGATAACTTCGCCGACGTCCAGCGGGTTAGGCAGGAAGTCAACAACTGCGTCCAGCAGCGGCTGGACACCCTTGTTGCGGTAAGCGGTACCGCAGTAAACCGGGTAAACCTCGGAGTTAATGGTCAGCTTACGGATGCCAGTCTTGAGCTCGTCAATGGTCAGCTCCTCGCCGCCGAAGTACTTCTCCATGAGCTCTTCGTCGGACTCAGCAACGGTCTCAACCAGCTTCTCGCGGTACTCTGCAGCCTTGTCCTTGAGGTCCTCAGGGATCTCTTCGTAAGTAGGCTCAGCACCGGTCTCGACCTTGCCGCGCCACGTGATTGCCTGCATGTTCAGCAGGTCAACGACGCCGTCGAAGTCATCCTCAGCGCCGATAGGCAGCTGCATAACCAACGGCTTAGCGCCCAGGCGGTCAACGATGGTGGAAACGGTGTAGTAGAAGTCTGCGCCCAGCTTGTCCATCTTGTTGACGAAGCAGATACGCGGAACGTCGTACTTAGCAGCCTGACGCCACACCTGCTCGGACTGCGGCTCAACGCCTTCCTTACCGTCGAAGACTGCGACGGCGCCATCGAGAACACGGAGGGAACGCTCAACCTCAACGGTGAAGTCAACGTGACCCGGGGTGTCGATGATGTTGATCTGGTTGTTGTTCCAGAAGCAGGTCACGGCAGCGGAGGTAATGGTGATGCCGCGTTCCTTCTCCTGTGCCATCCAGTCAGTGGTGGAAGCACCGTCGTGGGTCTCGCCCACCTTACGGTTGATACCGGTGTAGAAGAGAATACGCTCGGTGGTGGTCGTCTTACCAGCATCGATGTGGGCCATGATGCCGATGTTGCGGACCTTGTTCAGGTCCTTAAGCACTTCTTGTGCCACGTTTATACCCCAACTTAATAGTCGTCGACGCCGTGACCAGGTTTCTGGCTATGACGCCTGCATGGATAAGGTCATGTATATTTTTGCCACTATTTGGCCGTCCTCGGGGCAGCCTGCCCCTAGACTTCCATCGCTTCAGTGTACTGGACACTCCACGATGCCGCTGGACTGGGCAGGTATACCGCCCAGAGATCACACCCATTAGGGCAAAAAATGACCCAAGCAAGAGATATGTAGTTTTGTGTTGCCGCGGTAGGAAAACTGCCGACAGCCAGCGCGAAACTTGCTTCTCGTTGCTTGGGCCATTGATGTGGGTGCTGAAATTACCAGCGGTAGTGGGCGAAAGCGCGGTTGGCCTCTGCCATCTTGTGAGTATCCTCACGACGCTTAACGGAAGCGCCGAGGCCGTTGGAGGCATCCAGGATCTCGTTTGCGAGACGCTCGATCATGGAGTTCTCGCGACGCTGGCGGGTGAAGGTCACCATCCAGCGCAGTGCCAGGGTGTTAGCGCGGTCAGGGCGAACCTCAACCGGCACCTGGTAGGTAGCGCCACCGACACGGCGGGAGCGAACCTCGAGGTCTGGGCGGATGTTGCCCAGTGCCTTCTCCAGGGTGCCAACCGGATCGGTACCGGTCTTCTCACGGCAAGCCTCGAGAGCGCCGTAGACGATGCGCTCTGCGGTGGACTTCTTGCCGTCCTGGAGGATCTTGTTGACGAGCATGGTTACCTGCTCGGAGTTGTATACCGGGTCCTTGACTACAGGACGCTTCGGAGCAGCATTCTTACGCATTGTTTATTACTGTCCCTTCTTTGCGCCGTAACGGGAACGTGCCTGCTTACGGTCCTTGACACCCTGGGTATCCAGAGCGCCGCGGATGATCTTGTAACGAACACCAGGAAGGTCCTTCACACGGCCGCCGCGAACGAGGACCATGGAGTGCTCCTGCAGGTTGTGGCCCTCACCCGGAATGTAGGCGGAAACCTCAATACCGGTGGTCAGGCGAACACGAGCAACCTTACGCAGTGCGGAGTTCGGCTTCTTAGGAGTGGTGGTGTACACGCGGGTGCACACACCGCGACGCTGCGGGGAACCCTTCAGCGCAGCGGTGGAAACCTCTTTACGCTTATCGTGGCGGCCCTTGCGGACCAGCTGCTGAATAGTTGGCATTTAACAGTCTTTCTGTCGAATCGCACCGAGACCAAAAGAAAGGAACCAAACATGCAAAAATGGGCGCTCTTTCCCGGGGCGCTGCCGCATGTCCAGAACTCTTTCCAAGGCCGGTGCCTTGTTAAGGATCAGACTCTTCACCGCGCGCCATTATGACGCGCATAGTGAACTGAGGTTTAGAGTAGCAAACCGACCGCGCTTTATACAAAACGCGGTCGGCGGCTTCCTCCTGCTAGGACCATTCCCAGACCAGGTCCGCCTCGGCGGCCTTGGTGGCAAAGTAGTCCTTTTCCTGTTCCTCCCACGTTTCAAACCACGGCTCGTAGCCAGGCTCGCGGGCAATGGCGCGTTCGCGGCGTTGGTCACGGGGGCCGTCGATAAGCACGCTCACTACCGCGCCCCTCTCCTTGGCCGCGGCAATATTGGCGTCGGTTACCGAGCCCACTCCCTCGACGATGAGATCATCGCGCACATCCAAGCTGGCCCAGTCCCCTGGGGCGCCTGCTTCCCAATCCCAGCGCCAGTAGCCGGGGTTCATGGTGCGCAATACCTGCTCGGCCACCATGTCCGAGCCCTTATCCAGGCCGTGCCAGCCAGGGTAAAACTCATCGAGATGCACCACCCGCCAATTGGTACACTCGGCCAGCGCGGCGGAGGTCCAGGTTTTGCCGGCGCCCGAGGGGCCGTCGATAAGCACGGTCACCGGCTTGAAGGCGCGCTTTCTGGCTGCGGCCAGCTTGACGATGTCCTCTAAAAGGCGGTCTTGTTGGCTATCAAAGTCCATGGTCGCTCAATCACTGCTTTCGCGGTTTATAGGCCGAAGAATCTCCAGGCCCCAGTGAGTACCGAAACTACCACCGGTACGAAAGCAAGGACGGCGCCGCAGGCCATAATCCACCCATCGCGTGCCCGCAGCCGCGACTCACGCGCCCACGAGCGCTTCCCACCGCCAGGCGGGGTACGGCCGAAACCGCGCGCCTCCATGGCGGTGGCCAGTTTGCCACCGCGGCGCAGCGCAATCACCAAAAGCCCAAACGACATGGTCAGCACATGCTGCAGCTTGCCGACGTCCGTCAGCCCCCTCGCCCTACGCGCCATCCCCAACGACTGCCAATCAGACTGGAAAAGCGTCATCATACGCACGCCCGCGACCGCACCAATAACAAAGCGCGAGGGCAGCTTGAGGATCTGCGAGAGCGCATCGCCCAATTCCGTTGGGTCAATATCGCGGGCTAGGACCACCATGGGTAGCGCCACGGCAAAGACGCGCAGCGTAATGGCGATAGCGAGGGTTAGCGAGTTCTGTGTGACCGCAATGAGCCACCAACTGAAATACTCCTTGCCACCTGGCTCGCCGTATAACAGCATGGAAACGCCCGAAATCGGCGCGATGAGAAACAGGAACCAACCGGCCTTAAATAGCCGCACCCACGACACTCCGCAAAGCGGGGCGAAGGTCAGCGTCAACGCCAGCGACACCGCAGCCGAAACCCAGTCAATGGAGGCCAATAGTGGGGTAACCCAGATAAACATCAAAAAGATGCGACTAAGCGGGTTAGCCCCGCGCAAAAGATTAGGCACCGTGAACCTCCACTCGGTGATCCCCCAAGGCCTGGATAAATAGCGGGTCATGGGTAATAGAGGCGATGGTGGTGCCATCATCTGCCAATTGCCACAACAAGCGCACCAGCTCCACAAAGGTCTGGGGGTCTTGCCCAAAAGTGGGCTCATCCAAAAGCAGCACCGACGGCGCGGTCACCAAGGCAGTGGCCACCGACAGGCGCCGTTTCTCGCCGCCTGAAAGCGTAAACGGGTTGGCTTCCAAGAGATGCTCCAGCCGCAGTGATTCCACAAGCTGCGCGATCCTCTCCTCCGGCGGGTCCACGCGCATTACCTTGGGCGCAACCCGCAACTCCTCGGCTACCGTGCGGGCGACGAATTGGTGCTCCGGATTCTGGAAGACGAAGCCAATGCGGTCCGCCAGCTCCCGCGATTTCCAGCGCAGCGGCGGCCCCTTGACTCCTCGGCGTACGAAATCAGCCACCCCAATCTCACCAGATTCAGCCGGCAGCAACCCGGCCATGGTCATCAACCAGGTGGACTTACCCGCGCCATTCGGCCCGGTAATGACCGTGGATGCTCCCGCCGGCAGCGCAATCGTGCGCGGCGGACCATAGCGCGTGACGAGGCCATTACTCCACAGCGCAGCCTCGCGCCCTGCCAACTCGACCTCGCCCATACGGCGCGCCTGCGGCAATCCTGCAACCTGGCGGCGCTGGGCCACCTCCGTGATACGACCATCGGAGACTATGCGCCCGCGGTCCAGCTCCACTGCGCGGTCGAGCACGCCGTCCCACGCCGCATGCTGGTGTTCTACCACCACAAGCGTCGCGCCGGTTTCTTCCACCAGCCTAGACACGGCGCGCACCACATCGCGTGCGCCCGCGGGGTCAAGGTTGGCCGTGGGTTCGTCGAGAAGCACTACGCCCACCCCCATAGCGATGACGCCAGCGAGTGCCAAGCGCTGCTTCTGCCCACCGGAGAGCCGCTCGGTGGGAAAATCCAGCGGTACAAAAGGCCCCACCAACTCCTTGGCAGCCGCTACTCGACGCCAAATTTCCTCACGCGGGTAAGCCAGGTTCTCGCAGCCAAAAGCAATGTCATCTCCCACACGCGCGGAGATCACCTGCGAGTCTGGGTCCTGGAGCACCAGCCCTACCGGGATGGAGCGCCCCGGTTCCTCCACCATGCCGGTGGAGTCTTCAAGAAGAATCTCGCCCGTGCGAGTTCCCTCCTCGTCGGAGCCGAGCACTCCAGCCATCGCAGCCAGCAAAGTAGACTTACCCGATCCCGAGTCACCGCACAGCAGCACCCGCTCACCTGGCTCAATGACCAAGTCAATATCGGCCAAGGCCGGCTGCTTTCGCCCTGCATGGGTCCACCCAAAGCCTCGGGCGGTTATCTTGGTGGCGTTTCCCGCCAGCGTCGAAAAATCAGACACCGAAACAACTCGCCCTAAGCGCGTTGCTCACGGCCCGCGGCAAAGCGGTCCAAAGCACCGGTCTTTGCCAATGCCTTGACCACAAAGTAGCCCAACGCACCGGCCAAAATAGCACCGGAAACGCTCAGCGTAGCAAGGTAAATAACTTTGAATTCAAAGCTACGCGCCAGGTTGCCGGAGAGAAATAGCTCCAAAACAAAAGCACCCCAACCGGCAGCCATGCCGGCCAAGATAGACACGCCCAGACCAAACTTACGGTAGAGGAAAATGGCCAGGACGATCTCCACACCAATGCCCTGCGCGAGGCCGGAGTACAAGGTGCTAATGCCCCACTGGGAGCCCAGCACCGCCGATACGGTGGCGGCCAATACCTCAACATAGATGGCGGCACCTGGCTTCCGAATAATCAGGCCACCAAGCACGCCACCGATAAGCCAAATACCTGTAGCGATACCCCCCAGACCCGGTGTCACGGCATCCATGGCCTCAAACCAGGCATAGCCCACCGCATTCCACCCTAGGAACACAAAGCCACAGGCCACACCCAACACGGATGCCACCACAATATCGACCACGCGCCAATTCAGGCTGCGCTTCGGGGCAGCGGACACACGTGTATTAGTAGTCATAATTTCCTCCCTCTCGCCGGCATTATCCGGATCAGGTTCAACGGTTCGCCACAACATCTGTGGCATCTCAGCCCGACGCAGCTGCTCAACAGAGCAGCGCGCAAGCACCCGTGAAGTGTGCAGTTTTCAATGACTTAGGCCGCACTCCTTTAAAGTGGCTGGCCAAAAGCTGCATTCATACTAGCAAAGCAGTTTAGCGGTGCGCCCTAGACATCCAAACAGCCCCGCCTTCCTACCGTTCAGGAAGGCGGGGCTGTTAATTTCCCGCGTTAACGCAAATTGAACTGCACGTTAGAAGGTGAAGTCCTCATCCAGCGGCACGGAAGCGCCGGTGAATTCACCGAAGCCGTCATCGCCGTAGATGGAATCGCCATAAGTCGGGATCGAGTATGCAGCGTTGCGCGCAGCCTCGGTCGGCTTAACGGAGATGTTGCGGTAGCGGGAGATACCGGTACCGGCCGGGATGAGCTTACCGATGATGACGTTCTCCTTGAGGCCAATGAGCTTATCGGAGCGCTTATTAATAGCGGCGTCGGTAAGCACGCGAGTGGTCTCCTGGAACGATGCAGCGGACAGCCAGGACTCGGTAGCCAAGGAAGCCTTGGTAATACCCATGATCTCCGAACGCAGCTGAGCTGGCTCGCCGCCCTCTGCAACCTGGGCAGCGTTGAGCTGCTTGGCCTCAGAGAGGTCGATGAGGTTACCCGGCAGCAAGTCCGTGGTACCCGCATCGATGACGGTGCCGCGGCGCAGCATCTGGCGGATGATGATCTCGATGTGCTTATCGTGGATAGCCACACCCTGGGTACGGTACACAGCCTGAACCTCGTTGATGAGGTGCTGCTCCACGCCACGGCGGCCGAGGACCTCGAGCACGTCGTGTGGGTCAGCCGCACCACGCATCAGGCGGTCACCAGTCTCAACGTGGTCGCCGTCCTTGAGGGAACGCTCGATCATGGCATCCGGGTTGGACTCCATCGGGCGACGAACCTGAGCCAAGCCCTGACGCTTGGAGAGCTTCTCATAGACCACGTCATCAGAGCCGTCATCCGGGGTGATGGTCAGGGTCCAGAAGTTGCCCTCATCGGACAGGGAAACAGTGCCGTCAACGGAGGCGATAGGAGCGCGGTTCTTCGGGTTACGGGCCTCGAAGAGCTCCTGAACACGCGGCAGACCGCCGGTAATATCGCCACCGACACCACCTTGGTGGAACGTACGCATGGTCAACTGGGTACCCGGCTCACCAATGGACTGTGCAGCCACGATGCCAACGGCCTCGCCGATATCGACGAGCTGGCCGGAAGCCATGGACTTGCCGTAGCACTTGGCACACACGCCGGCCGGGGTCTGGCAGGTCAGCACGGAGCGAACCTTGACCTCGGTGACCTTAGCGTCAAGCAGCTTCTGGGTGAGCTCCTCGGTGAGGTCGGAGCCGGCCTCGGCCACAACCTCGCCGTTGGCGTCCTTGACGTCGGTTGCGATAACGCGGCCGGATGCGGAGGTCTCCCACAGCTCGGAGAGAACAACCTTGTCGCCGGACTCCTCGCCGATTGGGACACGGACGCCCTGGCGGGTGCCACAGTCCTCTTCGCGGACGATGACGTCCTGGGCCACGTCCACCAGACGACGGGTGAGGTAGCCGGAGTCAGCGGTACGCAGTGCGGTATCAGCCAGGCCCTTACGGGAACCGTGGGAGTTGTTGAAGTACTCCAGCACGGACAGGCCTTCGCGGAAGGAGGTCTTAATCGGACGGGTGATGTAATCACCGTGCGAGTTCACAACCATGCCCTTCATACCGGCCAGCGTCCAGATCTGACGCATGTTACCGGCAGCACCAGACTTCACAATCATCGGAATCGGGTTGTGGTCCGGGTACATGTTCTCGACGGCCTCACCGACGGTGTCGGTAGCGTCCTTCCACAGCTCAACCAGGCGGTCGTAGCGCTCGCGCTCGGTCAGGGCGCCCTGCTCCCAGTACTTGCGCTCGATGCGCTCTGCTTCCTTCTCATAAGACTCGAGGATCTCGGTCTTATTCGGCAGAACCAGAACGTCAGACATGGTGATGGTCACGCCGGAACGGGTTGCCCAGTAGAAGCCGGCATCCTTCATGTTGTCCAGCACCTGAGCAACAGTGATCATCGGGTACTTATTGGCCAAGTCATTGACCACGTCACCGATGAGAACCTTGTTGCCGGAGCCGCCGCCCTTACGGACCATGATGCCCTCGAGGTACGGGTAGTTCCATGGCAGTAGCTCGTTGAACATGACGCGGCCAATGGTGGTGTAGCCCATCCATGCCTGGCCCTTGGACCAGCCATCTGGGAACTGCTCCTCCTCGATCTCCTTCGGCGGGCGAAGGTGATCGATGCGGACCTTGATCGGAGCCTGCAGACCAACGGTGCCGCGGTCATAGGCCATGAGGGCCTCAGCGTAGGAGGAGAAGACGCCGGTAGCCGGCTTGTCCTCTTCTGCCTCGCGGAAGCGGCCGTTGCCGCCGATCTCGTCCTCGGACTTGTCCATGGTCAGGTAGTACAGGCCGGTAACCATGTCCAGACGTGGCATTGCCAGCGGCTTACCGGATGCCGGGGACAGAATGTTGTTGGACGCCAGCATCAGGACGCGAGCCTCAGCCTGAGCCTCAGCGGACAGTGGCAGGTGAACTGCCATCTGGTCACCGTCAAAGTCGGCGTTGAACGCCTCACAAGCCAGCGGGTGCAGCTGAATAGCCTTACCCTCAACCAGCTTCGGCTCGAAGGCCTGAATACCCAGGCGGTGCAGCGTAGGTGCACGGTTAAGCATCACTGGGTGCTCAGAAATGGCCTGCTCCAGAACGTCCCACACCTCAGGGCGCTGGCGCTCAACCATGCGCTTGGCGGACTTGATGTTCTGGGCGTAGTCATTTTCTACCAGGCGCTTCATGACGAACGGCTTGAACAGCTCGAGCGCCATGAGCTTCGGCAGACCACACTCGTGCAGCTTCAGCTGCGGACCAACGATAATAACGGAACGGCCGGAGTAGTCCACGCGCTTACCCAGCAGGTTCTGGCGGAAGCGGCCCTGCTTGCCCTTGAGCAAGTCAGACAGGGACTTCAGCGGACGGTTGCCCGGACCGGTAACCGGACGGCCGCGGCGGCCGTTATCGAAGAGCGCGTCCACAGACTCCTGCAGCATGCGCTTCTCGTTGTTCACGATGATCTCTGGAGCACCCAGGTCGATCATGCGCTTCAAACGGTTATTGCGGTTGATGACGCGACGGTAGAGGTCGTTCAGGTCGGAGGTAGCAAAGCGGCCACCGTCCAGCTGCACCATCGGGCGCAGCTCTGGCGGGATAACCGGGATGGCGTCCAGCACCATGCCGGCCGGATCGTTGCCGGAGCGCAGGAAGGCAGCAACGACCTTCAGGCGCTTCAGGGCACGCATCTTCTTCTGGCCCTTGCCGTTGTTGATGATCTCGCGCAGTTCCTCGGCCTCAGCCTCGAGGTCGAAGTTGCGGACCAGGGTCTGGATGGCTTCTGCACCCATGCCGCCGGTGAAGTAATCCTCGTAGCGGTCAACCAGCTCTTCGTAGATGGTCTCATCGATGATCATCTGCTTCGGAGCCAACTTGATGAAGGTGTTCCAGATTTCATCCAGGCGGGCGATCTCGCGCTCGCCGCGCTCGCGGATGTGCTGCATCTCCTTATCGGCAGCGTTCTGTACCTTCTTGCGGGCATCTGCCTTGGCACCGGCTGCTTCCAGCTCAGCCAGGTCAGACTCCAGCTTGGAGGCGCGCTCTGCGATCTCGGACTCGGTATCGTCCTCAACGTCCTTCTTCTCTAGGAGCATCTCTGCTTCCAGGGTGGACTGGTCGTTATGGCGAGCCTCTTCATCCACGGAGGTGATGATGTTGGCCGCGAAGTAGATGATGCGCTCGAGATCCTTCGGAGCCAGGTCCAGCAGGTAGCCCAAGCGGGATGGAACGCCCTTGAAGTACCAGATGTGGGTTACTGGAGCGGCCAGCTCGATGTGGCCCATGCGTTCACGGCGAACCTTGGACTTGGTCACCTCAACGCCACAGCGCTCACAGATGATGCCCTTGTAACGGACGCGCTTGTACTTGCCACAAGCGCACTCCCAGTCACGGGTGGGGCCGAAGATGCGCTCGCAGAAGAGGCCGTCCTTCTCCGGCTTCAGGGTGCGGTAGTTAATGGTCTCAGGCTTTTTGACCTCGCCCTTGGACCAGCGACGAATATCGTCTGCGGTGGCCAGACCGATGCGGAGCTCGTCGAAGAGATTTACGTCAAACACGTAATGTCTCCCTTTCATCCTCGTTGTCGAGGAATTGATGGCTTTTTATGAATGAAACGTTTATGCCCAGCCGCGGGAACTTCCCCGCGGTGGACCAAGAAACTAACTAGGCGATGTCAGCAGAGGAACCCTCATCGCGGGACAGGTTAATGCCAAGCGATGGGCTATCCATGTCATCGTCATCAGAGCCAGACAGCTCCATCGGCGTGCCGTCGGTGGAGAGAACCTCCACGTTCAGGCACAGGGACTGCAGCTCCTTGAGCAACACCTTGAAGGACTCAGGGATGCCCGGATCTGGAATATTGTCGCCCTTAACAATGGCCTCGTAGACCTTCACACGGCCGACGACGTCATCGGATTTGATGGTCAGCAGCTCCTGCAGGGTGTAGGCAGCGCCGTAAGCCTGCATTGCCCACACCTCCATCTCGCCGAAGCGCTGGCCACCGAACTGAGCCTTACCACCCAGCGGCTGCTGGGTAATCATGGAGTAAGGACCGGTGGAACGGGCGTGAATCTTCTCATCGACCAGGTGGTGCAGCTTGAGCATGTACATGTAGCCGACAGAGATCGGGTACTTGTATGGCTCGCCCGAGCGGCCGTCGAAAAGCGTGGCCTTGCCATGCTCATCCACCAGCACATCGCCATCGCGGTTAGGACGGGAAGAAGCCAGAAGGCGCTCGATCTCGTGGTTGGTAGCACCATCGAAGACCGGGGTGGCGGTCAAGGAATCTGCAGGAACGTCATAAAGCTCTTCCGGCAGGGTCTTGAGCAGCTCGGCGTTCTTCGGATCCTCGGTGTCAACCTTCCAGCCGGCGTGTGCCAGCCAGCCCAAGTGAACCTCGAGGACCTGGCCAATGTTCATACGACGCGGCACACCGTGGGTATTAAGCAGGATGTCCACCGGAGTGCCGTCTTCCATGAATGGCATATCCTCTGGCGGCAGGATCTTGCCCACAACACCCTTGTTGCCGTGGCGGCCGGCCATCTTATCGCCGTCCTGGATCTTGCGCTTCTGGGCAACGTAGACACGAATCATCTCGTTGACGCCAGGGGCCAGATCGTCATCATCGTCGCGGGAGAAGCGAGCAACGCCAATGACCTTGCCTACCTCACCGTGCGGCACCTTCATGGAGGTATCGCGGACCTCGCGGGCCTTCTCGCCGAAGATGGCGCGCAGCAGGCGCTCCTCCGGGGTCAGCTCGGTCTCACCCTTCGGGGTGACCTTACCCACCAGGATGTCACCGGCGCGGACGTCGGCACCGATGCGGATGATGCCGCGCTCGTCCAAGTCGCTCAGGACGTCCTCGGAGACGTTCGGGATCTCGCGGGTGATTTCCTCGGCGCCCAGCTTGGTATCGCGAGCATCGATCTCGTGCTCCTCGATGTGGACGGAGGTCAGGATGTCCTCCTCCACGATGCGCTGGTTGAGGATGATGGCGTCCTCGTAATTGTGGCCTTCCCACGGCATGAAGGCAACCAGCAGGTTGCGGCCGAGGGACATCTCACCATTGTGGGTACCCGGGCCATCGGCCAGAACCTGGCCGGCCTCCACGCGCTCGCCCATGGAAACCAGCGGGGTCTGGTTGTAGTTGGTGCCCTGGTTGGTGCGCTCGAACTTACGCAGGATGTAGGTATCGCGCTGGCCCTCATCATCCATGATGGTGATGACATCAGCGGTGACGTTTTCGACCACACCGGCCTTCGGGGTGATGACAACGTCGCCAGCGTCGTACGCAGCGCGCTGCTCCATGCCGGTACCAACCAGCGGGGCCTCGGAGCGCACCAGCGGCACTGCCTGCTTCTGCATGTTCGCACCCATCAGGGCACGGTTAGCATCGTCGTGCTCCAAGAACGGAATCATGGCGGTACCCACGGAAACCATCTGGCGCGGGGAGACGTCAACGTAGTCCACACCGGCGGCGTCGGTAAGCCCGATGTCGCCGTCCTTCAGGCGGACCTCAATACGCTCGCCGGTGAGGTTGCCCTCTGCGTCCTGCTCGACCTCGGCCTGAGCAATAGCGAAGCGGTCCTCTTCATCGGCGGTGAGGTACTCCACCTGGTCGGTGATCTTGCCGTCCACAACCTTGCGGTACGGGGTCTCAATGAAGCCGAAAGCATTCACGCGGGCGTAGGATGCCAGCGCACCAATCAGGCCAATGTTCGGGCCCTCAGGGGTCTCAATCGGGCACATACGGCCGTAGTGAGAAGCGTGAACGTCTCGCACCTCAATGCCGGCGCGCTCACGAGACAGGCCGCCTGGGCCCAGCGCGGACAGGCGGCGCTTGTGGGTCAGGCCGGACAGCGAGTTGTTGTGGTCCATGAACTGGGACAGCTGCGAGGTACCGAAGAACTCGCGGATAGCAGCAGAGACCGGGCGCACGTTAATCAGGGAGGTCGGAGTGATGGACTCCGCATCCTGGGTGGTCATGCGCTCGCGCACAACGCGCTCCATGCGGGACAGGCCGACGCGGACCTGGTTCTGGATGAGCTCACCCACGGTGCGCAGGCGACGGTTACCAAAGTGGTCGATGTCGTCCGTGTGCAGGGCGATCATCTCACCGTTCGGTGCCTTCATCTCGCGCTCGCCTACGTGCAGGCGGACCAGGTACTCGAGGGTGACGGCAATGTCTTCCTCGGTCAGGGTCATCAGACCATCGTGGTCGCCGCCGAGCCCCAGCTTGCGGTTGACCTTGTAGCGGCCGACCTTAGCCAGGTCGTAACGCTTTGCACGGAAGAAGGAGTTATCCAGCAAGGACTGAGCCAGCTCGCGGGTGGGCTGCTCACCTGGGCGCTGCTTGCGGTAAATCTCCAGCAGTGCCTCATCGGTGTTTGCTACACCGTCAGACTCCAGGGTGGACATCATGAGCTCGGAGAAGCCGAAGCGATCCTTGATCTGCTCCTCGCTCCAGCCCAGTGCCTTAAGCAGCACGGTTACCGGCTGGCGGCGCTTGCGGTCAATGCGCACGCCGACGGTGTCGCGCTTGTCGACGTCAAACTCCAACCATGCACCGCGGGAAGGAATAACCTTCACGGAGTGCAGCGGGCGCTCGGTAGACTTATCGATCGAGCGATCGAAGTACACGCCCGGGGAGCGCACCAGCTGAGAGACGACGACGCGCTCGGTACCGTTCACGATGAACGTGCCCATATCCGTCATGATCGGGAAATCGCCGATGAAGACGGTCTGCGACTTAATCTCTTGGGTGTCGTTATTAATAAACTCTGCGGTCACGTACAGCGGCGCGGAGTAGTTGATGTCCTTTTCCTTACACTCATCCACGGTGTTCTTCACCGGTTCAAAGCGCGGCTCCGACAAGGACAGGGACATATTGCCCGAGTAGTCCTCAATCGGCGAGAGCTCTTCGAGGATGTCCTCGAGGCCGCTCGTCACGCGGGCGTCGTCGCCGCGCTCAGCCTGCTCGCGCTCGCGCCACTCCGGCGCGCCAACGAGCCAATCAAAGGAATCAAGTTGTACGTCAAGGAGACCCGGCAGGGCGATAGGCTCGCTGATTTTTGCAAACGAGTATCGCTTCGGGGCTCCGGGGATATTGGCCACTGACTTGGTCTGGCGGGAGACTGCCAAGATGGGTCCTTCCAGCACCTCACGCGGATTGCCTGCTCGCCCTGGCCGACGAGCCGCAAAACCGCTGGTAATTCTAGCATTCGGTCTGCTGTGGAGTGTCTGGGTTCAGAATGCACAAAATCACCTTGTCAAGTCGGTTTTGCCATCACCGGCCTGAAAGGCTAAATGTGCACCGAAGATCCAGATTCCAGCGCAACGAAACAGCTTATAGGAAAAGACCTGCCATGTAAAGACACACCACTCTTGGGGCGTGTCGCTACCGCGCTAGGGGGGCAAGCTCGTGCTCGCCGCGGCGCTAACGCGTCCACGCCGCGCGACTGTGCGCGACAACCACCGAGCACCCTACCACTAAAATCTCAATACGCCGCAACCCCGGCGGCGATTTTGTTTTCCAGCGGCGCTTTTACCGGCTCGCCGGCACCGCGCTTCCACCGATGCGCCCACGGTTATGCCGCGAGCGGGCATGCTTATTCTTGCCGCCAAATAGGCCCAATGCGCCAATAATTCCGAGCAGGGCTAAAAGTGCACCGAGGCCGATGGCACCCCACCGCACGATCTCCGCCACGCGGTCGCGCGGGAAATCTGCCGCCTCTTTGAGCAGCTCCTGCTGGTCCTCTTCAGAGGTAGAGCCATTAAAGACGAAGGCGCGCTCGCGGCCCACGCCCTCGCGGTCCGCGTAGTAATCATCGATATCCATATCCATGCCCACCACGAGGCCGGTTTGTTGGTCCACGTAGAAGTCGCGGCTGCCGGAGTGGGTTAGGTAGCCCTGCTCCTCGCCGCCGTCTTCCTTGGGCAGGCTGGTGGTATTGCCATCGGCCGCAAATAGTTGCGCCACGTTAGTCGGCTCAATTTCTTGGTGGTAGCGGTAGACCGTGCGGCCGTCCATCGTGGTTTCTTCTTCAAAGACTGCATCGACGGCCTTGCGCAGCGTCGGGTCAAAGACCGGGTAGTTGGTCTTCTCTGCGCCTGCTGGGAACTTGAGCCAGTAGCCATCCACCGTGACTTTATCCGAAGGCGTAGCAAGCGTATGGCTAAGCGACGCCTCCCCCGCCGCCTCGCCGCTCAGGCGGTCCACGGGATAGGTCCACACTTGGGCCTGACTCAGGTCATTAAGGCCCTCCCCTTCGCCGCGCATGCGGGTCTCACCGATGCGCACGGTGGCTTTCTCATCGTCCGAGGGCTCTTGGATATCCATGTTGATTTGGTAGGTCATGGGGCCCGAATACGGCGCGGTGCCGTCCTTGGACAGCTGCTGCGAATCCGCGGAATCATCGTGCAGTGTCCACGTACTGTTTTTCAGGTTCAGCGGCAGCCGCGGGGAGTAATCCAAAAACGCCGGCGCCACAATTCCGGCGGCGATGAGCGCGACGCCGAGGCCTAGGAGCAGGACGGAAATAATGCGGGACTTGGGCAGCATGGGGGCTAATTCTACAACCCGTGGCGGCGATTCCCTGTTTCTACAGGCCGCCCCGCCACGCCGGATTGGTTTTAGGCCGTCTGCGTATTCCAAGCGATGATGCTGCTGGTATCCGTGGTCTGCCGCGCGCACCAGAGATCAAACTCTTCTTGCAGCCCCAGCCAAAACTCCGCCGAATTGCCAAAATAGGCGGAAAGACGGAGCGCCATTTCCGCACTAATCCCAATGCGCCCACGCACCAGCTTGGAAATTTGGGACTTGGAGCTAAAAATATCCTTGGCTAAGCGGTATTGAGTAAGTCCGAGCGGCTCCAGAAACTCCTCGCGCAGGACCTCCCCAGGGTGTGGAACGGGGACGATATCCGAGGCTTCCTCTCCCTCATTTGTGATAATCGATGAAGTCAACGTCCACAGCTCCTTTCCCTGTCCATCGAAAAACTACTCTCCACTGCGCATTAACACGGATGGAATAAAATCCGTCCCACTGCCCTTTCAACCTCTCTAAGTGATTCGCTGGTGGAATCCTCAAATCAGCAAGAGAGGCTGCTCGGTCAATCATGATGAGTTTGCGACGCAGTATCCTTCGCAGTTCAGGGGGCACGTACTTTGGCGCCTTACCATCTGTGTGAAAGCGCTCTAAGCTACCCCTCCTGAACTCCACAATGCCATAGTGTCACACTTTGACACTACTGGCCATTGCTGTACTACCCGCATAGCGCCCGCGAGCATAAAACGAGGAAACCCCCAGCTCCCACCGCGCGCGGCGGTAAGAGTGGGGGTTTGAAAGCGTAAAGCTCAGTGAAATTACTTGAGCTCGACGGAAGCGCCAGCCTCTTCCAGCTTGGTCTTAACAGTCTCAGCGTCGTCCTTGGAAGCGCCCTCGAGGATAGCCTTAGGAGCACCCTCGACCATTTCCTTAGCTTCCTTCAGGCCCAGGCCGGAGACGATCTCGCGGACAGCCTTAATAACGCCAATCTTCTTAGCGCCAGCGTCGGTCAGAACGACGTCGAACTCGGTCTTCTCCTCAGCGGCACCAGCGCCGCCCTCAGCCGGAGCGCCAGCTGCAACAGCAGCAACCGGAGCAGCAGCCTCAACGTCGAATACCTCTTCAAATTCCTTAACGAACTCGGACAGTTCGATGAGGGTCATTTCCTTGAAAGCTTCAATGAGCTCGTCCTTGGTGAGCTTAGCCATGATGGCAAGTCCTTTCTGTGTTGTGTGTGCGCTGCGCGTGATTTATGCCGCGCACACGGTGTTGTAATTGTGCGTCTTTTGTGACGACTTAAGCTTCTGCTTCCTTCTTGTCCTGCAGGGCTGCGACGGTGCGTACAGCCTTGGTTGCAGGAGCGTTGAAGAGAGCGGCTGCCTTCGCCATAGAACCCTTCATAGCGCCAGCCAGCTTTGCGAGAGTGGTCTCGCGGTTATCCAGCTTGGCGATGGCCTCAACCTGGTCGGCAGACAGTGCGTTGCCGTCCATGTAGCCACCCTTGATGATGAGTGCCTTGTTGTCATCAGCGAACTTGGTGATGACCTTCGCAGCATCCACTGCCTCGCCCTTGATGAACGCAATTGCGGTCGGGCCAGTCAGCAAATCATCAAGACCTTCGATGCCAGCTTCCTTGGCAGCGATCTTGAAAAGGGTGTTCTTGGCGACGGAGTATTCAACGTCAAAGCCCAGATCGTTACGCAGCTCCTGCAGCTGGGATACGGTCAGGCCGCGGTACTCGGTCAATACAACAGAGTTAGCACCAGCCAGCTTCTCCTTCAGCTCTGCCAGGTCTGCAGTGTTCTTTGGGTTTGCCATTGTCTCTCGCCTCCTTCCAAAACATCTCTTTTATTATTCCGCCGGGGCCTTCCTCGCTTCGGTTGCCCGAAACAACAAAAGCCCCGTGCAAGAGCACAGGGCGCGCGACATAAGAGAATGCCGCGAATAATCGCAAAGTGTCTCCTGCGTGGGCCGCCTCCTAGGATGGAGAACCTTCGATCCAAATGGATGACCAACGGTCTTCGGTGAACTTTGACTCGGCCGTGAAGTGGCCGTTCAAACTTCGTGGAAAACACTACCTCCCCACCCGCGGTTTCTCCAAATCACCGTGTGCTCCGCGTAGCATGGCCGCTATGACCAGCCTGATGTGGTTCCGCGATGACCTGCGCCTGCACGATAACCAGGCCCTTTCCCGCGCGGCCGAGGCCGCCTCGCTTGGCGACACCCCCTTGGTCGCCGTCGTCCTCGACGAGCCCGCCTATCCCGGCACCCGCCCGCTGGGCGGCGCGACCACGTGGTGGCGCGAGCGTTCCCTCTATGCCCTCGCCCGCGATCTTGCCGACCACGGCGTAGAACTCATTCGCGCCGCCGGCGATGCCCGCGAGGAAATCCCGCGCCTTGCCGCCGATCTGGGCGCCACCACCGTCACGTGGACCCGCCGCTACCACGGCCCGCTGCGCGAGGTCGA
Source organism: Corynebacterium tuberculostearicum (assembly GCF_030229345.1). Classification (GTDB taxonomy): domain Bacteria; phylum Actinomycetota; class Actinomycetes; order Mycobacteriales; family Mycobacteriaceae; genus Corynebacterium; species Corynebacterium tuberculostearicum_G. Next base: position 132,959 of record NZ_JASPGP010000004.1, on the reverse strand, counting down.
TGCCGGCGTCAAGGAAACCCTAACCTCCCAGGGCATTACTGCCACCTCCTCGCCCGGATTCACCCTGGTGGAGCCCTGGGAGGTCACCAATGGCCAAGGCCAGCCCTATAAGGTCTTTACCCCCTTCTCCAAGGCCGCCGCCTCCCAGGTGACGGGAGATGAACCGGAGGGGGTGCCGGAGATGGGGGCGTCGGCAAGCAGTGCATCTGCCTGGCCCAAGCCCACCGAACCGGTATGGGCAGCGTCCCTGGCCGAGCACTGGACGCCCGGCGAGGCCGGCGCGCGCGAGCGACTAGCCCAGCTGGACCTAGCCAACTACGCCGAGGAACGCGATATCCCCGCGCTCAATGCCACCTCCCTGCTCTCGCCCCACCTGCGCTTTGGCGAGGTCTCCCCGCGCGAGGTGTGGTTCGCCGCGGCCGAGGAGCCAGAGGCCGCCAAGTTTCACTCCGAGCTGCTGTGGCGCGACTTTGCCTGGCACCGCCTCTACCACCTGCCCAATCTCGCCACCGAGAACGTGCGGGAGAAATTCGACCGCTTCGACTGGTCTTGGGACGACCCACGGCTCAAAGACTGGCAGGCCGGCACTACGGGCATTCCGCTTGTCGACGCCGGAATGCGCGAACTATGGGCCACCGGGTATATGCACAACCGCGTGCGCATGGTGGTGGGCTCTTTTCTCACCAAGAACCTAGGCATCCACTGGCGCCTGGGCGAAGAATGGTTCTGGGACACCTTGGTGGACGCCGATGCCGCCTCCAACCCGTTTAATTGGCAGTGGGTGGCCGGCTGCGGCGATGACGCCGCGCCCTTCTTCCGCATCTTCAACCCCGAAACGCAGGCCCAGCGCTTCGATCCCGACGGCGAGTACGTGCGCCGCTGGGCACCGGCACTGTCCGCCCCACCAATCGTGGACCTGAAGGAATCGCGCCAGGCCGCCCTCGATGCCTATGCGGAGATCAAGGACTAAGCCGGCGGAAAAGGTGGACGTAAAGGTCTACCATGGGGCCAATGATGAGCCCCAGGATTCATTCTCAAGCGCACCCGCCCATTGGCAACACCCCACTCATGCGAGTGGAGGCGATTAGTCCCCGGCCGGATGTCCACCTCTATCTCAAACTCGAACAATTCAACCTCGGCGGTTCTGCAAAAGACCGGACGGCACGAGCACTGATCCAGGCAGCCCTCGAAGCCGGCGATATCCGCCCGGGTTCGACGCTGGTGGAATCTTCCTCCGGCAACCTGGGCATGGCGCTAGCTCGCCAAGCCCCGCTCCAGGGGATGAAGTTCCATTGCGTGGTGGATCCGCGAGTCAACGCCTCCACGGTGGCTACCATGCGGGCCTACGGCGCACACGTGGAATTGCTCGACCACCCCGATCCAGAAACCGGCGATTGGCTCACCGCCCGCCGCACCCGCGTGGCCGAGCTTTTGGAAGAGATCCCCGATTCTTTCAACCTCAACCAGTACTCCAATGAAGCCGCCTTCCACGCCCACGCGGAGGGCACTATGGCGGAGATTCTGGACCAGCTCGGCCAGGCGCCCAGCCACCTGCTCGTGGCTATGAGCACCACCGGAACCCTTGGCGGCTGCGTACGCAAGCTCACCGAGTTGGGCGCCGACACCCACACAATCGGCGTTGATGCCGAAGGCTCCGTACTTTTTGGTGGTGAGCGTGGCACCCGCATGTTGCCCGGCTACGGTGCAGGTATCGTGACCGAGCTATCCACCAAGTTCTCGCCTTCTTCCGTGGAGCGGGTTCCGGACCTCGATGCCATCGTTGCCGCCCGACAGCTCGCCCAAGCAGAGGGCCTACTGCCTGGCGCTTCCGGTGGTGCCGTCATCGCCGCCTTCCAACGCCTCGCGCCCTCCCTACCGGCAGGGGCCGAAGTGGTTGCCGTGCTGCACGACGCCGGCCAGCCTTACCTCGACACCATCTATAACGATTCCTGGGTGTGCGAAAACTTTGACATTTCGCCCGCTGAACTTGCCGCGCGCATCGAAGGGTCGGCGCAGTGACCTCTTCTCGTCTTGCCCGCCGCATTGCCATCATTGGAGGTGGCCCGCGTGGACTTTGGGCCGTAGAGGAACTCATCAAGCGCGCCCGCGTTCCCCTTGATGTGACCGTCTTTGACCCCTACCCCGCCGGTGCGGGCGCCGTCTACCGCCCGCAGCAGCCACCGCAGTGGCGCCTCAACGTCAACTGCGCCATCGTCACCACGGCCCACGATAGTTTCAACGCGTGGCGTGCCCGCCGAGGCGAAGACACCACCGATGCCTTCCCGCCGCGGGCTCAGGTAGGCCAGTTTCTCGCCGATACCTGGTCCGCGGCAGTGCGCCGCGCGCCGGCCCACGTTCGCATCCGGCACCTGCCGCACCGCGTGACCGCGGTAAGCGCCGAAGGAGAAGGGTTCATGGTCGATGGCGCCCCCTTCGACGAAGTCCTAGTCTGCACCGGCCACGACCATCTCCACGCCGGTTCCTTGGCCTATGAGGCCTCGTGCGTACCGGTCACCGGTCTCTACTTCGGTGCCGATCTCCCCAGCTCCGCACGGCGAATCGGCGTTCGCGGTGCCGCCCTAAGCTTCATCGATGTGTGCCTGCTGTATGGCGATACCGCCGAAACCATTTACCCGGTTAGCCGCAGCGGGCGCTTTATGGAGGTCAAGCCCTCCCCGGAGACATCGCTGCCGGAGGTGTCAGCGCGGTGGCGGCAGGCCTGCGCGCATATCGACAACGCCGCGGAGCTGCGTGAGATCCTCATTGGGGCTGCAAGCGAATTCGGTAACTTCTCAACTGCAGAACTCGGCACCGTTATCGACGGTCAGGATTTCACCGGCGATGCCGTCGCTGAGCTCGAGGCTTCCCTCCGTGCGGCCGAAGGTACCGGTCCACTCACCCCGGCCGCGGCCGTAGGCGCGGCGTTTCGTGTGGTATTCCAAGACTGCGTCGATTGGCACAAGGCGCATGGCCCCATGCCCGGCTTCCGCGAGCTTTCACGCACCCTTGAGCGCGTGGCTTTTGGTCCGCCACCGGTCACAGCTAGGCATCTGCTCGAGCTGATCCACTCCGGTGTGGTGAATACCGACTACCTAGGCACGCCTGGGCAGATAGATTCCTGGCGGGAAAAGGGCGGCGTGGACCTGCTTATTGACGCCACCGTTGCTCCCCAAGCCACCCCCTCCCCCTTCCACGACGTTGCTGGCGTGGTGGAAATTGGCCGGATGAATGAGCTCTCCCTGCCCGGCCATGACTCCCTTAACCGTTCCGTGCACGATGACATCCCCCGCTGGGCAGAGAAAGTAGGAAACCCATGACCACCACCCCTGTAGAGCCACTACCCGTCCACGGCACCGTCCCCTTGCGCGCCCGGTGGGAACGGTGGATGCGTGAGCTCGTCGAAAACCCGCAGCACGTCAGCGCATTCACCTCGCGCTACGGTTCTCCGGTGAATGTGTTGAATCCCGCTCCGCTGCGCCACAATGCCCAGGAGTTGCTCGATGCGGGCGCTTCCCACGGCGTGGAGACTCAGGTATTTTTCGCACGCAAGGCCAATAAGGCTCTGTGTTTTGTCGATGCTGCACGCGATGCCGGACTCGGGGTGGATGTAGCCAGCGAGAATGAGCTCCGCCAAGTGCTCGACCGCGGTGTCGCCCCCGAGCGCATCATCCTCAGCGCCGCTATTAAAACCGATGGCTTGCTCCGCCTCGCGGTTTCGCGGGGAGTTACTATCTCTTGTGATTCTCGCGCCGAGTCCCATCGCATCGCCGCCATCGCGCAGGCTTTAGAAACCACCGCCCACGTGGCGCCACGCCTCGCTCCAGATCCGGACTCCCTACCTCCCACCCGCTTCGGGGAAAGTCTGCCGGCATGGCGGCAAGCCGAGTGGCCAAAGGAACTTCGTGCTGTAGGCGTCCACGTGCACCTGCACGGCTATAGCGAAGCCGACCGGCGAACCGCCCTGGCAGAGGCAATTTCCTTGGTCGAGCACCTCCGCGCATTGGGCCAGCCCGCTAGTTTCATCGATATCGGCGGCGGAGTGCCCATGAGCTACCTAGAATCCCGCGAGCAGTGGGAGAATTACCTCGAGCGCATCGCCTCCCAACGCGCTGGTACCGGAGAACCGTTCACGTGGAAAGCGGATCCACTGTCCAATACTTACCCCTTCTGGCAGGAGCCGACGCGCGGTCAGTGGCTGGACCAGCTCCTCTCCGGTGATGTCCCCGGCTACGGCACCGCTGGCACGGCGCTGCGCGAGCGGGACATCGCCCTACATCTAGAGCCCGGCCGCAGCCTCCTCGACGGCTGTGGAGTCATCCTCGCCGAGGTGAGCTTTCTCAAAGAACGCTCCGATGGCCTGCCCCTGATCGGCGTGGCGATGAATCGCACCCAGTGCCGGACCGCCGCAGATGACATCCTGCTCGATCCTCTCTTGGTACCTACGGCTGGGCCGGTAAAGGAAATCTCCCGTGAGCCACGCACCGGCTTTGTGGTGGGTGCCTACTGCATTGAAGACGAGGTTATCCTGCGCCGCGAACTGGACTTCCCGGAGGGCATCGCCGTAGGAGACACCCTCGCCATTCCGAATACAGCCGGGTATTTTATGCACATCTTGGAGTCTGCTTCGCACCAGATTCCTTTGGCACGCAACGTCTACTCCGACGGCGGCGATTGGGTGCCAGACGATATTGACGCCGTGTAGCTGCAGACGGGCTAAGACATAGCAAAAGGGCTTCGAGGAATTCCTCGAGGCCCTTTAACTTTGAACGCAGTGCGTTAGAACTGCTTACGCGGTGTAATCCTTAACCACGGAACCGTCAACCGGGATGCCCGGGCCGGAGGTGGTGGAGATGGTAGCGCGCTTGATGTAGATGCCCTTAGCGGAAGAAGGCTTCAGACGCTGGATCTCGTCCATGAGGGCGCCGTAGTTCTCAGCCAGCTTCTCAGCATCGAAGGATGCCTTGCCGATGATGGCGTGCAGGTTAGCAGCCTTATCAACGCGGAAGGAGATCTTGCCGCCCTTAACCTCAGAGATTGCCTTAGCAACGTCTGCGGTAACGGTGCCGGTCTTCGGGTTCGGCATCAGACCACGCGGGCCCAGGACGCGAGCAACGCGGCCAACCTTGGCCATCTGATCCGGGGTAGCGATAGCAACGTCGAAGTCGATGTTGCCCTCGTTGATCTGCTCGATCAGTTCAGCGGTGCCAACGATGTCAGCGCCAGCTTCCTGAGCGGCGGTAGCCTTCTCGCCCTCAGCGAAGACAGCAACGCGAACGTCCTTACCGGTGCCGTTAGGCAGAGAAACGGTGCCGCGAACCAGCTGGTCAGCCTTGCGCGGGTCAACGCCCAGGCGGAAGACGACGTCAACGGTGGCGTCGAAGTTCTTGGAGGAGGTCTCCTTGGCCAGCTTGGTGGCCTCGATCGGACGGTACAGGCGGGACTTATCTACCAGTTCCGCAGCGGCCTTATAAGCCTTAGACTTGGTGCTCATTTAACAATTCCTTTTCTGGATTGGTGTGGTGTTCGGCGGGCCGTAGCTGGCCCTACCACATAAAGTTTTTACTTCTCCGGTGCGCCATCAACGGTGATGCCCATGGAGCGGGCGGTACCGGCGATGATGCGAGCGCCGTTCTCGATGTCACGTGCGTTCAGGTCCGCAAACTTGGTCTCTGCGATTTCCTTGCACTGATCCCAAGACACAGAGCCGACCTTGTCGGTGTGTGGGACGCCGGATCCCTTCTTGATGCCAGCGGCCTTCAGCAGCAGCTTAGCTGCCGGCGGGGTCTTCAGCTTGAAGTCGAAGGAACGGTCCTCGTAGACGGTGATCTCAACCGGAACCACGTTGCCACGCTGGTTCTCGGTAGCGGCGTTATAAGCCTTGCAGAACTCCATGATGTTGACGCCGTGGGCACCCAGTGCCGGGCCAACTGGCGGTGCTGGGTTAGCGGCGCCTGCCTCGATCTGCAGCTTGATGAAGCCGGATACCTTCTTCTTAGGAGCCATCGAATTACCTCTTTCCTGTGTTACCGGGATGTCCGCCACGATGAATAACGGGATCCCGTCCGGATGCTCACCTTCAGTGGGCCACCGGAGGATGAAACGTTTTCTTATACGCACGCCAAAGGCGCACGGCGTTCCAGTTTAGAACACCGTGCGCCCTGCACAAAATCACTTTTTAGGAGATGCGCTCGATCTCGGTCGGCGACAGCTCCACCGGGGTCTCGCGGCCGAAGATGGATACCAAGCCCTGCATCTTGCCGGTCTCCGGGTCGATCTCGGAAATGGTCGCAGATACGGCGGCCAGCGGGCCGGACAGGATGGTCACGGCCTCGCCCACCTCGAAATCGTGCGCGTACTTCTTGGCCACTTCCTTCTCCGGCATAGCCACAACCTGCTCGCCCTCTGCCTCGTTCGGGGCAGCATCGCCCTTGGTGGTCGGAGCCTCGTTGGGCATGAGGAACTTTGCCACGTCGCGGGTCTTGACCGGGGTGGCGTTGCCTTCGTTGCCCACGAAGGAGGTCACGCCTGGGGTTTCGCGGATGACGGACCATGCGGCGTCGTTAAGCTCAGCGCGAACCAGGACGTAGCCCGGTAGCAGCTTGCGCTTCACAATCTTCTTCTTGCCGTCCTTGGTCTCCAGGACCTGCTCAATGGGAACAACGACCTCGAAGATGGAGTCTTCTACCTCGAGGGTCTGGGCGCGCATGTCCAGGTTGGTCTTTACCTTGTTTTCGTAGCCGGAGTAGCACTGGATGATGTACCACTGTCCCGGCTGCTTCTTCAGTTCGCGGGTAAAGGCGCGCAGGCGCTTGCGGTAGGCGGCATCCTCGGACTCGTCTTCGCTGGTCTCAGGGGCTGCGCCCTCGGCCTCCGCTTCGGTCGCTGCCGGTTCCGCCGCGTTGGTGGACTCGGCGGACTCGCCTGCAGCGTCAGTGGACTCAGCCGTTCCTTCAGCTTCTTCCGCTGCTAGAGCGGCTGGGGTAGCGTCCTCCTGCTGTGCTTCTTCTACGGAGCTAGCGTGCTCTGCCGCCTGCTCCTGCACGTTGGACTGCATTGCCTCTTCCAGGGAGGTGCCTACGGTTTCGACGTTGTTCTCGTCGCTCATAATTCTTACTCCAAAAAATTCCTCGGCGCGTTGCGTAGGACCAGCCTACCCGCCCGCGTATGGGCAAAAAGTATCCCGCCGTTCCTTTAAGCGGAAACAGCGGGATAAAAGATTATGCGCTTATCTTACTAATCTGAGAGAACCTGCTCAACTCCGAGACCAGCCAGGGTGTCAACGCCCCAGACCAAAACGGTCAGCACGATAAGGAACGCAAAGGTAATGAGGGTGTACTGCAGCATCTCCTTAGCGGTAGGCCACACCACCTTCTTCATCTCGGATGCGACCTCGCCCGGGAAGGCGGCTACGCCACCACCTGGGGTGTCATCGTGGTTCTTATCCTCGACGCGGACGACGTGCTTATCGGCGTAGTCCGCGGAGGACGTGGTAGCCGCACCAGAGAGCTGACGCTTACCGGTCGGGCGCGATGCACCCGAATTCTTCGGCTGCTGCTCATCGCTCACAGCTAACCCTCCTTGGGAACTAAATCTAATAGGGCGCTTAACGCGCACCTCCATAACTTTGTCAACCCTAGCAAAGCTTACACAGCATGAAAAGCTGACCACGGCATTTGCCGGACGTGGCCTTGACAACATGTGGGCGGGCTAAGCGTCACGAAGAAAATAGGGTATGAAGAAACCCCGCCACCTGAGGTGACGGGGTTTACTATGCAGGGGCGACAGGACTCGAACCTGCAACCTACGGTTTTGGAGACCGTTGCGCTACCAATTGCGCCACGCCCCTATTCTTTTATTCCTTGATGCCTCAGCATCAAGCGTTGAAGACCTTACCAGAGCCATAGTTCCAATCCGAAACTAGGCACAGCCTGGACTGCCTTCAGCGCGGTAATAAAAAAGCGCCCTGCGGGCGCCTTTCTTTCCCGGTAGCGATGGCGAGAATTGAACTCGCGACACAGCGATTATGAGTCGCTTGCTCTACCACTGAGCTACACCGCCATATTCACCTTGGGGGAATTTCTTCCTCCGAACATGAATGGAGCCCCCTGACAGAATCGAACTGTCGACCTTTTCCTTACCATGGAAACGCTCTGCCGACTGAGCTAAGGGGGCACATCCTAGCGTTGAACACATCGCTATTTCGTTGTGCTCTCCGTTGCGGACTCCAATAATCTAACCCGCTTTCAACGTTTTACACAAATCGCCACGTCAGAGCGTAAAAATGCTTAGCTCCTGTGACACCTTTTCTCGCCTTTTGAAGGCAGTTAGACAAACAGCATGGCAGCCTACCCCTGCGGGTCGCTCGGCCACGCCGCCTACCGTGCGCCGGCAGCCGTGCGAAGGCATGTGGATTGGGCGGTTGTGGGAAAAAGGGGCGTCGGCAAGCGTGGCACTACTCACCGCCGGCAGTGACCGCGGCACACACGCTGGTGGCTGAGTCCAGTAAGGCTTTCCGCAGTTGTTGAAAAGCTGCAAATACGGCCATTGATTCGGGGCCCTGAGGGTTTAAGCTTAGTCTGTAAAATCCCCCCACCCCATGCCGAGGAGCGCAGATATGTCCGCTACCGATATTGCCACCCCACACATCAATCCGCAGGGCGCGCCCATTGCGGAAACCATCCTCCTGCCCGGTGACCCGCTGCGCGCGAAGTTCATCGCCGAGAACTTCCTGGAAGATACCGTCCAGTTCAACGGTGTGCGCAATATACTGGGGTTTACCGGTACTTTTAATGGCAAGCCCATCTCCGTCATGGGCTCCGGCATGGGCATTCCCTCCATCGGCATCTACTCCTGGGAGCTCATCCACAACTACGGCGTAAAGAAGCTCATCCGCGTCGGTTCCATTGGCGCCATGCAGGAAGACATTGAGCTGCACGATGTCATCGTCGCATCGTCGGCCTCCACCGATTCCAACTTCTTGAGCCAGTACAACCTGCCGGGCAGCTACGCCCCGACCGCCTCGTGGAAGCTCCTCAAGGCCTTGGTGGATCAGGCCGAGAAGCAGCAGGCCCACATCCACGTGGGCAATATTTTGAGCTCGGATATCTTCTACAACTTTGACCAGAGCGTGAACGAGCGCTGGGCGCACATGGGTGTGCTCGGCGTAGAGATGGAATCCGCAGCGCTTTATGCCACCGCGGCTGAGGCCGGCGTAGACGCGCTGGGCCTTTTCACCGTCTCCGACAACTTGGTGCACGATACCCACCTCTCCGCGGAAGAGCGCCAGACCGCCTTCCGCACCATGATTGAACTCGCGCTTCCCCTGAACGCGCTCGACTAAAAGGACCCTCTCCCCCGTGACTTCCACCCACCCCACCGCTTCCCCGCAGGACAAGCGGACAGGCTCCGCGATAAACCCTAAGGTTGCCGTACCTATCCTGCTCTTTGTCTTCGTCTTCTCGCTGGTTATTGATAATGGCTTTAAGACGATGACCATGCCGATCGCCCAGGCGCTGGACATCTCCGTTAAAACCGCCTCCCTCCAGGCTTCCCTCGCCGGCGTGATCATCGGCATCGGCGCCGTAGTCTACGCCGCGCTGGCGGATTCCATCTCCATCCGCAAGCTCATGCTCACCGGCGTGGTCCTCATCGCCGTGGGCTCGCTTTTGGCCTTCGCCTTTTCTAGCTTCTGGCCCATGGTGCTTACCGGCCGCCTCATCCAGACCACCGGCCTTGCCGCCGCGGAGACGCTCTATGTCATTTACGTAACAAGCACTTGAGCGAGGCCGATCAAAAGACCTACCTCGGCTTTTCCACCGCCGCCTTCCAGGCCGGCCTGCTCATCGGCGCGTTGACCTCCGGCTTTATTTCCACTTATGTCTCGTGGACGGCGATGTTCCTCATCCCGCTCATCCTTATCCTGGCCATCCCGCCGATTATCAAGCTGGTACCAGAAGATGAGGCTGTGGAAGGCCACCTCGACGCCCTAGGCCTGTTTTTCATCGCGGTCTTCGCCACCGGCCTGACCATGTTCATGCAAGAATTTAACTGGGCATGGCTCATCTTTGCCGCCCTTGGCGTCGTAGGCTTCATCATCCACATCGGCCGCGCCAAGCACCCCGTGGTCACCCCGGAGTTCTTTACTAACGGCCGCTACGTGTGGACCATCCTCATGGTCTTCTTCGTCTACTCCACCCAGATGGGTTTTATCTTCCTGCTGCCATTTGCCGCACATGACCTGCACGGCATGAACATCGATAAGGCCTCCCTGCTGATGATCCCGGGCTATATTTGCGCCATCCTCATCGGCATTTTCTCCGGCAAGATCGGTGCCGTTTTATCCTCCCGCGCCACCATCTACACCGCCTTCGCCCTGGTTGCCGGCGCGCTGGTGGCGGCCGCGCTCTTTGTGCAGCTTCACGTCGCCGTACTCATTCTCGCCATCGTGGCCTTTGCCTCCGGCTTTGCGCTGATGTACGCCCCGCTGGTCAATACCGCGCTGCGCAATATCGCCGCCGCCAAGTCCGGCATCGCCATCGGCTTTTATAACCTGACCATCAATATCGCCATCCCGCTGGGCATTGCCTATGCGGCAAAGCTGCAGGACCTCACCAGCTATAACACCGTGCTGTGGATCCTCGCGGCCGTCGCCGCCATCGGCATTGCCCTGTATATCGTCTCTGACCTCAAGATGGCCCGTTCCGAATCCCGCCTCACCCGCTAAGGAGAACAATTATGACTTCCCGCACCAACGTTGCATCCATCATCGACCACACCCTGCTCAAGCCGGAGGCCACCCCGGATCAGTTCCGCGCCTTGGTGAATGAGGCGGCCGAGCTGGGCACCTACTCCGTCTGCGTTTCCCCGTCCGCCCTGCCCATCGAGGCTCCTGATTCGCTGCGCATCGCCACCGTCGTGGGTTTTCCTTCCGGCGCCGTAAAGCCGGAGATTAAGGCCGCTGAGGCGGCCCGCGCGGTTGCCGATGGCGCCGAAGAGGTGGACATGGTCATCAATATCCCGCTGGCCATCGAAGGCCGCGCCGAGGATCTGCAGGCCGAAATCCAGGCCGTGCGCGATGCCATTCCAGGCAAGGTACTCAAGGTCATCATCGAGTCTGCCGCGCTTTCCGACGACGCCATTGTCCTCGCCTGCAAGGCCGCCGCAGCCGCCCAGGCGGACTTTGTCAAGACCTCCACTGGTTTCCACCCGGCCGGCGGCGCGTCCGTACACGCCGTTAAGCTCATGCGCGAGACCGTAGGCGACAAGCTAGGCGTCAAGGCCTCTGGCGGCATCCGCACCGCCAAGGACGCCTTGGCCATGATTGAGGCCGGCGCAACCCGCCTAGGCCTGTCTGCCTCCGCCAAGATCCTCGAGGAGCTTTAAGCCATGTCGAAAGCCGCCGCCGTGGATTATGACTACGCCCGCACCTGGGCCGAGCACGACCCCGATCCGGACACCGCCCGCCAAGTGATGACCTGGATTGAAGAGGGCAATACTGACGAGCTCGCCGCCGCCTTCGCCGGTCCCCTCGCCTTCGGCACCGCAGGCCTGCGCGCCGCCGTGGGCGCGGGCGAGTCTCGCATGAATCGCGCCGTGGTCATCCGCACCACCTATGGGCTTATCTCCTGGCTCAAACAGCACGTGGACACCCCGGTCGTCGCCATTGGCTGCGATGCCCGCCACGGCTCCGCGCAGTTCCAGCGCGATGCCGCCCAGGTCATCTCCGCGGCCGGTGGCAAGGCCTTGGTTCTGCCGGCGCAGAACCCCACCCCGCTGACCGCCTTCACGGTCCGCTCGCTCAAGGCTGATGCCGGCATTATGGTCACTGCCTCGCATAACCCACCGGCCGATAATGGCTACAAGGTCTACCTTGGCGGCCGCATCGCCACTGGGCCGGCAGAAGGCGTGCAGCTGGTCTCTCCCGCCGATGCCGAAATCGCCACCGCTATCGCCGCGGCACCCCATGCCGATGAAGTCCCGCTATCCACCGAGAACATCGAGGATGTCGATACCCGCGCCGAGTACCTCGACCGCGCCGCGCAGCTCGTGGGCGCACATACCGATGTCACCATCGCTCTGACCGCCATGCACGGCGTCGGTGCGGCCTTGGGCGAAAAGCTCCTGACCCGCTGCGGGTTCCGCGTCTCCCTGGTTCCTGAGCAGGCCCAACCGGATCCTGATTTCCCCACCGTTTCCTTCCCCAACCCGGAAGAGCCTGGCGCCCTCGACTTGGGCATCCGCCACGCTGAGGAAATCGGCGCCGATATTCTTATCGCTTATGACCCGGATGCGGATCGCTGCGCCGCCGCCGTGCCCACTTCCTCGGGCACGTGGCGCCAGCTCACCGGCGATGAAACCGGCGCCCTCTTGGACGATTATCTTGCCCGCCAGGGTGCGACAGGCAACTTCGCCAACTCGCTCGTCTCCTCCCGCCTGCTCGGGCGCATCGCCGCCCACTATGGCCTCGGCCACGAGGAGACCCTCACCGGTTTCAAGTGGATTGCCCGCGCCCCAGACCTCGCGTTTGGTTATGAGGAGGCCATTGGTTTCTGCCCGGACCCCACCGCTGTCCGCGATAAGGACGGCGTCGCTACCTCCGTAGTGCTCGCCAGCCTCGCGGCCGAGTGCAAGGCCGCAAGAACCACCTTGCTAGAGCGCCTAGAAGGCATCTACGCCGCCGTGGGTGCCCTCTATACCCAGCCGCTGACCTTCCGCGTCGATGACCTCAGCATCATCGCCCAAGCGATGGATAAGGTCGCTTCCACCCCGCCCACCGAACTGGCTGGCTCCCCCGTAGCAAAGGTAGAGAAATTCGCCCAAGGCTCCAAGTTCTTCACCGACAACGACGACCGAGTCATCGTGCGCCCTTCCGGCACCGAGCCGAAGCTGAAGTGCTACCTCGAATCCCCCGATGCCGACCGCCTCGATGCTATTGCGGCCGACCTGCGCGCCTACTTCGGGATTTAAACCCCTCCCCGCTCCGCACTCTCCATCTGGTCCTTCCGAGATTGCTTAGGGCCAATGAGGGTGCGGACTAGTGGGCTTGCTGCCGCCAGTCCCACGACAACGGGGCATCAAGGTTAGAAAGGCTATTTACGCCAGGGAGCGCTCCTCCAGCTGGTGGGAAATCGCTGCGTTTATTTTCCGGTGCGCCCGATAACTGCGAGTCCGATTGCGCAGATGCGCTTGCTGCGCTGCCTGCGCTACTCGCTGGCTTTGAAAAAGATGAATCTCGTTTACCCCGTCCAGCATCGTTCGGATCTTCTTCATATCCCATATCCTATCGCTAAACCCCATACCTTCATCTCTACAGTGACTTTCTGCGACTGATGGTATGGCTACCGAGCACGCCTGTTGGTGCACAGCGCCTCAGAAAGGTGTAGTTTGCTGGTCCTGAAGACCAAGATGAGAGGAATTAGATGAGTACAGAACCCCACCATTCATCCCTAACAGTTTTGCTAAAGATTGCAGTTGGTATTTCATTATTGCTCTGCCTCGGCTTTTTCATTGGCGGTTTGAATGCGGTATACGTGGCCAAGGCTCTGGCGGGATCGGATTCCACCTCATTGCCAGATATTTCTCGTAGATTAGGAAATGGATTTTTCTACTTCAAGATCGCTGGGGTATTCCTAGCTGTATTCCTCGTTGGAGCCTATGCGGTGTTCCACAGGGCTCAAGGCTCCCGCAGACAGGCGCCCTGCCGGTAGCATCCGCCCCACAGCCGCAGGTACGACGAAACCCCGCAAGCTTTTGCTTGCGGGGTTCTTTCTGTGCCAGGTAGAAGATTCGAACTTCTGAAGGCAATGCCGGCGGATTTACAGTCCGCTCCCTTTGGCCGCTCGGGCAACCTGGCATGCACTGTGTGGTGCGAGTAAGTACTTTACTACGAACCACCCTCCCACCTACAAATCGCCAGCGCATGGGGGAAGAATGGGCGGGAAAAGAGGGGGCATCGCCAAGCAGCTAGCCCACGCGACGCACGGTGTAATCCGCCAATTGGCGCAGGGCCTGGCTCGCGGAGTTCTCCGGTAACACGGCAAGCTGTTCCTCCACCGTGCGCAGGTAGGCATTGATGTCCTCCAGCGCCTTCTGACGGCCGCCAGACTGGTGCAGGAGCTCGATGGCGCGCTCCACCTCGGCGTCGGAATGCAGCGGACCAGTAAGCAGCTCACGCAGCTTGTCGCCCACTTCGCCCTCTTCCTCCAAGGCATAGAGAACCGGCAGGGTAAAGACGCCCTCGCGCAGGTCCGTACCCGGGGTCTTACCGGACTCCTTTGGGTCAGAGAAGATGTCGATGACATCGTCCACAATCTGGAAGATCATGCCAATGGCACCACCAATGCGGTGCAGGGCTGCGGCATGCTCGGCCGAGGCACCGGAGTGGTAGGCACCCAAGTAGCCAGCAGAGGCGATGAGCACCGCGGTCTTTTCACGGATAACGGCCGTGTAGTGCTCCACGGCATTGGCCTCACCCGCGCCGATGGTCTCGCGCATCTGGCCGGTAACCAGCTCTTCAAAGGTATCGGCAAAGTGGCCCACCGTGTGAGTATCCAGCTCACTCATAAGGCGGGAGGCATGCGCCAAGAGTGCATCGCCAGCGAGAATGGCCACGGAATTATTCCACCGCGAATTGGCAGATTCCACACCGCGGCGGCGGTCCGCCTCATCCATGACATCGTCATGATAAAGCGTGGCGACGTGCACCATCTCCACGACGGTGGCGGCCTTAACCACCTCTTCGCAGCCCGGACGCGAACCATACTCGGAGGCCAGCAGCGCCATCATGGGGCGAAAGCGCTTGCCACCGGCCTTAGACAGGTGGCTGACCTTGTCCTTCAAGAAGTCCTGGCCGCGGTCGATTTCACTGCGCAGCTTGTCTTCTACTGCTTCCATGCCCGCACCAATGCGCTCATTGAGCTGCGGATCACCAAGATCCACGTGCGTGGCATGCGATTGACCGTGAGTCATTAAATAGTGTCCTTGCAACTAAAAGCCAGAGATAATCGACTACCTACCGTAGTCCAAACTGCGCCCCTAAACACACTCGAGGGGTCGAACTCATGCAATGATAGTCCTCATGTCGGAGCAGATCGATTCCCAAACCTATGTCGAGGTCGCCATCATTGGCGCTGGGCCTGCCGGAGCCGCCGCCGCGATTCATGCCGCACGCGCCGGCTATGACACCCTCCTTATTGATTCCGCGACGTTTCCCCGCGATAAAACCTGCGGCGACGGGCTTACCCCGCGCGCGATGCACCAGCTTGCTGAGCTCGGCATTGCGGTCAACTCCTCCTACCGCAATCGCGGCCTGAAGCTGCACGGATACGGCGGCGATATTACCGCGCCCTGGCCGGAGACCTATCCCTCCCAAGTGGGTACGGCCCTGCCGCGCTTCCGCTTTGATGCCCTGCTTGCCGACGTCGCCCGCAACGCCGGCGCCACCCTCCTCACCGGCACCCCCGCCACCGATCCGGTGCTCGAGGGCAACCGCGTGACCTCCTTCCGCGTGGGTGAGGCCACCGTGCATGCCAAGTGGGTCATCGTGGCCGATGGCGTGCGCTCTACCTTTGGCAAGAAACTCGGCCGCACCTGGCACCGCGAGGAGGTCTATGGCATTGCCGCACGCTCCTATGCTTCCTCCACCCATGCCACTGAGCCGTGGATGCACTCCCACGTTGAGCTCAAGGACGAAGAAGGCGAGGTGCAGCCCGGCTACGGTTGGATCTTCCCGCTCGGCCCCGAGCTAGGCCAGGTCAACATCGGCCTCGGCGCGCTGTCGACCGCGCAGCGCCCCGCCAAGATCAACACCAAGAAGCTGCTCGAGTTCTACGCCGCCCAACAGCGACCCGAGTGGGGACTCGGCGAGATTGAGCACGTTACCTCTGCCCTACTGCCCATGGGCGGCGCGGTGTCCAACGTGGCCGGCGCCAATTGGATGATCATTGGTGATGCCGCGGCCTGCATCAATCCCCTCAATGGCGAGGGCATCGACTACGGCTTGGAGACGGCCGCGCTGGCCGTGAACCTACTCGGCCCGAAGGATTTCACCCTGGCCTGGCCGGCCGTCCTGCGCGAGCACTACGGCGAGTCCTTCCTCTTGGCCCGCACGGCCGCGCGCCTGCTTACTTATCCGCAGTTCTTACCGCTGGCCGGTCCACTGGCCCTGCGCGGGCCCATCGGCCGCGTGCTCATGCCGGCCGCCGCGCGCCTGATGGGCAACCTCATTACTGACGATGACCGCGACCTCATCGCACGCAGCTGGCGCGCCGCCGGCCGCACGGTCTCGTCCCTTCGCCGCGATACGCCCCTCTGGGATTCGACCGCGGCATAGCCTCCCCGCCGCTCCCCCGGGCGCGAGGGAGCGGCGCCTAGGCTGGCTTTACCGCCGAGTGCAGCGCCACGATGCCGAAGGTAAGGTTCTGCCAGCCGGCCTCGGCCCAGCCATTGCGATTGATAACCGCGGCAAGCTCCTCCTGCCCGGGCCACGCGCGAATGGATTCCGCGAGGTAGATATAAGCATCTGGATTAGAAGAGACCAGGCGCGCTACCGGCGGGAGCAGACGCATCAAGTATTCCTTGTACACGGTGCCAAAAATCGGTACCACCGGGGTGGAAAACTCCGCCACCGCAAGGCGCCCGCCCGGCTTGGTCACGCGCGCCATTTCGCGCAGGCCGAGCTCAAAGTCGTGGATATTGCGCAGGCCATAGGAGATGGTCACGGCGTCAAAGGTGTTATCCGCAAACGGCAGCTGCATGCCATCGCCAGCCACCTTGGGCACATCGCGCTCACGGCCAGCGGCCAGCATGCCACGGGAGAAATCACACGCCACACACCACGCACCGGACTTAGAAAGTTCCACGGTGGACACGGCGGTACCCGCTGCAAGGTCGAGGACCTTCTCGCCCGGCTTAAGGTTCAAACGCTCGCGGGTGCGCTTGCGCCAGTGCGCGTCCTGCCCAAAGGACAGCACGGTATTGGTGAGGTCGTATTTCTCGCCCACGGCGTCAAACATGCGCGCCACATCGAAGGGCTTTTTATCCAGATCTGCCTTAGACACAAATGATCAGTCTAGGCTACGCGGGCGCCAAGGGCACGAGCCGCCCATCGCGGCAGCTCCGGACGCTGGCCCAGAATGGTCAGCGGCACCCGGCGAGTATCCTCCAGTACCTCTTCGTAATAGCCCACGAGCTGCTCGCACAGCGCCTTCCACGTCTTAGAAGAAATGGATTCGCGGGCATTGTCCCGCATCTCTTGGTGGATCTCCGGATTGAGCAGAGCGTCCACCGCATTGGGGAGGTCTTCCACAAAGGTCTTTACCTCCAGCAGCAGGCCGTTATAGCCCTCGTCGATGAGGTCTACCGGGCCACCGGCCCGCGGCCCGATGGTCGGCACGCCGGAGGCCTGCGCCTCCTGGATGGACTGACAGAAGGTCTCGAACTCGCCGGCGTGGACAAAGACGTCCAAGGAAGCATAGGCGGCGGCGAGGTCTTCGCCGGACAGCGCACCGGTAAAAACGGCGCCGGGCAGCTGGGCTTCCAACAGTGGACGCTCCGGCCCATCACCCACGATGACCAGCTGAATATCCTCACGGCCGTTGAGCGCCGAGAGGCGGTGCACGCCCTTTTCCGCGGCGAGGCGGCCCACGAAACCAACCACTTTCTTGGTGCCGCTCGGATCCCAGCTGCGGCGCAGCTCGTCAGAGCGCTTGGACGGATGGAATAGCTCCGCGTTCACGCCACGCCCCCAGTGGCGCACGTTCTTGATGTGGTGTTTTTCCAAGTCCCGGATGGTCAGCGAGGACGGTGCCAGCGTCATCTGGCAGGAGTTATGAATCGTGCGCAGCCACTCCCACACGCCATAGGCCAGCGCGGAGGCATGGTACTTGGTGGCAAAACCGGCAACATCGGTCTGGTACAACGCCACGGCGGGCACGCGCTGCTGGCGGGCGGAGAAAGCGCCAGCAGCGCCGAGTACGAAGGGGCTGGCTAGGTGGATGATATCCGGCTTGAAATCGCGCAGCGCCTCATCGACCGCCGTGGTAGGCACGCCCACCGGCAGCGAATCCACCAGCGGCACGCGCACGGTGGGCACACGGTAGATGGGAAATCCTAGGTAGTCCGGGATTTCTTCTTGTCCCTCACGGGCGCCCGGCGCGATGACGATGGCCTCTTGGCCGGTCTCGTGCAGGTGCTCCAAAACGCGCAGCACGGAGTTGGTCACACCATTGACATTGGGGAGGAAGGATTCAGCCACGATCGCAACACGCATGCCACCATCATGGCCCATTTTCTTAAGTTTATGGTGAAGCCAGCGGAAAATCTTGGTTAATTATTTCTCCGCGCGGCGGGTAAAGAAGCTAATCAGCTTCCACAGCACGGCCGCGATGAGCGTGGCAACTACCCCTACCGAGAGCGCCGGGATAATGGCCAGCGTCCATTCGCGGCCTTCGACCTTGACCAGGTCTGGGTTGTCTTGAGCGTATTGCACCCACACCTGCTGCCCCTCGCCCAGCCCACTGGGATAGAGCAGCCCATGCTGTGGGGTGTGGTAAATCCCCTCGCTGTCTTGGAAATCCACCGTGGTGCGCAGCATGCCCACATCCTTGACCGTGGCCAAAGCGCGCGCGGGGTGGCTGGCGATGGCGTGGTCATTCAGCGCCGGCCCGATGACCATGCCCACCACACCCACCAGCGCGGCTAAATACAGCGCCAGCGTCAGCTGGTGCAGGCGGCGACGATAGACCGCGGGCGTATAGCGCGGCACCACGGCCGCGTGCGGCTTATGCTGCGGCGGGGCCACTTACTGGCCTACCTTTGCGGTGAGCTTCTCATTGAGCGCCCGGCGCGTGGCACGGGTGGTCTTGGCCTCCACGACGGTAATCCCGGTGGAGTATTCCTTCAGCTCCGCCAACGTATCCAATAGCTCCTGCGGGGTGGTCACCTCGCGGTAGTCTGCTTCATAGGCTTCTGCCAGCTTGCCGACGTCCACCCCATGCGGCGTTCCAAACGCCGGCTCGAAGGACTGGCGCAGCGCATCGGCGCCTTGTTCCAGGGTCTCGAAGATGCCGCCGCCGTTGTCATTGGCCACCACGATGGTGAGGTTTTCCGGTCGCGGTTGGTCTTCCGGGATGAGCAGGCTATTCGCGTCGTGCAAGAAGGTGACATCCCCCATGAGCGCCATTACTCGCGGGGCGCGCCAGTTGGTGGGATCCAGCGATTGCGTGGCCAGGGAAATGCCGATGGCTTGGGCGATGGTGCCGTCGATGCCGGCCGCCCCGCGCGGCGAGTACGTATCCACGCCGTCGAAAGGCAGGCCCACCATGGAGGCATCGCGCACCGGATTCGAAGCGCCGAGCACCAGGGTGTCGTTGACGGAAAGCGTATCGCCCACCGCGGCCGCGACGTGGAGCCCGGTAAATCCCAGTTCCTCATCCTCGAGGGTCTCGCGCACCGCTTGTCCAGCCATATCGGTTGCGCCTTCGCAGATCTTCATCCACTCGCGGCTCGGCTCACCGGCGACCTTGACGGTGGTGCCAAGCCGGGCCTCGTCGCCGCGCTGGTTGGTGAAGTCCTTGGTGCGCGAGAGCACCACCAGCTCGATATCCGGATCATTCATCAGCGCTAGCACGCCACGGTGCAGCGTCGGGTGCCCTACAACGATGACCTGCTCTACCTTGGTATTGACCACATAATCATTCGCGGAGACCTGCGCCTTGCGGAAGATATGCGCCGCCGCTGGATGCACCGGATGATACGGGCCCGGCGCGCTCGGCTCCGCGATGGTTGGCACGTCTTGGAGGCCTTCTACCTCCCAGGCCTCGTCGCCCGCAATGACCAGGGTGTTCTTGCTCAAATCCACGGCCACCTCACCGTGGTCCACAAAGGCCGGTGCGGGCTCGCGCACGCCGTCGCCGGAGGTGTGGTCTGGCAGGGTGGCGTCGACAAGCGGGGCATCAAAGGCCACATTGATGTGTACCTGCAGGTCCTCGCGGAAGCGCTGGGCCATCGCCGCGATATCGTCCACGCCGGTGACCTGGGTGGTGTCCGCATAGACGCCGAAGATGCCCTGCTGCTCGATGGTCTGCGACGCCCCCGTGCCCACCAAGCGCTCCGGCCGGTCCGCGCTAATGATGGCTAGCGGCGTATGGGAATAGTGTGCCTCCACCACGGCCGGCAAAGTATTGGCCACCGCAGTTCCCGAGGTCATCACCACGCCCACGTGGCGGCGCTGCACCCGCGCCATGCCCAGGGCGGTAAACGCTCCCCCGCGCTCGTCTAGGCGGGTGTGTACGCGGATATCATCACGCGCCAATAGCGCCAGCGACAGCGGCGCGTTGCGCGAACCAGGGCACAGGACGACATCCGTGAGGTGGCGCGCCAGTTGGGCGGCTACCTTCTCAGCCAACTGCATCGATTCATTCATGCCGCCCGATTTTACCTGCCCGCGCGCCATTTCCCTTACCGGGCAGGTGCTGGGCGCTTAGTTCTGGCTGGCCGGCTGCTCGCCGCCGCCCAGGAGGTCATTGAGGAGGCCCTCAATGTCCACATCGCTGCCCTTATCCAGCTGGTCTTGTACCTCTGGTGGCAACTCGGTCGGGATATCGGACGGCAGGTCATTCTGGAAGTCCGGCAGCTTCGGCAGATTATTGGAGTTCTCATCCTGCGTATCCGGCTCTTCGGTCTGGGTCACGGTGGTGGGAACCTCCGTGGTCAGCGTTTCCGTCACCGGCTGGGGTTCCGGCTTATCCGCCTCGTCCGCGGCATTGCGCCATAGGAAAAACAACACCGCCGCAGCCAGCACTGCAAGTACCGCGATGGCCGCGAAGACGCCGGCCATCGCGCCACCGCCGCCGCCCTTCTTCTTGCGCTTTTCCGGCTGGTCCGGATCATAGTTCGACGGCACCGGCTCGTACTCGGGCTGCTGCGCGTACTGCTGGCCATATGCCTGCTCGGCCGGCTGCTGATAGTTCTGGCCGTAGCTTTGCTGCTGGCCGTAGCCCTGCTGATAGCCAGCGGCCGCATCGAATTGACGAGTCTCATTCTGCGGCTGCTGCTCGCCTGGGAAGTACTGCTTGGGGTGCTCGCGGCGCGCTTGGTCGCGGCTGGGGCCGGCGGCATTATCGGGCACGCGGCCTATCTGGCGCGTGGCATCATCCGCCGGGCTGGACCAGCTGCGGGTTTCATTATTATCGCCATGAGGGCCTTTAGAAGTCATACCCTCTACCTCTACCCCATTTTGCTGTGAGATCCCAGAGAGGTCTCCCACAGCTAACAGGGAAGCCGCGGCTCGCCGCTTAGTGCGCTTGGCGTGCGCTCAAGGCGCGGCCGGTGGCGGTATCCTCTGCGGCAACCTGCGCCGGGGTGGCATCCGCGATGATGCGGCCGCCATCTTCGCCAGCGCCTGGGCCCATCTCGATGATGCGGTCCGCATGCGCCATGACCGAAAGATCATGCTCGACGACGATTACCGTATGGCCCGCATCCGCCAGCTTGTGCAGTTCGGTATTGAGCAGGTCGATATCGGCTGGGTGCAGGCCCGTGGTGGGCTCGTCCAGCAGGTAGACCGTGTGGCCGCGACGCGAGTTGCGGGAGCGCTGCAGCTCCGTGGCCAGCTTGATGCGCTGGGCCTCGCCGCCGGACAGCTCCGGTGCGCCCTGGCCCAAGCGGAGGTAGCCCAGGCCGACGGCCTGCAGCGTGGCGATGGCGCGGTAAATCTTTTCTTCCTCGGCGAAGACCTCCGCGGCCTCATCCACGGTGAGCTCCAAGATGTCCGCGATGGTGCGGCCCTGCCAAGTCACCTCCAAGGTCTCGTCGTTGAAGCGAGCGCCGCCGCACTCCGGGCAGGTGGTGTACGAGCCCGGCAAGAAGACCAGCTCCACCTCGATCTTGCCCGCGCCGCCGCAGGTGGGGCACTGGCCTTGCTTTACGTTGTAAGAAAAGCGCGAGACCGTCCACTTGCGCTGCTTGGCCTCGTCGGTGGAGGCGAAGAGCTTGCGGACGTTATCGAAAAGCCCGGTATAAGTTGCCAGCGTGGAACGCGGGGTGCGGCCGATGGGCTTCTGGGTAATCTGCACGACGCGCTTTACTCGATCAAAGCCCTCCGTGCTCTCTACGGACCAGCCCTTGTCCTCGGTCTCTTCCTCATCGGAAACGGCCGTGGCGGACTGTCGCAGCAGGCCAGCCAGCACCGTGCTGACCAGGGTGGATTTGCCCGAACCGGAGACACCGGCTACCGCCGTGAATTGGCCCAAGCCAAAGTCCACATCCAGGTTGTCGATGCTGCGTGCGTTAATGCCGCGGAGGGTGAGGTGGGAGGAAGGGGTGCGGGGGTCGTCGGCAAGCGCGAGCGTGCGATTAGCCAGCGCGTTGGCGGTAGGGGTGTCCGCGTCATAGTCTGCAACCGGGCCCGAATAGACCACGTTGCCGCCGCGCTCGCCGGCCAGCGGGCCGACGTCAACGAGCCAGTCCGCCTGCGCGACCAAATCCATGTCATGCTCCACCAAGAGCACGGAGTTGCCGGCCGCGATGAAACGGCGGCACATATCCATGACCGCGTCGCGCTCATCGGGGTGCAGGCCGGCCGAGGGCTCGTCGAGCACATAGGCCACGCCGAAGAGGCCGGAGCGCAACTGCGCCGCCAACCGGATGCGCTGCATCTCGCCGCCGGACAGGCTCTGCGTCGGCCGATCCAGGCTGAGGTGCGCCAAGCCGAGCTCCAGCGCCGAGGTCAACGCGGGCAGAATCTGCCGCAGCAGCAAATCCTCGGCCGAGTTCTCCTCCGGGTTCTGCTTGCTGAGCACCTCATGCACCCAATCCAGCGGCAGCGCGCCCAGCTCATCAATCGGCATGCCCGCATAGGTCACCTTCAGTGCGGCCGGGTTGAGGCGGCGGCCGCCACAGGTCTCGCACTCGCGGGATTCCATATAGGACAGGGTGCGCTTGCGCAGCGTATCCGATTGGGTCTCCGCCAGCGTCTTATTGAGGTAGCTGGCCACCGAGCGCCACGTGCCCTCATAATTGCGCTGAATCTGATCCTTGCCGCGTAGAGGCTTCACGGTGACGACGGGGCGCTCTTCCGTGAAGAGGATCCAGTCGCGGTCTTTTTGCGGTAGGTCCTGCCAGGGCGAATCCAGGTCGTAGCCCAGATTCATCAGGATGTCGTGGAAGTTCTTTCCGGCCCAGGCGCCGGGCCATGCTTGGATGGCGCCTTCCTCGATAGAGAGGGTGGGATCCGGGACCATGGAGTCCTCGGTCGGCTCGTGAACCACGCCCGTGCCGTGGCACTGCGGGCACATGCCCTCCGGGGTATTCGGAGAGAAAGAATCCGAGTACAGGCCCTCCGGGTTATCCCCGGCGCGCGAATAGAGCAGACGCACGCTATTCGAGAGCGCGGAGACGGTGCCAACCGTGGAACGCGCACCGCCGCCGGAGGTGGATTGCTGCAGCGCGACCGTCGGCGGCAGGCCCTCTACCTGGCTAACCTGCGGGTCGACGGCCGAGCTAATGAGGCGACGGGCGAAGGGCGCCACCGATTCGAGATAGCGACGCTGGCCTTCGCCGTGAATCGTGCCGAATGCCAGCGAAGACTTGCCCGAACCAGACACGCCCGTGACCGCAACGAGCTTGCCGCGGGGCATATCGACGTCGACGTTGCGCAGATTGTGCAGGTGGGCATCGCGGACCTTGATAGTAGACATGTCCTCTAGCGTACGCACAGGTGGCGGGCTAGGCAGTTTGAAGTTTGACAGCAGTCTCCTTAAGCGGTTCGCCGGTTTTCGTGCGCAGGCCACCGCTTTTCAACGATTTCGTCCATACATATGGCGAAAATCGTCGACGATTTAGGTGTTTTAGATGGACGAAATCGTTGAAACGAGGAAAGCGGAACCTTCCTGGAAGATTTCCAGTCCAATGAGTCATGTGGACGAGAAATGAATTACTAGATTTAGGCCTTACTGACTATCAAATCCGCAGCAGGGTTAGTGAGGGGACGCTGTTACGCTTGCGGCGCAATTGTTACGTCCCAGCGGAGGCGAGTGCGAAGGATAAGCTCGCCGCGGTGGCGCAGCTTTATCCGGATGCGGTATTTACAGGGACGGCGGCGCTCGCGGCGTACGGCTTTTGTGAGGTGCAGCTGCCGGTAACGATTCGGGTGGATAACAATTGCCGGACACATGCGAATGAGCTGGTGCGTACTGTGAGGTCGCGGCCGGTGCCAGCAAATCGGGTGAAAGGCGTGCGGATGGCGTTGCCGGCGCAAGCGGTGGCAGATGCCCTAAGTTTTGAGCGCTGCGGCGAGTGGCTGCTGAAGGAAGCACTGGCGCAGGCGTACCGCGGGCTCAATGGAAGGGGAAGGTTCGCGGCCGATTTAGAGATGGTGACCAGCAAGGAAAAGGATGCGGTCCGCGAGCTGGCGGAGCTGGCGCCGGTCGGGACGGCATCGAAGTGGGAGCAGCGGATGTACCACGAGATGCGGCGGGTGGGTCTCAAGCCCGTACCGAATTTCCGGCTGGGACCGTACACCTGGGATTTAGGCTTCGAAGCAGGAACGACCGTGGTGGACTTGGACTCGCTTTACTATCACACGCCGGAGAATAATCACCGGGAATTTCTCATCGGGACGTGGAAGACCAATCATGCGGTGCAACACGGGTGGGCGCCATTGAAATTCACAGATGAATGCACCGACTACCACCTCAAGCTGGTGGTGGAGACGGTGCAGGAAACGGTGGCGCATCGGCGCAGTGTGCGCGGGCTAAAGAGCAGGCCGCAGAAGGTGCGCCGGGCACTGGCGACTCCGGCGTGGAGGTTTCACCAGAGCTTGCTCTAGGCCCTAGTCAGCAAGGTGCTGCCAGCAAGCACGAACGCGGTCGAACCACCAATCACGGCGGTCGGCGGGGGCGGCGAGTGCAGCGAGGCGATCTGGGTCGGGGGCGAGGATATCGGCGGAAAGGTGGCCATCGATAAGCGGGCGCGGGGCGGTGACGTCCTCTTCAAAAAGGGAGCCGGTAGCAAGGCCGGCGGCGGCCGGGGTGACGTCGATGTCCTCGTCGTCGTAGATGCGCGGGAGGGCGGCGACGGCGGCAAGGCCCATATTGATGCCGACGGAGGTATCGAGCGCGGAGGCCACTGTGATATCCATGTGACGCTGGCGCAGGTGTTGGGCCACTTCGAGGACGCGGCGCACGCCGCCCAGCGGGGCGGGTTTGACCACGGCGACATCCGCGGCCTGCAATTCGGCCACGCGATACGGGTCCGCGACCTTACGAATGGATTCATCGGCGGCAACGCGCACAAAGAGGCCGGCGCGCATAAGGCGGCCGCGGACCTGGGCAAGCTCCTCAGTGGTGGCACAGGGCTGTTCCATATAGTCCAGCGGCATCATCATCTGCGCGGCCTCGACCGCCTCATCGACGCTCCAGCCGCCGTTGGCGTCCACGCGCAGGATAGGGATATCGCCGCGTTGGGTGACGGCGTCGCGGACGGCGCGGACGCGAGCGGCGTCGTCGGCAAGCGTGTGGCCCTTTTCCGCCACTTTGATTTTGAAGGTGCGGCAGCCGGCGTAGCGCTCCACCACGGCCGGGACCTCGCTGGCGGGTACGGCCGGGATGGTGGCGTTGACCTCGATGGAATCGCGCACCGGCTCCGGAAATCCCTCGTAGGCGGCCTCAAGCCCGGCGCGCAGCCACGCGGCGGACTCGGCCTGGCCGTATTCCAAGAAGGGCGCGAACTCGCCCCAACCGGCCGGGCCCTCGATGAGCAGGGCCTCCCTAGTGGTAATGCCGCGGAAACGCACGGCGAGCGGGAGGGAGACTACGTGGGCGCGGTCGAGGACGTCATCGATATGCATGGCCTTCATGGTAGCGCCCGCCGGCCGTTGACCCCTCCCCCGCTCTGCGCTATTTTGGGAACCTATACCAATAAAGGAGGAATTATGCTGCTAGCTGAGGCATTGGCGGAGCGCGCACAGGCGCAGGAGCGCCTCAATAGCCTGCACGAGCGGCTGCTGACCGTGGCCCGCGTGCAGGAGGGTGATACCCCGGATGAGGATCCGCAAGAGCTGCTGCGCGAGCTCGACGGCGTGGCCGGGCGCATCGATGAGCTGGTGCAGGCCATCAATGCGACGAATATCGCCACCGCCTTTGATGAGAAGAGGAACCTGATGGAAGCCCTCGCGCTTCGCGACGGCCTCTTGCGCAAGCGCCGTATCTACCACGACCTGGCGCAGCGGGCGGGTACGCGCTCGGATCGCTATTCCCGCACCGAGATTAAGTTTGTCTCCACCATCCCGGTGGCGGATCTGCGCAAGCGCGTCGATGATTTGTCTAAGCAGTATCGCGAGCTGGATACCCGCATCCAGCAGCTGAACTGGAATACCGAACTGAAAAACGGATAGTCATATCGCGCGCTGCTCAAAGCGCGCGATGGTAGCCCACACACCTGCAGCGAGCAGGCCCCCACCCTGGAGGGGAAAATCCTGGGACACTGGCCCCCTTTAGCGCTTTAAGGGGCGGGGAGTTCGAGTCTCCCCATGGCATGGAGTACCGCGCTGGTATGGCGTACACGGGTATTATGCGGGGCAACAACCTCGCAGTATCGCGTATTGATTATTACCGGCCTGCTGGGCAGCGTGTGTGGGTGAGGGTTGGGAATGGGGACTATTCTTCTTTTGCCACTAAGCTGGCTTTTATGAGCGAGCAGAGAAAGTACAGCACCGATAATCCGTTCCGGCCGGAATTGTGGCATTCCGTAGAAGGGTTTGAGGACCTGACGGATATCACTTATCACAGGCTCAACGGCGAGGGGCGCAAGAACGGCATCGTGCGCATCGCCTTCGATCGCCCGGAGGTGCGCAATGCGTTTCGCCCGCATACCGTAGACGAGCTCTACCGCGCCCTAGATCACGCCCGCCGCACGCCGGATGTGGGCACGATTTTGCTCACCGGCAACGGCCCCTCCGAAAAGGACGGCGGCTGGGCGTTTTGTTCCGGCGGCGACCAGCGCATTCGCGGCCGCTCCGGATACCGATACGCCACCGAGCACGCCCACGATGACGCCACCGCGGATGAGTCCACAGTGGACACCGCCCGCGAGAAGGTGGAAGGCGGCCGCCTGCACATCCTCGAGGTCCAGCGCCTGATCCGCACCATGCCCAAGGTGGTTATCGCCGTGGTCAATGGTTGGGCGGCCGGCGGCGGTCACTCGCTGCACGTGGTCTGCGATATGACGGTCGCTTCCCGCCAAGAGGCGCGCTTCAAGCAGACGGACGCGGACGTGGGGTCCTTCGACGCCGGCTATGGCTCGGCGTACCTGGCCAAGATGGTGGGCCAGAAATTCGCCCGCGAGATCTTCTTCTTGGGCCGCACCTACGATGCCCAGCGCATGTACGAAATGGGCGCGGTCAACGAGGTCGCGGACCACGGCGAACTTGAGGACGCCGCCATCCGCATGGGCCAGGAGATCAACATGAAGTCCCCCACCGCCCAGCGCATGCTGAAATTCGCCTTCAACCTCACCGATGATGGGCTCATGGGCCAGCAAGTCTTTGCCGGCGAGGCCACCCGCTTGGCCTATATGACCGACGAGGCCGTCGAGGGCAAGGAGTCCTTCCTGGAAAAGCGCGAGCCTAATTGGGATAGCTTCCCGTACTACTACTAATGCTTATCGCTTTTTGTATCGGCATTGCCGTCGTTGCCACGGGTGCGCTCATCGTTGGGCGCATTGTGTTGCTGCGCGGCATACGCAAGGCGGAAAAAGACGAAACCCGCCCCTTCGACGATTAAAATCGCCTCCGTGACTATCCTCTCCCCGCTTCCGGTTGATCCGCACAACCCGGCCAGCATCCTCCCCGATTTGGAGGCCGCCATTGCCGGGCAGGCCTGCTTCTTGCCGCTCCCGCTTGCCGACGCCACCCGTGCCACCCTCCTGCGCAATACCCAACGCGCCGGCGAGCCCATCGACCCCAGCATCGCCCTGGTGATGTCCACCTCTGGCTCCACCGGCACGCCGAAGGGCGCGCAGCTTACCCCAGCAAACCTGGTGGCCAGCGCTGATGCCACCCACCAGGTGCTCGGCGGCACCGGCCAGTGGTTGCTGGCCATGCCGGCCCACCACATCGCCGGCATCCAGGTACTAGTGCGCTCGCTGGTGGCGGGCGTGGATCCGCTGTGCATGGATCTCAGCGAGGGCTTCGATATTCCCACCTTCGCCCGCGCGGCCGCAGAGCTCGACCGCACCGGGGACCGCACCTATACCGCGCTGACCCCGCTGCAACTGGCCAAGGCCATGGATTCGGTCGAGGGGATCGACGCGCTGCGCACTTTCGATGCCATCCTGGTCGGCGGCGCGGCCATCAACCCGCGCCTGCGCGCAGCGGCCGAGGAGCTGGGCATTGCAGTAGTGGCGACGTATGGATCCTCCGAAACCGCCGGTGGCTGCGTCTACGACGGCCGGCCGATTCCCGGCGCGCAGGTCCGCGTCCAGGACGGCCGCATCCTCTTAGGCGGGCACACCATCGCCCACGGCTACCGCAACGCGCCCGAGCACGAAGCCTTCCGCGAGCCAGGCTGGTTCGCTACTTCCGACGGCGGCTTTATCGACGCCGGCACCCTCACCGTCACCGGCCGGCTGGATAACGTCATCGACTCCGGCGGTCTCAAGCTTCACCCCGAGGCGCTAGAAACCGAAATCCTCAAGGTTAAGGGCGTGGACCATGCCTGCGTCGTCGGCGTGCCACACCCGCGGCTCGGCCAGGCCATCATGGCGGCATATACCGGCTGGGCCGATATCGGCGATATCCTTGAGGCCCTCGAAGACGCCGAGCTTCCCCGCTGGCAGATACCGAAAGACATCAAGCGCCTCGCGGAATTTCCCACGGCCGGGCCAGGCAAAATAGACCGCCGCGCGGTGGCGCGCATCTTCGGCGCTTAGCCACCTTCCACGTCGCGCACCGCGATATCGCGCGCCGCGGATTCCCCGAGCGAAAAGCTGGCTCCATTATCCACGCTAACCTCTAGGAGGCCGGCTACCGGCGGGGCAACGACGGTCAGCCGCACGCCTGGACGAACCCCGTGTTTGTCCAGGTAGCGCAGGAATTCGCCATCGGCGTCATTGACCTGTTCCATGGTGACGGGAGAGTTGGGTGGGACGTCGGCAAGCGTAATGCGCGAGAGCGGCTCAGCCGTGCCATCGGCCGCCGGAATGGGATCGCCGTGGGGATCGCGCGCAGGGGCGCCGAGGAAAGCATCGATGCGCTCGACAAACCTATCGGAGGTCGCATGCTCTAGCATTTCGGCTTCCTCATGCACCTCGTCCCAAGTATAGCCCAAGGTGCATACCAAAAAGGTCTCGAGCAGGCGGTGGCGGCGCACCATGGCCACGGCCAATTCGCGACCTTCCCTGACCAGCCGGACGCCAAAGTAACGCTCGTGTTCCACGAGTCCCTTGGCCGCGAGGCGCTTGACGGCCTCGGAGGTGGTGGGCAGCTTCTGGCCGGCAGCCTTAGCCAGATCACCGAGCGGCATGGCGGTATCGCGTCCCGCCTTTTCCTCGTGGTTCCACAAAATCTTGAGGTAGTCCTGGGTGCGTTCGGGCAGCTCGCTTACGTGCATTCACCCCATCGTAGTTCATCCTATTGCTTCCGTAAGTTTCAATATGTATGTTTTACAGAGTTCATTCCAGTGAACTTTGGTATTCATTTCTACTTTAAGGACTTTTCGTTGCAGAAAACCACCGCACTTCCCCTCGCCGTACTGCTCGCCGCTACTACGCTAACGGCCTGCTCAAGCGGCGATGACAACCACGGAGATAGCCTAAAAATCTTCGCCACCACCGGCTACTTGGCCGATGCTGCAGCCAACCTCGCCCCCGAAGCCGATATCACCACCATGGTCGGCCCCGGCGGTGATCCGCACACCTACCAGCCCACCACGCACGATATTGAGGCTATGAAGGACGCCGACCTCGTACTCTGGAATGGCCTCCACCTCGAGGCCCAGATGGTGGACCAGCTCAAGTCCCTGGGAGACAAGCAGCTCGCGGTGGGCGATCAGCTCGATGAACAAGATCTCCTGCCCTGGCCGGAACAAGGAAAGGGCGGCGAGCAACTCTATGATCCGCATATCTGGAATAGCCCCAAACTGTGGAGCCAGGCCGTCGAGAGCATCGGCGACAAACTTGGCGATATCGATTCCGAGCACGCCGCGGACTACTCCACTGCCGCCGATAACTACGAAAGCCAGATCGCCGCTGCACACGACAAGGCTAAGAAGGAACTCGCTGCTGCGAAGCCCCGCGTGCTCATCACCGGCCATGATGCTTTCAACTACTTTGGCAAGACCTTCGACTTTGACATCCACGCCACCGATTTCGTGACCACCGAGGCCACAAAATCCGCCACCGAGATCTCCGAGCTGGCCGATACCATCGCCGATAAGAAGGTCCCCGTCATCTTCAAGGACAATCAAGCCAACCCACAGGCCATCACCTCGCTGCAGCAGGCCGTGGAGTCCCGCGGCTGGAAGGTTACCGTCTCGGACGAGGAGCTCTTCGCCGATACCCTCGGACCCGACGCGCCCACCGATACCTACCTCGGGGCTTTCGAGCACAACGCACACACCGTGGCAAAGGCCTTAAGCTAATGCTGCGCGCCACCCACCTCACCGCGGGCTATCCGCGCACGCCCGTGCTTGCCGACGCCACCTTTGCCCTCACTCCCGCCACCATCACCGGCCTCGTGGGCGCCAACGGCTCCGGCAAGTCCACTCTTGTGCGCACCTTGGTGGGCCTGCTTCCACCGCTTAACTGCGAATCGCTCACCTTTGATGGCACCAACCTTGCCCATTTCCGCCACCGGCTCGGTTACATGCCGCAGCACGCGGAGATCGATTGGGATTTTCCGGCCACGGCCTTCGACGTCGCCCTTATGGGTCGCACCGCCGGCCTGCGCTGGTGGCAGTGGCCGAGCCGCGTCGATAAGCGCGCCGCTCACGACGCGCTCGCCCGCACCGGAATGCAAGAGCACTCGCACCTGCCCATTTCGGCCTTGTCCGGCGGCCAGCGCCAGCGCGTCTTACTCGCTCGCACGCTCGTGAGCGATCCCGAGCTCATTATCTTGGATGAGCCCTTCGCTGGGGTCGACGCCGCAAGCCAGCGCGCCATCATGGAGGTACTGGAGAATCTGCGCGCCGATGGCGCCACCATCCTGCTGGTCCACCACAACCTCGCAGAGGTCGCCGATTTCTGTGATGAGGTCCTCATGGTGGGCCAAGGCCGCCTCATCGCGGCCGGGCCTACTAAGCAGGTGCTCACCGAATCCGCTATCGCCGACATGTTTTGCCTGCCCTCATGAACCCACTAGAACTCTTTCAGGATTTCACCTATACGCAGGCGCTTTGGGGCACCGTACTCATCGGAGCCTGCGCCGGCGCGCTCGGCCCGCTGGTCTATGTGCGCCGCACCAGCCTGCTCGCTGATGCCATCTCGCATTCCTCCTTGCCTGGCCTGCTGGTCGCCTTCATCGTGGCCACGGCCTTAGGGTGGGACGGCCGCAATATCTGGCTGCTTTCTGCCGGCGCCATCCTCACCGGCACACTGGCCGTCGGCTGTATTCACCTGATTCCACGGCTGGCCCCGCTCGGCCCGACCACCGCGATGGCCGCTACGCTTACCACATTCTTCTCCATCGGCATGCTGCTCATGCAGCATATTTCCCGCCAGCCCTTGCCCGGCAAGG
Source organism: Corynebacterium tuberculostearicum (assembly GCF_030229345.1). GTDB lineage: Bacteria > Actinomycetota > Actinomycetes > Mycobacteriales > Mycobacteriaceae > Corynebacterium > Corynebacterium tuberculostearicum_G. The sequence goes on along the minus strand of NZ_JASPGP010000004.1, from coordinate 101,230 downwards.
CCGGCATCCAGGATTACCTGCTGGGAAACGCGTCCACGCTCACGCGCGCCGATGTGAGTTCTGCGCTCGTCATTGGCGGCGGCGTCTTGCTAATTCTTTCTTCGGTACACACTCGGCAAGCCACCGTCGCCTTTGACGCCCCCTTTGCCCGCGTAGCCGGCATTCGCACCACGGCCTTAAATGCCCTCAGCTTCCTCTCCTTAACCGCCGTAACGGTTATAGGCGTCAAGGTGGTCGGCGTGGTCCTCATGGTGGCCGTAGTCATCAGCCCGGCCGCGGCCGCCCGCCCCTGGGTTCACCGCCTGCTTCCCTTCATTGCACTAGCCGGCTTCCTAGGCGCGCTTACTGCCGCCGTGGGTTGCTACCTTTCCATCGCCTTTGGCCCGCTGCCTACCGGCCCCATCATCGTGCTGGTGCAAGCCGCCACCGTAGCGTTCAGCCTCGTCACCAGAAAGCTTCGACCATGACCCTTGCCGCTACCGCTTGCCTGCTCGCCGTCCTTACCGCCGTAGCATGCGCGCTGCCCGGCACTTTTGTAGTTCTACAGGGACAGGCCATGCTTATCGACGGCATCGGCCACGCCGTCCTCCCCGGCATCGCCGTGGGCTACCTTTTAACCTCCGATATCGACTCCCCGCTGCTGCTTATTACCGCCGCGGCCGGTGCCCTGGCCGTCGCGCTCGGCACACGGTGGCTGCAGCGCAGCGCGCTGGTTACTGCCGATGCCGCCCTAGGCCTCATCTTCCCCGCCCTCTTTGCCGCCGGCGTCATCCTCATCTCTACCCGAATGAGCCACGTACATATCGATGTCCACGCCGTCTTGGTTGGCGATGTTAACCTCGCCGCCTTTTCCAATCCCCACTACTGCTATGTCATGGCCGGCGTGCTTGCCGCCAACGCAATCTTCCTCGCCCTTACCTTGCCGCGGCTTTCCGCCACATCCTTTGACGCCCCCTTCTGCACCGTGCGCGGGGTCCGCTCCCGCGCCGTACAAACAACGTTTATGGCGGTAGTTGCCTGCACTGCTACTGCCGCTTTCCACGCCGCCGGCGCCATGCTGGTAATCGCCTTGATGGTCTTTCCCACCATGACCGCGCGGCTTTTCACCCGCCGCGTGCCTACCCTAATGCTCGCCGCTTGCGGCATCGCGGCACTCAGCGCAGTCGCAGGATTCTGGCTTGCCTATTGGCTTGATGCGGCCACCTCCGCCGCGATGACGGTCACCAATGCCACTCTTTTCTTCGCGGCACTAGCCGCCTATCGGCTGCGCCGTCGCGCCTACCTTGGCTAATTGCCGCCCGCGCGTGACGCAGTGGCACAATAGTGGCTATGTCTGCCTCGAAGTCTGCCCCGCATTCCAAGGACCATTCCGCCGGCCGTTTCTCCGCCACTGCCCAGGATTGGCTCGAGGGCGCGCGCCCACATACCTGGGCTAATGCGTTCGCGCCCGTCGTGGCGGGCACCGGCGCAGCCTTCGGCATCGGCGGCGGCCACGTGGGCCGCGCGCTCCTCGCACTCATCGTGGCATGGGCACTTATCATCGGCGTGAACTACGCCAATGACTATTCCGATGGCATCCGCGGCACTGACGATGACCGCACCGGTCCGCAGCGCCTGACCGGCGGCGGCCTGGCCCGCCCGCAGCAGGTGAAACTCGCCGCCTTCGCCGCGTTCGCCGTGGCCGGGCTCGCCGGCATCGCGCTGTCCCTGGCAGCACATGCGTGGTGGCTCATCCTCATCGGCGCGCTATGCATCGCTGGCGCCTGGTTTTATACCGGCGGCAAGAACCCGTATGGCTATCGCGGGCTCGGCGAGGTCGCCGTGTTCGTCTTCTTCGGGCTCGTCGCCGTGCTCGGCACCGAATTTACCCAGGCCGGCCGGCTGTCGTGGTCGGGCCTCGCGCTGGCCGTGGGCATCGGCGCGATGAGCTCTGGCGTCAACCTGGTCAATAACATCCGCGATATTCCCTCCGACGCCGAGACCGGCAAGATTACCCTCGCCGTGCGCCTCGGCAACGAGAAGGCGCGCCTGCTCTTTACGGTGCTGCTCCTGCTGCCTTTCTTGCTGACCATCGGCATCGCCTTCGGCAGCTGGCTCGCGCTCGCCGGCTTGGTCTACTTCCCCCTTGCGCTGCGCGCCATCCGCACCGTCAACCGCGGCGCCCAGGGCCCAGAGCTTATCCCCGTGCTCGGCCTGACCGGCCGCGCGATGCTGCTGTGGGCCGTTATCGAGGCCGCCGCGCTCATCCTCGTCTAATCCTGGGCGGCGCGGCCTTCCAGCTCCGCCTGGACCCAGCGCTTGTGGGCCTTACGCTGGGCGGAGTACTCGGCCAGCGTCTGGGTGGCCTCGATGCGCCACTTTTTAAAGATCAGCATCGATAGTGGCAGCGCCACAAAGAGCGCCAGCAGCGCCGCGATGAGCACCGGGATGGGAAAGCCGATGGCGAAGGCCAAAAGCTCAATCACCACGGTCAAAGCGATAAAAAGCACCACGCGGGCGAGCCCGTACTTCCACAGCGCCGCGCGCGAACGGCGGCGCAGTTCTGGGTCCGGCTTGGGTGGCTCAGGGTTATGCGTCATGGGGGTTGATTGTACGCGGTGCAGGTAGAATCGCACGCATGGGCCGAATCATCCTCCTCCTACTCTTTGTTCTCGCCGCCTACCTCGTCTGGAAGGCCTTCGGGCCCTCGACATGGAAGAAGCGCGAGGTGGAACAACCCCGCGCTATCAAGGGCCCCGATGATGACGAGGAATTCCTCTGGAATCTAGAGAAGGAGCGCTTCAAGCAGCGCCGCGCCCAGGAGGCAGAAGAAGAAAAGCGCCGCCAGCGCCGCAAACGCGACGCCGACGGCGAGAAGGACTAGGCTTCCTTCGGCACGAAACGCATCTCAAGGCCTAAGGCCTCGGCCACGGCGGTAATCTTTTCCCACCGCACGCCCGCACCACCGTGCTCGATGGTGTGGAGGGTGGAGCGGGAGACCCCGGCGGCGTCGGCAAGCTGCTGCTGCAAAATGCCCAACTCGCGGCGCCGCTCGGCAAATTGGGCGCCAAGGCCCAAAATCACGGCATTATCGCCGGCCGGCTTGCCCTGCTTATGGCGCGGACTCGTATGCTCCGCCATCTAGTTCAGCCCCGCATAGGAGTGCAGGCCGGAGACGACCATATTGATAAAGAACAGGTTGAAGACCATCAGCGCCATCGCCATGACGTTGATCCACGGCGCCGCCTTGCGGAAGGCCGGCGTCGCACGCGCATGCAGGTATGCGGCATACAGGATCCAGGTGGCAAAGGACACGGTCTCCTTCGGATCCCAGCCCCAGAAGCGGCCCCAGGCGGACTCGGCCCAGATGGCACCCAAGATGATGCCCAGACCCAAGGTCGGCAGGGTGATAACAGCCAGGCGATAGGCCAGCTGGTCAATCTTCGCGGCCGAAGGCAGCGGGCGGGCCACCGCACCGAAGAAGCCATGCTCGGCATGCTTCGGTTGCGCCATACGGAACAGCGTCAGCAGCGAGACAATGCCGGAGATAATACCGATGGACGCGCCCAAAGAAACCACGGTGACGTGGATGGGCAGCCAGTGCGACTGCAGCGCCGGCACCACTGGGGCGGACTCGGCATAGAGCTTGGTGGAACCATAAAACATCAGCGCGAGGGTCGGGGTGAGCAGCCACGGCCACACGGTGCGCCATTCCTTGCGCTGCATAGCCATATTGCCCACCAGCAGCACACCAAAGCTCACCATCAGCACGTACTCGTACAGGTTGCCAAAGGGGAAGCGGCCGGTGGCCAGGCCGCGCAGCACGATCGCCGCGGCGTGCAACGCAATGCCCACCCACATCAGCGCGCTGGTCATGCCGCCGAGCTTATCGGCCTTGCGCTCCTTTTCCTGCAGCTCATCGGCCGTGATTCCGGAAGAAGACTGGGCAACCTCGCCGGCATAGCTCTGCTTGTCGACGCCCCCAGCGCCCGCCCCCACCAAGACCTTCGCGGCCTCGGACTTCACGGCGCGGCGGCCCTCGATGATGCCCTGCATGCGGCCGTAGTAAAACAGCGACAAAAAGAGCGCGAAGCAGTACACCACAAAGGCGGTCTGCACCGCGATATCCGAGAAATTAGACAGATTCTGATCGATCTGCATGAATGCTCCTAGCCTTCACACGTGCGGGGTAAGTGCTGATTACCTTACTCAGCGAAACGGCCCAATCCAACTTTTGTTGGATCGGGCCGGGGCGCTAGTCATCGGTATAAAGTTCGTCTTCTTCGACCTCGTCTGGGTCGGGTAGTTCGAGCAGCGCTCGGTGCAGCTCGTGGAACTCCTCGGACCAGCCGGCGCGGTCGGTGCGGGCGAGGCCGCCCATCTCCACGTCGGTGCCGCCAGCCGCGTTCGGCCGCAGGCGGATGTAGACGCGGCGGCGCTTAATTATCAGCGATCCCACCAAGGAAATGAGCATCACCAGCGCGGAGACCAGCACCCACTTCTGGAAAGGATCATAAGAGACCTGGTAGTTGGCGAACTCGCTGGCGCCGTCGAAGGTGATCTTCGTGCCATCGTCCAGGGTGACGTCCTCGCCCTGGTTGAGGTTCACGCGGTCGATCTTTTGCAGCTGGCCGGACTGCACCAGGTTCGGGTCCAGTGAGAAGAAGGATTGCGGGGTGCCGGTGTCCAGGCCGGCATCGCCGCGGTAGATATCGATGGCCATCGCCGGATCCTGCAGGCCCGGGTATGCGGACTGGAGCAGCTTGCCGTTCTCGCCGGCCCATTCGGCCGTGGGTGCGAAGAGGCCCTGGATGGCGATCTGGTTCTGGCGGCGGTCATAGAGATCCGGGTGCATGCCGGCCGGTGGGTCGAAGCGCATCGCGCCGGAGGACAAGAAGAAGGTCGTGTCATTCGGCTGGAACTGAACGGTCTGGGTGCGCTTTTCACCATTGGGCCATTCCACCGTGACCGTCGGCGCGTAGCCGTGGCCCTGCAAGTAGACGCGGTTGTGCGCCAAGCGCAGCGGGTGGTTGACCTTAAGCTCATAATCCTTCCACTCGGAATCGTCCTTGTAGATGTCCTCGCCCTCCGCGTAGGAAACGTTGGAGGTAAACATCTCCGCCTGGCCGTTGGGCAGGTATTCGGCGGCGAAGTCATGGGCGACGAAGCAGAAGGGGTGGAGACCGGTGCCGTCGAAAAGCGGGCCGGCGCGGAAGGAGTCAAAGTTGGACGTGGAGGTATTGCAGAACTCCGTGGACTGATCCAGGGTCTGGCCGCCGCCCTGCGAGCCGGACTCGGTGACTACGATGACCTGGCCCTCGTAGTTGACCAAGCGGCCGGCGGCGACGGTGACCAAGATGGCCACGAGCGCCACGTGGAAGATCAGGTTGGCCAGCTCGCGGCCGTAGCCGCGCTCCGCGGAGAAGGTATGCACACCGGCGCGGTCTTCTTCTGGGGAGTACTCGGCCACACGCCACTTCTTCAAGCGCTTTGCAATTTCCGCGGAGAGCTCTTCCTCGCTCTTGTCCGAGTGCCCTTCGGCCGCCAGCGGCAGCTTGTGGAGGTACTTAGGCGCGCGTGTTGGCGGGGTCTTCCACGCCTTGTAGTGATCCCAGGAGCGTGGCAGGATGCAGCCCACTAGGGAAATGGCCAAGAGGATGAAGATGGCCTGGAACCAGACGGAAGAAAAGACGTCGAAAAGCTGCAGCTTATCGTAGATCTTCGCCACGTTGCCATTGGACTCAATGAAGTCCTGCACGTTCTGCTCGTTGAGATCGCGCTGCGGCAGCAAGGAACCGGGAATCGCGGCCAGCGCCAGCAAGAAAAGCAGCGCCAGTGCCGTGCGCATGCTGGTCAGCCAATGCCAGGCTTTGCGGAAATATTTCACGTCTCTCCTAAATCAGGGTGGCGCCGTAGTCCACGGTCCACTGGCGGATGAAGTTAATAAACTCGCCCCACAGGCCGGTTACCAGGGCCAAGCCGACGAGGATCATGGCCACGCCGCCGATTATCTGGATGGTATGCGAGTGCTTGCGGGCCCACGAAATCGAGCGCATCGCCCGCGCGGAGCCCAGCGCCACCAGCAGGAATGGCAGGCCCAAGCCCAAGCAATAAAAAATGATAAGCAGCACGCCGCGCGCGGCTGTCATGCCTTCGGTGCCGGCCGATACGGAAATGATGGCGGCCAGCGTTGGGCCCAAGCACGGCGTCCAGCCCAGCGCGAATATCCCGCCCAGCAGCGGCGCGCCCAGCCAGGTGGTCCAGCGCTTCGGTGCCATGCGGGTGTCTTTTTGCAGCGCCGGGATAGCGCCGAGAAAAACCACGCCCATCAGGATGGTCACGCCGCCGCCGATGCGCATGAGCGTCTCCTCATTGAGCCGGAGCGCGGAAATCGCGCCGAATACGGAGACCGTCGCCAGCAAGAAAACCACGGTAAATCCTAGGATGAACAAGGCGGCGGCCAGTACCACGGCCCATTGCCTGCGCTTGCCGACGCCCACCCCCAGCTCCCCATCGAAGGTAACCTCACCGCCTACCACGCCGGCCAGGTAGGAAATATAGCCGGGCACCAGTGGGATGACGCACGGGCTGGCGAAGCTCACCAGCCCCGCCACGGCGGCCGCGAACAGGCCCAGAATGAGTGGGCCGGAGGTCGCGGCCTCGGCAAAAGAGTTGCCGATGCTCGCTGCGTTGTCCATTTATTCCTTTTCTAATTTGTCCACTACGTCCATCACATCTTGAGCCGTGATGGACCGCAAAAAGACCGTAGCCGGGCGGTGCTGTTTATCCAACACGATGGTGGTCGGGACCACGGAGGTGGGCACGCCGCCCAAGGCCGCCGCGGTCTTAAACGGTGGATCGTAGATGGAGGGGTAGGTCAGGCCATTATCCTTGAGAAAGTCATTGGACACCTGCGGGTTATAGTCGCGCACATTAATGCCCAAGACAGTGCCAATCTTCCGCTTCTGTAGCTCGGAGTGGACCTCTTGGAGGTCATCGGCCTCGGCGCGGCACGGAGCGCACCACTGGCCCCAGGAGTTGAGCACGACGATTTCGCCCTCATAGTCCTCCAGAGAAATGGTCTTATCCCTATCGCGCACATCCTCGCCGGAGAAGGTGCGCAATGGCTTGCGCTCGGATTCCTCGTAATTGATGACCTTTTCGCCGCCGGGCGTGATGAACTCGAAGTTGCCGCCGGTAGCAACCGCGTTTTGCGCTTTATCGGAGTCCTGCGAGCAACCGGCAAGCGGCAGCGCTACCGCCACCGCAGCGAGCACCGCGCCGACTGCGCGTCTGCGTTGTAGTGCCATTAAATCTCCTGCGCCGGTTCGGAATAGAAGATATCGGTGACCTGGTTATCCTCAAAAAGCAAAGAGGTGACCGAGGCCAGGTCGCATTCGCGATTCCACGGCGCGTGCGGCAGGCGCTGGCCCAGCACGGTACGCTGCACCATCACAATGGGCAGCTGGTGGCTGACCAAGATCGCCTCGTGGCCGGCTGCGGCGGTGCGGGCGCGCTCGATGGAGCCCAGCATGCGCTCGGCAATCTGCTCATAGGGCTCGCCCCACGAGGGCTCCAGCGGGTTGACCAGCAGCGGCCAGCGGCGCGGGTTCCACAGCGCGGAACGCAGGCCCTTGGTACGCAGGCCCTCGAAACGGTTGCCGGACTCGATGAGCGTCTTATCGACGTCCACGTCTAGCCCCGTTACCTGCGCAATCGGCCGCGCGGTCTCCTGGGTGCGCTGCAGCGGCGAGGCCGCCAGGTAGGTCACGTCATGATCGCGGAAGGACTCTGCGGTACGCGCCGCCATGGAATGCCCGCGCGAGGACAGGTGATAGCCCGGGATGCGACCGTAGAGGATCTTCTCCGGGTTGTGGACCTCGCCGTGGCGCACGAGGTGAACGATAGTGCGTGTCATGTCTCTCCTTAGTGTGCGGGACGCGCGGCGGCCGCAGCCTTGGCGGCGGGCTTGAGGGCGGCTTCGATGAGTTCGAAGTCGGCGTCGGTAAGTGCATCCGAGACAAACCAGGTCTCGAATGGGCTTGGTGCGACGTAGATGCCGTTATCCAGCAGGGCGTGGAAGAACGGGGTGAAGCGGAAGGTCTCGGCCGCCTGCATATCGGCAAAGTTGCGGCCCTCGCCCTCGGCAAAGCGGATGGAGAACATCGACGACGCCCGCTGGATGTGGTGCGCTACGCCCTCGGCCGACAGCGCGGAGGAAATCATGCCGGTCAGGCGGTCCGCGTTGGCCTGCAGGCGCTCATAGAGCGATTCATCGGCCAACTCCAAAGACTTCAGGCCGGAGGCCATCGCCACCGGGTTACCGGACAGCGTGCCGGCCTGGTAGACCGGACCGTCCGGGGCGAGGTAGTCCATAACCTCGGCGCGGCCGCCGAAGGCAGCGGCCGGCAGGCCACCGGAGACGACCTTGCCGAAGGTCACCAGGTCCGCCGCCACGCCGTCGACGCCGTACCAGCCCTTATAGGAGGTGCGGAAGCCGGTCATGACCTCGTCGAGGATGAGGAGGGCGCCGTCTTCATGGGCGACGTCGGCAAGCGCGGCGTTGAAGCCTTCCTCTGGAGCCACGGTGCCCATGTTGCCGGCCGAGGCTTCCGCGATGATGCAGGCAATCTCGCCCGGGTGCTGCGCAAATGCCTCGCGCACGGCCTCGATATCGTTATAAGGAACGACGATGGTATCGGCCGCCGTCGCGCCCGTAACGCCAGGGGAATCCGGCAGCGCGAAGGTCGCCACGCCGGAGCCGGCCGAGGCCAACAGCGCATCCACGTGGCCGTGGTAGCAACCCTCGAACTTCAGCACCTTGGCGCGGCCGGTATAGCCGCGGGCCAGGCGCACCGCAGACATGGTGGCCTCGGTGCCGGAGTTAACCATGCGCACCTTATCGGCCGCGGTGCGCGACACAATGGCCTCCGCCAGCAAAGCTTCGCCTTCTGTGGGCGAGCCAAAGCTCAAGCCACCCGCAGCCGCCTTTTGCACGGCCTCCACAATCTCTGGGTGCGCATTGCCGTGAATCATCGGGCCATAGGAGCTGACCAGGTCAACGTACTCATTGCCGTCGGCATCCCACAGGCGCGAGCCCGCACCGCGCTCAATCACGCGAGCCTGGCCACCCACGGAGCCAAACGCGCGCACCGGCGAGTTCACCCCGCCCGGAATCACCTTGGAGGAACGCTCAAACCACTGTTGCGACTGGGAAGTATTAGGCATGTCTGACATTCTAGCGATTCGCGCGCTATACAAAAGTTGGAGTGCGCGATTCACAGTCAGCCGCTAAACTTCGGGGCGTTGCACTTTTCAATTCGGGGGGATTTTCAATGCAGCGCACTCTCATTGTCGCCATCCTGGCCGCTTTCTGCCTCGCCGGCTGCGCTCAGCCCGAGCCCGAGCGGCCGCTGCCTACCTCGGTGGGTGCCACCCCGCTTGCCGACGCCCCCTCCTGGCAGCCCCCTCCCCGCCCGCTCGCCCCGCGCGACCTGCCTCGGGAGGACGCCCCGGTTCCCTCGCCGCCTACCGATCAGCCTTCGCCGTCGGATGCGGCGCCGGCGCCTGAGTCTGCGCCTGGTTCGCACCCTGGCCCGGCTCCCGCGCCCAGGCAGCGTCCCGCACCCGGGCCTGCACCGGCGCCCCACCCGCAACCTGCGGCGCCGGACCCACGCCCACCTGCGCGGGACAAAAGCGGCCTGCCGAACCTGAATATCCCGCCGCACGAAGTCCGCGGGCGCATCGAGGACGCGGTGCCTGATATGCCGGCCGTGCCCGCTATGCCCGCGCCGGCCCCGCCACCTGCGCCGCCGCTGCCGCCCGCGCCGCGGATTCCGGGTCTCTAACTCACCGCTTTCAGCCCCACGATGCCGCCGATGATCATGGCGAGAAATAGAACCTTCCACACCGTGGCGGCCTCGTGTCCAGCGGCGAAGGAATAAATAACCGCCACCGACGCGCCAACGCCCGCCCACACCGCATAGGCCGTGCCGACCGGGATGCTGCGCATCGCCCAGGCCAGCCCACCCATAGAAATCGCGCAGGCCACGAGGAAAATAAGCGAGGGCCACAGGCGCGTAAAACCTGCGGACTTATCCAGCGCCGCCGCCCACACGGCCTCGAATGCGCCGGAGAAAATCAAGATGAACCACGCCATAACTACTTCCTGGCCGTCTTGTCGCGTTACCGGGTACGGCTCCCTCGTCCGGGGCTCGCGCAAGCCGCGGCGAACCTGCACCCAATGATGGCACACTAGGAAACCATGAAGATTGCATTTCTTGGAACTGGCCGCATGGGAACCGAACTAGCCCGCCGCCTGCTCAACGAGCAAGACGGCATCGAGTTGACCGTCTGGAACCGCACCGCCGAGCGCGCCCAGCCGCTGGTGGAGGAAGGCGCCGAGCTTGCCGCCTCGCCCACCGAGGCCGTAGCGAACGCCGAGGTCATTATTACCTCTCTCTTCGGGCCTGACGATGTCCGCGAGGTCGTCGTCGAGCCGCAGCTCATCCCCGCCGGCGTGACCTGGATCGACACCACCACCGTCTCACCCAACGATGCCCGCGAGTTCGCCGCCGCCGTGGAAACCTACGTCCACGCCCCGGTCGTCGGCACGCTCGGCCCGGCCCGAGAGGGCAAGCTCGGCGTCTATGTGGGCACGCCAGACGACGCCCGCCGTGAGCAAGCCATGTCCCTCGCCGAATCCTGGGCGGGCGAAGACAAGCTCATCGGAGTGGAGGCAGCGGCCACGGCGGCCATCGGAAAGCTGCTGGCCAACCTCGCGCTCGCCGTCACCGCCGAGGGCCTGCTCGAAGCCCTGCAACTCGGCGAGTCCGAGGGCCTAGACTCCGAGGTGGTGCTGCAGATGCTCGATATCACCGGCCTGTCCTTCATCGCCAATATGAAGGCGCCGTTTATCACCGGCGAGCGCAATACCGACCCGGGCGATTTCACCGTCGACGCCCTGGCCAAGGACGCCAAGCTCATGGAGATGACCTCCACCAAGCCGCTGCCCGCCCTGACCGCCGCCATCGGCCGCTTCGAGGAAATGCAGGCCATGGGTCACGGCGATCAGGACTTCTCCTCCATCTTCGTCTTCCGCAATAAGGGCTAGTTATCCACAGGCTCGCCGGGCGTGCGGGCCGAAATTCGCCCTGTGGGCCCTAGTTATCCACAGGTTCGCGCGCTCGCCCTCGCACAGGTTGCGCGCCGTGGCTTAGGCTGCGGGGCATGACAGCTCTTCAGACCTATCTCGCGGCCCTGGCGCCCGGCATCGACATCGTTGCCGGGTGCGCCGGCATGTCTGAAGACCAGCTGCGCGCTGCCGGTGCGCCCAATAAGACGGCCCGCACCTTGCTCACGCTTGCCGACGCCCTCTTTGCCCCCACCTCCTTTGCCCGCCTGCAGCGCCAGGCGGTTACCGCCGCCCGCGACCGCGCCCACCCGCTGCCCACGCTGGAGGTAATCGAGCGCTACGCATCCCGCGCTAAGACCAAGCGCGATGCCTGGCGCCTGCGCGTGGAACTGTGCCGCACCGCCGCCGATACCGATGAGATGGAAAAGCTGGCGCGCAAAAAGCTGCGCGAGCTCAATCCCCCGGCCCCGCCGCGCCCCGGCGTGCGCATCCGCCGCCGCAAGGACGCGCCGTGGACCCTCGCGATTACCGGGCCCTCTTCGCTCATCGCGGATTTGGAATCCAGCCTGGATGAGGATGCTCCCCTCGATTCCGTTGCGGAGCTCTTCTCCCCTTCCGGCGCCTCCCCGGCTGCCCGCCCGACCATTACGACGAACGCGATCATCACGCTCGACGAGCTCGACCGCATCATCGATGGCGACGGCGAGGAAATCACCATCCAGCTCACCAATGGCGCCCGCCTCACCGGCGCGGAACTTGTCTCGCGCACGCTGGCAGACCGCGGCCTTATCACCCTCGTTCACCCCTTCGAGGGCGCGGTCAACCTCTACCGCACGGAGCGCATGGCCAACGAGAAGCAGCGGCTCATGGCCGCCGCGGAAAATCCGGTATGCCCGTGGGCGGAATGCAACTATCCGGCGGATAAATGCCAGGTGCACCACTTGCAGGCGTGGCAGCACGGCGGCGATACCAATATGGCAAACCTCGCCACCTGTTGCCCGTACCACAACGGCGTCAATGACGATGACCCGAATGCCCCACCGGTGCGCGGGCGCCTCGTTCGGCGCCGAGGCCGCGTGGTGTGGCAGCCACCCTGGGCTGACACCGCGCCAGCACCGCCATCGGCCCACTAGCCCCCTAAACCGCCAGGCAGCAGGATGCCCTGCTGCCGCATTGGCATGCCCGCAACTAGCGAACCCCGCAGCTAGCGAGCGATGCGGGCCGCAGCAGCGCGGGCGTCCGCGATGACATTGGGTACGCCAACTCCGCCGGCCCAAGCGCCGGTGGCATCGATGCCTGGCGTCGCTGCCAGCGCACCGCGCGCACCGGCCACGGTTTCCAGGTGGCCGGCATCAAAGCGCGGCAGGCCGCCGAACCAGCGCTGGGTGAAAATCTCGGCAACGCCAGCGGCACGGCCGTCGAATCCGGTGAGGCGCTGGAGGTCATCGAGGGCGTAGTCGACCAGGTCGTCTTCCTCGGCGCGGACGATGGCGTCGTCGCCAAAGCGGCCGAAGGAGGCGCGCACCAAGGCACCGCCGCGCTCGGCCAGGTGCGGCCACTTGCGCGAGGACAGCGTGAAGGCCTTGGCGTGCACGTCGTCTTGGTCCGTAGCAACGAGGATGCCGGAGTTCTGCGGCAATGCGTTGCCGGCCGGATCCGTGTCAGACTCGAACTTCAGGCCCACGACTGCCGACGCCGCCAGCTTCACGCTCTTCAGCCGCTCCGCCGCCCGCGGGGACACCTTAGGCAGCAGGCGCGCTGCGGTCGGGGCCGGGGTGGCGACCAGCACACGGTCGAAGGGGGCGGTGTCGCCGGGTGCGCCGGCCAAGCGGAATTTTTCGCCCTCGCGAGTGATGCCGGAGATGAAGGTATCGAGGTAGATCTTGGCGCGGGATTTATCGGCCAGCGCCTCGTAGAGCTCTGCGTAGCCGCCGCGGAAGGTCTGAAAGACGGGTCCGCCGCTGCTCGGCTTGGCCGCGCGGGCTTCTTCCAACGAGCGGACCGCGGCCGAGAGGGTGACTGGGCCGCGCTCGGATAGCGCGTCGAGCGTCTCGGCCAGCGCCGGGATGGTCGCGCGCACACCCAGGTCATCGGCCGAGCAGGAGTACACGCCGCCGAGGAGGGCGGAGATAACGTGGTCGACGAGGTCGTCGCCAAACTGCTGGCGCACTAGGCGGCCGACGGAGACGTCGCTGCCGGCCGTCCATTCGAAGGGCTCCTCGTTATCAATGCGGCGGGCGGTCTCGGCCGAGACCAGGTGTGCGACCGGCTCCGAGTGCGAAGGAATGCCCATCATCCCGCCGCGCGGCAGCGGCTTAAGCTCGCCGGAGTACACCAGCGAGTGCAGGCCGGAGGGCTCAACCAGGCTGTCGCCCAGGCCGAGGGATTCGATGAATTCCACGGCGTCGTGGCGGCGGGCCAGGAAGGCCTCGGCGCCCATGTCGGTGGGGCCGTCATTAAACGGCACGGAGTACAGCTTGCCGCCGATACGGCCGGCGGCCTCGAAAACCTCAACGTCGTGGTCGCGCAGCTCGTAAGCGGCCGTCAAGCCCGCCAGGCCGGCACCAATAATCGCAATACGCATTTAGCCCTCCTCATGAATGATGGATACGGCGCGGGTGATGGCCTCCGCGTCGGTAGTTGGCAAGACCCCGTGGCCGAGGTTCCAGATATGGCCGTCGATATCGCCGCGCTCGCGGGCCCGATCGACCTCGCCGCGGATGGTGCGCACGGCCTGGCGCACGGCGTCGTCGCCGGCAAAAAGCATGGCCGGGTCGAGGTTGCCCTGCAGCACGCGGGCGCTCACGCGCTCGGCCGCGGCGTCCATGGGCACGCGATAATCGACGCCCATAACTTCCGACCCCGCCTCCGACATAGCCGGCAAGAGCTCGCCGGTGCCGACGCCGAAATGGATGCGCGGGATAGTCACGCCGGCCAGGATCTCCCGGGAGTACGGCAGCACGAATTCGCGGTAGTCACGCTCGTTGAGGTAGCCGGCCCAGGAATCGAAAAGCTGCATGGCGTCAATGCCGGCGTCGACCTGCACCTGCAGGAAGCGGGTGATGGTCGGCACCAGACGGCGCATGAGCATGTGCCAAGTCTCCGGATCGGCGTGCATGAGGGCCTTGGTGCGCTCGTGGTTCTTGGATGGCCCGCCCTCAACGAGGTAGCTGGCCAGCGTGAACGGCGCGCCAACGAAGCCGATGAGCGCTTGGGTTTCGGTGAGCTCGGCCAGGATGCGGGCGATGCCTTCGGTGACCTCGGGGACGTCGGTCTCCAGCAGCGGCAGCTTGCCGACGTCCTCCCTACTCCGCACCGCCTGCTCCATCACCGGCCCACGGCCCGGCACAATATCGACCTTGACGCCCGCGGCCTTGAGCGGGACGACGATATCGGAGAACAAGATGGCGGCATCAACGTCGTGGCGGCGCACCGGCTGCAGGGTGATTTCTGCCAGCAGTTCCGGCATGAAGCAAGAATCGAGCATGCTAATCCCCTCGCGGGCGACGCGGTACTCCGGCAGTGAGCGGCCGGCCTGGCGCATGAACCAGACTGGAGGGCGGGAGGGGGTGCGGCCGAGGGCGGCGTCGATAAGCGGGGCACGATTGAGTCGAGACATGCCCCAATTATGAATCAAAAGTTGGAGTGAGGGCTAATTAGCCACGCAAGCTGCGGTCCTTGATGAAGCGGTTGGACTGCGGCTGGAAAAGCAGCGCGAGGGCGACGATCAAGGTGATGGGGATAATCAGCAACCCGAGCCCGCCGATGCCGAGCGCGAGGGCGGCGATATTGGTAAAAAGCGCGAACGCGATGACCGCGGTAATGATGCGGCGCGCCCACTTGGACCCGCCGGCCAGCTGCGCCGCGAAGAGCGCAAGCAGGATGGCACCGACGGAGTTGGTCACCGCGACAAACAGGCGATTGGAGTGGAGGTACTCCGCGACCTGCGCATTCTGCGGCTCCACCTGTGGCCCGCCCGAGCCGAAGATGCCCACCATGCCGCTGACCAGCATGATCACGGCGCTGACGACGAGCACCCAATATGCCCAGCGCAGTGGCCGCGGCCACGCGTCGAGGCTCTCTTTGGCGGAGGTGTTTCGGGCCGCGCGGTTATAGTCGCGGGGCCCGGGCCGCTCGGTGTTATTCATCGCTTGTCCTCCCGGTCATTGCGGCTGGCACGGTCAGCACGCTTGCCGCCGTCGCGGTTGCCGCGCTGGTCGTCCTTGGAGCGCTTGCGCTCTTCCTCGGCGCGCTTCTTCTCGCGCTGCGCTTGCTCGAGTTCCTTTTCCAGCTCGCGCATCTGCTCGAGTTCGCCGGTGTAGTCCAAGGTCTCGGCCCGCACGGAGAAAATCAGGCCGAGGACCGCCGCGACGCCGACAAGGATCTGCACCATGCCATCGGCGGCAAAGAGCCAATCGGGCACGTCCGCGCCGGCCGGGGTGACCATGAAGGTCAGCAGAATGCGGAATCCGAAGTACAGCGAGAAGGCGAACCACACGCGGCGCGAGGTGCCGACCCGCTTGCTGCGGTTTGCAAGGGACCGCAACAGGAAGGCCAGCAGCACGATAATCGCAAGCGAAATGGCCGCCGAAAGGGCGACGGAGCCGTAGGCGGCGGCGCGGAGGAAGGCGTCGGAAAGCTGGGCTTCATCCACGCCGGCCGGTGCGGATTTGGCCATGTCCTTGGCCTGCGACATGAGTACGTCGTGGTTGAGCAGCGTGAGCACCACGTTGAGCACCTGGTGCACGGCCTCGCCGCACAGCGCGCCCAGCCACAGCCACAGCATGTACGTCACGGACTCCGGCCGCTGCTGCTGCCGCGGCGGGCGTTGCGTGCGTGGCGGGCGCGGGGCAGGGGCGGGCGACGGGGGCGTAGCAGTCACAAGGGTCCTTTACTTGAGCAGGCGGGCGGCTTCGGTAGCGAAGTAGGTCAGAATCTGATCGGCGCCGGCGCGCTTGAATGCGGTCAGGGACTCGAGCATGATGGCTTCGCCGTCGATCCACCCGTTGGCGGCCGCAGCCTTGACCATCGCGTACTCGCCGGAGACCTGGTAGACCGCAACCGGCACGGGAGAAGTCTCCGCCACGGCCGAAAGCACGTCCAGGTAGGGCAGGCCGGGCTTGACCATAACGAAGTCCGCGCCCTCGTCGATGTCGAGCTCGGCCTCGAGCAGAGACTCGCGGAAGTTGCGCGGATCCTGCTGGTAGGTGCGGCGGTCGCCTTCCAGGGAGGAACCGACGGCATCGCGGAACGGGCCGAAGAAGGCGGAGGCGTACTTGGCGGAATAGGCCATGATGGCCACGTCCTCGTGGCCGGCCTCGTCGAGATCGGCGCGGATGGCGCCGACCTGGCCGTCCATCATGCCCGACGGGGAGACGATCTGGGCGCCGGCGCGGGCTTGGGAGCGGGCCATGTCTTGGTAGAGCTTGACGGATTCGTCGTTAAGCACGCGGCCCTTGTCATCCAGCACGCCGCAGTGGCCGTGGGAGGTGAACTCGTCGAGGCAGGTATCGGCCATAACGATGAGGTCATCGCCGAATTCCTCGTGCAGGCAGGAAATACCGCGGTTCAAAATGCCCTGTGGGTCCCAGGCGACGGAGCCGGTGTCATCCTTGTCCTCATCGAGCGGCACACCGAAAAGGTCGATGCACGGCACGCCGGCCTCCAACGCCTCCTCGGCCGCGCGGCGCAGGGAATCGAAGGTGTGCTGGTAGACGCCCGGCATGGAGGGAATCTCGCGCGGGGCGTCGAGTCCGTCCACGATGAACATGGGCAGAATCAGGTCCGAGGGGCGGACCTCGGTTTCGGCCACGAGGTTGCGCATCTGCGGGGTGGTGCGCAGGCGGCGTGGGCGGCGGGCTGGGAAGGTGCTCATTGGGTACTCCTTAGAGCGAGACTAAAACTTATGCCTTGTCGACCTTAGTAGCCTTCTTGCGCGAACGGCGTTTCTTGCGCGGCGCGGGCAGGTTTCCGGCGGCGCGGAGGGCGGCGACGTGGTCTGCGAGGGCGTCGACAAGCGAGGGCACGTCCGCAACCTCGGGCACGACATCGACGCGCAGGCCCATCTCTTCCGCGGCCGCTCTTGCCGACGGCCCGATACACGCGATGATCGTCCGCTGGTGCGGTTTGCCCGCAATGCCCACCAGATTGCGCACGGTGGACCCGGAGGTAAAGGCGACGGCGTCGAAGCCGCCGGTCTTGATCATGTCGCGGATTTCGGCCGAGGGCGGGGCGGCGCGGACGGTGCGGTAGGCCACGACGTCATCGACCTCCCAGTCCAAGGCCTTGAGCCCGTCAACTAGGGTATCGGCCGCGATATCGGCGCGCGGGAGCAGGACGCGGCCGACGGCGTCGATGTCTTCTACGAAGTTGGGGAAGACATCAAGCAGGCCCTCGGCGTTCTGCTTCTTCTTGTGTGGCAGAAGCTCCGGAACCATGCCTTTGGCGCGGATGGCGGCCGCGGTTTTGGTGCCCACGGCCGCGAGGTGGACGCCGGCGAAATCGCGGGCGTCGAGGCCGAGCTGGGCGATCTTGTCCCACACCGCGGTCACGGCGTTGACGGAGGTGAAGACGATCCACTTGTAGCGGCCCTCGACGATGCCCTTGATGGCGCGGTCCATCTGCGCCGGGTTGCGCGGCGGCTCGATGGAGATGGTGGGCACGTTTTGCGGGATGGCGCCGTAGCCGGCCAGGCGCGCGGACATCGGGCCGGCCTGCTCCTTGGTGCGCGGGACGAGCACGCGCCAGCCATAGAGCGGGCGGTTTTCCCACCAGGAGTACTTGGTGCGGTCGTCGATGCTGCGGCCGAGGGTGACCACGAGCGGGCCGGTGAGGTCCGCGTCGAGCTTGCCCATGGTGCCCAGCGTGGTCTCATAGGTGCGCTGCAGGCGGGTGGTGCCGTGGACGGTGACAAATGCCTCGGTCTCGGCCGGCATGCCGCGCTGCTGCAGCTCATCGGAGATGACTGGCAGGTCTTCCTTGGTGGCCTGCAGGACGATGGGCTGGGTGGCGTTAGCCAGCGCGTCCCAATCGGCGCCGTCGGTAACGTCGGCCTCAGTATAGGTCGAACCGAGCGCAATGCCGGCAAAGGACGGCACGGTAGACGGCAGGGACATGCCCGGCACTACCTGGAATTCCAGGCCGGCAGACGCCACGGCGTTGATCTCGGCCTTGATGGACTCGCGGTGCAGCGGGTTGCCGGTGACCAGGCGGATGACATCCTCACCATCGGCCTCGACCAAGCACTCGCGCAGCTGGCCGACGATATCTTCGGCCGGCTCGTACAACACCGCGGCCGTTGGCGGCGCGGGGCGCGGTGGTTTGCGGCGCGCGCCCTTGGCTTTGGCATCGGCGCACATTTGGGCGTATTCGGCCTCGGCGGCGTCGAGAAGCTCTTGCGGAACGGGCAGCGCGGCGGCGACGGCATCGCGCACGCCCTGCATGACCTGCGGATCGGTCACGGCGATGGCACTATTTGCCAGAACCTCGCGGGCGCGGACGGTCAGCAGGTCGGGATTACCTGGACCAGCGCCCACAAAGACGATCTTGCCCAATTGGGTGTCTGGCGCGGCATTGCTCATAAAGTTCTTTTCTAAAATCGGGCGCGCGGCACCGCGCACGGACATGATCGCATGCGGTGTGGTTCCCCGCGCCGGCGGTGGGTGACACGGTCTTAACGGCCAAAATCCCAGGCCTTGCGTCCTGGGATGCCCTTAAAGGGGGCCGGATCATTGCGGGACAATGATCTGTGGTATCTACACCTTAAATTATTAGCGCCTAAAGGCGAAATTACTTGCCCAGCAGCTCGGCCGCGCCACCGGCGAAAAGCTCGTCCGAGATGCGCGCGCCAAGATCGGCGGCTTCGGCCGCGGAGCCGGAGGCGGTGGCGGTGAGCTGGCGGGATCCGTCGAGTGCAAAGACGCCGCCGCGCACGGTGAGCTGGTCGCCGTCCCAGCGCGAGGTGGCGGCCACTGGCGCAGTACAGCCGGCCTCGAGGCGGGCCAGCACGGCGCGCTCACCGGCAGCGGCGGCCGAGGCGCGGTCGTCGACAATAGCGTCTAGGGCCGCGGCGGCCTCAGTGCCGGCCACGGCCTCGATGGCGAGTGCGCCCTGGGCCGGCGCCGGCATGAAGACGGAGGGTTCGAAGATTTCGGTGGCGCGGTCCGCGTAGCCGCCGCGCAGCAGACCGGCGTAGGCCAGCAGAACGGCGTCGAGCTCGCCGTCGGTGACCTTGGACATGCGGGTATCGATGTTGCCGCGCAGCGGGCGAATCTCCAAGTCCGGGCGGAGGGCGGCGAGCTGGGAGATGCGGCGCGGGGCGGAGGTGCCCACGCGCGCGCCCTGCGGCAGCTGCGCCAGGCTCAGGCCATCGCGGGCGACGAGCGCCTCGCGGGAATCCTGGCGCTGCGGCACCACGAGGCGGAAGCGTTCATCGGGCGCGGTAGGCAGGTCCTTAAACGAGTGCACAGCAATATCGCACTCGCCGGCATAGAGCGCCTCGCGCAGCGCCTGGGTAAATACGCCGATGCCGATGCGCTCGACCGGCGCCATATTGACGTCGCCGGCGGTGGTGACGATGTGGAGTTGGGAGTCAAAGCCGGCGTCGATAAGCCAATCGCGCACATGGCCGGCCTGGGTGGTGGCGAGCTTGGAGCCGCGGGTACCAATCTGAAACATTTAGGCCTCCTTAGTCATGGTGGGCAGTTCATTGACGGCCACGGACACCCCGGAGCCTTCCAGCTGCAGGCCAAAGAGCTCCTGCAGGGCGCTTTCGCTGCTGACACTGCTTTCCGACGCCGCCAGCTTCTTCGCCCTAACCGTCGGTTCATGCAGCAGTTTATCGGCCACGCGCTTGAGCGCGCGCTGCACGTCCTCGAGCTGCTTGCCCGCGAGCTCGGGGTGCTTGTGCTGCAGGCGCGCGGCCTCGCACTCGACGAGATCGGCCGCGCGGCGGTGCAGGGCGCTTACGGCTGGGGCGACGTCGCGCACGCGCTGGGCCGAGGTATAGGCCGCCAGTTCCTCGTCGACGATGTGGCGGGCCTGCGCGTGCGGGCTGGTACCGGCCGCGACATCGGTATCGGCGGCCGAAAGCGACTTGCTCAGACGCTCGATATTGACCAAGTCCACGCCCTCGGCCGCGGCGGCGGCATCGTCGATATCGCGCGGCAGGGAGAGATCAATGAGCATGAGATCGCGGCCGGCGGGGAGGTCGGCGGCTTCGATGGTGAAGTTATCGGCGCCGGTGGCGGAGATGGCTAGGTCGACGTCGGAAAGCGCGGCGGCGCGCTCAGAAAAGTCCACGACGCGGGTGGCAACGCCCGCCTCCTCGGCGTGGCTGGCCAGGCGCTCGGCGCGCTCGCGGGTGCGATTGGCCAGCACCAACTCCTTGACGCCCAGACGGCCGGCGTGGGTGGCGGCGAGGGACGCCATGGCGCCCGCGCCGAGCACCAGCGCGGTCTTGCCGGTCAGGTCCGCGGCGTCGAGGCGCTGCAGAGCCTGGTCGAAGGCGAAGGACACCATGGAGGCGCCGGCCTCGTCGATATCGGTCTCGGAGTGCACGCGCTTGCCGGCCCGCAGCGCGGCCTGCGCCAGCGCGTGGATGCGCGGGCCGACCGTGCCCTGCTCGGAGGCGGACTGGTAGGCGCTGCGCACCTGGCCGATGATCTGCTGCTCGCCCACCACCATGGAATCCAGGCCGGAGGTCACGGACATCAGGTGCTCGGCCGCGGCGTCGGCATAGCGCACGTAGAGGTAGTTGCGCAGCTCCTGCTCTCCCACGCCCGAAACCTGGGTGAGCACGCGCACGACTTCCTGCACGCCAGCGTGGAAGGAGTTGGTGACGGTGTAGACCTCCATGCGGTTGCAGGTGGAGATAATCATGGCCTCTGAAAGTGGCTCGGCCGCCACGAGTTGCCCGCAGGCGGAATCCTGGACCGCACTATCCATGCTCAGCTTCTCCAGCAGCGCCACCGGCGCCGACTGGTGGGACATGCCCACGACGAGCACGCTCATGCACAACACTCCTCAACCCTTTGATTGATTTTAATCCTCCAAAAGACTACCCGTCGGTGTCGCGGATCCCGAATCAACCGGCCAACTCGGCCGCTAACTCCTCGTTATCTACTTCCCAGCAGGCAAACTCTTCGCCGTCGATGACCACAACGGGCACGCGGTCGCCGAACTCCATGGCCAGCTCCGCGTCCTCATCCACGTTACGCACGGCAAGCTCCGCGCCTGCCTGCTTGACGACGGGGGTGATCTGCTCCCTCACGCGCGCGCAAGAACCGCAGGTGGTGCGCACCATGAGCTCGACGAGATGCTGAGACATATTCTCCTCACAAGGACGGCGGCGGTCGAAACCATTACTATGGACACGTTAGTCCACCCCGCGTTTGCGAAAGCTGTTTGTCTCACTCGTGTCCGCTACCACTCCCCCAGGGTTCCCCGAATCCCCCCGCGACTTCTTGGCCAATTGGACCGCCTCGCGCGGCAATCTGCGTAATTTCTTGGAGACCCAAGCGCTCGCCCCGTTGGACGAGGAATCGCAGCGCACCGCCGGTGAGGCCGCGGCCGCCGCGGCGCTGGAGGAATTTGGGCTGGAGTTGGAAGATTTTGCTTCCGGCGTGGACTCGGTCACCGGCTCCTATGACGCGGCTGGCGCGCAGCGCATCACCGCCCAGGACCCAGACGTGCCGGTGGATGTGGGCGCGGCAGCGTTTTTCGACGTCGACAACACCCTCATCCAAGGCTCTTCCCTCGTGGAGTTCGCCTTTGGCTTGGCGCGCAAGCGCTACTTCCGGCTTTCTGAGATCCTGCCGATTGCGTGGAAGCAACTCAAGTTCCGCGTCTCCGGCAGCGAAAATGCCAAGGACGTGGCCGTCGGCCGCGCGCAGGCGCTGGAGTTTGTCAAAGGCCGCAGCGTCGACGAGCTGGTGGAACTATGCGAGGAAATCGTGGACGCCTCGCTGGCCCGCCGCGCCTACCCCGGCACCACGCAGCTCGCGGAGATGCACCTAGCCGCCGGCCAGCAGGTATGGCTGGTCACCGCCACGCCGGTCCAGCTGGCACAGGTGCTCGCCCGGCGCTTCGGGTTTACGGGCGCGCTCGGCACCGTCGCGGAGGTCAAGGACGGCAAATTCACCGGCCGGCTGGTCGGCGATATCCTGCACGGCCCCGGCAAGAAGCACGCCGTGGCCGCGCTCGCGACCATCGAAGGCCTCGACCTCTCGCGCTGCACCGCGTATTCGGATTCCGCCAACGATGTGCCGATGCTGTCCATGGTCGGCACCGCCGTGGCCATTAACCCAGACCGCAAGCTGCGCGATATTGCTGGCGACCGCGGCTGGCTCGTGCGCGACTATCGCTCCGTGCGCCGCGCCATCCGCACCTATGGCCTCCCTGCGCTGGCCACCGCCGCCTTTTCCTATGGCGGCTGGCGCTACTACCGGCGGTAGCCAGGGCGGTAGCGGGCGCTGGGGGACGTCGGCAAGCATGCAAAAGCCCTCCGCACAATGGCGGAGGGCAAGAAGCGGGCTGGGGTTTACTTGCCCAGCTTACGGCGCTGCACGCGGGTGCGGCGCAGCATCTTGCGGTGCTTCTTCTTGGACATGCGCTTGCGGCGCTTCTTAATGACGGAACCCATGGAGTCCTCACTTTCGTGTAGTACGTACTGTCAAACTTGTCAGCGCTAAAACGGCGAAGGTGCACTCTTGCCGCCGTGGCCACACGGACCGCGGGCCACATCAGCGAGCCGACACGAATGCACACCATCTTACCCAGCACCCAGCCCGTGACCAAAAAGGGCCCGCGACAACAACAGTGAGAAACAACAGCGCCCACCACCGCTGACCACGAGGGCCAACAGAGGTGGGCGCTGTCTGTGCGGCGCGAGCCTAGGCTCCGTAAACGGAAGCCTCCAGGTACTCGTTGACGGCAGACTCGTGAACGCGGAAGGAGCGTCCGACGCGAACAGCCGGCATTTCGCCTGCGTGAACCAAACGGTAGACGGTCATCTTGGAGACGCGCATAATCTCGGCGACCTCCGCGATCGTCAGAAAGGTTCCCTTTTCTTCATTTGCCATATATATCTAACCCTTCAGCTCGTTACGCGCTGTAGGCTTCCCCTCCCACAGGACTTCACGCACGTGCTTGCCCTAGCCTATCGTGAAACATGTGACTAATGCGACCCAAGTGCCAAATTTTTTCACAGCATTCATTAGGGTTTCCCCTAAAAGCGCTGCTTAACACCCGCCCCAACACTCCCGGGTGGGTACACCCCCACCACGGGGAGGTCGCACACGGCGGCGCTAGCCGAGCTCCTTGGCCTTATCGGAGCAGGCTTCTGCCGCGCGGTAGAACGCGCCGCGCAGGCCGGACTCCTCCAACTCGCGGACGGCGGCCGCGGTAGTGCCGCCCGGCGAGGTTACGCCAGCGCGCAGCTGGGTGGCCGAGCGGCCGGAGCTAGCCAGCATCTCACCAGAGCCGGCTGCGGCCTGGGCGGCAAGCTTCTCGGCGACGTCGCGGGGAAGGCCGAGCTGCACGCCGGCATCGACAAGCGCTTCTGCCACAAGGAAGAAATAGGCCGGGGAGGATCCCGCCAGTGCGGTGGCGGCGTCGATATTCTTCTCTGGGATGACCGCTACCTCGCCGACGGCCTCCAGCAGCTCGCGCACGCCGTCCATCTGGGCGTCGCTCACGTGCTCACCGGCCGCGCAGGTGCACATGCCGCGGCGCACCAACATGGGGGTATTGGGCATTACGCGCACCACCGGCACGCCTTCGCCCGCCGCACCCTGCAGCTGCTCGAGCGTCAGGCCCGCTGCCATGGACACGACCACGGCATCCTTGGCCGGTTCAAGGCCTTCGAGCAGGTCCAGGATGGCGTAGGGCTTCACGCACGCGAAGATATAGTCCGCGCCGTCCACCGCCGCCGCATTATCGCTGGTGGTGGCGACGCCATAAGTTTCTTTGAGTTCCTGGCTGCGGGATTCGGTGCGGTTAGTGACCGTGATATCCGAGACCGCAAAGCCCGAAGCTACGAGTCCCGAGGTCAAAGCCTCACCGATTTGTCCGCCGCCTAAAATTGCAATCTTTGTCATAGTCTCCACCATGCCAAAAATGCGGAACCCCGGCTACCGCGTGGGGTAACCGGGGCGTCGACAAGCGGGGGCTTAGAGCATAACCAGCAGCAGCGGGCCGAAGGTCAGGATAAGGCCGGTAAAGCCGGCCAGGAACATGGAGAATCCATCGCGCGCGGTGCGCAGGGCGTGCGTCACGCCCACCATAATCGCGGTGACGCACAACGCGAGGATGGCGACGATCACGCGCGGGAAGCTATCCCACAGAATCTCAAAGCCCTTGAAGATGACAATCGCCAGCAAGATGCCCGCGACAATCATCAGCAGGATGGAAACTGGGTTGAGCTTCTCGTGCTCTTCCTCGATCCACTCTTCGTCGTCCTCAATCTTGGGCAGGTTGCCGGTTTCCTCGGCATCCTTAGCGACGCCCGCCTTCTTCGACGCCGGCACCGCCGCCGCAGCGGCCGCTCCAGCGCCTGCAGCGGCAGCTCCCGCTCCAGCTGCCTTCGCGCCCTTGTCGGCCTTCGGCTTTTCAGCAACGGGCTTCGCTGCGGTGGCCTTGTCCGCGCCGGCCTTGTCAGCGGTCGGCTTCTCCGCTGCAGGCTTGGCCGTAGCTGCGTTCGCCGCGGCAGGCTTGGTGGCAGCCGGCTTAGCGTCGTCCGCCTTTGCCTTATCCACGCGCTGGATTACCGCGGTGTCATCGGCAGAAGGCTGCTTCTTCTTCGCCGCCTCCTGTACCGCGCCGGCAGCGGCAGGCTTCTTTGCGGTGGACTTCTTCGCGGAGTCGGCATCGGTCGCGTCGGCAGCCTTGGGGGCGCGGATGACGGGAGCGTCCTCGTCGATGGAGACGGAGGTGTGCTTGGCCTCGGCAGGCGAAGCCTTGACCTTCTTGAGGTTGCCGGTTAGCTCGGCAACGGAGATGCCGCCTTCATCGAGGCTGCGGCGGTGGCGGCGCGAACGCTTGTCGTCCTTGCCGCCCTTTTCGCCGCGGGCCTTTTTATCGCGAGCCAGCAGCTCTGCCACGGTCAACTTGTTCTTGTCAGCCATGATCTCTTCCTATTCCAATCCCTTGTCGGTCCGGCGCAAAATGACGCCCTCACGCAGCGCCCACGGGCAGATTTCCAGCTTCTCGATGTCCAAGGCTCGCATGGATGCCTCGGCCACTAGAGCGCCGGCAACGATTTGGTGCGATCGGTTAGAACTTACACCTTCTAGGTCCGCTCTGTCTGCCGCAGTCATGCGAGAGATAAAGGAGATCAACTGGCGCAGACCCGGTGCAGTCAACGTGCGCTTGACGTATGGGCCGGCAGACGAAGGTGCGGCACCGGTCAGGCGGGCCAGCGTACGGAAGGTTTTGGAGGTACCCACGGCAAGGCCAGCGGGGCCCATGGCCTTCATCTGCTGGGCGGCGTCCTCAAGCTCCGCATCAATGAAATCGCGCAGCGCGCTTACCTTTTTCTTCTCTGGCGGGTCGGTGTCGAACCAATTATGGGTCAACCGGCCAGCGCCCAGGTCGAGGGAGAAGGCAAGGTCTGGGTGCTCGTCGGTACCGGTGGACAGCTCTAGCGAGCCGCCGCCGATGTCCAGGTTGGTAATGCGGCCGGCGGACCAGCCGTACCAGCGGCGTGCGGAGAGGAAGGTCAGTTGGGCTTCTTCCACGCCGGAGAGGATCTGCAGGCGTACGCCGGTCTGCTTTTCCACCTCATCGAGCACGGCCTCGGAATTGGGTGCAGAGCGCACCGCCGAGGTAGCAAAGGCGATAAATTCCGCGCAGCCCAGCTTATCGCCTAGCTCGCTCGCCTCCGCCACGGCGCTGACCAGCTTCTTTACACCCTTTTCATGGATGTTGCCCTTCTTGTCCAGCTGTTCTACCAGCCGGAGCGGGGTCTTCCAATCGCTCATCGGAGTGGGCCGCCCGCCCGTCGCGGCATCGACCGCAACGAGGTGGACGGTATTGCTTCCGACGTCTAATACACCTAATCGCACACTAATAGCGTAGTAGGTCTACCGTGGTTAGGTGTGAATCGCCCAAAATCTGACACGGTATACCTAGGTTTTCCCGCGAGCTCGCCCGCGGCGGCGTCGATAAGAGCGGGCCGCGAAGAGGCCCCTGATTTCCCGCGGGAGTGGTTCGAATTTACCAACCCGAACGACCCACACCACGTCTTTTCCATCGACCTGACATGGGTGGAATCGCACTACAGCTGCCAATTTGGGACGTCGGCATGCCGGGGCATCGATAAGAGCCAGCCCGAGGTGGGCTGCTGCGTGCATGGCGCCTATATGGCCGATGAGGAAGACCGCGACCAGCTTTACGACGCCGTCTCGCGCATGCCCGCCAAGTATTGGCAGCTGCGCCCAGCGGGGGTAGATGAGTTCCTCGCGCAGGACGCTACGGACGAGTTGGAGCCATGGCTGGAGTGGGACGAGCTCGACGGCGAGGACGGCGAGCCGGAACCGGCGCTAAAGACCCCCATTGTGGATGGCGCGTGCATTTTTGCCAACCGCGCCGGCTGGGCAACGGGTACGGGCTGCGCGCTACACCAGTGGGCTGTCGATACCGGCGAGGAGCTCACGGTGGTAAAACCCGAGGTGTGCTGGCAGCTGCCGCTGCGCCGGTACGAAGACTATGAAGAGCGCCCGGATGGGCAGGAGATTTTGCGCACGCAGATCGGCGAGTATGACCGCCGCGGTTGGGGCAATGGCGGCGAGGACTTTGATTGGTATTGTTCGGCCGATGCTGCCTGCCATGCCAACCCGCTGCCGATGTGGCAGTCGCACGAGGACGAGCTGGTAGCGCTCATGGGCCGGGAGTCCTATGAGATTCTGGCCGCGCACTGCAAGGCCCGCGCCGCGGCGGCCGAGCACGGCGTCCAGCTCACGCAGCACCCGGCCAGCGTGAAGGCCGGGAGCCTACAGGCAGGAAGCCAGCAGGCGGAGAGCTAGAGCTCGAATTTATAGCCCAGGCCGCGCACCGTAACCAGGTGCTTCGGGCGGGAGGGCTGCTCCTCGATCTTGGAACGCAGGCGCTTGACGTGAACATCGAGCGTCTTGGTGTCGCCAACATAATCGGCGCCCCAGATGCGGTCAATGAGCTGGCCGCGGGTAAGTACGCGGCCGGCGTTGCGCAGCAGGTACTCCAGGAGGTCGAACTCTTTAAGAGGCATGGATACCGGCTCATCCGCCACGGTAACGGTGTGGCGTTCCACGTCCATCTTGACGCGACCGCCCTCGAGGATCTGCTCGGCTACGTCTTCTTCGGCCTCGGTATCGGCACCGGCTCCGGAATCGTGGCCGCGGCGCAGAACCGCGCGGATACGCGCGATGAGCTCGCGGGAGGAATAGGGCTTGGTCACGTAGTCATCGGCGCCCAGCTCGAGGCCGACAACCTTGTCGATCTCGGAATCGCGCGCGGTCACCATGATGACCGGCACGGAAGAAGTGGTGCGCAGCTGCTTGCAAACCTCGGTGCCAGACATGCCGGGCAGCATGAGGTCTAGAAGGACGATATCGATGTCGTTAGCGGCAAACTTTTCCAGCGCGGTGGGGCCATCGTGCGCGATGATCGGCTCGAAGCCCTCCTTGCGGAGGAGAAATGCCAGCGGATCTGCCAGCGACTCTTCATCTTCAACGATGAGGATGGTGGTCATTGTGCTTTATCCTTTCGACGTGCTGCGACGCGTGCTACTGCACGCGGGAGCCCAGGCGCCGCCGCAGTGACGGCATCCTTTTTCTCATTATCCTTCATGCCAGCATCCTGCGCTGGCTTTTCTTCCCTGTAGATAGGCAACTCAATGGTGAATGTGGAACCGGTACCGGGTCGGGACCACAGTTTGATGTTGCCGCCGTGGTTGGCCACCACGTGTTTAACAATTGCTAATCCTAGGCCAGTGCCTCCGGTCTGCCGCGACCGGGCTTGGTCTACGCGGAAGAAGCGCTCGAAGACGCGCTTTTGATCATCTGGTGCGATGCCGATGCCGCGGTCGGTGACACGGATGAGCACGACCCCGCCATCCACCACTTTCTGGGAGACCGATACCGGCATCTTCTCCGGCGAATAGTTAATCGCGTTGGAGATGAGGTTAGACAGTGCGGTAACCAGCAGGGACCTATCTCCTTTGACCTGCACGCCAACGGAGGCGCCCCGGTTGAGCTCGATGGAGCGGGCCTCCGCAGCCAGTTGGTTGCGCGAGAGCGCTTCCTCGATGAGGTCATCGACGGCCAACGGTTCCATCTCTGGCAGCGCCTCAGCGCCCTGCAGCTTGGACAGGGAAATAAGCTCGCTGACCATATCGGCCATGCGGTTGGCTTCCTTGTAGACCTTGTTGCCAAAGTACTCCACGGTTTCCGGGTCACCGGGGTCTTGTAACAGGGCCTCGGCCAGCAGGGCAATGCCGCCGACGGGGGTCTTGAGCTCGTGGGAGACGTTTGCCACGAAGTCGCGGCGTGCGGATTCCATGCGGACGTTTTCGCTCTCATCGGTGCCGTAAATGATGACAAAGCGGCCGTCGTTAAGCGTCAGCGGCTTAATGACCGCCTTGAACTGGGTGACGCGGTGGCCCGTGCGGCGCTTGGGAATGGCCAGGTCGACGGTGCGGGTCTCCTTGTCCTCGAAGACCTCCTGCGCGGTCTGCCACACGTCCGGGTTCACGGCGCGATCATGCACCAGGGACATCTCGTGGGCTGCCGGATTGGACATGACGATTTCTTGGCTGCGGTCCAGCACCGCCAGGGCCGTCGGCGAGCCCTGCACGGCCAAGTGCAGCACCTGGCTGACCGTCGTGACCTGGTTGGCCTCGGCATCGGTGGCTTGGCGGTAGCGCGCAATGCGCCCGCGCAGCCAAGAAATCACCGGCAGCGCCAACCCGCAGGCCACCACGCCGGCGGCAAAGGAAAGAATCAATTCCACGTGTCTACCCTATCCACCACAAAGTCCCCAGGGAATACTCCCCGGGGACTGTGGCGCAGTTTCTTACTTACCACCCTGCGCAGCAACGGCGGCGGCACCGGCAGCGGCGGCTTCCGGATCCAGGTAGGTGCCACCTGGGTTTACTACGGAGCCATCCTCGGTGATCTCATAGACCAGCGGGATGCCGGTCGGAATATTCAGGCCGGCAATATCATCATCGGAGATATTGTCCAGGTGCTTGACCAGTGCGCGCAGGGAGTTGCCGTGCGCGGCGATGAGCACGGTCTCGCCCTTCTTGGCACGTGGGAGGATTTCCTCCTCGAAGTACGGCACGAAGCGGGCGACGACGTCCTTCAGGCACTCGGTCTGCGGGACCTTATCCAGGTCCGCGTAGCGTGGGTCATTGGTCTGGGAGTACTCGGAGTCATCGGCCAGCTCCGGCGGGCGCGTGTCATAGGAGCGGCGCCATGCCATGAACTTTTCCTCACCGTATTCTTCCTTGGTCTCGGCCTTGTTCAGGCCCTGCAGGGCGCCGTAGTGGCGCTCGTTGAGGCGCCAGTCGCGCACCACTGGGATCCAGTGGCGGTCGGCGGCGTTGAGAGCGATGTTCGCGGTGCGGATAGCACGGCGCAGAAGAGAGGTATAGAGTACATCGGGCAGAACGCCTTCCTGCGCGAGCAGCTCACCGCCGCGCTTGGCTTCCGCCTCGCCCTTTTCGGTCAGATCTACATCAACCCAGCCAGTGAACTGGTTGGACTCGTTCCACTTGGATTGGCCATGGCGAAGAAGAATCAGTTTTCCGTTAGTCATGCCTCCAGCATGCCACGAAATTATTACCGGCGTCGGGGTTTAATCCCCAATCGCCCGCCGTTGATGGCAATCCGGGACCTCGATGCGGCTGGCCTCGTCATAGATTTCTGCGAGCGCGGCGGCGGAGCTGGCCCAGCTAAAGCGCGCGGCGTGGGCGACGGCGGCTTCGCCCATGGCGATGCGCATGGGGTCGTCGTCAAGCAGGCGGGCTAGAGCATCGGCCCAGTCGGACGGGTCATGCGAGTGCACCAGCAAGCCGGTCTCCCCGTCGGCCACGGCTATGGGCAGCCCGCCGACGGCCGCGGCTACCACCGGCGTGCCAGAGGCCTGGGCCTCCAGCGACACTAGGCCGAAGGACTCGTTATAGCTAGGCACCGCTACGATATCGGCCGCGCGGTAGACCCCCACCAGCTCCTCTGGCGGGCGGGCTCCCAAAAAGCGCACGCGCTTATCGACGCCCAACTCACGCGCCAACTCCCTATACGCCTCCGGCGCCGTATTGGCCCCCGATGGTCCGCCACAGATGACCACGCGCAGGTTGCGGGTCGGTTCGCGGCGGAAGAGCTCGGCCGTGGCACGAATGAGGACCTCTGGGCCCTTGAATTTTTGCAGGCGCCCCACAAAGGCCACCACCTTGGTGTGCAGTGGAATGCCCAGCTCGCGGCGGGAGCGCTCCGTATTGCGGTCCGTACCTGGGGTAAAAAGCTCGACGTCGGCGCCGGGAGAGACCACGCGAATGATGTCGCACTCGGCGTCGTAGTGCTCGGCCAGGTCGCGGGCCTCTTGCTCGGTATTGACCACGAGCAGGTCCGCGTTATCCACTAGTTGCTGCTCGCAGATGCGGCGGGCCTCGGACTCCAAGGTGTCATCCGCGGTACGGGAGGCGTTCTTCACCGCGGCGAGGGTATGGGCCGTGTGGATGAGCGGGATGCCCCAGAGATCCCGCAGTAGCCAGCCCACCTGACCGGAGAGCCAGTAGTGCGAGTGAATAAGGTCATATTTCTTGCCCTGCCACTTGGCAAATTGCACCATGCCGCCCGCGAAAGCGGCCAGCTGGGTAGGCAGATCCTCTTTATCCAGGCCCTCGTACGGCCCGGCGACGATATTAATAACGCGCAGGTGGGGTTCAACCTCAATGATTTCGCCTTGGCTAGGCCGCGTCGCGCGAGTGTAGACGTCCACCTCTATTCCCCGGCGAGCCAGTTGGCGCGCACTATTGAGGACGTAGACGTTCATGCCGCCGGCGTCCCCCGAGCCGGGCTGTTCAATCGGCGAGGTATGCATAGAGATCATGGCGATGCGCATGGCGCTCAATTCTACCGGCGCTATACTGGCCCCTGCCAGAAACCTACGCCACCGAAAGGTAAAGTTTTGTCCGCATACGAATCACAGGCTTGGCTCCAGTATTACCCGGAATGGACACCGCACCACCTCGAGTACGGCGACACCACGTTGCTGGATATCTACGACAACAACCTTGAGGTCAACGCCGATAAACCGGCCACCTACTTCTTCGGGCGCACCCAAACGTATGCGGAGCTGGACCGTCAGGTTCGCGCTGCGGCCGCTGGCTTGAAGGCCTTCGGCGTGCGCCCCGGTGACCGCGTCGCCATCGTGGCGCCAAACTCGCCGCAGTACATCGCGGCGTTCTACGCCATCTTGAAGCTGGGCGCCCAGGTGGTGCTGCACAACCCGCTCTACACCGCCCACGAGCTGGAGGGTCTCTTCCAGGATCACGGCGCGCGCATCGCCATCGCCTGGGATAAGGCAGCGCCGACCTTGGAGAAGCTGCGCGCGACCACCAACCTGGAAACGGTCGTGTCCATCAACATGATCAACGCCATGCCTACCTTGCAGCGCGCGGCCCTGCGCCTGCCCATCCCGCCACTGAAATCAAAGCGCGAGCAGCTATCGTCCCCGGCGCCCAATACCGTGCCGTGGGAGACCCTGGTGGGCAATGCCATCGGCGGCGACGGCAGCGATATCACCACGCCGGAGGACGTGGACAAGGACACCATCGCACTCATCATGTACACCTCCGGCACCACCGGAAAACCCAAGGGCGCCATGCTCTCGCACGGCAACCTGTTTTCTAACCTGATGCAGGGCAAGGCGTGGGTTCCTGGCCTGGGCGATAAGCCCGAGCGCATGCTCGCCGCCCTCCCCTTCTTCCACGCGTATGGCCTGACCATGAACGTAACCTTGGCGCAGTTCATCGGCGGCGAGTTAGTCATCCTGCCCAAGCCAGATATGTCGCTCATCATGCAGCTGATGAAGAAGCACACCCCGACCTGGGTACCGGGCGTGCCGACGCTCTACGAGCGCATCGTGAAGGCCGCCGAGGATCAGGAAATCCCCATCAAGGGTGTACGCGCGGCCTTCTCCGGCGCGTCTACCCTGCCTTCGGACACGGTCAACAAGTGGGAGAACTACACCGGCGGCCTCTTGGTGGAGGGCTATGGCCTCACCGAGTGCTCGCCGATTATCGTGGGCAACCCCATGAGCACCGACCGCCGCCCGGGCTACGTGGGCATCCCGTTCCCGGATACCCAGGTGCGCATTGCCAACCCGGATAACCTGGACGAGACCCAGCCGGACGGCGTTGAGGGCGAGGTGCTGGCCCGCGGCCCGCAGATCTTCAAGGGCTACCTCAACAATGAAGAGGCCACCGAGGCCGCCTTCCACGGCGAGTGGTTCCGCACCGGTGACATGGGTGTCATGGAAGAAGACGGCTTCATCCGCCTGGTCAGCCGCATCAAGGAGATCATCATTACCGGCGGCTTCAACGTGTACCCGGGCGAGGTGGAAGAAATCCTGCGCGAGCACCCGAGCATTGATGACGTCGCCGTGGTCGGCCGCCCGCGCGAGGACGGCTCCGAGGACGTCGTGGCCTGCCTCGACCTCGCCGATGGCGCCGCCCTGGATCCGGAGGGACTCAAGGACTACTGCCGCGAGCGCCTGACCCGCTACAAAGTCCCGCGCACCTTCTACCACTTTGAGGAGCTGGCCAAGGACCAGATGGGCAAGATCCGCCGCCGCGAGGTCCAGGCTGACCTCATCCGCCGCCTCGAGGCCGAACAGAACTAACATGTTCCGCCTCATCGATAGCCCCCTCGGACCCCTGCGCTTGCAGGCGAGCCCGCGGGGGCTTTCCCGCGTCGAATTCACCGCGGCCAGCACCCCGCTGGAAGCGGTGGGCGGTGTGGATGAAGGGGGCATCGATAAGCGCAGCGCGGACGTGCTCGACGCCGCCCAGGCACAGCTCGCGGAGTATTTCGCCGGCCAGCGCCGCGCCTTTGAACTGCCCCTCGACCCGCCTGCGACGACCGACTTTCGCGCCGCGGTGCATGCGCGACTGGCCGAGATTGGCTATGGGGAGACGGTCACCTACCGCGACGTCGCCAAGCTGCTGGGCCGGCCCGGCGCGACGCGGGCCGTGGGCAGTGCGTGCGGCGCCAATCCCCTGCTCATCGTGCGGCCATGCCACCGTGTGCTGCGCAGCGACGGCGGGCTCGGTGGCTATGCGGGCGGTCTGGACGCCAAACGCTTTTTGCTAACACTAGAAGAAAACTAGAGGGATTCCTCATATTTGAGATATGCTATCCCCTCAGAAATAGTTTTTGTAGCCAAACGAAAGGTTTTCCGCGTGTCCGCTTCCACCTCCCGAGCCTGGCTCGAGCACTACAGCGATTGGACCCCACACACGCTGGACTATGGCGATAAAACCATCGTCGACTACTACCGCAATAACCTGCGAGTCAATGGCAATAAATCCGCCACCTACTTCTTCGGTAAGACGCAGACCTACGCGGAGCTCGATACCCAGGTGCGCGCCGCTGCGGCCGGGCTCAAAGCTTTTGGCATTCGCCCCGGCGACAAGGTCGCCATCGTGCTACCGAACTGCCCCCAGCACGTCGCGGCCTTCTACGCGGTGCAATTGCTTGGCGCCACCGTGGTCGAACACAACCCGCTCTACACCGCCCCGGAGCTAGAAGGCTTGCTCAATGACCACGGCGC
The DNA here is from genome assembly GCF_030229345.1 of Corynebacterium tuberculostearicum. GTDB lineage: Bacteria > Actinomycetota > Actinomycetes > Mycobacteriales > Mycobacteriaceae > Corynebacterium > Corynebacterium tuberculostearicum_G. The sequence goes on along the minus strand of NZ_JASPGP010000004.1, from coordinate 67,305 downwards.
GCGCGTGGCCATCTCCTGGGATAAAACCGCCTCCACGCTAGAAAGGCTGCGCTCGACCACCCCGCTGGAGACCATCGTCTCCGTCAACATGGTCGATGCCATGCCACCGCTCAAGCGCCTCGCGCTGCGCCTGCCCATCCCACCGCTGGCCGCCAAGCGCGAGCAGCTCACCAGCCCCGCGCCCAATACCGTGGAGTGGTCCACCCTCATCGGCGCGGCCATTGGCGGCGATGGCTCGGACCTCGACGTCCCTGAGATCTCCCAGGACGATATTGCGCTCATCCTCTATACCTCCGGCACCACCGGAAAGCCCAAGGGTGCCCTGCTCTCACACGGCAACCTCATTGCCAATGCCATCCAAGGTAAGGCCTGGGTGCCACAGATGGGCAAGCAACAAGAGCGCTTCCTCGCGGCACTGCCCATCTTCCACGCCTATGGCATGACCACGTTGTGCATCTTCAGCATCTACCTTGGCGCCGAGCTCATCCTGGTCCCCTCCCCGCAGATGCCGCTGATTATGGACATCGTAAAGAAGCGCACGCCTACCTGGCTGCCGGGCGTGCCCACGCTGTATCAGAAGATCATGGACGCGGCGGAAGAAAAGGACGTCGACTTAAGCGGCATCCGCAATGCTTTCTCCGGCGCCGCCACGCTGCCCGTAGAGATTGTGGAGCGCTGGGAAGCCTTGACCGGCGGCCGGCTGGTGGAGGGCTTCGGCATGACGGAGACTTCCCCGGTACTTACGGCCAATCCCATGAATGGCAAGCACCGCCCCGGCTATGTGGGCGTGCCTTTCCCGGATACGGAGGTGCGCATTGCCAATCCCGATAACCTGGATGAAACCCAGCCCGACGGCCAACCGGGTGAGATGCTCGCGCGCGGCCCACAGATCTTCCAAGGCTATTTTGGCAATGCCGCGGCCACCGAAAAGACCTTCCACAATGGCTGGTTCCGCACCGGCGATATGGCACTCATGGAGCCGGATGGCTATATCAAGCTGGTCAGCCGCATCAAAGAAATCATCATCACCGGCGGCTTCAACGTGTATCCCGCCGAGGTGGAAGAGGCCATTGCCCAGCATCCCGACGTCGTGGAGGTCGCCGCCGTGGGTCGCCCGCGCCAAGATGGCTCCGAGGACGTCGTCGGCTGCGTCACCTTGCGCGATGGCGCCGTGCTCGATCCCGAGGGTTTGAAAGAATTCTGCCGCGAGCGCCTGACCCGCTACAAGGTCCCGCGCACGTTCTATCACTTTGAGGATTTAGCGCGCGACAATCTGGGTAAGATTCGCCGCCACCAGGTACGCAAGGACCTACTCGAGCTGCTGGAGGCAAAGGCCTAAACTTAGCGGCTATGGCAGACATTCATTACGGCGCTACCCTGACGGATTTCCTCGCGGCCGCCGTCGCCAGGTTTCCCCAGCGCCCCGCCACCTATTTCGCTGGCCAGACGCTGACCTATGGCGAGCTCGACGCCCAGGTGGCGGCCGCGGCTGGGGCCCTGCGCGAGATGGGTGTGCGCCCCGGCGACCGCGTGGCGCTCCTGCTGCCCAATTGCCCGCAGCACGTGGTGGCATTCTTCGCCATTCTGCGCCTGGGCGCGGTGGTGGTGGAGCACAATCCGCGCTATACCGCGCACGAGCTCACCCCGCTGCTCGCCCACCATGGCGCCCGCGTGGCGATTGCCTGGGAGGACATCGCCCCCACCGTCTCCGCGCAGGTAGAGACCACCATCTCCGTTTCCCTCAGCGAGCCGCTTCCCCTCAGCGGCGCCCCGGTGGAACCGCACCCTGCCGCACTTGCCGACGCCGCCCTTATCCTCTACACCTCCGGCACCACCGCCCAGCCTAAGGGCGTGGTCTTAACCCACGGCAACCTCGCGGCCAACTGCCTGCAGCTGGAAACCCAGGCCCCGCTGCGCCCCGGACACGAGCGCTTTCTGGCCGCACTGCCCATGTTCCATTCCTATGGCCTGACTATGAGCGTGCTCCTCGCGGTGCGCTGCGCGGCCGAGATCATCCTGCTGCCTGCCCCACACACCGACGCGGTGACCAAGGCGCTTGCTGCCCGCCGCCCCACCTGGATGCCGGGCGTGCCCACCATCTACGAGCGCGCCATGGCGGCCACGCCCTCGGCCGCAGACACAGCCGCTTCTGACGCGCCCGCGGACCTCGGCGGGGTGCGCTACTCCATCTCGGGCGCGGCTTCCCTCCCCTCGCGCATCATTGAGCCGTGGGAGGCGCGCACCGGCGGCATGCTGGTGGAAGGCTATGGGCTTACGGAGACCTCTCCCGTGCTGACTATCAATCCCCTCGATGACACCCGGCGCGCCGGCACCATCGGCCTGCCGCTGCCGGATACGCAGCTGCGCATCGGCGATCCTCACGACCTCAGCCGCACCCAGCCGGATGGCGAGGCCGGCGAGATCCTCGCCCGCGGCCCGCAAGTCTTTAGCGGCTACCTTGCCGACGCCCCCGCCACCGCCGCCGCCTTCCACGACGGCTGGTTCCGCACCGGGGACATGGGCGTGCGCCAGCCTGACGGCCATATCCGGTTGGTGGGCCGCATCAAGGAAATCATCATCACCGGTGGCTTCAATGTCTATCCCGGCGAGGTCGAGGAGGCTTTAACCTCCCATCCTGATATTGCCCAGGCCGCGGTCGTCGGCGTTCCTCGCTCCGATGGTTCAGAAGACGTCGCCGCCTGCGTGGTGCTTGCCCCCGGCGCGCAGCTCGACGAGTCCGCCTTGCGCGACCATTGCCGCGTGTTGGTGGCGCGCTATAAGGTCCCGCAGCGCTTCTTTGCCATGGAGGCGCTCGCCAGCGATCAGCTGGGCAAGCTGCGCCGCCGCGATGTCCAGCGCGATCTCCTCGCGCTACTCAACCAGGGCTAGCCTTCTTCCTGCCCTCCCCGGCGCACCGCCTGTTGGTAGATGCGCTCAGAACGTTCCTCAAGGTCGTGCTGGGCGCGGGCTTGGGACTTAGCGGCGGCGTCGGAACGCGGCGGGGTCTGGATATGCCGCGCGGCGTGCAGACCCAATTGCAGCTCTTTGGCGCGCAGGATCTCCGCATCGAGCTTGATGCCCAGAATGAGCATCGTATTAGATAGCCATACGGCCATGAATACGGCCATGATGAGGCTGAAGGCGCCATAGACGCTGGCTCCGGCAAAGCGCTGGGTATACAGCGCAAATGCGCCCCACACCACAACATTGGTGCTCAGCGCTACAACGGAGCCTAGGGTTATCCACCGAAAGCGCGCCGGCCGCACGTTCGGGGAAAAGTGATACAAGATAGCGATCAAGCTCAGCACGATCACCACGGTGAGCGGGAAGCGCAGCCAATTCCACACTGGCATGAAGATCCCACCCAAAAAGTCCGCGGTGCCTTGCATCTCCAGTTTGCCCGCGAGCGGATCGATGACGCCGCTCACGATGGTATCGCGCAGCAGGTTAGCAAAGAGCACGATGACCGCACCGATGACGAGGACGATGGTCAGCCCCCACATCAACGCCCAAGTGCGGATGATTCCGCGGCCCTCTACTCGCCCATAGACGGTATTGGCCGTGCGCGAGAAGGCGCGCACATAGGCCGAGGCGGCAAAGAGCGAAATCAGCACGGATACCACCAGCGCGAAGGTGCCTTGCGCCGTGGAACCAATGATGGAGCCCACGAGCTTTTCCGCCTGCTCCGTCATGGAACTGGGCACGTAGTCCGCAATGAACTGTGAGGTTAATTCGTGTACCTCGGCGCGCCGCGAGGAAAAGATGAGCGTGGCTATCGAATAAGCCGCGAGCACCGTGGGGGCAAAGGCCATGAGCGTGAAGTACGTCATCGTGGCCGCACGATCCATCAAGGCATCGTGAAAGAAATCGGCCCACACGCGGCGCACCACCAGCCCCCAGCTTTCCTTGCGCAAGCGGTTGCCGCGGGCCAGGGGATCTACTTCCTCGGTGTGGCCCTCAATTTTGACCACAGTGGGCGCGGTGCTGGGCACGATCTTATCCGCCCCCTCGTACTCGGATTCGCTCACCGGAGTGGCCGCGGCGCTCGACGGAGTGCCGGCAGGCTGGCGGCCGGCAGGCTGTTCGCCGGCGGGCTGCTCGCCGTCAGGCTGTTCGGCAGAAGGCAAGTCCCCAGGGGTGCGTGTGGCGCCGGGGACCTCGGCTGCGTCGTCGAGAGTGCTCATGTTATCCCAGCGTATGCGGTAAAGAATCTATTTCAGGAAGTGACACTCAGCTGTGATTACACTAGAAAAGCATGACTGAACAAAATGACACCAAGCTCAACGTTAAGTCCTTCGAACTCGACCACCGCCTAGTCAGCGCGCCGTATATTCGCGTGGCCGACCGCACGGATTTGGGCGGCGGCGTCGAAATCATTAAGTATGACCTGCGTTTCTGCCAGCCTAACCAGGATCACCTGGATACCAAGGCGCTGCATTCGGTGGAGCACATGATGGCAAACTTCATGCGCAATTACACCGATAAGCTCATCGGTTTCGCCCCGATGGGCTGCCGCACCGGCTTCTATGCCATCACCAACGGCATGGAGCAGGACGAGCTGCTGCGCGCGGTGGAAGGCGCGCTCAACGATATTCTTAACGCTACCGAGGTACCGGCCGCCAACGAAGAGCAGTGCGGTTGGGGTGCGCACCACAGCTTGGAGGGCGCGCAGGAGGCAGCCCGCGCATTCTTGGGCGCTAAGGATGAGTGGCTCCAGGTCATGGCCGCCTAAGCGAGTCGCCGGCGCGCTAGGCGCCGAACTGAAAAAGCAGCCACGATAGACCCGAAAACCGCGTGGTTAAGGGCGCTATCGTGGCTGCTTTGCAGGTTTTATGCCCCAGAGACCGGAGCGACAGCGCGGTCGCGCGCTACTCGTCGAGGGAAAGGCCGATCCACACGGGTTCGGGCACGAGTTCCACGCCGAAGGTCTCGTGGACGCCGTCGCGGATGGTGCGAGCCAGGTCCACGATATCGGCGGCCGTGGCCTCGCTGCGGTTGGTCAGCGCCAGCGTGTGCTTCGTCGAGAGGGTGGCCCGGCCGGAGCCCGGGTAGCCCTTGGCAAACCCGGCGCGATCAATGAGCCAGGCGGCGGACAGCTTTTCCCGGCCGGCCTCGGCAGAGGGATGGCGGGGCATGGAGTCTGCGGTGGCGTCGCCAAGCGAGGTACGGACCTTGGCCTGGACGGCGTCGGCAAGAGCGGAGTCCACCACCGGGTTGGTAAAGAAGGAACCGGCGGACCAGGTGTCATGGTCGGTGGGGTCGAGCACCATGCCCTTGCCGCGGCGGAGCTTGAGGACCTCCTCGCGGACCTCGGCCACGGGGCGGCGCTCGCCCGGGTTCTGGGTGAGCTGGCCAAAGCGCAGCGGGCGGGAAAGGCCCTCGGTATCGAGCTGGAGCTCCACCTCCAGCACCACGGCGCGGCCGGTGAATTTTAGGTTGGAATAGCGATAGGCCAGCTCCAGATCGGAGGCGGGAACCCATTCATCGGTACCGGTGCGGCGGTTATAAAGGCGCACGCGGGTAAGGACCTCGGAGATCTCGGCGCCGTAGGCACCCACATTCTGCACGGGGACCGCGCCCACGGTGCCGGGGATGCCGGAGAGGCACTCGATGCCACCCAGGCCGAGCTGCACTGAGCGAGCCACCACGTCATCCCAGACGGCGCCCGCCTGTGCGCGCACCATTCCGGTCTCGGTATTCATAGAGACCTCGTCGAAGTCGAGGATGACCGCGACGAGATCCACTGCGCCATCGGCCACCAAGAGGTTGGAGCCGCCGCCAACGACGATGAATTTCACTTCGGCGTGATCAAGGGCACGCACCGCGGCAACGGCGGCCTCCGGCTGCGAGCAGCGCAGTGCGGCCTGCGGTTTTCCGCCTACACGCAGCGTAGTCAGGTCCGCGAAGGTGGCGGCGGGGTCCAGTTCTACGCCGTCGATCGCTGTGAGCTGTTGCGTCAAAGATTTATCAAGCACGCCTACCAAGGTAGTCTGTTAGGCATGTCAACCCGTAGTGAAAACACCGTAACCATCAATCAGCCCATCGAAAAGGTTCACAAGGCGCTGCTCACCAAGGAATACTGGGAGTACATCGTGGCCAACCTCTCCCCTGAGGCGGGCCAGGTGCACGAGTTCAGCGATAACGTAGCCACCCTCTTCGAGGTTCTGCCGACCACCCTGCTGCCAGAGGCAGTACGCGCCATGGTCTCCCAGGACCTGAAGGTCAAGCGCGTGGTTACCGTGGGCGAGCTCAACGGTGAGGCTGCTGACGTTAACTACACCGCGGATGTCAAGGGCACCCCGGTTGATTTCAAGGGCGATATCTCCCTGGCTGGCGAGGGCGAGATGACCAAGCTGTCCTACGTCAACGAGATTTCCGTCAACATTCCGATGATGGGCGCCGCCATCGAGCCGAAGGTGGGCGAGTCCCTGGGCGAGCTCTTCGATAACGAGGGCAAGCTGACCGAACAGTGGATCTCTGAGAACGCCTAAGTTCTCAAAACCCAAAGTCTATGGCCGACCACGCACATAATCTGCGCGCTAGCGCAGCTGCGGGTCGGCCTTTTGGCGTTATTACCCGCGGCACCACCAACCACAACCGGCTGCGCCGCTGCGATAGGTGGATGCTCGCGCACCCGGAGATTTCCGCGCTGCTGCGGCATGTGGATACGCCGCTGGCGCTGGATGTGGGCTACGGGGCCTCGCATGCCACCACCGTGGAGTGGGCAGGCTGGCTGCACCGGGCGAATCCGCGGGTAGACGTGCGCGGATTGGAGATCCACCCGGACCGGGTACTGCCGCCGCGCGATGGCGTGCGCTTCGAGCTGGGCGGTTTTGAGCTGGCCGGCTACCGGCCGCAGCTGGTGCGCGCGTTTAATGTGCTGCGCCAGTATGACGTGGACCAGGTGGAAGAGGCCTGGCAGACGGTGTGCTCCCGGCTTGCCCCGGGCGGCTTCTTTGTGGAGGGCACCTGCGATGAACTCGGCCGGCGCGCGGCCTGGTTGCTGCTCGATGCCCACGGTCCGCGGACGCTCACCCTGGCGTGGGACCCGTTTGATGTGGCGCGCCCCTCCGATATTGCCGAGCGCCTGCCCAAAATCCTCATCCACCGCAATGTGCCCGGCGAGCCCATCCACGAGCTACTTCAGGCCGCCGACGAGGCCTGGGACCGTGCGGCCGGCTGGGCGCCTTACGGACCGCGCGTGCGCTGGCGTATGGCAAGGGCCATGCTTGCCGACGCCCCCTTTAACATCCACCCCGTCCGCCGGCGCCTGCGCGATAATGTGCTCACCGTGGACTGGGAATCGGTGGCGCCGCAAGGTTAAAAATGTCCTGCTAACTTCGCCGCAGACTTTGCCCCGCGCCGTCTCATGCGCCACACTGGTACGCATGGCTTCGAAGAAATCGGCGGGTTCACTCGCCTGGAAAATCATCATTGGCATCCTCGTAGCACTCCTCGTGCTCATCTTGCTGGCCGAGTTCGGCCTGCGCTGGTTCATCGGCCACCAGATGACCTCGCAGTTCAACGAGGCCGCTGAGCAAGAGGGCATCCAGGTCAAAGAGGACCCCTCCGTCAGCTTCGGCGGCAGCCCGCTGCTATTGGGCCTGTTTAAGGGTTCCATTTCCCAGATGGATATGACCACGCCGTCCACCCTGCAAATCGACGGCACCGAGATCAAGGGCCAGCCTGCCTCCGATATCCACGTGGAAGATATGAGCACGGACCAGGACAATCCGGTGGCCGGTAAGCTGCGCGCTTCTACCACCGTGCCGGATGACTACCTGCTGGCCTCCTTCCAGAAGGGTATTTCCGAACAAGCCGGCAACGACAAAGTGGGCAATATGGTGGTCACGGAGATTACCGCCAATGAGCAGGACCATGTGCTGGACGTGAAGTTCGCCGGCGGCCTGGCCAACCTCTCGCTGGAGCCCACCGCCCACGATGGAAAGCTCGATATCCGCGCCACCGAGGCCGCCATCTTCGGCCTTGAGCTGCCGGAGCAGGCTACCGAAGCCATCTCCTCCGCGCTGCAAAACGGCATGTCGGATCAGTTCGTGGGCTCGGACATGAACGTCGATTCCGTGGAGGTGCTCGATGGCGAACTCAAGCTCACCATCACCGGCACCGATGTTCCGATGAACGACATGGACAAGCTGGCCGGTGGCGGCGAGGGCACCACCGGCAATGGTGGGGCCAACGATGACGCGCCGCAGCAGGACGCGCAGAAGGAAGCCGTCTAAACCAAAGCCGCGGGAAATTCGAGGACCGGAAGAATGGCAGCCGCCAACGCCGGTCCTTTTTTCATGCCTTCTTCACCGGCGCCGGAATCCGCGCGGTCCGCGGCCGCAGCCTCGCTTCTGCGGACAATGAGGCGCTGATAGCCGGCTTGGTGGGCGGCGTTGAGGGTGGCGTCGGCAAGCGGGGCGTCTGGGACGATGAGGCCCAAGCGGGCCGGATCCGGGCAGGCCTCGCGGATGGCGATGAGCTCGGAGAGCACGGCATTGGCATCCGTCACGGTCTCATCGAGGCTGACCCACACCTCGCTGGCGCCGGATTGGATGGCCAAGCGCGCCTCAGAGGCCTTGATGAGCGTGTGGTGGCGGCCGGTGGGATAACCGGCAACGGAGATGATATCGGCCGCGCCGGCCCCCGCGGCAATGGAAACATGGTGCGGGGAGACCACGACGGTGTTATCGGCGGCGCGGTCCTTGACCGTCGCGGCCGGGGCAGCAAGCAGGTTAAGCATTAGTAGCTGTAATCGCCGTTGATGATGGCCTTGAGCTGCGGGCGCACATCAAACCAGTACACGCCGGTAATGACCGCGCCGATCCAGGACAGGAATGGCATGCCGGTGGCCATCGCTACCGCCGAACCAGCCAGCAGGCCTACCCATACCCACTTACCTTGTCGGTCGCCGGCTCGGAAGGCATCCTCGCGGGTGGTGGCGGCGAGGACCGCACCGACGATGGCGGTCAGGGCGAGGACCTGGAAGAGGTACCTGTCTAGGTTCAGGGCAAGATCATAAAGAAAATACATGTAGTTTAATTCTGTGGATCGTCAGTCTCGATTACTTCGCCATCGATAATATTATCGCCCTGCGAAGGAGCCGAATCCTGGCCAGGGCGCGCCGCATTCTTCTTTTCCGCACGGCGGGCCTGGGCGGAATTATAGGCGTCCATCACGCCCTCGCGGGTCTCGCTATAAGCGGTGGAGAACTTGCCCTTAGCGTCAGCGAAAGACGCGGACTCGCGGGTGCCGTCCGCGGCCTTCTTCAAGGAAGCACCAAATTCCTTCGCGGTGGCAGTGGCCTTATCTACCAGGCCATCCTTGCCGGTGGCGCCGTAAGGGCTGTGTGCCTGCGCGCCTTGAGCGTGCTGGGTGCGTTCTTCTTGCAGGCGGCCGCCGAAGTCCTTGGCTACCTCAAAAGCAGCGCTGCCGGCATCCTTTAGGGAATCGAAAATCTTCTTATTATCACTCATTGCTCATTACTCCTTTTATCTAAGCACCAAAGATAAGGTGGTTGATCGCGAATATCACCAATCCTGCCAGGGAACCGACGATAGTGCCGTTCAAACGAATAAACTGCAGGTCCTTGCCCACCATGAGCTCGATATTGTGGGAGGCTTCCTCCGCATCCCAACGCTTGATGGTCTCCGGGATAATCGCGATAATTTCCGGCGCGAATTTCTCCACCGCGTAGCGCGCGGCCTTGTCCACGAGCGCATTGGCCTGGGCCAAGAACTCGGAGTCCTCGAGCAGGCGGTGCGCCAGCTCCTTTACCTTCGCCGTAATCTTCTGGCGCAGGAAGGACTCCGGGTCATTGAGCTGATCAATGAGCGTGGTGGATACCGTGCGCCACATGGCAGCCGGTGCCTGCTGGGCTTGGTCGGAGGCGAGCATTTCTTGCTTGATGCCCTCGATGCGCCCGCGCATGTCCTCGTCCCACTGCAGATCCGAGGCCAGCTTGGACAGGTTGCGGCGAATGGCCAGGCGGGCCTCATGGTTGCCGTTGCGGCGCACCTCATCGGCGAATTCCACGAGCTCGGTATAGACCTTCTCCCCCACCATCTCGCGGGCAAAGCGCGGCGCCCATCCCGGCATGCGCTCGTCGATTGCGGTGACCACGGTGGGCTCCATGCTCAGAATCTTGCCGTGTGCCCACTCAATGAGGTCGTCTTCCAGCGGACGAGCCTTGCCGTCAGCAATATAGCCCTCCAGCAACCTACCCAGCGGCGGGCCCCACTCTGGCTCGGCCAGACGATCCATGACTTGGGTGCGGATGAAATGCTCTGCCTCTTCGGGGTCGAGATCCTCCACCACGCTGGCGGCACGCTGGCCAATCCACGCGGAGACCTCCTCCGCCTTGCCGGGCTCCACACCCTGGCGCGCCAGCCATAGTGGCAGCTCCGCCTCCCGGACCTTGGCGCTAAGCGCATCCGCAGTCAGGAAGTTCTCCTCCACAAAGTCACTTAAGGCATCGCCCACGCGGTCCTTGTTATTCGGAATCAGCGCCGTGTGTGGGATGGGCAGCCCCATCGGCCGGCGAAATAGCGCGGTCACCGCAAACCAGTCCGCCAGGCCACCCACCATGCCGGCCTCTGCCGCTGCACGCACGTAGCCCACCCACACTGGAGCCCCGCTTTCCGACGCCTGCCACCACGAACACCCCAAAAAGATCACCGCCGCACCAATCAGGAACGACAGCGCAATCGCCTTCCACCGCCGCAGATCCGCACGCCGGGCCTCCTGGTTGCCAGCCTGCGGCACGGGAGCAGCACCCGACGATGCCGATGCCGTAGCCGATTCGAGGCCTTCCTCCGCGCGGTGCGTCATGAGTTCTCCTTGAGGTTGTGAAAGTGTATTTCAGCTTCGTTCTATAACACTAGTGCCCACCTCGGACACGCCCGGTGGTTGCCGTCATTCCAGCGACTTGTTGAATCGCTACCACCTGCTAGCGGCAGAGTCGTTTAGATGGTGAGAGATCACGCAACCCCCGCCTCCTGCACGGTGAACATGCTAATGGAGGCGGGGGTTGCGTCGAGTCAGTACAGAAACTTAGGCAATGCCTAGATTAGGCAGCTGCCTTAGTTAGCTCGGCCGGTTTCCTTGCGGTACTTGCGGTAGTAGCGGCGGCCGTAGTGGACGGTGCCGAATGCGGCGATAGCCACAGCCACCAGAGCGATAATGCCGATGATGATGGTCAGGGAGTAGTTGCCCTCACCGGCAGTGCCCAGCGGGGTATCCCACACGCCAAGGCCCCAGATGAGGATGCCGGCGGCTGGGAGGCAAGACAGGATCAGACCCATGCCCACCCAGGTGGAGGTGCGCAGAAGGGAAGAGTGAGGAGCACCGAAGGATACTGGATCGTAGCCCTCAATGTAGGTGTCCTGAATCTTGCCGGAGAACTCCGGGTAGGTCTCGCTGGCGTAGTCAGCGACTGCGTGGGTGTTATCGCTCATGGCGGAGTCTTTCTGTCTTTCTCTCGTTCCTAGTATTCCTACGGAATAACCTTAGCTTAGTCGTCCTTGCCACGGAAAGCAGCACGTGCACGTTCGCGGGTAACCGCAGAAACTGCAGTCAGCGGAACGCCAGCCGGGCAGACATCGGCACACTCACCGTAGAGGGAGCAGTGGCCAAAGTTGGCTTCCAGGTCGTCGACCATGTTGCGAGCACGGCGGCCACGCTCTTCCTTGCCCAGTGGCATCAGGGAAAGGTGCACCAGCTTCGCGCCGGTAAACAGGTGAGCCGCACCGTTCGGGCAGGCAGCAACGCAGGCACCGCAGCCAATGCAGGCAGCGTGGTCCAGCGAGTACTCGGCGGTCTCGTGGTTGAGGTGCATGGTATCCGCATCCGGAGCGGTACCAGCATCCATGGAGACGTAGCCGCCCTGCTCCATGACGTGATCCAGTGCCGCGCGGTCTACGACCATGTCCTTGATGACGGGGTAGGCAGCGGAACGGAATGGCTCCAGCTTGACGGTCTGGCCATCGGTGAAGTTGAACAGGCGCTGCTGGCAGGCAGGGGTGTTCTGGCCAGGGCCGTGCGGGCGACCATTGACGGTCAAACCACAGGTACCGCAGATGCCCTCACGGCAGTCAGAAGCGAAGGCGAAGGGCTCTTCGCCGCGCTCAATGTAGCCCTCGTTGACGTGGTCCAACAGCTCCAGGATGGACATCTGCTCAGAAGCGTCATCCACCTGGACGGTCTCGAAGTGGCCTTCTTGGGTCGGTCCGGCTTGACGCCAGATCTCAAGTGTCAGTTTCATTACTTGTAGTTCCTTGTCATCAGCGGGATCGAATCAAAGTACAGCGGCTCGGCGTGGCGGATGAACTCGTTCTTATTAGCGCCCGGCTCCCAGGCGGAAACGAAGCACCAGTTCTCGTCGTCGCGTTCTGCCTCGCCGTCCTCGGTGAGGTGGTCCTCGCGGAAGTGGGCGCCACAGGACTCGTCGCGGTCCAGAGCGTCAACACACATGAGCTCGCCCAGGTCCAGGTAGTCGGCAACGCGCAGGCCGTATTCCAGCACCTGGTTCATGTCATTGGCCTCACCCGGAATGCGGACATTAGCCCAGAAGTCCTCGCGCAGCTCGCGGATCTTGGTGATCGCGGTCTTGAGGTCCTCGACGTTACGGGACACACCGCAGCCGTGGTAGAGGATATCGCCCAGCTGGCGGTGGTAGTAGGACGGACCGTGCGGGTTCTCACCGCGCACACCCATGAGGCGGTCGATGCGCTCCTGGGACTGTGCCAGGGTTGCCTGTGCCTCTGGGGAATCCTCGGCCAGCTTCTCCTCGTTGAGGTGGTCGGCCAAGTAGTTCGGGATGGTAAACGGCAAGGTGAACCAGCCATCGACGGAAGCCGAAAGCAGGGAGTTAGCACCCAGGCGGTTAGCACCGTGGTAGGTCCAGGAGCACTCACCGGCGGCAAAGAGGCCATCGATGGAGGTCATCTCGTTGAAGTCGGTCCACAGGCCACCCATGGTGAAGTGGCAGGTCGGGGCGATGCGCATCGGGGTCTCATAAGCAGACTCGCCGATGGCCTCTTCGTACATTTCGATGAGGTTGGAGTAGCGCTCGCGGATCTTGTCCTTGCCCAGGCGCTCGATGGCGTCGCGGAAGTCCAGGTACACCGAGTTGTGCAGCGGGCCAACGCCCAGGCCGGCGTTGATCTGCTGCGAGATGGCGCGGGAAGCAACGTCACGCGGAACCAGGTTGCCGAATGCCGGGTAGCGGCGCTCCAAGAAGTAGTCGCGCTCTTCTTCCGGAATGGTATTCGGGTCGCGGTCGTCGCCCTCCTTCTTCGGGGACCAAATGCGGCCGTCGTTACGCAGGGACTCCGACATCAGGATGGTCTTGGACTGCCAATCGGAGTTGACCGGCAGGCCCGTCGGGTGGAACTGCACGAAGGCCGGGGAGGCCAGGTAGGCACCGCTGTCGTACGCACGCATCATGGCGCTGGCATTGGAGTTCTTAGCCAGGGTGGACATGTGGTAGACGTTGCCGTAGCCGCCGGTACCCAGCACAACTGCGTGGCCGGTGAAGGCCTTGAGCTCACCGGTAATCAGGTTGCGGGTAACGATGCCGCCGGCACGCTTCTTACCGTTGTCGTTGTAGACGATGATGTCCTGCAGGTCGTTGTGAGCGAAGAGCTCCACGTTGCCCAGGCCAATCTGGCGGTAGAGCGCCGAAGTGGTGGACAGCTGCAGCTGCTGACCTGTTTGGCCACGGGTGTAGTAGGTACGGGAGACCTGCACACCACCGAAGGAACGGGTAGCCAGGGTGCCGCCGTACTCGCGAGCGAATGGGGCGCCGATGGCGTTCATGTGGTCAATGACGCGGACGGACTCGTTTGCCAGGCGCCAGCAGTCGGACTCGCGGCAGCGGTAGTCGCCGCCCTTCACGGTGTCCTTGGTGTGGCGGTAGGCGGAGTCATTGTCCACCTTCTTGGCACGGGAGGCGTTGACGCCACCCTGCGCGGCAATGGAGTGCGCGCGGCGCGGGGAATCGTGGTAAGTGAATACCTTTACCTTGTAGCCTAGCTCGCCCAGTGCGGCCGCAGCGGAACCGGCGGATAGGCCCGTACCAACCACGAGAACCTCAAACTTGCGGCGGTTCAGCGGGGAGACCAGCTGCATGTGGTCCTTTTGGTGGGACCACATATCCTTCATCGGCACGCCGTGCGGCTCGTGGGATTCCAGAATGTTGCCGGCAGATACGCCCGGAACGATGGACTGTGGGTGCGAGAACTTAGGGTGCTCGCGCTTGAGTTCAGTATTAGTCATGGGTTTCTAACTCCTTTAGCTGACCAAGCCCAGGGCAACGGACAAAGGCATAACGATGTTGCCGATGCAGACAACGGCCGGGATGACGTACGCCAGGATCAGGAAGGTCTGACGCCACTTCGCACCGGTGATACCCAGGTCAGAGGCGGCAAGGCGAATGCCGTGGGTGAGGTGCAGGAACAGGAAGCACATGGCAATCACATACACGATGGTGACCGGCCAGCGGCTGAAAGTAGCAATCATGTTGGCCTTCACCGCGCCCTCTGCAAAGTCACCTGGGGCGATGGGCTGTACGCCCATGGTCAGGTCCAGCAGGTGGAAGATGATGAACAGCAGCAGAACCAGGCCGGAGACCAGCATGGTCTTGGTGGCGAAGGAATCCAGGCCACCCATGAGGTTGCTGCGGCTGAACTTGCCGCGGGATGCCTTGGAGCGGGCGGTCAGGGCGATCGCGCCGTAGATGTGGGCGATGATGGCGACCAGCAGGACGGCGCGAATAATCCACAATGCGCCCTCATGCGGGAACAACGGCTCGCCCATGGAGCGCAGGAATGCGCCGTATTCATCCAGAGCCTCTTCGCCGCCGTTCGCCGGCAAGTACAGCTTCAGGTTGCCGGCCATGTGGCCAACAACGAAGAGGGCGAAGAGCAGGCCGGTGACGGCCATGATGAGCTTCAGAACCCAGGAGGGCACTCCCGGCTTCTGGCGGATTGGTTCGTTAGTAATGTGGCCGTGAGTTACTGCCTCACGGTCCGGATTTCTTAAAGTCATGACACCTCCATTGTCGCCCTCACTTTAACTGGGCTTAACCGCTGGTTACTAGTCAATTCCTGCAGCGTTTCGCCTTACGGTACGGCGGTACGGTTAAAGTCATAATTCTTTTAGGTAAGGGTTGCCTTAGAAGCCTTGGGGTAAAACGTCACTACCTTGGCTGCTCGGAATTCCGCAATATTGACGTTGCGTAATTCCCTCCACAGTTGTGAACTTGGTCACCCGGTGTTACTAGAGTGACCGCCTTACCCCTTTATGTGTCAAACTTTCGCATGAAACCCACATGTAGCCCACAGGCGGGTGAACATTCTTCGCAAGATCTTTGCAATTAGGGTGCACACCCGCAGGCCAGCCAGTAACCTTGCCGGCATGAGTAAGACGTATGTGGGATCCCGCCTTCGCCAGCTTCGCCGTGAGCGCGATCTCAGTCAGGCTTCCCTTGCCGCGACGCTGGGTCTCTCCGCCAGCTACGTCAATCAGATCGAGCACGACGTCCGGCCGCTCACAGTGCCGGTGCTCCTGCGTATCACGGAAGTCTTCGGCGTCGATGCCACCTTCTTCTCCCGCGACGATGACTCCCGCCTTCTTGCCGAGATCCAGGACGTCATCCAAGACAAGGAGCTCTGCCCCTCCCCCGTCGAACTGCAGGAGCTCTCCGAGCTGGTCTATAACCACCCCACCGTGGCCCGCACGCTGGTAGACGTCCACCGCCGCTACCGCAATGTGCGCGATAAGCTTTCGCTGGCCACCGATGCCCGCCGCACCACCGAGGCCACCCAGGCCCTATCCATGCCGCACGACGAGGTGCGCGACTTCTTCTACGCTCGCCAGAACTACTTGGACAACCTGGACCACCATGCAGAGCAGCTTGCCGACGCCCTCTCGGTCACCCACTTCGGCATCCGCGACACCGAACATGCCCTGGCCCAGCGCCTGCGCGATCGCCACAACGTAGATATCCACATCACTTCCCAGATGGATGGCACGCTACACAGCTTTAACCGCGAGACCGGCGAGTTCCGGCTCGCTTCGCGCCTGAGCGAAGGCCAGCGCGCCTTCCGTATGGCCGCGGAGCTGAGCTTCCTCGAGGCCGGGGACGACATCGCTTCCCTAGTGGAGGAGGAGCCGTTTACCTCGGATGCTTCGCGCAACCTCGCGCAGCGCGGCTTGGCCAGCTACTTCGCCGCGGCCACCGTGATGCCCTATGCACTGATGCATTCCGAGGCCGAGCGCTCGGGCTACGACGTGGAATACCTCTGCCAGGTCTTCGGCGTGGGCTATGAATCCGTGGCCTCCCGCCTGTCCACCCTGCAGCGCGATAACCTCCGCGGCATTCCTTTTACTTTTGTTCGCGTCGACCGCGCAGGCAATATGTCCAAGCGCCAATCCGCCACCGGCGTGCACTTTTCCAATAATGGCGGCACCTGCCCGCTGTGGAATGTCTACGAGACCTTCACCCAGCCCGGCATTATCTCCCGCCAGCTGGCCCAGATGCCCGATGGCCGTAACTACCTGTGGATTTCGCGCGCCGTCCAGCACCACCAGGGGCGCTTTGGCGATACCGATAAGCTCTTCGCCATCGGCCTAGGCTGCGAGGCCCGCCACGCCGACCGCACCGTCTACGCCGAGGGACTCGATCTCACCGATCTCTCCTCGGCCACCCCCATCGGCTCCGGCTGCCGCACGTGCCCGCGCGAGAACTGCGCGCAGCGCGCCTTCCCGCCCATTAATGAAGTCATCAACGTCGACGCCCACCGATCCGCAGTTGCACCCTACTAGCGTCTTGGGCGCCAATCGACCTACTCGAAAACTACTCGAAAGCTACTCGAAAGCTACTCGAAAGAGCTCGTTTCGAGTAAATAACGTTATGACCTGCCGGTTTGGCAGTACTCGAAGCCTACTCGAAATCTACTCGAAAAATTTTCGAGTAGTGCTTACAAACAGAAAGCGGCACCGCAGTCCGTCTCCCTCCGACGAGCGGGAGAACGGTGCGGTGCCGCTGGCGTCGCGCTCAAAGGCGGACGTCGGCAAGCAGCCCTGCTTAGAGGTTAATCATGTGGCCGCCGATGCCCTCGGCAGCCTCCTTCATGGCCTCAGAGAGGGTCGGGTGGGTGTGAACGTTGCGGCCGATTTCCTCAGCAGTGAGGTCGAAGCGCTGCGCCAGGGTCAGCTCCGGCAGCAGCTCAGATACGTTGGAGCCCACCATGTGGCCGCCGATGAGCTCGCCGTACTCGCCGTCCGCGATGAGCTTGACAAAGCCGGCGGTCTCATTGAGGCCAGCGGCCTTGCCGTTAGCGGAGAACGGGAAGGTAGCAACCTTAATGTCGCGGTCCGCGAACTTCTCCTTGGCAGCCTCTTCGGTGTAGCCGAAGGAAGCGACCTGCGGGTTGCAGAAGGTAGCGCGCGGCATATTCATGTAGTCGCCCAAAAGCTGGGTCTCCACGCCGGCGATGGTCTCTGCGGCGACAACGCCCTGGGCCTCAGCAACGTGGGCGAGCTGCAGCTTCGCGGTGACGTCACCGATGGCGTAGATGTGGTCGACGTTGGTGCGCATGGTGTCATCGATGGCAATAGCGCCGCGCTCGGTGAGCTCAACGCCGGTGTTCTCCAGGCCGAAGCCCTCGGTGCGCGGGGCGAAGCCGATGGAGATCATGGCACGGTCCACGGTGAGGGTGTCCTGCTTGGAGCCGTCCTTGGACTCCACCTCAACGGTGACATTATCGCCGTTGTCCTTCACGGAGGTGGTCTTGTAGCCGGTCAGCAGCTTGACGCCGAGCTTCTTGTACTCCTTGGCAATGGCCTTGGAGACGTCCTTGTCCTCGTTTGGCAGGACGCGGTCCATGAACTCCACGATGGTGACGTCCACGCCGTAGTTGGACAGAACATAAGCAAATTCCATGCCGATGGCGCCGGCGCCGACGATGACCATGGACTTCGGGGCCTCATCGTTGAGGATCTGCTCCTCGTAGGAGACGATGTTGCCACCGAGCTCTACGCCCGGCAGGGACTTGACCACGGAGCCGGTAGCGATGATGCAGTCATCGAAGGTAACGGTCTTGCCCTTGTCGTCACCATCGGTGATTTCGATGGTCTTATCGTCCTTGAAGGAGCCAAGGCCGTTGATCTCGGTGATCTTGTTCTTCTTCATCAGGTAATGGACACCCTTGACGATGCCCGCGGAAACCTTGCGGGAACGCTTGTGGGCAACACCGAAGTCGAAGGAAACATCGCCAGAAATGCCGAAGTCCTTGGCCTCGTGGTTGAAGGTGTGGGCAACCTCAGCGTTCTTCAGCAGCGCCTTGGAAGGGATGCAGCCTACGTTGAGGCAGACACCGCCCCAGTACTGCTTCTCGATTACGGCAACTTTCTTACCAAGCTGAGCTGCACGGATGGCGGCCACGTAGCCGCCAGGGCCCGCGCCGAGTACTACTACGTCATAATGTTCATTAGTCACGCCCTTTAGGATACGTAACTTTCCCCTCCATGTCGCGCATTGGGTCACACTCTTGTGCCCGAGTACCCCACGCTTCGGGGGTAAAACGCGCAAAGGCCCTGCACGGTGGCGTCGGCAAGCGCGCGACGCCCCCACGCAGGGCTATGGACTCGGTGTTTTAGAACAGGCCGAGAGCCAGTGCAGCGGTGGAGGACATGGAGGAACCGGTGTGCAGGAACTGGCCCAGAACTTCGTTGATGGCCACGAGGATGGAATCGAAAACGTTCATTATGCTTCTTTCTGTGTTTTTACTTGCCTAGAGCGAGGGATGGGCCCGCGGATGGGGACCGCATTATTCACACGTTTAGTACTAGCGGAGATTGTAGCGTCACCGTTACATACGCGCCGCGTTCAGAATTATGACACACAAACCACATGCGTCACAGGTTTTGCTACATTAAAAGGGCTATTAAGGCATAGAGTCTTGCTAACATTCCCGCTTTGCGGAACGATACCTACTGAGAAGATTCTCTTAACTCGAGGAAGCTAAAATATGCATACTTTGCGCTCTATCGGCTCCAGCGTCGCAGGCATCGCCATCGCGGCAGGAGTCCTCTCCGCCCCTATCGCCTCCGCCGTCGAGCCGGCCGAGATCCAGGGCGACGCCACCCCGTCCACCATTCGCGAGGTTAACCTCACCGACTCGGCGGATGCGGAAAACATCAACTACGCCATCACCACCAAAGGCGAAAACCGCGTGGTGGATATTGCCAAGCTGAAAGATAAGGACAAGTGGAAGGGCTATGCCTTCGGCCACAAGAGCGGCCAAGGCAAGCACTACGGCAACCACGTTAAGGCCCTGACCGCCACCTCCGCCGCCATGGACGGCCGCGAGGTTCCGCTGGCGGTCATCACCCCGGACGGCAACTTTGATAAGAAGCGCCCCACCCTGTACCTGCTCAATGGCGCGGGCGGCGCCGAGCAGGGCATGGACTGGCTGACCGCCACCGCCAACCACGACATCGACCCTGAGGCCGAGGGCGTGCAGGACATGGTGGACTTCTACACGTCCAAGGACGTCAACGTGGTCATCCCGCAGGCCGGCGCCTTCTCCTACTACACCGACTGGGTATCCTCCCCGAATAGCGGCTACCTCAAGGGCCCGCAGAAGTGGGAAACCTTCCTCACCAAGGAGCTACCGGGCAAACTGGAAGAGCACATCGGCGGCAATGGCAAGCGCGCGATTGCCGGCATGTCCATGTCCGCCACCTCCTCCCTGCTGCTGGCGGAGCACAACCCGGGCTTCTACAACGCCGTGGGCTCCTTCTCTGGCTGCGCTTCCACCTCTCGCCCGCTGCCACGCCTCTACACCCAGCTGACCGTCAACCGCGGCGGTGGCTCGGCCGATCAGATGTGGGGCGCTATGGGCAGCGAGTACAACGTGTACAACGATGCCTTGGTGAACGCTAACCCGAATAACCTGGGCAAGTCCGAGACTTATGTTTCGGTCAACTCCGGCCTGGGCGGCGCCAATGACTGGGGTGTTCCGGGATCTTCCACCCTCATCGTTGAGGGCGGCGTCATCGAGGCCGCGATGAACTCCTGCACCCATGACCTCAAGGCCAAGATGGATTCCCAGGGCATGAAGGCGGATTGGAACTTCCGCAATACCGGCACCCACTCCTGGCCAGGCTGGCGCAATGACCTCTTCACCTCTTGGGCAACCTTCGAGCGCGGCTTTAACAAGGCTGCTGCAGAGGCACCGGCCGTGCCGGAGGTAAAGCCCAACGAGCTTTCCATCGAGGCACCGCAGGCCGAGGAAGATGCGCAGGTTAAGGACGCCCCGAGCGCCGCTGACCAGTCCCCGGACAAGGACTTTGTCGAGGACAAGGGCGTTGAGGGCGCAGAGGTTCCGGACGCTGCGGAGGCTGTAGCGGCCGCCGTGGATGCTGTCGCTGCCGAATAATCAGGAATTCATTAACTACAGGAAAGAAGCACTATGAAGCGCCTTAGCTCCATCCTTGCCGGCACCGCAGTGTGCGCAGGCTTGGCTTGCACCCCGATGGCGGGGGCCGCACAGCTCACCCCGCAACAGGTAGCGGGCAACGCCGCCCAGTCCACCCTGGCCCCGCTGGAGGTCACCCCAGAGCTGGAGCAGCAGACTTGGTACCAGAAGTACAAGGACGATCCGCGCGTCGAAAAGCTGCAGGCCACCTCCCCGGCCATGAACGGCCGTAAGATTCCGCTGGCTGTCATTCGCGCGACGGACGAGAACCGCCCCACCATCTATCTGCTCAATGGTGCAGGCGGCGCGGAGCAGGACATGGACTGGCTGAAGCTTTCTGACGCCGTCGATTTCTACCACTCCAAGAACGTCAACGTGGTCGTCCCACAGGCCGGTGCTTTCTCCTACTACACCGACTGGGTCTCCGAGCCGAACTCCAAGTACCTCAAGGGCCCGCAGAAGTGGGAAACCTTCCTTACCAAGGAACTGCCGGGCGCCATCGAGGGCCACATCAAGGCCGATAACCACCGCGCTGTCGCGGGCATGTCCATGTCCGCCACCTCTTCCCTGCTGTTGGCGGAGCACAACCAGGGCTTCTACGACGCCGTCGGTTCCTACGCCGGCTGCGCGGCTACCGCTTATCCGGTAGAGCACAAGGCCGTTGAGCTTACCGTTAACCGCGGCGGTGCGACCGCGGAGCAGATGTGGGGCCCGTTCGGCTCCCCCACCAACCGCTACAACGACGCGATGATGAACCACGAGAAGCTGCGCGGCACGGAGCTGTACATCTCTTCCGGTTCTGGGTTGGCCGGAGAAACCGATACGTATTCTTACTATACGAATCAGGGAGCTAACCCTGCTATCGCTGCTGTGGGCTCCGCTCGGCTGCAGGTCGAAGGTGGCGCCATCGAGGCTGGCGTGAACTACTGCACCCACAACTTCAAGGCCAAGCTGGACCAGGCTGGCATCCCGGCGACCTACAACTTCCGCAATACCGGCACCCACTCCTGGCCGCACTGGATTGCGGACCTCAAGGATTCTTGGCCGGTCTTCGAGCGCGCTTTCAATAAATAAGCTCGTTTCTTTCCACGGCTAAAAGGGCGGTAGGCTTGCAGCATTATGAAGTTGCTTCCTACCGCCCTTTCGCGTGCCCACACTGATCCTTATACCGGCGTGGATTTTAACCTCGGTTTCGAGGTCTCCCACTACACGCTGGACCTGACCTACCGCGTGGAGCCCAACCTCCTCCACGGCGAGGCTACTTTGGCCATCCGGACCGATGAGGATTTGGCGTCCCTGACCCTGGATCTGGGCGGGGCGATGGTGGCCCGGCGCGTGACCGCACAGGGTGCGCCGCGGGTAGCTAAATTCCGCCAATCCTCCGGCAAGCTGCGCCTGCGCTTCGCAGAGGAGATTGCGGCCGGCACGGAGTTTGAGCTGGTGATCCGCTATGGCGGCAGCCCGCGGCCGATCCGCACCACCTGGGGCGAGATCGGCTGGGAAGAAACCGAGTCCGGTTCGCTGGTGGCCAGCCAGCCCAATGGCGCGCCGAGCTGGTTCCCCTGCGACGATACGCCTTCTGCCAAGGCGCTCTATGACATCATCATTACGGCCGATGATCCCTTCATCGTGGTATCTAATGGTGACCTTGTCTCCCGCCGGGCGGGCGGTTCCACCACGCGCTGGCACTACCGCACCCGCGAGCCCATGGCCACCTATCTGGCGACGGTGCAGGTAGGAGAGTTCTCTTCTTTCGATTTGGGACCTTCCACGCGCGCTTGGGCGCCGGCCGCGCTGCGCGAGCGCGTGCTGAATGAGTTTGCCCAGCAGCAGGAAATGGTGGACTTCTTCTCCTCCCTCTATGGCCCGTATCCCTTTGCGGATTATCAGGTGGTCATCACGGAAGATGAGCTGGAAATTCCGCTGGAGGCGCAGGGCCTGTCCATCTTTGGCTCCAATCACATCAAGGGCGATCACGCCTTTGAGCGTCTTATTGCGCATGAGCTTTCCCACCAGTGGTTTGGCAATTCCGTGGGCCTGGGCGAGTGGAAGGATATTTGGCTCAACGAGGGCTTTGCCTGCTACAGCGAGTGGCTATGGGGCGAGCACAAGGGCGAGACCACCGCGCGCGAGGCGGCACGTTCCCACTACAACGTCCTGGGACGCAAGGCGCAGAATCTCACCGTTTCCGATCCGGGTGCGCGCGATATGTTCGATGACCGCGTGTATAAGCGCGGCGCCTTGACCGTGCACGCCATTCACCGCCTGCTTGGCGACGCCTTCTTTACCACCCTCCGCAGCTACCTCACCGAACACCAACACTCGGTGGTAGAGCCCTCCATGCTGCTGGATGCCTTCCGCGCCGCCGCTCCTGACGCCGCGCTTTTCGACGCCACCGTAGACACCTGGCTCAACCAGAAGGCCCTTCCTCCCTTCCCGAGTTAGTGGCTTTGGCCCCGTTTTGTGGGGTTTTGCCTGCGTTTGTTTGGGGAATGTCTAATCTATTGACCAATCCCTTCTTTCCTGTTGACAGGGTGTTTTATCTGGGTAATATAGAACATGTAAACGAAAAGGAAGGGAGGGAACATGCAGACCACCAAGCACGCGGAGATAGACTCCGCCATCGCACAGGTTGCCACTGGGCTCACCCAGCTGCGCAGCCTCATGCAGGATCCCTCCGATCTGTCCTTCGAGCTTCTTCATTCGCATTTCGAACACTTGGAGCGGGCGCTAGGCAATAAGTCCACCATCGACGCCGCCTTCGCTTTCATCGCGGAGCGGGATGACGCCGGCCGCCGCGTTGGTTCTTCCAAGGCCAAGGACTACCTGACCACGCGCCTAGGCCTTACCGATGCCGAGGCCGCCACCCGCCTCCGCAATGGACGCAACCTCTTCGCACCCATCCCCGATCCGGAGCCCACTCCCCCTGCGGACCCCGATGCGGACGATGCCGCACGCGCCCGAGCCGAGGAGGAATCCCGCCGCCGCGCTGACCGCGAGCGCCGCGAGGAGGAGAAGCGCCGCAAGAAGCTCTTTGAGGAAGATCCTATCCCCGAGCGCATCCTCAACCTCATCGAAAACGAGCTGCGCAGCCTCAGCAAGTACGCCATCCCGGGCCCGAGCGAACTGCGCAACCAGGCTCTCGAGCAGGCCAAGCGTCGTTCCTTCGATTCCCTGCGCGAATGGCTACGCAAGGCCATCCGCAAAGCAAATAGGCACGCGCTCAACCCAGCCGGCGAACCCGATCCGCACGCCGCTACCCGTAAGCGCCGCTTTAGTATCTCCCGCCAAGATGCTGATGGCGGCGTGCACATCTCCGGCTATCTCGATGCCTCCGCAGCTGCCATCCTCGCCAGCGCCTTCGCGCCCGCAAAGAATAAGGGCAGCGCGGACCTCAGTCCCGAGGACGATACCCGCACCTATGCCCAACGCATGGCGGACCAATTGACCGCTGCGCTATCCAGCTATCTCTCCGCCACCCAAAAGAACTCCGACGGTCTCGGCTCCTTCTTCGTCGCCACTACCTTGGAGGAGCTAGAAGCGATGGGCGGAGATACCCGTTTCGCCACCAGCACCGGCATCGAGCTCACCCCGCTCGATCTCCTCCGCCTCGGCGGCGCACGGCACGATTTCTTCTGTGCCGTGGATGAGAAGGGCTTCCCCCTCGAGCTTGGCCGCACCAAGCGCACCGCGTCCCTCTGGCAGAAGCTCGCTCTCGCAGCCTCCGAACTCGTCTGCACGCACCCAGAATGCAACCGCCCGTGGCAGGACTGCGACGTCCACCATCTCCAAGCCTGGTCTCACGGTGGCGCCACCGACCTCAAAAACCTCACTCTGTTGTGCCGCCGGCACCACGTGGACAATAACGATTACCGCGATGGCCGCAACGGAATGGGACACGCCGAACGAGACCCCGACACGGGCCGGGTAGGATACCGAGCCGCCCACACCGACGGCTTATCTCCCACCGTGGAGGTCAACGACCACCCCGCCGCGGAACAAGCCCCGGCCCGCAGGCTCACCGATCCACCTTCGCCACCGCCGTCGCCCCCGGGCGCGGCCTGACCGGGGCCCGCAGCCTGCCACAGCCGCGCGCCCGACTGCCCTACACTGGATAACCATGCAAACGATGCTCGTCACTGGCGGCGCCGGTTTTATCGGCGCCAATTTCGTGCGCCTAATATGCCAGGCGCGTCCCGATACCCGCGTTACGGTGCTCGATAAACTCACCTACGCCGGAAACCGCGCCAACCTCGCCGGCCTCGATATTGACCTCGTGGAGGGGGATATCGCCGATCCCGCCACCGTAGAACCGCTCGTCGCCGCTGCCGATGTAGTGGTTCATTTTGCCGCCGAGTCCCATAACGACAATTCTTTGCGCGACCCCTCGCCCTTCATCCACACGAACCTCGTAGGCACATTCACCCTTTTGGAGGCCTGCCGGAAGCACGATACGCGCTTCCACCATGTCTCCACTGACGAGGTTTTCGGAGATCTGGAAATCGGGGCAGGCACCAAATTTACCGAGGATACTGCCTACGCTCCCTCCAGCCCATACTCGGCCACCAAGGCGGGGTCTGACCACCTCGTGCGAGCATGGGTGCGTTCCTTCGGGCTGCGCGCGACCATCTCAAACTGCTCCAATAATTACGGGCCTTACCAGCACATCGAGAAGTTTATCCCCCGCCAGATCACCAATATCCTTTCCGGACACTCGCCCAAGCTCTATGGGACGGGCGAGCAGGTGCGCGATTGGATCCACGTCGATGACCACAACGAAGCGGTGCTCGCCATCCTCGAGCGGGGCCGCATCGGCGAGACCTACAATATCGGCGCGGACCAGGAAGATATTAATAATAAGCAGGTCATTGAGCTGATCTGCGAAATCATGGGCCACACCCGCAATGGGCGCGCACTCTATGAGCACGTGGCGGACCGCCCCGGCCACGACCAGCGTTATGCCATGGACGCCACCAAGCTGCGTCGCGAGCTGGGATGGATCCCGCGGTTCACGGATATCCGCGCCGGTCTCGAAGACACCATCGCGTGGTACCGCGATAACGAAGGCTGGTGGAAGCCCGAGAAAGAAGACGTGGAAGCCCGCTACAAGCAGCAAGGACAGTAGATATGCGTATTACCGAAACCGCCATCCCGGGGCTGCTCATCATCGACCTCGACGTGCACGGCGATAACCGCGGCTGGTTCAAGGAGAATTGGCAACGCGAGAAATTCACCGGCCTCGCGCCAGAGCTCGCGAGCTTCCAGCCGGTGCAGAACAATATCTCTTTTAATCACGCCGGTGCTACGCGCGGCCTGCACGCTGAGCCGTGGGACAAGCTCGTCTCGGTGGCGCAGGGCAAGATTTTCGGCGCATGGTGCGACTTGCGCGAGGGGTCGGATAGCTTTGGCGAAGTCGTCACCCACGAGGTAGGGCCGGAGACTGCGGTGTTTGTCCCGCGGGGCGTCGCCAATGGCTTTCAGGCGCTGGAGGAAACCTCCTATTGCTACCTGGTGAATGAGCACTGGTCGGCCGAGGCTCGCTACGCCGCGGTGAACCTCAACATCGTCGACTGGCCGCTGGAGCCCACCGAGATTTCGGAGAAGGACAAGCAGCACCCCGCCCTCGAAGACGTGAGCCCGATGCCTGCCCGGCGTATCCTCGTCACCGGCGCGAACGGGCAGTTGGGGCGTGCGCTCAAACGCCTGCTTGCCGACGCCGAATTGTGCACCCACGCCGACTTCGACATCACCGACCCACCAGAACGGAATTGGAAGCAGTACTCCGCCATCATCAATTGCGCGGCGTATAACGACGTCAACGGTGCCGAAAACGACCGCGCCGCCGCCTGGGCCGTCAATGCGGAAGCGCCCGCACGGCTGGCGCGCATCGCCGCGGAGAACCAACTCACGCTGGTGCATGTGTCGAGCGACTATATCTTCGACGGCACCAACGAGGTCCACACCGAGGAAGAACTGCCGTCGCCGCTGAGTGCGTATGGGGCGTCGAAAGCCGCGGGCGATACCGCCGCGCAGACCGCGCCGCAGCACTACGTCATCCGTACTTCCTGGGTCTTTGGTGATGGTGAGAATTTCATGTCCACCATGCGCCGGCTGGCCACTAAGGGCGTGGAACCGAAGGTCATCCATGACCAGCGCGGGCGGCCCACGTTTGCCGAGGACTTGGCCAAGGGCATCGTGCACCTGCTCAACTCCGGTGCGGACTACGGAGTGTATAACCTCTCCAACTCGGGCGATACCGTGGGCCGCGATGAGATTGCCATGGCCGTGTTCATCGGGCTCGGCCACGACCCGGCCGAGGTCACTCCGGTAAGCACCGAGCAGTACCGCGAGATCGCGGGCCCCGAGGCGCCGCGCCCCAAGGAGTCGACGCTTGCGCTAGATAAAATCGAGGCTACGGGCTTCAAGCCGCAGAATTGGCGCGCGGCGCTTGCCCTGTACTTGGCGCTGTACCCGGAGGATTAAATGAAAGGCATCATCCTGGCCGGCGGTTCCGGCACGCGGCTCTACCCGATTACCAAGGGCATCTCGAAGCAGCTCATGCCCATTTATGACAAGCCGATGATTTATTACCCGCTCACCACGCTCATTCAGGCGGGTATTCGGGAAATCCTCATCATTACCACCCCAGAGGATGCGGGGGCCTTCCAGCGACTGTTTGGCGATGGATCGCAGCTCGGGCTCATGATCGATTACGCGGTCCAACCGCGGCCGGAGGGGCTCGCGCAGGCCTTTTTGATCGGCGAGGAGTTTATTGGAGACGACAGCGTCGCGCTGGTGCTCGGCGATAATATCTTCCACGGCTTCGGCGGCGAGCTCGCCCACTGCCAAGATCCGGAGGGCGGCATCATCTTCGCCTACGAGGTCTCGGATCCGCAGCGCTATGGTGTCGTGGAATTCGACGCCGCAGGCCATGCGCTCAGCATCGAGGAAAAGCCGGAAGTACCGCGGTCGAACCACGCGGTGGTGGGCTTGTACTTTTATGACAACTCCGTCGTGGAGATAGCCAAGGGCATCGAGCCCAGCGGCCGCGGTGAACTGGAGATCACGGCGGTAAACGAGGAGTACCTGCGCCGCGGCGAGCTCAATGTCCAGCGCCTGCACCGCGGCAGCGTGTGGCTCGATACGGGAACGGTGGACTCGATGAGCGAGGCCTCCGCCTACGTCGAGGTGATGCAAAAACGCACCGGCATCGTTATCGGCTCACCAGAAGTGGCCGCCTTCGAAGCGGGCTTCATCGACCGCGCCCAGCTAGAAAAACTCGCCGAGCCGTTGCTTAAGTCCGGCTACGGCGAGTACCTGCGGGCGTACTAGAGGCGTACTAGCACGCAGCGGTTAGTAACCGCGCTCGATGTATTCGTCGATGCGCGCGGCCTCCGCGCCCACCGTGGTGGCGTCGCCATGCCCTGGCAGGACCTTGGTGTCCTCCGGCAGGGTGAAGACGACGTTCTTCAGCGACTCGATGATCACATCGAAGTCGGAGTACTTGCGGCCGGTGGCACCAGGGCCGCCGTTGAAGAGCGTATCGCCCGATAGCAGCGTCTCGCCCACGTGCAGCACCACGCAGCCCGGCGAGTGGCCCGGGGTGTGGTAGACCGTAATCTTCTCGCCGCCAATATCGAACTGCCCGCGGTCCGCCAATGGCGTGTACGGAGCATCGCCATTGGACTCCTGCCACAGCATGTCATCGTCCGGGTGCAGGTAGACCTCGGTATCGAAGCGCTTGGCGGCCTCGGGGGCGAGCTCGCAGTGGTCATTGTGCCCGTGGGTCAAAAGGATGCCCTCCACGCGGCGGTCACCAACGAGCTCTGCTACCGCATCCAGATCGTGGGAGGGGTCCACCACGTACACGCTGGAGTCATCGCCCACGACGTAGACGTTATTGTCCACGTCCCACTCGCCGCCATCGAGGCGGAACTTGCCAGAAGTAACCGTGCTATCGATACGCATTAGAACTCCACCACCGAACGCAGAACCTTGCCGGACTTCATGGTGGTAAAGGCCTGCTCGACGTCGTCAAGCGCAATGCGCTCGGTGACAAACTTGTCCAGCGGGAAGTTGCCGGCCTTGGACAGCGCTACGTAAGCGGGGAAATCGCGCTCTGGGAGGCAATCGCCGTACCACGCGGGCTTGATGGAGCCGCCGCGGCCGTAGAGGTCGATGGCCGGAATGTCCACGTGGTCGGTGAGGTTCGGCACGCCCACCATGACCATGCGGCCGGCATGGTCGCGGGAGTAAAAGGCCTGGCGCCAAGTGGGCTGGATGCCCACGGCGTCGATAGAGACGTCGGTACCGAAGCCGCCGGTGAGCTCGCGGACGGCATCGATGACCTCCTGCTCCGACAGATCCTTGGAGCAGATGGTGTCGGTCGCGCCGAACTCGCGAGCGGTCTCCAGCTTGGACTCGTCGATGTCCACAGCAATGATCTTGGCTGCGCTCGCCAGCTTGGCGCCCGCAATGGCAGCCATGCCAACGCCGCCGCAACCAAAGACAGCGACGGACTCGCCGAGCTGGATATCGCCGGTGTTCACGGCCGCGCCGAGGCCCGCCATAATGCCGCAGCCCAGGAGGCCGGCAGCGGCTGGGTCGGTGTCTTCTACCTTGGTGCACTGGCCCTCGTGGACCAGGGTCTTCTCAGCGAAGGAACCGATGCCCAGCGCAGGGGTGAGCTCGGTGCCGTCCTCGAGGGTCATCTTCTTGGAGGCGTTGTGGGTATTGAAGCAGTACTTTGGCTCGCCCTTCTTGCAGGCGCGGCACTCGCCGCACACGGCGCGCCAGTTCAAAATGACGAAGTCGCCTTCC
Organism: Corynebacterium tuberculostearicum; assembly: GCF_030229345.1. GTDB lineage: Bacteria > Actinomycetota > Actinomycetes > Mycobacteriales > Mycobacteriaceae > Corynebacterium > Corynebacterium tuberculostearicum_G. The sequence goes on along the minus strand of NZ_JASPGP010000004.1, from coordinate 37,996 downwards.
TCCACGTGGGTGACCGCAGAACCTACGGTCTCTACTACACCTGCGGCCTCGTGGCCGAGCAGGAAGGGGAAGGCGTCTTCAATATCGCCATCGCGGTAGGCGAGGTCGGTGTGGCACACACCGCAGGCCTGGACGCGCACGATGACGTCGTTAGGGCCGGGGTCAGGAACGACAATGTTGACGGTTTCGACTTCCGCACCCTTGGAACGGGCGATAACAGCTTTTACAGTCATGCGCCCGAGCGTACCGATATTTTCAAAACCGGCGCATTATTGAAAACTCTTTTTAAGAGCGGGCGATGACGTTGGCCGCATGCTCGTGGCCACGCTGGTTCATATGGATGGGCAGGTTGCCGTCGCCAGCAGTAAAGTCCACCAGACCAGCCCACATGCGCTGGTTTGCATCGGCGCACATGCCGTTATTGCGGGTGGAAGGCTTCATATCCAAGAACTGCACGCCGGTACGCGCCGCCAGATCCACCTGCATCCACTGCGCCTTATTCTCAAAGTCTTGGATGCCCGGCAGGAAGGTGGAATCGGCCGGGCGCGGACCGAAGTGGAAGAGGCAGTAATAAGGGCCGGTGCCGATGGTGGGGTATCCCACGATCTGGACGCGAGCGTTCGGGGCCGCGCGCTTAATGCGCTCGATCTGCGGGGCGGTGCGGTCCGCGAACTCCTTGCGAATCTGCGGCAGGCTCATATCGCGGTGGTTGTAGGTGTCATTAAAGCCGGTGGTGATGACCACGCGGTTAGTGGCCGGGCTCAGCGCGCCGGTACGGATGGCCGCATCCACCTGCTGGAAGATCTGCGGGCCGCGGGACATGGACACGGCGCCGGAGCAGGAGAAGTCCCGCACCGGAAGGCGCAGCTTGGCGCCGGCGCGCTTGGCGTAGTTATTGGAGGTCGGGCAATCTACGCCCACACCTTTAGAGGGATCGTAGCGGTGGGCCAAGTAGGAGCCGGCGTCTGGATCCGCCAAGACGGAATCGCCGAAGGCTACCAGGTTGCGCTCCGCGGCGGTGGCCTGCGGCGCGACAGCCACGCCTACGACGGCCAGCGCGGACGCCACCACGGAGAGGACTTTGAGCTGCAGAGATTTCATGAGATCCTTTTCTAGAAACACCAGTAACTTCAGGTAACTGTAGTCACTTCTGTAACATAATTCGAGTTGGCGGCAACACCGCGCGCCTCTCTCACGATATCGTCCATGGTTACCTTTTTGTTATCTTTGCTTATTTGGAGCTATCCCAACCGTGAATTTCTCTGATTTCAAGTTCCACGCCGCAGCCCTCGGCCGGTTCGTGCCGGCGCTTCTCAACGCCGGACTCGTCAGCCACCAAGGCGGCACGAAGGCCCAGATCAATCTGCTGCCAAACCTGGCCCGCTACCGCTTCACCACCGCGCGCGAGATCGAACAGGGCTACCTTGCCTGCCCCGAGCGCTTGGCGCTTATCGACGACGACGGCACCCTCACCTACCGCCAGCTGCGCACCCACACGCAAGGCTTCGCCCGCTACCTCCGCTCGCTGGACCTGCCCGAGATTCGCCTCGGCGTCATGGCGCGCAACGGCCGCGGCATCATCATTCCGCTCGGCGCCAAGGGTTATGTGGGCGCTTCTATTTATCTGCTCAACGTGGGCTCCTCCCCGGAGCAGCTGGCCGGCTGCATCGAGGAAAACGGCATCAACGTGCTGGTTGTAGATGACGAGTTCATTGACCGCGTGGACACCGATATCCCGGTCATCATCGCGCACGATACGGGCGCAAGCGATCTGCCGAAACTCGATAAAATTGTGAAGAACCCACCGGCCGCGGAGCTGCCGCGCTTCCCCAAGCACGGCGCAATCGTGCTCATGTCCTCCGGCACCACCGGCATTCCGAAGGGCATTGTGCGGCCGGAGCCTACCCTGCCCGTGGTGCTGGCCTCCATCGTGGATACGATTCCGTGGCGCGCCGACCAGCGCCTGCAACTGACCGCCTCCATTTTTCACACCTGGGGCTGGGCCTGCATCAATATTGCACTGGGCCTGCGCAATACCATCGTCACCCGGCGCGTATTCGACGCGGAGCAGGTGCTTGACGACGTCCAGCGCTACCGCCTCGATGGCATGATTTCCTCCCCCATCTTCTTTAAGCGCTTGGTGGAGCGGGACCCAGCTGGCGAGTTTGATACCTCGAGCCTGCAGTTCATCGCCTCGGCCGGCAATGCGCTGACCCCGGAGGTGGTCAAGGAGACCAATGAGCGCTTTGGCGCCATCCTGTGCAACGTGTACGGATCCACCGAACTCGCGCTCGCGACGACCGCCACCATGGATCAGGTCGCCGCCAACCCCACCATCGCCGGGCGCGTGGCCTCGGGCACGAAGCTGCGCATCCTCGATAAGGAGGGACACCCGGTTCCGCGCGGCGAGGTGGGAGAGATCTACCTGACCAACTCCACCGCAATGACCGGCTATACCAACCCGAACCTGCGGCTCAATAAGGTGGACGGGCTCATTTCTATCGGCGACTTGGGCTACATCGACGAGCACGACTTCCTGCACGTGGTCGGCCGCGCCGATGACATGATCATCGTCGGCGGCGAGAACGTCCACCCGCAGTCCGTCACCGAGGTCCTCGAGGCCATGCCCGGCATCCACGAGGTGCATGCTGGCGGCGTAGAGGATAGCGAGACCTTCCAGCGCATCGCTGTGTGGGCGGTGCCTACTGCCGACGCCGCCGGAAAGGCCCTCACCGCCGACGCCATCCGCGACTGGGTCCGCACCAAGCTTGCCGATCACTCCGTGCCGCGCGACGTGCACTTCCTGGCCAAGCTCCCGCGCAACGCCACCGGCAAGGTGGTCCCGCGCCTGCTCAATAACTACGGGGAGGCTTAGCGCACCTCCCACCCCCGAAACCGCGAAAGGCCGCAGGCTATACACCTGCGGCCTCTGTGGAGCCGCCTGCGAGAATCGAACTCGCGACCTTTTCATTACGAGTGAAATGCTCTACCGACTGAGCTAAGGCGGCGCGCTGCTCGGCATGCGCCAGTGCAGCAAGAGAGAGTTTAACCTAGGGGCGCCGCGGAATAGAAATCGGGCCCCACCTACAGGCACGCGCGGCGCAGGCGGCCCACCAACCCGTCGAAAGCAATCTGCGTGCCGACGTTTTGGGTCAGCTGCTCGCGGCACAGCGTAATGGCCGCCTGGCAGTCCAGCAGGCCTTCCTCGCTCACGCGCTGCGCGATCTCGCCAGAAAGTCCAGCAAAATCCGGGTGGGTGAGATCCACCTGCGCGCCCACCTTCTGCATGAGCGCATCGCGGTAGACGCCGGAGAGATCAACCAGCACCAGGTCCAGGTTGTCCATCACGCGGCGCTTCGCCCGCTTTTTGTGCTGATCCTGTAAGTCTTTAATCGCAGAGCGGGCGTCGCGCTGCGCCTTGGCCGCACCTTTGCCCTTCGCACCCACGCCGAGGGTCTGTTCCAGCTTCGCCAGCTCGGCCTCTTCCTGTTCCTTATGCGACTCCTTCGCCTCCGAGTCCACCAACTTCAGCAGCGAGGTCACCGCCTGGAAGCCTTGGGAGCCGTGGAAAACTTCCTCTGCCAGGTTGATGGCCACCGCGCGGCGCTTTTGCACCGCCGGATCGTTGACCAGGCGCCGCGCCCGGCCGACGTGACGGAGGGAGGTGAGGGCGGCCAAGTGGGCGTCGTGATCCGAGGCGCCCTCGCTGACCAACTGGGCGGTAATGCTCTCCACCGACGGGGAGGGAATGTAGAGGTGGCGGCAACGCGAGCGGAGGGTCTGGGAGAAGTCCTCGGGGGCGTCGGAAGGCGCGCACATGACGATCACGGTGCGCGCCGGCGGCTCCTCTACCGTCTTGAGTAGGGCATTCGCGCCGTTATTGTTCAGGCGGTCGGCATTATTGAAGATCACCACGCGCCAGGGCGCCACCGTGGGCAGGCTCGCCGCGCGACCGATGACCTCGCGCACCGTATCCACGGGAATGATGACCTCCTGCGGATCCACGAGGACGAGATCGGTGTGCTGCTTGGTCTCCAGCACCGCGCGGCAGGCCTCGCACCGGCCGCAGCCCGGTTCCTCCGGGTCCGTGCACATGAGCGCGGCCGCAAAATCGATGGCAGCCAAGGAACGGCCGGAGCCCGGCGGGCCGGTAAATAGCCAGGAATGGCTCATCGCCCGCGGGTCTGCCCCCGGCATCCCCCGAGCTGCCCGGGCGGCGCCCAGGATAGTGCGGGCCACACCTGGGGTATCTGCCAATCTTTGCGCAACGCTTCCGGTATTCACTCGCCCTAGCCTACTGGTCTTACTAAAGTATGAAAGCATGAACAGACTACTGCGCGGCGCACGATGGCTCATGGGTACCCAATGGCCGGTCTACGCCGCCTTAGTCCTTGGCGCGAACCTCATCGGCGCCATCGCGATCATGACCTTTGTCCTTTATTTCCTACCGATGCCGGAGATTAAGGATTTTGCCGCCGAGCTGCCCAGCCTGATGGGCGTCGCCGCGGTGTACCTCATCTTTGCCGTGGTCATCGGCATCGCCGTCACCCTGCTGCTATTCCGCCCGGTGCTGGACTGGCAGCGCAACCCGGAAGAGCACGATCCGAATATGGTGCGCAACCTGGTGCTGCGCATCCCCGTCTACCAATCCGTGGTGGCGGCCGCGGTGTGGCTTATCGGCATCATCCTGGCCGTGGTGATTTCCGGCCGGGAATCCGGCGGCCTCGGGCTCGTCGTGGGCGTGTCCGCCACCCTGGCCGGCCTCGTGGTGGTCATCTTGACCTACCTGCAGGCAGAGCGCCTCGTACGCCCGGTGGCCGCCCAGGCGGTGGCGCGCCGCTTCGAGGATGCCACCCTGGAGCCGCCCATCAAGTACCGCCTCATTTCGACCTGGCTGATGACCTCCGGCGTGCCGTTGGTCGGCATCTTGCTCGTGCTCATCGCACAGCGCACCGGGCTCTTCTCCGGCACCGCAGGAGACCTCGTGCCTGCCATTACCGCCCTGGCACTTACCGCCCTGGCCACCGGTTTTATCGGTACTAGCTTCGCGGTGATGAGCGTGGTGGACCCGATCGTGGAGCTCCAAGACGCCATTAACCGGGTGCGCCGCGGCGAAAACAATGCCGAGGTCGATATCTATGACGGGTCCGAGCTGGGCGTGCTGCAGGCCGGTTTCAACGAGATGATGCGCGGCCTGCGCGAGCGCCAGCGCGTGCGCGAAATCTTCGGCCGCTACGTCGGCACCGAGGTGGCGCAGCGCGCCCTAGAGGAGCGCCCCGAGTTGGGCGGCGAGGACCGCAAGGTCGCGGTGCTCTTCATTGACGTCATCGGCTCTACTACCTTCGCCGTCAACCACTCCCCCGAGGAGGTAGTGGAGGAGCTCAATAAGTTCTTCGAGCACGTTGTCCAGGTGGTGCACCGCAATAAAGGCATCATTAATAAGTTCCAAGGCGATGCCGCCCTCGCCGTTTTTGGCGCGCCGCTCAATGTTTATGATTCCGCCTCCATGGCCCTGCAGGCCGCCCGCGAGCTGCGCGGCGAGTTGCGCGGGCTGGAGCTGCAGGCGGGCATCGGCGTGGCGGCGGGGCACGTCGTCGCCGGGCACATTGGCGGCGCGGATCGCTTCGAATACACCGTCATCGGTGACGCCGTGAACGAGGCCGCGCGCCTGACCGAGCTCGCTAAGGACACCCCGGGCCAGGTGCTTACCAACGCCGCCACGCTCAAGACCGCCAATGAGGCCGAGCAGGCCCGCTGGACTATGATGAAATCCATTGAGCTGCGCGGGCGTCACCGCATGACCCAGCTGGCTCGCCCTATCCGCGCTACCCTGGCAGAACGTTCCGAGGTATAACGAGGTTTTTTAAGTGAGCTCAGCTCCCCGGCCGCGCATGATCGTGCCCGATGTGGCGCGCGGCATGGCCCTTCTAGGCATCGCCATGGCCAATATGACCACGGCATGGATCATCACCACCGACCGGCCGGGCAGCTATTTCGGCGGCATCATCGATGGCAGCGCGTGGGATAAGGCGGCCGTCGTCTTCGGCGCCTTCTTTGTCCACAACCGCGGCCTGCCCATGTTTTCTACCCTGCTCGGCTTTGGCGTGGGGCTTATTGCGATGAGTCTGTGGCGGCGCGGGTTTCCGGTGCGGGCGGCGCGCGGGGTCATCGCCAAGCGCTATGCCTTCTTGGCGGTGATGGGCGCGGTGCACCTGGTGCTGCTGTTTTGGGGCGACATTATGTTCTTCTATGGCGTGGCGGGAATTATCATCGCATTCCTGCTGCGCAAACGGGATTCTACCCTCATGCTCGTTGCCTATATTCTGTTTGCGCTGTGCGCGCTGGGCGGGGTGGTGGCCTTTATTTCCGGTGCCTTGGATCCCCTCGGCGTGGTGGCCACGGAAGGCATTGGCACCATCGAGTCTTATCCAGATCTGCTGCTCAGTCAGCTTATTACCCTGGGCAGCCAGGCCGTTGCCACGCCGATCATTGTGCTGATGTACCTGCCCGTCATGCTGGTGGGCTTTGTGTGGGCGCGCCAGGGCGTGCTTGCCGACGTCCCCTCTCACCGCCCCACCCTCCTGCGCTGGGTCGCCATCGCGGTGGCCATTACCGTCGTAATCGGTAGCTTGTGGTCTTTGAGCACGCTGGGGGTCATCGGGCAACGCTGGGCCAATGCGGCCAATAATGCCAACGCTTTCATCGGAGTCTTTACCGGGCCTGGCATCCTGGCCGGGCTCGCGCTGCTGCTGCAGCCGGTGCAGGAGCGGCTCTCGGGCGGCGCGCCGCTGCCCGCGGTGCTGTGGCCCTTTGCGGCGCTGGGCAAGCGCTCCATGAGCGGCTACGTGGGGCAGTCCATTCTCTTTTTCTTCCTCGTGCACCCCTTCACGCTGGACTTCGGCCACGATCTGGGCGCCTTCGGCCAGGCCGCGCTGGCCTTCGCGGTGTGGTTGGCCACGCTTATCGGGGCCTGCGTGCTGGAAGTCTTCGACCTCCGCGGGCCGTTCGAGGCGGTGCACCGCCGGCTGTCCTACGGTCCGACGATGCAGCCGCAGCTACCGCGTGCGGCACAGGCCATCAATGAGCAGCAGGTGGCCGACAACTAGGGCGCCCGCCTCGGCCGCACCCACCAGGCGCGCCCCCTGCTTCCGCTTACCGCGATAGTGCTGCGCGAGCGCCGCGCGCAGGGCCGTCAGCCCCTCGGCCACAACGAGCAGGTTGGCGCCGTGGCTCATGCCCTTGCCGGCCTCGGTGCGCAGCGCTGGGTCTCCCGCCAAAGCCGAGGTCGTGAGCACCGCCGCGCCGCCCACCGCGACCGCGGCGGCCGTCGGCTGTGTGCGAGTGGCGGCAACGCCCGCGCACCATGCTGCCGCGCGCAGGCCCCAGCCCAGAGCATCATTGCGCGCGCCGCGACGATATAGGCTCCACGCATAGGCGGCGTGGTTCGCCGTTACGGCCGCCACGCCAAGCGCCGAAGGACGGGTCAGCCGGCGGGCCTTTTCCACCTGGCCAATAGCTCCGGCTACAACTCCGGCGCCAACGGCGGGCTCTTCGCGTACCGAGGCCAAAAGCTGCGGCCGCGTTTTGATGGTGACGGCGCGCCACAGGGCCGCGGCGCCTTCTCGGGTGCGGGCAAGAAAATCCTTCATGCCCGCCACCTTACGCGGTTACTTCTTGCGCGAGCCGGCCTTTACCACGTTCTTCGTACCGGGCGAAGGCTTCTTAGTCGCCTTCTTTCCAGCCTTCTTCGTGGACTTTTTGGTGGCCTTCTTGGTTGCCTTCTTCTTCGTCGTCTTCTTAGAGGACTTCTTGGTGGACTTCTTCTTGGTCTCGCCGGAAGCTTCCTTGGCGCGGCGCTCGGAAAGGAGTTCGTTCGCGCGGGCGTCGGTAAGCTGCTCCGGGTCATCGCCGCGGCGCAGGGAGGCATTGGTGGTGCCATCGGTGACATACGGGCCGAAGCGGCCGTCCTTGACGGTCATGGGCTTGCCGGAGACGTCGTTATCGCCCAGCTGCTTAATCGGCGGCTGAGCCGCTGCGCGGCCGCGACGCTTCGGCTCGGCGTAGATGCGGCGGGCCTCGTCCAAGGTGATGGTGAAGATCTGCTCTTCCTTGGCCAGCGAGCGCGAATCGGTACCCTTCTTCAGGTACGGGCCATAGCGGCCGTTCTGCGCGGTGATCATCACGCCGTCGTCCTCGCCCACCTCGCGCGGCAGGGAAAGCAGCTTGAGGGCCTCCTCCAAAGTCACGGTGGAGGGTTCCATGGAGCTAAACAGCGACGCCGTACCCGGCTTGAGCTTGTTCTCGATGTACTCCTTGACGCGCTTTTCCTTCTGCTTCGCGGCCGTCTTGGTTTCCCAATTCTTGGCGCGCTTGCCTTCCTCGGCGCGTTGCTTGTCTTCCTCGGCGCGCTCCTTGGCGACGATCTCCTCGGCCTCACCCTCGGCCTTCTCCCGCTCATCCTCGCGGACAACCTCGGTGACATAGGGGCCGAAGCGGCCTTCCTTGGCCACGATCATGCGGCCGTTTTCTGGGTTCTCACCCAGCTCGCGGCCGCCCTGCGGGGTGGCGAAAAGCTTTTCCGCCAGCTCCTCGTTCAAACCATCCGGGGTGACGGTTTCGGACAGGTTAGCACGCTGATACTCGATGCTGCCGTCGTCGTTGGTACCAACGGCGCGCTCGATGTACGGTCCGTAGCGGCCTACGCGGACGAAGACATCGCGGCCCTCGGTGTCAGTGTAGAGGCGCAGGGAGTTGACCTTGCGGGCGTCGATGGCTTCCAGGTTGACGTCGATAAGCGACTTCAAGCCGCCGTGACGGGCAATGGAAGCCGCCTTCTGCTCGTTGGCCTCGGCGTTGCCAAAGTAAAAGCCATTAAGCCAAGCAGTGCCGTCCTCGATACCGGTGGCAATCTGGTCTAGCTCGTCTTCCATGGAAGAGGTGAAGTCATAGTCCACCAACTCGGTGAAGTTTTCCTCCAACAGGCCTACGACGGCGAAGGCAACCCACGAAGGCACCAGCGCATTGCCGCGCGAGACCACATAGCCGCGGTCCTGGATGGTCTTGATGATGGACGCGTAGGTGGACGGGCGGCCGATGCCCAGGTCCTCCATCTTCTTGACCAGGCTGGCCTCGGTATAGCGCGCCGGCGGGTTGGTGGAGTGGCCGTCGGCGGAGACCTCCTTGGCGGTCAGACCGCGGCCCTCCTCCAAGTGTGGCAGGCGGGTCTCGCCCTTCTTGTCACCCTTGGCATCGTCCGCGCCGTAGGCCTTCAGGAAGCCGGGGAAGGTAATGGTGCGGCCGGTGGCGGAAAATTCCACGTCGTAGCTGCCCTTATCGGTGGCGGCGGTGCCGGCTACGGTGACCTTCATGGAGGTTCCCTTGGCATCGGCCATCTGGGAGGCGACGGTGCGCTTCCAAATCAGGTCATAGAGCTTAAACTCCTCCGCATCCAACTGGCCGGAGAGCTGGCCCGGGGTGGCGAAGGACTCGCCGGCCGGGCGGATGGCCTCGTGAGCCTCCTGGGAGTTTTTCACCTTGCGGTCATATACGCGCGGGGAATCAGAGACGTACTCTGCGCCATAGATGCTGGTAGCGGAATTGCGCGCAGCGGACAGGCCCTGCTTGGAGAGCGAGGTGGAGTCCGTACGCATATAAGTAATGTGTCCGTTTTCGTACAGTCGCTGCGCAATGCGCATGGTGCGCTCAGAGGTAAAGTGCAGGCGGCGGCCGGCCTCCTGCTGCAGCGTAGAGGTCATAAACGGCGCATAGGGCTTGCGCGTATAGGGCTTGTGTTCGACCCCAGCGACCTGCATATCCGCACCGCGCAGCGCGGTTTCTAGCGCCTTGGCCTGCGGCTCGGTGATGACGATGACGTCTTTGCTCTTGACGTTTCCGCGGTCATCAAAGTCGCGGCCCAAGGCCACGCGCTTGCTATTGACGGCGGTGAGGCGGGCGTCGAAAGTAGCAGGGTTGTCCGCGTCCGCAGCGCCGGTATCTAGCGTGGCGGCCAGATCCCAGTAGTCCGCGGGGATAAACGCCATGCGCTCGCGCTCACGCTCGACGATGACGCGGGTGGCCACCGACTGCACGCGGCCGGCAGAAAGCCGCGGCATGACCTTCTTCCACAGCACCGGGGAGACCTCATAGCCGTAGAGGCGGTCGAGGATGCGGCGGGTTTCCTGGGCGTCGATAAGGTTGTAATCCAGATCGCGGGTATTATCCGCGGCCTCCAGGATCGCGGACTTGGTGATCTCATTAAAGACCATGCGGCGCACCGGCACCTTGGGCTTGAGGACCTCGAGCAGGTGCCAGGCGATGGCCTCGCCCTCGCGGTCAGGGTCTGTTGCGAGGTAAAGCTGGTCGCACTGCTTCAGCTTGGACTTGAGGTCCGCGACCTTCTTCTTTTTATCGGGGCTCACCACGTACAGCGGGGCGAAGTCATCCTCCGGGTTTACGCCGAGGCGCGCCCAGGATTCCTTCTTATACTTAGCCGGCACGTCCGCAGCGCCGCGGGGAAGATCGCGGATATGGCCCACGGAGGCCTCCACGATGTAGTTATCTCCGAGGTAAGGCTGAATCTTCTTCGCCTTCGTCGCCGACTCGACGATCACCAAGGTCTTTCCCGGCCCGGCTGCTTCTGCCACTTCGACTTCATCCCTTTCGATGATGCGAACAATAAGGTTTGCACGCTTTCAGCAATCGCCCCTAGCGTACACAGTTGATCTGCGTTTCCTTTCTCGCACCATATACGCGGTTCTGCCAAAAGGCCGTTTTCAGGGGCACTATGTACCCCCACGGAACGGGTCTATACTGGCCTACTTAGAACGCCCAGTAGCTGTGAAAGCATTGTGGGGCACGATAGCACACCCAAGACGACGCCCGGGGAGTATTCATGGTTGACACCATCACTATGTGGATCGAATCCGTCATGTCCACAGAGTGGATCTACCCGCTGGTGGGCGTACTGATCTTTGGTGACTGCTTCTTCCCCGTGCTGCCTTCTGAAATCCCGCTCAATATGGCCGGCGCCTGGTCCGGCTCCCAGGGCTTTCCGCACCTTCCCACCATGTTTTTCGTGGCGCTCATTGCCGCCATGATGGGCGATAATCTCTGTTTCCTGCTGGGCACGCGCTTCATGCCTCTGCTCCAGCGCGTACCTAAGGGATCGAAGGCCTACGAGGGGCTCAAGTGGGTCAAGCGCAATATGCGCCGCGGCGGCGGTGCGGCCATTATTATTGCCCGCTTCATTCCTTCAGCGCGCCTGTTTATGACCATCCTGCTGGGATCAATGCGGTTCCCGTGGATCGTCTTTGTCTTCTTCGACACCATCGGCGTCGCGCTCTGGGCGGCCGAGGCACTCGCCATCGGCTACTTGGGCGGCATGGCCTTTTCCAATTCGCCCGTGCTGGCGGTGGTGGTCAGCATCATCGCCGCCGTGGTCATCGGCGTGGGCCTGCAGAAACTGCAGAATAAGTTCACCGAGTGGTGGGATACCCGCCGCGGCTACGCCGAAACGCCGTAGCAGGAAGGCCTGAGCAGAAAGGCCTGAGCAGGGGAGCCGGCCGCCTAAACTACGGACACGGACTGGGCCTGCTCGCCCTTCGGACCGGAGCCTACCTCGAAGGTGACCTGCTGGTTTTCCTCTAGGGTGCGAAAGCCGCTGCCCTGGATCTCGGAGTAGTGGACGAAGATATCGCCTTCGCCGTCCGCGCGCTCGATGAAGCCGTAGCCCTTTTCAGAGTTAAACCACTTAACGGTTCCTTGTGCCATGGTGTGCAGTCCTTTTCTTGATTGGCGGTGCGGCGATTCCGCGCCGAGGGGTTCGGTAAATGCGTCCTTTAGCAGTACCTTAAAGTGTAAACACCGCACCAAGACATCATTGGCCTCATATAAGTGTGACACGTTCCACGCCAAAGCGATAGGCCTAACTCATGAGGGGGTAGAAATTGGCTCACCCGGAAACGGATAATCCCCTGGGAGAAGAGCTCCTCGAGTTCATCCAGCGCCGCCTCGATGAGTCCACTCTCACATTTCACACCACCCTGCCGCCGCAGCGCGCGCAGTATGCCGAGTGGCCCGAATGGGTGCTGCCGGAGTTGAAGGAGAAGCTGGTCGAAGGGGGCGTCGGCAAGCTGTATAGCCACCAAGCCGAGCTGGCGCAGGCGGCCTGGGCCGGCGAGGATACGGTAATTTCTACCGGCACATCCTCGGGAAAGTCCCTGGGCTACCAGCTGCCCATCCTGAGCCGGCTGGCGCAGGAGCCGACCGCCTGCGCGCTGTATCTCACCCCGACCAAGGCGCTGGGCTCGGACCAGCTGCAGGCGGTGCTCGAGCTGTGCCGGGGCATTCCGGCGCTCAAGGGCGTGGTGCCCTCGCCTTATGACGGCGATACGCCGCAGGAATCCCGCGCGGGCGTGCGCGATCATTCGCGGTTCATTTTCTCCAACCCAGATATGGTGCATATGTCGCTGCTGGCGGCGCACGCGCGATGGGCGCGGCTGCTGCGGCACCTGGAGTTCATCGTCATTGATGAATGCCATTCCTACCGGGGCGTTTTTGGCGCGAACGTGGCGCTGGTGCTGCGGCGCCTGCTGCGCCTGTGCGCGCACTATGGCTCGCGGCCGACGGTAATTTATGCCTCGGCCACCATGAAGGACCCAGGCCGGCACGCGCAGCGCCTTACCGGCCGGCCTGCCCGCGCGATTACGGAGGACACCGCCCCCACCGGCGCGCGCACCGTGGCGCTATGGGAGCCGGGCTTTATCGAGGGGGCCGAGGGCGAGCACGGGGCGCCGGTGCGCCGCGCCGCCACCACCGAGGCGGCCGAGATGATGGCCTCCTTCATCGCCGAGGGCGCGCGCACCATGACCTTTGTGCGTTCGCGCCGCTCGGCCGAGGTGGTGGCCATGCGCGCGGCCGAGGTGCTCTCCGGTAGCCTCGGCCGGCCCGATTTTGCCCAGCGCATCGCCGCCTACCGCGCCGGTTACCTGGCCGAGGACCGCCGCAAGTTGGAGCGCGCGCTTGACGACGCCTCCTTGCTCGGCGTCGCCACCACCTCCGCCCTCGAGCTGGGCATCGACGTCGGTGGGCTCGATGCCGTGGTCACGGCCGGTTTCCCGGGCACCGTCGCGAGCTTTTGGCAGCAGGCCGGGCGCGCCGGCCGCCGCGGGCAGGGCTCGCTCGTGGTGCTCATCGCCCGCGATGAGCCGATGGATACCTACCTGGTCCACCACCCCGAGGCCCTGCTGGGCCGGCCGGTGGAGGCCAGCGTATTCAACCCGGCCAATCCGTATATCCTCTTCGGCCACGTCTATTGCGCCGCGGTGGAAACGCCACTGGATGATGCCACGATTGCCGCTTGGGGCGCGCAGGATGTGGTTCACCAGCTGGCCGAATCTGGCCTGCTGCGCCGCCGCGAGCGCGGCTGGTTCGCCGTGCCCGTCCCTGCCCATTCACCGGAGGAACTCTCGCCCGAAACGGCGCATACCGCGGTGTCGCTGCGCGGCGGGGCAGGCGAGGAAGTCATGATCGTAGATTCCTCCGACGGCCGCCTGCTCGGCACCATCGACGCCGCCCGCGCTACCAGCCAGGTCCACCCCGGCGCGGTGTACCTGCACCAGGGCGAAAGTTTTGTCATCGAGGAGCTCATCCTCAGCGATTACCTGGCGCTGGCCCGGCCCGAGGCCCCGGACTATTCCACGACTCCGCGCTCCACCACGGATATCCGCATCCTGCGCGAGGCCGATAACCTGGTCAATTACTCCCCAGGGCTGTGGGTGGCGGACGTGGAGGTGGAGGTCACCGACCGCGTCACCGGCTACCAGGTGCGGCTTGCCGATGGCACCATTGGCGACGATATCCCCCTCGATCTCCCCGAACAGCGCCTGGTCACCCGGGCGGTGGCCTACACCATCGATCCGATGGCGCTTTCCGCCATGGGTGTGACGGCCTCCGATACGCCCGGCACCCTACACGCGGCCGAGCACGCCGCCATTGGCCTATTACCGCTTATCGCCACCTGCGACCGCTGGGACATCGGCGGCGTGTCCACCGCGCTGCACCCCGATACCCAGCTGCCCACCGTCTTTGTCTACGACGGCCACCCCGGCGGCGCCGGTTTTGCGGAAGAAGGCTTCCGCCGCTTCCCCGAATGGATCGCGGCCACCTTCGAGGCGGTGCGCTCTTGTCCGTGCGAAGCCGGTTGCCCGTCGTGCGTCCAGTCGCCCAAGTGCGGAAACGGAAACAATCCGCTGAGCAAGGACGGTGCCATCAAGCTACTGGGTGCGCTGGTCACCATGACGCAGGGCTAGCCTCAACTTAAGCGGTTTTGCCTTCTTCTTCATTTACTCGTTGCGCCCGCGCGTATTCATAGTCGGCGCTGCGCTGCAATAGCTCCTCACGCCGATGAGGAAACCGCTCCAATATTATGCGCTGAATTTCCGCCGCTGCACGTGCGCGAGTGCGCCGCACTTCAGGATTCGGCTCGTAAAAAGGCGAGCCTTGCGGATGCCTCATGGAGCATCGCCTCTTTCTTCTTTCGGGGCAGATTTGTCGAGCTCACCCTCTTTAAACTCTTGGGCAAAATCCCACAGCGTGTTGATAAAAGGGGAATCTCCTTCAACGTCCGATAATAATCCCAGAATTGTGGGGAGAAAATACCATCCAGTAATTCATTCGGCGGTATTCCCGCCAAGCGATGAAGCCTGCTACGGCTGCCACCGCGGTGGGGATAAGGCGCACTACTGCTTCCTGCCAGGTCATACCGGCCCGGCCTTCGCTTGAGTGGACCGGCCACGGACTGTGGCGGTGACAATGACATCGCGGCCGGATTCGGAGCAGGTTTCTAAGGTGGCGTTGTTGAGCGCGGCGGTATCGCGCGCGGCGGCACAAGCATCTTCACCCGTAGCGAGGGCCCAGGCACCGGCAACCGCCGCGAGGTCGGCCGCCACTTGGGCCTCGTGGCGCGCGGCCACGCGCGAGCCCACTGCCGCCACGATTAGCAGGAGGCTCACGATGGCGACGATGATGCCGGCCGCGGCAATGGTGGCATAGCCTTCCTCGCCGCAGCGCCTCGGCCTACTCATTTCCGCCCACCTCGGCCGGAAATACCGCCTCGGAGCGCATGGTGCCGACGGGGGCATCGACGCTTACCGACGCCCTCACCAACCCACCGCTTTCCTCCACGCTGACCTGGGCATCCTCGCGCGGGGGATGGTATTCGACGCCGATGGCGTGCGAACGCGCGGCCGCGCCCGCCATGTCCACCGCGGCGATATAGGATGCCAGCGTGGCAATGGCACCCACGATTCCCGCCGCGACCAAGACCAGGGAGCTTAAAGCCAAGGCGGCCTCGATGGTCACGGAGCCATCGTCATCAAATACCCTGTGCATCATTCCTCCTTTCTGCCGGCGGGTTGGGCCCGCCGGCCGCGGTTAAAGAGCGTCGCTAGCTCGGGGTATTCGAGAGGGCGTCGGTAATGATGCCCTCGATGGCATCGACCACCCCGCCGCCGTTGATGACCATGTAGAGCACCCCGGCAAGCGCGGCGGCCGCTAAAGATCCCATGGCATATTCGATGGTGCTCATCCCCTCGTCATTACGGATGAGCTGGGAATACTTATTTAGTGCGTGCATGATTAGTGTCCTTTCATGTGAGGTTTAGAGAAGTTGTGCGCCCAAACTGATAACTACGGGCGCAAGTCCTAGAACGATGAATGCTGGCAGGAAGCACACCGCCAGCGGGAGGGCGATAAATACTCCTGCGCGCTCCGCCTGCGCCGTGGCGTGGGCGGATGCTTCCGCGCGCAAAGAAGTACAGATTCGATGGCACCCGGCCGCGATGGTGGCGCCGGATTGGCCCGACATGATGACAAGCTGCGCTAAGTCCTCCAGCCCCGCATGGCCCTTCATGTGGCCCCACGCGGAGTGCGCGGGAACGCCCACGCCGAGCAGCGCGGCGACGGTCTCCCACAGTTCCTTGGTCTGGGCATCCGCGGTGCGGGCCACCGCGGTGGTGGCGCCATGTACGGATAGCCCTGCGGCCAGGCACGCTGCGAAGAGCTCGACGTCGCCAGCTACTGCCAGTGGATCCAGCGGTACGGCGGGCTTGAGCTTGCTTATCAGTCCCCCGCGCGCGGTCGGGCCATCGCGCGGGGTCTTGGCGGTGGTCTCGGTTGCGCTGGCAGGTGCCAAGCGGGCGGTGTGCGATGGCAGGCCGACAAGGGCGGCGAGGGCGATAAAGATGAGCGGGGTCATGCGGCCGCCTTCCGGATAATGACGCGCGACCAGGCGAATCCGCCGCAGGCCAGCGCCACGCCCACCACGAGGAGGATGCCGCCTAAACCGCCGCCTAAAAGGAAGCCGAGCGAGTTGGCGCCCATGGCCCCGCCCATGGCGATGCCGGCTATGGGCAGGCACGCGAGCACCGTGGCGGTGGCTTGGGGGCCTTGCAGGCTAGCGGAGGTGGATTGCTGGTGGCGTCGGGAAGCGTCGAGGCGGCTTTGGGCTTGGTCGAGCAAGCTGGCCACCGCAATGCCGTGGTAGGTGGAAAGCTCTAATAAGTGACCTAAGCGGTGAAGCTCTGACAGGGCCTTGCCGCCCTGCGCTTCTGTCAGCGCCATGTGCGGCGGCGCACCGCGCGCGGCAAGGGCGGCCGTGGACTCTAGTGCTGTGGATACCTCGCGCGGGGTGGTGGCTGGCAGGGACTCCACGCCGCGGGCGAGCGCCCCAGCCAAGGTCGCCCCTGCGCGCAGGTCTGCGGTGACCACGCCCAGGTAAGCGGCCAGCCCCTCGCGGCCACGCCGCTCCGCCCGCGCGGCCACAATATCCTTCGCGTACCAGGACACGCACCACGCGATAATGGCGGCAGCGATGGCGATGCTGATGCGTCCCACCGAGTAGAAGACGAGGCTGCCGCAAAAGACTGCGCCTAAGATCACCACCGAGCTGGTCTGTGCCCGGCGCGTGGCTGAGGCCAAGCGGCCGGCACTCGAGGGCGCGGGTATAAGCAGCGCAGCGGCAAGGATGAGGTAACTAAGCATGGCTGGCCTCCCCGGCAGGCTCGCCCAGAAGCTGCGCGGAGAATTCCGCGAAGCCGTCTGCCGGGCCATCTTCGGCGCTCCAGATGATGCGTGGGGTCACTGGGTTTCCCTCGAGCAAACCGATATGGGCGAGGCGGCGGCCCTGCGGGGTGCGCTCCATGGTCAGCACCATGTGCACAGCCGCCGCCAATTGCGAATGCAGCGCCGCGCGGTCCAAGCCGCCGAGGGCGGCGAGCGCCTCCATGCGGGCTGGTACTTCAAAGAGGGAATTGGCGTGCAGCGTGCCGGCGCCGCCGTCGTGGCCGGTGTTGAGCGCGGCGAGGAGGTCCACCACCTCGCGGCCGCGGATCTCGCCCACCACGATGCGGTCCGGCCGCATGCGCAGCGCTTGGCGCAGCAGTTGTGACATCGTGACCTCGCCGCTTCCCTCCGCGTTGGCCCGGCGCGAGACCACGCTGACGCAGTGCGGGTGGTGCGGAGAAAGCTCGGCGGTGTCCTCAATAACAAGGATGCGTTCGCGCTCGGAGACGGTTCCCAAAAGTGCGGAAAGCAGGGTGGTTTTGCCGGAACCGGTGCCGCCGATGACGAGGAAGGAAATCCGCTTGTCCACCACGGCGCACAGCAGCGCCGCGATGTCTTCTGGCACCGTGCCATTGTCTACGAGCTGGGGCAGGGTGGTCTGAGCTTGGCGCAGTACGCGCAGGCTCAGGCAAGTCCCGGCCACCGCGGGCGGGCTTAGCAAGGCGTGGACGCGCAGCACGACACCATCGGGGCGAGTAACGCGGCCATCGGCAAAGGGCTGCGCATCATCGAGGCGCGTGCCTGAAGCTGCCGCAAGCCGGCTGGCCAGCTGGCGGACCTCGGCATCATCGCGGAAGGTGATATCGGTGCGCTCAAGGCCTTCGCCGCGGTCCATGAATACCGCGTGTGGCCCGTTGACTACGACGTCTGTGACACCCTCGCGCCCCAGCACCGCATCGAGCGGGCCCATCCCGGTGGCGTCTTGGCGCAGGCGGCGCAGCAGGTCGAGCACTGCAACGTCACTAATCACGCCGGCTTCTGCGCGAATGCGCCGGGCCAGGGCTGCCGCATCATGCACCAATTCGGGCTCGGCGGCAATGATGCGCTGCATCTTTTCCAGCGTTTCTTGTGCTGCTTTATGCTCGCTCATGCGCCGACCTCCTCGAGGACCGCGCGGGCGGCCTTGCGCAAGGGTGCGGGGAGGCGCTGCGGCAGGCCGCCGATTTCTACGGCGCGGGTGAGGCCCCGGAGCGTCGGCAATTCTGCCAGCACCGTGCTGTGGACGATGCGTTCTACTTCCGCCGCGCTTAACGACGCCCACTGGCGTTGCCGCAGCACCACCACGCACCTGCGCCGCGCGGCATCGAGACGCACCAGGAGTTGCGCGGCCGACGCTGCCGATCGCACCTCCGCGGCCACCACGATGACCACGTGAGTACAGGCATCCGGGATAGTCTCCGGGGTGCAATCCACCACGCATACCCCTTCGCCCGCATGGGCCGCCCCTACCACCCGGGCAAGCAGGTCTTTTTCCAAGCGGAAGGGATCCGCGACGGTGCTGCGCGCGGCCGAGAGCACCGCTACTCCATCAGGCGTGGAAGGCAGCGCGCGGTAGAGATCGGCGGCATCGATGCTGCCATCGCCCACGGTAAGCTCCGGCCAGCGCGCCCCCGGTTCCGCTTCTACGCCGAGCAGGAGGTCGAGGCCGCCGGAGTATGGGTGGGCGTCGATAAGCAGGGCGCGACCGTCGGCTGCGCACTGGGTGCGGGCCAGCGCGGCCGCGAAGGTAGAAGTACCCACCCCACCGCTCGCGCCCACCACAGCGATGGTCGCGCTGCCCGGCCGCGCTTCCTGCGGCGCGCCCGCCGCGGCGATGCTCGCCAGCAACTCCTTCACCTGGGCGGGGATGATAAAGGCGCTCTCCGCGTGGCAGGCGAGCGCCGCCTCGTAGTCAATCGGTCCGGGATCCGCAGCGAGGAAAAGCACGGGCGCAGGCGCGGTGTGGGTGCGCTGCGCTGCTGCCACCACGCGGGCCATCAAGGAATCAACTAGTACCGCATAGGCGCCGGGCAGGCTGCGTGGGATATCGCGGGGATCGGTTACGGTCAGCACATCGTGGCTGGTCGCAGCCGCGGCGTGAACGGCCTCGGCGCGCAGCGCTTCGTCACCAATGGCGACGACGATGACGGTGGAATCAGGGTGTAGTGCGTTCATGCCTCATAGCCTGAAACAGTCGCGCAACCGCAGCGAGGCTCTGGCAGCAGCGCTGTGGATAACCCGCCCGAAGTCACCATGTGGACCTAGTTTGGTTGTCGTTTCAACCAAAAATCTGTGGATAACCCGCTCCGCACGGTGGTAGATATAGGTGACGGCCCGCGCATCGGGGGGGGTGTGCGCGCGGGCCGTCAGTAACCCGGCCTCGGGGGGTGAGCCGGGGCAGGCCGCACAGTATATCGGGGCCTTGCACGCATTATTATGACATGTTCGCCACCCAATCACAACAGCTAACAGCAGATTTCCACGGTCACGGCGCTGACCTGCACCGAATGCATGTTCACTCAGCGCCACCCCCACGCGGGTTCCCAATCCCACATTAGTGGCATACAAATCACCGTTAACGTCAGCCACTTCTACACCAGCAAGCGCTGAGGGCGGCTACACTCGGCAGCACATCATGCCTACTTCCCGCGAGCCCCGTCATCCCCGCCGCGCCAGCGCAACCCGCACCGGCGGCGACCCCGCGCGCACCGCGGCGTTTTTCGATCTCGATAAGACCATCATCGCCACCTCCTCGGCCTATGCGTTTGGCCGCGAGTTCCTCCACAACGGGCTCATCTCGCCGGCCGAAGCACTGCAGCTCTCACTTGCTAAGGCCAGCTATATGTTTTCTGGTCTAACCAGCGAAGGCATGGATTCCACCCGCGACCAGCTCACCACACTGGTCACGGGCTGGTCCGTGGACGAGGTGCGCGCCATCGCCCGCGACACCATGCATCACGTGGTCACGCCCTTCATTTATGCCGAGGCCCGCGAACTCATCCGCGCCCACCGCTCCGCTGGCCACCACGTGGTCATCGTCTCTGCCTCCGCGGCCGTGCTGGTGGACATCATCGCAGAGGAACTCGGCGTCGAGCACGTCATCGCCACCGAATTGGCAGAGGAAAACGGACGTTTTACCGGCGAGGTGCTCTTCTATTGCAAGGGTCCCACTAAAGCGGAGGCCCTGGAGCGGACCGCAGCGGCAGAAAGCATTGACCTTGCTGCCAGCTACGCCTACTCGGATTCCGCGACGGATATCCCGATGCTGGAAAAGGTAGGCCACCCCGTCGCCGTCAACCCTGACAAGCAATTAAAGCGCCACGCCCTCGCCCACGAGTGGGAGATCCGCTCCTTTAAGGACCCGGTGCCACTCCTGCCTGCACCGACCGCCAAAGAAATTGGAATCGGCGCCTCCGTTCTGGCGGGTACCGCAGCAGTTATTGGCGCTGGCCTGTGGCTCGCCCAGCACCCGGGCCGCCCCGGCCCGCCCAAGCGGGGCCCACGGCGCGCCTCCTAGGCCGCGCGGGCAATCGCGTCGGCTTCTTTGCCGCCGGCGGTCCAGGCGGCGAGGTGGGTTAAGAGGGCGTCGGCAAGCGCGGTGCGGTAATTGCCCACCGCGGCGGCATACTCGGCGCGGTGGCGGGTGTAGTAGACCTCGGGCACGGCGAAACCGCGCGGGTCAAAGCCCGTATGCACCGCGGCGAGGCGGGAGGCAACGCGGGCGACGAGGCCACTGCGAGGGCCAAAGAACTCGCCGGCGGCAATCTCGGCATGGACCACACTCGGCAGCAAGAGATCGAAAGCGGGACCGCCACCCTGCGCGATGAGCCGGCCTAGCCCTTGCAAGC
This sequence comes from Corynebacterium tuberculostearicum, assembly GCF_030229345.1. Taxonomy (GTDB): domain Bacteria; phylum Actinomycetota; class Actinomycetes; order Mycobacteriales; family Mycobacteriaceae; genus Corynebacterium; species Corynebacterium tuberculostearicum_G. Next base: position 17,048 of record NZ_JASPGP010000004.1, on the reverse strand, counting down.
GCGCACTCTCGCCGGCCGGAATGCCAGTACCGCCCGCCGCTACATCAATGCGCGCCAGCACCTGCAGCGGTGCCCGGGCAAAGGAGCGCACCGTGCCATCTAAGAGTTCCGGGGCGGCCACGGAATAGGCGCTGACAGCGCTGGCCAGCGGACCTTTTTCCATATCTTCCGGTCCCGGATGTGGGGGGATGGCGTGGCCGTCCAGCGCCACGCTGGCACGGGCGCCGCGCATGAGGGACTCCGCAGAGATAACCTCAAACTTGCGCAATCCTGCAGGTCGGCGGTGTGCACGAGCAATGGCAGCGGCGGCCTTTTCTGCACTTTCTTTCACCCCCGGCAGGCGAAACAGCGGGGATAACGCGTCATTTTCTGACATATCCATTAGGATAGCCGTGGAAGTCCCTAAGTATGCGTGGCACCATGGGATAATAGTGATTCCATTATTATTGGGGACATTACAAGGTTTAGATAAACGCGAGGAGAATTAATCGTGAGCAACGATGGACTTTTTACCGACGGTACTGATCAATTTGCACCGAAGGTGAACTCTATCCCTTTGAGTGACGTGGATACGTCCTCGTCCGAGACCTCGGTAGGCCAGCTGGTCTCCAACGCCACCGAGCAGATGTCCCAGCTCGTGCGCTCCGAGGTGGAGCTAGCCAAGACCGAGCTGGCAGAGTCCGCTAAGAAGGGCGGCATCGGTGCAGGCCTCTTCGGCGGCGCAGGCACCATCGCGCTGTATAGCTCCTTCTTCTTTTTCTTCTTCCTGGCCGAGCTTCTCGCCGTCTGGCTGGACCGCTGGGCTGCGTTCCTGATCGTCTTCTTGATCATGATCGTCCTCGCCGGCATCCTGGCTTTCGTTGGTCTGAAGAACGTCAAGCAGGTCAAGGCCCCGCAGAAGACCATTGACTCCACCAAGGAGCTCAAGAACCTGGTTCCGGGCAAGGCGCAGAAGTCCCTGGACCGTAAGAACACCCACGGCCTCTACACCTAAACCGGCAGGCGCCACGCGTACGTGCACCCCTCTATCCGCCCTAGCTAGCCTGGGGCGGATTTTGTGTACTTCCTCCCCTTTTCTCTACCGTTTCTGCCCCAACTATAGAAAGGCGGCACCATGGCCTTCGCACCCCTGCCTCCCTCAACGGTGGAGCTGGATGGACCTTATGCGCATGAGTTCGTCCACACCCGCGGCATCCGCCTGCACGTCGCCACGGCGGGCGATAGCACGCAGCCACTCGTGGTGCTCATCCACGGCGCTTTTGGCGGGTGGTTCGATTATCAGGACGTCATAGCGCCGCTTGCCCAACGCGGCTTCCACGTCGCGGCCGTGGATATGCGAGGCTTTGGTATGTCCGATAAGCCGCCCATTGAGGCGGGGCAGGATATCCGCACCTTGGTGGGCGATATTAGCGGGCTCATTCAGGCCTTGGGCCATGACGATGCCTTTGTGGTGGGCGCCGATACGGGCGGCGCGGTGGCGTGGTGCTTGGCGGCAGAGCGCCCTGAGCGGGTGCGCGGCCTGGCCTCCATTTCCGCCGCCCACCCGGTAGATCTGCGCCGCGCGATTGCCGCCCGGCCGTGGGATTTTGGCTGGATTAACCTGCGCTCGCTGCTGTGCCGCCTGCCGCGCGTTACCCGCGCCCAGAACCTACTGCTTAGCCCGCGCGCCTACCGCAAGGAGCTGGAGCTGGATACGGGGCCTTTGCTTGCCGACGCCACCCTAGACCGCATCCTCGATCTCCGCCTGCGCGCCTCCCGCATCGGCAGCGTCCGCCGTGGAATCTTGTGGAACCACCGCATGCGCACCGCCGTGGTTCCCTTGACCTGGGTGGAACTGGCAGTAGAGCGCCCCGTACTCTTCATCCACGCCCAGCAGCGACTGTGGAACCCTGTGGTCCGCCGCGCCGCCTCGCGCGCCCGCCGCGGATTCACCGCCACGACCGTCCCCGGCGCGAAGAACCTTCCGCACCTGGAAGCACCGGCGGATTTCGTTTCCATGCTGGCGGCCTGGCTACAAGAACATAACTAGTGCGCCACGCACTCCCCGGTATCAACCGGGTGGGTAAGCTGCGTGATGTCTCCGATCTGGGCGTTGACCTCATCGGCGGTTAAGGCATAGCCCGTCTCGGAATCATCCACCGAGGCGCCGAAGACCACGCCGAGGACCTCGCCGGCCGTGTTGACCAGCGGCCCGCCGGAATTTCCTTGTTGGATCTTGCCGCGCACGGTGTAGGAATCGCGTTCCACGCGACCATGCGAGTAGATATCCGGGCCGGAAATGGTGATGCGATCGCGCACGCGCGCCATCTCAGCGTCGAAAGGCCCGGAGTGCGGGAAGCCCATGACCATGGCATCATCGCCTGTCTGGGCCGGGGCCTGGGCCCATGGCAGCGGATCGATGCCCAGGTCGCGCGAGTGCAGCACCGCCACATCCACATCCGGGTTGTAGTAGACCACGGTCGCGTCCTTGAGACCCACCTTGGTATCCAAGCGCACGGTCTGCGTGCCGGCCACTACGTGAGCATTGGTGATCACGTAGTCATCGGCCGCCACGAAGCCGGAACCCATGAGGCGGCGGGAGCACTCTTCGGCGTCGCCAAGCACGTGAATGATAGACGGCCGCATGCGCCGCACCATCTCCGGATCCTCCACGTCTGGGTCCGGCTCTTCTACTTCCTCGGTGCTAATCGAGTTTTGCCACGGCGAGACTAGCGGCGGCAGGCCGGACTCGTTGAGCATCGCCGCCACCCCATTGGGCAGCGACGCTACCTGCGCCGGCGCGGCCGAGTTGAGGTTGCCCAAGATGCGGGAATCGCGCAGGCCCTGGCCGGCCACCCCACCTAAGTTGGTGGCCACGGGGATAGAAATGAGCCAAATAACCACCAAGGCGGCAAAGGCTTGAAAAACCGCACCCACGGCGGAATCAAGGCGCTGCGTCTTGCGCGCCTTCATGCGATCGCGCACGCTGCCACCCAACGAGGATCCGATAAGCTGCCCGACGCCCACAAAAAGCACCAGGATTCCCACTAACAGCAGCAAGCGCAGCGAGGGCTGATCCACCAAGCGCAGGGCGGCCGGGGCCACAGCAATGCCTAGCACTACCCCAGCGCCCACACCGATGGAGGCCAATACCGCCGCGAGGGCGCCATTGCGCCACCCACTCAGGAGCGCAATGAGGACGGCGACCACAATCAGGCCGTCAACGATGAGCGCAGGAGTCATGGCTATGGGTTCTTTCTATCTGGGGTTTAAGACGTATGCGTACCGCGGCACCAGCGGTTAGGACATCTTCTCATTATTGCGGGAGTTTGTGAGGGAGTCACGCAGGTCCATGACTGAATTGTTATCCCATGGAATGCTCCACCCGGCGTGCTGCAATAGTGCCGAGAGCACGCCGGCGGTAAAGCCCCAAATGACGTAACCATTGGCGTGAAATGCTGGTCCTTGCCATTTTCTAAAGCCCACCATGAAGCGGTTGCGCGGATCGGCCAACTCCCGGATAGGCACGAGAAACACGTCATCGGTTTCATCGGGGCTGGCGGGATAGACCTCCCCCGGCTGGGTCCAATGCGCCAAAATGGGGCTCACCGGATTGCCGGTGGCGCGGATATGCAGCTGCTCCCACTGCTCCAGCGGGGTCACGGAGTTGCGCTGCAGGTCCGTTTCCTCCCAGGCTTCCCGCAGCGCGGTATCTACCAGGGAGGTATCGGCGGGATCCCGGCGGCCGCCGGGAAAGGCAATCTGGCCCGAGTGCGAGCGCATGGACGGCGAGCGATGCGTGAGCAAGATGCTGGCCTCCTCCGCGCTCTCACCGCTCAGCAGCATGAGCACGGCCGCTTCCCGCTTGACCGGCACCTGCACATTGGTGCCATTGAGGGACGAAGCCTGGCGGTTGCCAATGAGCTCTTGCACCTGGCTGGGGTCTACCCCCAGCGCCGGCTTGAGCCATTCTGGCGTGCGCTCGGGAAGGAGTTGACTCATGCCGCAATCGCCTCCTCCACGGCCTTTTCAATCTCCGCTGCGGAGCTAAACGGCTGCGCAAATTGCTTGCGCACCTCGCCGTCCTTGAGCACCACGGTGACCGGCACCACGCCCGGCAGGCCCAGCTCACCGGCGAACTTATTATCCGAATCTTGGAAGCTCGGCAGCTCCACGCCCAGGTCATTCAAGAAGGCTGCACCACTTCCCGCGTTCTTATCCGCGTGCACGCCTACGACCTGCCAGTCCGGGTGCGCTTCCGCCACATCCTGCAGGTAGGGAAGTTCCGCGCGGCACGGCTCGCACCACCACGCCCACACGTTAACCACGGCTACGCCCTCATCGGCAGGTTTTCCGGCGGCCGCACCACCTAAACACTCCAGCTCTACCCCAGCCACGGCACCGGCCGGGCAGTCCGGACGCTGCGGGACTTCTTGCGGGGGAGCCTCGCTTGGCGACGCCTCCTCGGATCCGTCCCCACCCCGCAACTGCGAGACCCCAGCTACCGCAATGACGGCAATGAGGATCGCGGCAATTACCGTGCCAAGGACGTAGTTCTTCATACCGTTAGCCTAGCGCCCACGAGCGGCTGGACACATATCCCGCAGAACGCATGCTTCGCATTCCGGCGTGCGCGCATGACATACTTGGCGCCCGTGAAAGATCACGCGGTGTGAAAACATCGTCCACTCTTCCTCCGGCACGAGCTTAGCGATGTCCCGCTCAATCTTGACCGGCGTCTTCTCCCCCGTCAGCCCAAGCCGCTGCATGAGGCGGCTAAAGTGCGTATCCACGGTCAGTCCGGGGATCCCGAAGGCATTTCCGAGCACCACCAGTGCGGTCTTGCGACCAACACCAGGCAGGCTGGTCAGTTCCTTGACTGTGCGCGGGACCTGCCCTTGAAAATCAGCCACCAGTTTCTCCCCGATACCCAAGAGGTGTCCCGCCTTGGCGCGCTGAAAGCCCAACGGCCGCAGGATGCTCTCCAAATCCGAGCGCTGCGCGGAAGCATAATCCGCCGCCTCTGGGTAGCGGGCAAAGAGTTCAGGGGTCACCGAATTCACGCGTTCATCCGTGCATTGTGCGGAAAGAACGGTGGCAATGAGCAGCTGCAGCGGGGAGTCATAATCCAAGGCACACCGTGCATCCGGATATTCCTGCGCCAAACGCCGATTTACTTCCGGTGCGCGTAGCTCCGGCGCGCTGGCCGCTGACAGTGCTGAATTCATGGGGTTTAGCTTAGTAGACTAGGAAAACATGATTTCACTCGTGATTCTGGTACCACTTGCCATCGCCCTTTTCGCCCTCCTTATGGAAAAGCTCGAGGCAGTCGTTTTTGCTGACTAGGCCGCAAAACTGCTGGCCTGAACCGTGCACTAGCACGAGTAGAGTTTCTATAGTGTGACAAAATTTCTGTGAAGTACCAAAAGTGACCAATTACACTGTAAGATGAAACGCGTTACACAGTGACCCCGCTTGTTCCGCATTGTCGAGTGCATGAAAGACCGCACCCAGATGTGGCACAGGCTCATCTATGGACTTTCGTAGTCGACATCCAAGGAGTAAAACGTGGAAGGCGTACAGGACATCCTCTCCCGCGCCGGAATCTTCCAAGGCGTTGATCCCGTTGCAGTGCAGCACCTTATCGAGCAGATGGAGACCGTGCGCTACCCGCGCGGAACCACCATCTTCGACGAAGGCGAGCCTGGTGATCGCTTGTACATCATCACCTCGGGCAAGATTAAGCTCGCCCGCCACGCCCCGGATGGCCGCGAAAACCTCCTGACCGTCATGGGCCCATCCGATATGTTTGGCGAGCTGTCCATCTTCGATCCGGGCCCGCGCACCTCCTCCGCTGTGTGTGTGACCGAGGTTCAAGCCGCCACCATGAACTCCGAGCTGCTCAAGAAGTGGGTTGGTGACCACCCCGAAATCGCCCAGCAGCTGTTGCGCGTGCTGGCTCGCCGCCTGCGCCGCACCAACGCTAACCTGGCTGACCTCATCTTCACCGACGTTCCGGGCCGCGTGGCCAAGACCTTGCTGCAGCTGGCTAACCGCTTCGGTGTTCAGGAAGGCAGCGCCCTGCGTGTAAACCACGACCTCACCCAGGAAGAGATTGCCCAGCTGGTGGGCGCTTCCCGTGAGACCGTCAACAAGGCGCTGGCTACCTTCGCGCACCGCGGTTGGATCCGCCTCGAGGGCAAGTCCGTGCTCATCGTCGATACCGAGCACCTCGCCCGCCGCGCTCGCTAATACCGCGCCAGCCCGCTACCCCGCTTCGGCGGGGTTTCGCTGGTTTTGCCCCCTTAACCAGTTCCGCACCACACTTGTGGCCACAGTACGCTCCACACCGCACCGCCTGCGGGCCTTTCCGTGGCCAAACGTTGCCCCTGCGCGCCTCCTGCCTCAGCCCACAAACACAGTTAAGCCCCTCTTCCCACCAAAGAGGAAGAGGGGCGAACGGAGACAGGCTTATTTAGCCTCGCCGTCCAAGTACTTCAGCGCGGTGCGCGTGGACTGCTCCGCAGCGTGGCGCAGCACCGGGTCCACGTCGTCATACATCTCGTTGACCAGGGTATTCAAATCCACATCATCGCCTAGGCGGGAGCGGATCTCCTTAATCTGGTCAAGGCGGTAGTGGCGGCGGTCAATGTACTTGCGGGCCACCTGAGAGGTGTCATCCAAGTCCGGACCGTGTCCTGGGAACAGCGCAATATCCTTGCCGCGCTCTTCCAAGGTGTCGAGGGTGTGCAGGTAATCGGCCAAGTTACCGTCCGTCTCCGAAAGGAGAACGGTGTGGCGGCCGGCGATGGTGTCACCAGAGATAATGCCTTCGAGGCGGGAATTTCCTACCTCCTCGCTCCACACAAAGAAGCAGGTGGAATCCGCGGTATGGCCTGGGGTGTGCACGACCTCGAGACTTGGGGTGATGCCATCGAGGGAGATGTGCTCGCCGTCCTGAAGGGCCTCGGCACCATTGCAGTAGCTCGGATCGAAGGCGCGGATGGGGGCGCCGGTCATCTGCCGCAAGCGTTGTGCGCCCGAAGCGTGGTCATCGTGGCGGTGGGTAATCAAAATCAAAGCCACCTCACCTGCGTTGCGGTGCACAACGTTGAGATGGCCTTCATCCTCGGGACCCGGATCCACGACGATCGCCCGAGAGTCTTCAGCGGCGCGAATAATCCACGTATTCGTACCCTCAAGGGCGGTGTAGCTGGGGTTATCACAAAGGACTACGCCAACGGATTGGCTGACGGGACGCAATTGACTATATGCGGGGTGCTCCATAGTTACTAGCCTATCCGATCAAGCAGCAATTTCTACGATTAGTTCGATCTCTACCGGGGCGTTTTTAGGCAACGCAGCTACGCCCACGGCGGAGCGAGCATGCTTTCCAGCATCCCCAAAGACCTCACCGATGAAATCGGAGGCACCATTGATAACTACCGGCTGGTCGGCATAGGCCGGATCGGAGGCCACAAACCCCACGATTTTTACCACGCGGGAGATATTGTCCAGGCCAACCTCGGCATCGATAGCGGCAAGGGCATTAAGCGCCGCGATGCGTGCCTGTTCCTGGGCTTGTTCCGTGGTGAGATCGGCGCCAACCTTGCCGGTCAGCGGCAAGGAACCCTCTACGAGGGGAAGCTGGCCAGAGGTCCAGACCTGATCACCCACGCGCACGGCCGGCACATAGGACGCTAGCGGCTTGGCGACGCCCGGTAGCTCATACCCCAACTCCCGCAAGCGAGCATGAAAGCCCATTTACTCTGCCACCTCGCGCTTGAAGTAGGCCACGACGTTTTCCGGGTTAGGACCCGGGGTGACGGTGACCAGTTCCCAGCCATCTTCACCCCAAGAATCGAGGATCTGCTTGGTGGCGTGAGTAAGGACAGGTGCGGTTGCGTATTCCCATTTAGTCATGGGGCCCATTCTAACTATTAAATACGCCCCACGCCGTCTAAATTCTTAAATCCCGACGAGCTCGCCACCTTGGGCCAAGTAGTGGGCCCAATCCGTGATGTGGGGGTTCTTGCGCAGCAGGGCTCGGCGCTGGCGCTCGGTCAGCCCGCCCCACACGCCGAACTCGACGCGGTTATCCAGGGCGTCGGCGCGGCATTCGGTCAGTACCGGGCAGTGGCGGCAAATAACGGCTGCCTTGCGCTGTTCCGCACCGCGAACGAATAGGGCATCCGGGTCGCCCTTGCGGCATTTGGCCTGGGTGACCCACTCACCACGCTCGGGATTTCGGGCTGTATTAGACATTCCAGCAGTCTTCACACGAACGGTCATGGGTGAGTGTGCTCCTTCCCAGACGGAATACTATGTAACGCATCTGAGTCTATTCATCCTGGTGGAAGATTGTCTAACACGTCACACTTTAGGGGGTGCGAGTGATCTTCCACCTACCAAGGGCGACCACGTAGGGTATGGGACGTGACTGTCATCAAATCTTTGGCCAAGATAGCCCTGTCTACGGTCTTGGTAGGCGCGCTCATCGCCCTGGCTCTTGCCCCCTTCGCGGGCATTTCCGGTGTGGCGATTGCCCGCACTAACGAAACCATGCAATCTGACCTGCAAGATCTGACTGCCGGCAATATCCCAGGCGTCACCACGATCAAAGACGCCAAGGGCAAGGACATGGCCTATGTCTTCAGCCAACGCCGCCACCCGGTGGAGAGCAAGAAGATCTCTAAGGCCATGAAAAACGCCATCGTCTCCATTGAGGACGAGCGCTTTTATGATCACGAAGGCGTGGACTTCCAGGGAAACTTCCGCGCGCTGTGGACCAACCTAACCTCGGGTGGCGTTTCCCAGGGCGCCTCCACCATCGATCAGCAGTACGTGAAGAACTACCTATTGCTGGTTTCTGCCACCACCGATGAAGAACGGGCCGCGGCCACCGAGCAATCCGTAGCACGCAAGCTGCGCGAGATGCGTATGGCCACCAAGATGGATGCGGAATTGGATAAGGATGACATCCTCACCAATTATCTCAACCTGGTGTCTTTTGGTAACCATGCCTATGGCGTCGAGGCGGCGGCCCGCACCTACTTTGGCACGCATGCTTCCGAGCTCACGGTGCCGCAGGCAGCGATGCTGGCCGGCATGGTCCAATCCTCTGAGCGCCTCAATCCCTATACCAACGCCGAAGAAGTAACCGAGCGGCGCAACCTAGTCCTGCAGTCCATGGCGGATAACGGCCATATCAAGCAACAGGAAGCGGATAAGTATAAGGGGGAGAAGCTGGGCGTCGGCAAGAAGCCTAAAACGCTAGCCAATGGCTGCATCGGCGCCGGCGACCGCGGTTTCTTCTGTGATTATGTGCTGAAATACCTGGATAAGAAGGGCATTAGCGAGGAGCAGCTGGCGCGCGGTGGCTACACCATCAAGACCACCCTGGACCCAACGGTGCAGGATAAGGCCCTCGAGTCCGTCCAAAGCCATACCAATCCGGATGCCCCGGGCGTGGCTGAAGTCATGAACGTCATCAAGCCCGGTAGATCGGACCGCAAGGTACTGGCCATGGTCTCCTCGCGCGACTATGGCCTGGACCTAGATAAAAATGAGACCATCCTGCCGCAGCCCTACTCCTTAGTGGGCAACGGTGCAGGTTCCGTCTTCAAGGTCTTTACCGCCGCGGCCGCGCTCGAAGCGGGCTATGGCATCAAAAACACCGTGGATGTGCCGACCCGCTACGAGGCGGAGGGGCTGGGCCACGGCGGCGCCGCCGGCTGCCCGGCGGACCGCTACTGCGTGGAAAACGCCGGTGCCTACAAAGCCACTATGACGCTGCAGGAAGCGCTGGCGCACTCCCCCAATACGCCGTTTATCAAGCTCACGGAGCAGGTAGGCGTGGCACCCATCGTCGATATGGCCGTGCGATTGGGCCTGCGCTCCTACGACGACAAGGGCAGCTTTGATAAAGAGACCTCGATTGCCCAGCACACCAAGGAGGCCAACTCCGGCTCCTTCACCTTGGGCCCGGACCAGGTCAACCCGCTGGAGCTTTCCAATGTGGGTGCCACGCTGGCCGCGGATGGCAAGTGGTGCGAGCCCAACCCCATCTCCCAGGTCACGGATAAGGAAGGCAACGAGGTCTATCTCAAGGAAACCCCGTGTGAGCAGGCCGTTGATAAGGACGTAGCCCGCGCGATGAGCAATGCCCTGTCCGAGGATGCAAAGCAAGGCACCGCCAAGGATGCCGCCCAGGCGGCCGGTTATTCCAGCCCAATTGCGGCCAAGACCGGTACCACCGAGTCCAACCAGTCCTCCGCGTTTTTGGGATTCAACGAGGGTATTTCCGCCGCGCCGTATATCTATAACGATGGCACCTCCACCGTCCCGCTATGTACCGGGCCGGTGCGCCAGTGCGCGGGTTGGGGCAACCTCTACGGCGGCTTGGAGCCGGCACAGACCTTCTTCAGCATGGCTACGCAGCTGCCGATAGCCACCAAGGCCGGGCTGCCGAATTACAACAAGAAATACGACAACGGCACCACAGCCGATAAGACCCTTGATAGCCTGCGTGGCAAGTCCGAGGCCGAGGCCCGCCAGACCTTGGAGTCCAAGGGCTACGTGGTCAAGACCTCCCGGGTCATTGGCGGCAATGTTCCTTATGGCCGCGTGGTTCGCGCGATTACCGGCAAGGACGGCAAGAAGAAGGGCGCGGAGATTACGCTGCAGCTTTCCGACGGCGCCGGGGCCTCCCAATCCCCCTCCTCCGGCGTGGCCGACGCCAACTCCACCGGCGCACAAAATAGCACCGGCGGCGGTAATGCCGACGGTGCTACGAGCCCGAGCCGCTCGACTGGCGACACAGGCGGCAGAACGGACAACGGCGGTGGCGGTACCGATACCGGCGGCGGGTTCTCGCCGGAAGACTTTGGCATCCGCCAAGAGGACATCGATAGCTTTGCCAACGACGTCCGCAGTCTGCTTGGCCGCTAAGCCTCGCCCGTTGCGGTCTCGCCCGCTTTAGCTCAGCTGGGACTTGACCTCGGCGGACAGGCGCTTACCATCCGCCTGACCGGCGGCCTTGGCATTGGCCACCTTCATTACTGCACCCATCTGCTTCATGGTGGGTGCTTCGCCGTTTTCGGCCTCTACCTCCGCGATAGAGTCCTTCACTAGGGCCTTAAGCTCGGACTCGTCCAGCTGGCGGGGTTGGTAGGCCTCGAAGAAGGGGACGTCGGCAAGCTCGGCTTCCGCCAGCTCCGGACGGCCGTTGTCCTCATAGACCTCGGCGGACTCGCGGCGCTTTTTAATCTCGCGCGCAATCACCTTGAGGATATCGGCGTCCTCCAGCTCATGCCGGGAGCCATTGGTCTCCTCGGCCTGGATGGCGGCCAGCAAGGCGCGGATGGCGCTGGTGCGCTGCTTCTCCTTGGCCTTCATTGCGGTTTTCAGATCTGCACGGATGGTTTGCTTTAGCTCGCTCATGCCTATCAATGTACGCCAGGTAGTGTGGTAGCCGTGAAACTTTTACGTATTCTTGGCGGCCTCACCGCTGCCGGCCTGGGCGCCGCGGCATGGGGCTATAGCGAACTGACCAAATTCGAGCTCAAGGAATATACGCTCCCCCTCCTGCCCAAGGGCACGCTGCGCGGTAAGCAAGAATTTCGGCTGCTGCATCTGTCCGATCTGCATATGATTCCGGGCCAGGAGACCAAGATTGCCTGGGTTTCTGCCCTCGACGCCCTAGAGCCGGACCTCGTGGTCAACACTGGCGATAATCTCTCCGATCAGCAGGCCGTTCCCGATACGCTGCGCGCTCTCGGCCCTTTGCTGGCCCGCCCCGGCCTCTTCGTCTTCGGCACCAATGATTACTGGGCACCGCAGCCGGTCAACCCTTTCAAGTACCTGCTGGGCAAAAAGCGCGAGCCCTCCTATGTGGACTTGCCGTGGCGCGGCATGCGCGCCGCCTTCTTGGAGCACGGCTGGCGCGATGCCAACCAGGCCCGGCATGAATTCAAGGTGGGCAATGTCCGCCTTGCCGCCGCCGGCGTGGACGATCCGCACCACGATCTGGATGACTACTCCGAAATCGCCGGCCCGCCCAACGAGGACGCGGATCTGTCGCTGGCGCTCCTCCACGCCCCCGAGCCCCGCGTGCTGGAGAAGTTCGCGGACGACGGCTACCAACTCTCGCTGTCTGGACACACCCACGGCGGCCAGATCTGCCTGCCCGGCTCCCGCGCACTGGTAACCAATTGCGGCATCGACCGCGACCGCGTGCAGGGCCTCCACGACTTCGGCCCGATGAAGATGCATGTTTCCAATGGTCTGGGCACCTCCAAATTCGCCCCGGTACGCATTTTCTGCCGCCCTTCCGCCACTCTGCTGAAAATCACCGAGGTGGACTAAACCCAGCCACCTGCCGTTTTGTTGATTGCGCTCAGCTTGCGTTAAAGTATCCAGGTACCGCTTTTCAAGGCGGAACGCCGGGATATGGCGCAGGTTGGTAGCGCGCTTCGTTCGGGACGAAGAGGTCGCAGGTTCAAATCCTGTTATCCCGACCAGCAGCCCGCAGCTTTGCTGCGGGCCTTTTTCGTTGTTACGCCAGCATCCCCGTAAATAGCGCCACGGCAACCAAGATGGCGGAGAAAATCCACGCAATTGGGAAAGCCAGCTTGAGGTATTTACCCATCTGACCTTCCGCAAGCCCCAGCGCCAACCACAATGCAGGAGAGAAGGGCGAAACAAAGGTGCCCACCACGTTGCCGATAATGAGCGCGCAAGCCGCACCCATGCCGCTGACCCCAAAGCTTTCAACAGTTCCTTGAACAATTGGAAGCACTGAGAAGTAATAAGCATCCGTCGAGGTCAACAAATCAAGCGGCACACCGAAGAAGCCCACAATCACATGGAGGTGCGGTGCGACGCCCTCTGGTAGAACGTTCACTAATGTCAGTGCGATTTCCTCAAGCATCTTGGTTTCATTGAGGACACCCAAGAACATCGCGGCTGCAAGGATCACGCCTGCCATGGCCAAGGCGTTTGGCGCATGCCGTCGCAGAGCCTCGCCCTGCTCCATGGGACCACTGAAATTAATAGCCAGAGTGATGGTCGTGGCAATGAGAAAGGCTGGGGCGGGCGGGACTACGCCCGAGAGCAAGGCCACCAAAACGGCAAGTGCAACGACAATGTTGATCACGGTTACCCAGCGCCCTTCGCGGAAGTGGTAGCCCAATTTATGCTGTTCACGTGCCTGTGCAGCAGCGAATTCATCCGCCAACGCATTCACGTCCACTGCAGTACCACCTGCTAGTTCTCCGCTTTCGCGCAGGCCCGCTATGCGTCGCTGTTCCCGCCATCCCAAAAGCGCAGCCAAGAGGAATACCAGCACAATCGCCACGCCTTGAATAGGCAGGAGTTGCACCCAGATGGCATTGGGCTCCTGATCGACCACAGCACCGGCGCGGCCCAGCGGGCCGCCCCAAGGAACCATGTTCATAACCGAGGCAGCCATCGCCACAATGGTAATGAGCACATAGCGCGACATGTTCAGCGCACGGTAGAGCGGCAAGAGAGCCGGGATGGTGATGAGGAAGGTAGTAGAACCCGATCCATCAAGGTGCGCCACTACACCAATCGCTGCAGTGCCCAGCGTTACGGCCATGATCCTTCCCCGGGTGGCCTTGATGAGCGCGCGAATGACTGGGGTAAACAGGCCGACGTCTTGCAAAATGCCGAAGAAGATAATGGCGAAGATAAACATCACCACGACGTTGATGACGGAATTTAAGCCCTCGCTGAAAAAGTCAGATATTTCACCTAGACCAAATCCACATATTAAGGCGCCAACTACGGGTACCAGGGTCATGGGGATAATGGGATTTACTCGGCCGCGGATCAAAATTCCCACCGTCACGAAAATGATGATGAGGCCCATGGCCGTGAGCCCGAGCGAGGTCTGCATAGTGCTCCTTAATAAGTCGACAACTCACCATGTCCTACGCTACGAAAGTAGGCGAGTGTGACTCAGATTAAACCCCAACTATCGACAGCGCTACCACCACCCCCAAAGTCAACACCGATTTAAATTGAATTGCCTATAGATAATCGTCACCGCGAAGCAGTTCGCACTGCTTGAAAAAGTCCCCACCCCAGCAAAAGCATTCAAGGAATTGCACGGATTTTTCCGCGAAAAATTGCAGCTAGGCACCCCACATATGGGAAACGACGCGGTGCCCCTACAGCGCCGCGTCGTCCCTATTCCCTATCACTCACAACGGATTGGAGAAACCGTTCGCCTACCCCCTAAGTAGGCTTTGTGAGCAAGACCAACTGTAGCACTCGCACAATGCAAACGGTAGCGCGAATCAAAATTCCCAGTTTCCACCAATGTTTCTTATTCTTAGGTGTGCTTTTTCAGACCTAATGAACCGTAGGTTTGAATTTTCCTGTGGATGGAGCCCACCACTTTGCACTCAGCCCAATGAGAGTGATGGCGAGCAATACCGTAACGCCGGTCCACAACACGGCCTGTTCGCCTTCGTTGCCCGCGGTTGTGACGGCCGCGGTAGTCCAATTCAGCGGCAAAAGATAAGAAACAATCTGCCAAACCTTAGAAACACCGGCAATTGCCGCGGATTTCCACAGCCAACCCACCAGCGCGGTCTGGCCGATGCCAAACAGCGCCGCGAGGATGCTGCCGGCAGTAATACCGCATAGCCCGAGTAGGCCGCGGGTGATGGCCGCCATGGACAGCGCGCCTAGAAGGAGCGCCGCGCCGGCCCACACCGCCGCCACAGGGGTAAATCCGGTGGCGAGCACAAAGAGGAGGATTTCCCCGATGGCGACCGCGGCCAGCGTGCCGCCGAAGACCGTCAACCATGGGCGGATCCCCACCTGCCAGGCCACACCGGCCGCGGCGCCTGCGAGCAGGACTAAGGCCGAGACCAGCATCGCCACAATAGGGCTGAGCAGATGTGCCGGGCCGTCGGTCGCGGTATGCGCTGGCGGCAGGGCACGCTGAATGTCACCCACGTTGGTCTGGTTTTGGGCTGCCATGGTGGAAAGCTTGCCGGCGCCGTCGTCAAGCTTGTCCACGCCCTCCTGCGCCTCACCGACGCGCTTGTTCAACTCCGCAATTCCTTCATTGAGCTCCTGCGCACCGGATACGGCCTGGTTCACGCCATCGTGATAGGCATAGCCATTGACCGCCAACTGATTGGATAGATCGCGCGAGCCGTCCTTGAGCTTCTTGAGCTGATCGGTCACCGAATTATCCAGGCGGAAATTATTCACCTGTGCACGGAGATCGCCCAGCTGCGAGCGAATTTCCTTCGCTTCCTTGGACTTATTGCCTTCCAGGTCACGCATAGTGCCATCGATGGCCTGCAGAATCTGCCCTTGGACGGCACCGAGGCCCACCACCTGGTCCACGGCACCGCCGACACCATTGGCCAGCTCCGTTGCGCCGCCACCGAGCGTATTAGTTCCGGACTGCAGCTGATTGAGGCCGGCTACCAGTTCTTGGGAGCCCGTCGCCAGCTTGTCGACGCCCCCTCCGAGCTCATCCGCCCCCTTATTCAGCTCTCCCGTGCCGTCGTCAAGCTGCGTGGCACCCGATTTAAGCATGCTCGCCTGTGCCTGCGCGCGGCTGGCCGCCTCGGCGGCTTCCTTCACCTCTGGAGAGGCGGAATTTTCCCGCGGCGCTCCAAACGGCTGCGCGGCGCTAGACCAGGTGTGGGCGGGTTCCCACTGCGCAAGGCCCGCCACCGCAGCGCCAATAATGAGCGGCAGGGCGAGCAAGAGGATCAGGAGGACGCTGCGCCACCGGGAGGGGGACGCAGCGTCTGGGGAGGCAAGGCGTGAGGTCATGATACTGAACCTATCCTTGCAGGTCACTCCCCTGTTGCAGGCGCGCCGAACACCCCCGCATTGGCAGTTCCTCTACGATATATGGCATGTCCCACAATTATTCCCTATCCCCTTCCCGCTACCTCGCCGCTGCGGCCGTCGCGCCGCTGTGTTTCAGCCTTGTTGCCTGCTCCAACGACGCCGATACCTCGGCAGAACCGGAGTTCTCCGACGCCACCGCCGCTAGCTCCTCGGCCGAGGAGACCTCATCCGAAGAAACCACGAGCGAGCCCGCTACCTCGGAAGCCGAAGACACCGCCACCGAGACCGCGGCGGCCGAGCCCACTTCTGCGGAGGCAGCTCCCGCTGAGGACACCGCGGAATCCGGCAACGCAGAAAGCGAAGCCCCGGCCGCCGTACCCGCCGACACCGGCCGCGGCGATTGCTCCCCAGAAGCGCTACAGCCCGCAGCTCCCACCATGACCAATATCCGAGTCAATAACTGCGATGGCCAATGGGCCCACTTTGGCAAAGACAGCACGGACTGGACCGCCTGGGCGCGCTACGAGGGCGGCCAGTGGGTAGCCATTGAATCCATTGGCGAGGCAACCTCCGGCATGGCCGCCCCGTGCTACGACGTGGATAAGTGGGCCGCCGAGGGCGCTCCCGCCTTTGTTACGGAAAAGATGCGCCGCTGCGACTAGCCGCACAGCAAGAAACCGCCCCCGTACCGTGCAGTAAAGCAACTCGTGAACTGCTCCCCATTAGTTGGACTGAGAAATCAGTTGCCAACAACTAGTGGGGAGCATTTTCTTTGAGAGCACGTAGTTCGCTGAGTGAAGTTCAGCGTGAGCAGTTAGTGGAGCTTTTCGAGCAGGGAATGGGTTGCCGAGCCGCTGCTCGTGTTGTCGGTGTCTCGAGAGACGCAACGCGTAGACTTTATCGCCGTTTCCAACTGCGTGGCAGACTATGTCTCGTGGAGAAACCAAACAAGCAGCACTACTCCTTCGAGGCGAAGAAGGAAGTTGTAGAACGTCATCTTGCGGGTGAGTCGATGATGGATCTTGCCCGAGAGTTCAATCTTTCATCCGACCACCTCGTCAAGGACTGGGTGGCTAAGTGGCGCAGAGGCGGCGACGAGGCTCTGCGCCCGAAGCCGAAGGGCAGGCCCAAAGGATCGGCTGCGCCGAAACGCCTCACGGAAGAGGAAAAGCTTCGCCGCCAGGTTGAGCGGCTGGAAGCGGAAAACGCCTACTTAAAAA
>NZ_JASPGP010000003.1:0-219153 GCF_030229345.1 Corynebacterium tuberculostearicum | reverse complement strand
GCATCTAAGCGGGAAGCCTGTTTTAAGATGAGGTTTCGTTAAGGTCCCCTAAAGACGATAGGGTAGATAGGCCAGACCTGGAAGCACTGTAAGGTGTGGAGGCTACTGGTACTAATTGACCACAACAAACACCAACACACACTACGTGTATTGGCAAAACAACAACAAGAAGAAGAAACAGTCACTGTCGTGACCGCGTCCACTATGCAGTATCTGACACAACACCCACACAAAGTGGGCACCCAAAAGAAGGGTTTGTGCTTCGCATGTTTGTCGGTGGTCAATAGCTGCAGGGAAACGCCCGGTCCCATTCCGAACCCGGAAGCTAAGCCTGCACACGCTGATGGTACTGCAACCGGGAGGTTGTGGGAGAGTAAGTCACCGCCGACACCAAACAACAAAAACATAATTCAATAACCCAAAAGAAGGGAAGAGAACGGAACACCACCGTCCTCTTCCCTTTTTTCACGTTTTGCGGGGTGCAAGCATCACGCGACGGAACACGTAGGGAGCCTGTAGTAGGCGACGAACCCTAAACCTGTTCTTTTACCCCCGTTGCTGGTTGTGGTGCGACTCTGGGGATCCCTGCGGATTTAGGGGAGCCTATTCGAACGTAAGCACCCCCACAAAAGGCACATGTCCACCATTCGGGATACTATAAAGGCACTCGTTAGAAAACACATACGAACCCTGTTCTTTTCTTCTGGAGTGTCCTGCTTATGACTGCCACACTAAGCCCGCCCGAGCCAGATACCACCCTCGACTACCCAGACACCCTCCTCATAGGTGACCACCCCGCAAACGCACACGACACAGATGCCGACCAAGACGTTCCTGAAGCGTTCTACACCACCAACGCACCCGGCAACCACATCGGCAAAGCCGGCACCTACACACGCAAAACCTCCTGGTTCCTCTACCGCGCCATCCTCCCCCAACTAGACGACGACGTCGACCTTAGCCTCACCAGCCTCGCCAAAGACCTCGGCATCTCCTACAACAAACTCCTAGGCTTCCTCCGCGCCCACTTCCGCATGCGCCAACTACCCCTAGTTACCGAAGTCCAAGGCCAGCACTGGATACTCGACCTGACCAAACTGCGCATCATCGACCGAGAACTCAACCGCCTAGAAGACAATCCAGACCACCTCGAAGCCATCGACGCCGCACTCGCAGACTTCCTCACCCCCACCACACCCAACCAAACAGTACCCACCGACGCAGACCTGCGCCGCTTTATCCGCACCTTCATCGACACCCACCTGCGCCCCGAAGACAAAGAACAACAACCCCAACCACGACTGCGCATCAACTACAACCCCGATAACACCACCACACTAACGCTAACCTGCGATAGCGCCACCGCCACCATCATCGCCCGCCACATCGACGCCTACACCAACCAGACCACCACCACCGCACAAGCACTCATCGACCTCATCCTCGAAGACACCCACACCAGTGTCGCCATCAACACGTTTACCACCAACCCCGACACCAACCTCGTCTTCCACCCCGGTGCCGGATGGATAAACCTCAACCACGCACCCACCAACAACACTTTCATCCGCCGACTCAACGCCGACGACATTAACTCCTACACCCCCAGCACCGACATCCGCGCCTACACCCAAGGCAGAGACGCCACCTGCCGCTGGCCCGGCTGCACCGTCCCCGCCACCCGCTGCCAACTCGACCACCGCATCGAATACCACCACGGCGGGCCAACCAGCCCAGATAATCTAGTAAACCTCTGCCAACACCACCACAACATCAAAACCGACCGCAGAATCCACTACATCCTCGACCCCATCACCGGCACCATCGCCTGGCTCCACCACGACGGCACCTACCAACTAGACCACCCCACCGGCCCACTAGCCACACACCACACCCACTGGAACCACACCTGGGCCCAATACCTCACACACCAACAACAACGAACACAGAGAAAGGAGGGCTAGGAAGTAGGCCGGAGCCCGCGGTGTGTGACTCGGAGAAGGGGGCATGCCGGGCTCTCGCATGCAGTTTTCCTCCTCAGGGATGATGTTGGCCGGAGACCACGGTCGCTAGACTTGAATAGGTAATTTCCCATTTACAAGGAGAATTTGTCTCATGACTAATGCTGCGGCTCGCGCCGTTGACTTGTTTAAGCAATACGGAAGCGATGACACATCTGTCGTCGCTCTTGATCATGTATCTATTGAATTCGGCAAGAACGAATTCACGGCGATCATGGGCCCATCGGGTTCCGGTAAGTCGACGCTGATGCACACCATGGCTGGTCTCGATTCAGCGACCTCCGGATCAGCTTTTATCGGTGATACCGATATGTCGGCGCTCAATGACAAAGACATTACGGCCCTGCGTCGTGATCGGCTGGGCTTTATTTTCCAGTCCTTTAACCTTGTGCCCACGCTGACTGCGGCGGAAAACATTACGCTGCCTACGGATATTGCGGGTAAGGGCGTCGATAAGCAGTGGTTCGAAGAGGTAACTAGCCGCCTTGGCCTAGCGCAGCGCCTGGAACACCGCCCAGCTGAATTGTCTGGTGGACAGCAGCAACGCGTGGCCTGTGCTCGTGCACTGGTTTCTCGGCCGGAAATCATCTTTGGCGATGAGCCAACGGGCAACCTGGACTCGAATTCTTCGGCCGAGGTGCTCGACATTTTGCGAACCGCGGTGGATAAAGACAACCAAACAGTGGTCATCGTGACACACGATGCCAAGGCCGCCTCGTATGCGGACCGAGTGGTTTTCCTTGCTGACGGCAAGCTTGTGAATGAGTTGCACAATCCGACGATGGAGGCCATTCACCAGGTAATGGCGGAGATTGAGGGCTAAATGGCACGCGGAAACGCAATGCGCAGAGTATCTCTGCGTAATATTGTGGCGCATAAGTTGCGCCTTGGGCTGACGATTCTCGCGGTGGTTTTGGGCACTGCGTTTATTGCCGGCTCGTTTATGTTCACCAATTCGCTGAAGTCTACGTTTGACTCCGCCGTGGATAATCAGTTCCGCGGCGTGGATGCAGTGGTGAGCCAAAAGGACGACAATGGCGCGAAACTGGATGACAAGCTGCGCCAGAAGCTGGCTGACGATAAGGATGTTAAAAACACCAATATCGCGGATTCGGAGACCGTTGTCGTGGCCGATGAGAACTCGGAGGCTTATCAAACCCAGGGCGGCACGGCCAGCGTTGTCCCGTTCTACCCAGAAGACAAGGTCGTTGGTGGCGCCGATGAGCTGAAGGAGGGCGAGGAGCCTAGCGGTAAGGACGAGGTCCTCGTCAACTCTTCCGCGGCCGACAAGTACGACATTTCCGTGGGCCAGAAGCTGACTGTGGTTCACCCTGATGAGCAGGATACGGTTACCGTTTCTGGCATCTCGGAGCCCGCGGTAGACCAGGGCGAGAGCATTGTGCTGAGCATGGCTGAAAAGGATTACCTGGAGCGCTACGGCGATCCGAGCCAGCTCAAGGTTTCTGCAGCCGATGGCGTGGATGCGAATGCCTTGGTGGATCACCTGAACGAGAAGTATGAAGTCAAGGCGGAGTCGGGTGAGCGCCTGGCTGAGGAGACTTCGGAGATGATGTCTTCTGCCTTGAAGTTCATCAATTACTTCCTCATCGCGTTCGGCCTGATTGCGCTGCTGGTGGGCACCTTCATTATTGCGAATACTTTCTCGATGATTGTCGCGCAGCGCACTAAGGAGTTCGCTCTCTTGCGTGCGCTGGGCGCTTCCCGCCGCCAGATCACAAACTCGGTGGTGGTGGAGTCTGCCATTGTTGGTGTTCTGGGGTCCATTGTTGGCGTGGTTGCCGGTATGGGATTGGTCGCAATCATTAAGGCAGTGATGAGCGCGCAGGGAATGCCTCTCGATGGCGGTTTGGGCCTGAGCGTTTCGGCCATCGTAGTTCCAATCATTTTGGGCACTATCGTGACGGTTGTATCTGCGTGGGCGCCGGCACGTCGCGCGGGCCGCGTGCAGCCGGTGGAGGCAATGCGCACTACCGAATCTGCTTCCGGAACTTCCCTGAAGGTACGCACGATTTTTGGTGCCATTATCTTGCTGGTGGGTATTGTTGCGGCGTTAGCAGGCGTGCTTTCCGACGGCGAGACGAACGTCCGCGCCATCCTCGTCGGCGTCGGCGCTTTCGGTGTCATCGTGGGATTCTTCTTAGCCGGCCCGGCCCTGTCGCTACCTCTGGTTCCCACGGTGGGCAAGGCAATCGGTGCACCGTTTGGCGCTATTGGTTCACTGGCGGCGACGAACTCGCGTCGCAATCCGCGCCGCACCGCCGCCACTGCCTTCGCGCTAACTTTGGGCGTGGCCCTAGTGACCGCTATTGGCATGTTGGGCGCAACTATGAAGTCGTCCGTGGCCGATACCGTCGAGCAAAACATCACCTCTGATTACCTGCTTTCCGGTCCTAGCTCCGGTGAGTTCCCGACGCCGAAGGACACGGGTAAACGCGCGGCGGAGGCCGAGGGCGTCGATAAGGTGATTACCGTCGGTATGGCTCCGGTAGCCGTCGATGGTCAGGCATCGATGGATTATGGTCCACAATTCCAACAAACGATGACTGCGGATGGAGATCCGTCGTCGATGATTGCGCTCGACATGGTTGAGGGCGATGCCAACTTGGAGAAGGGCTTCATTGCTACCGAGGACTTTGCCAAGGAACACGGCTGGAAGGTAGGAGAGACCTACAAGGTTACTTCTGCGGAAAAGGACAAGAAGGCCGAGGCCAAGCTGGTCGGTACCTTTAAGCCCACCGATGTGGTCCAGAATATGGTGCTTTCGCAGGATGTGGCGGAAAAGGTCGCACCGAAGAAATCCTTTACCGTCCAAATGGTGGGCGTCTTGGGCCAGGAAGGCTATGACAAGGAAGAGCTGCGCCATAATCTAGAGGACTCGGTCAAGGATTTGGTCGTGGTTCAGGTTAATTCTGGTGAGGAGTATGCGGGCCAAGCGGCTGGCTTTATCGACCAGATGCTTTCCATCCTGTATGGCCTACTCGCCCTAGCAGTGATTATTGCCGTGCTGGGAATTGTCAATACCTTGACGCTGGGGGTCATTGAGCGCCGCCAGGAGATCGGTATGTTGCGTGCGGTGGGTACGCAGCGCCGCCAGATCCGCACGATGATCACTCTTGAGTCGGTGCAGATTGCGCTCTTTGGCGCGGTGATGGGCATCCTTATCGGCCTTGGCTTGGGCTGGTCCTTTATCAAGATTCTCGGTGATGAGGGATTGGATTCCGCGCAGATTCCGTGGGCGATGGTGCTCATTATGCTCGTAGGCTCGGCCATCGTCGGCATTATCGCGGCCGTCTGGCCGTCGAACCGTGCGGCAAAGACGCCGCCATTGGAGGCAATCGCGGACTAGCCTAAAACGCCCAAGGTCTCCCTTCTTGGTACGAAGAAGGGAGACCTTGCTGTATTTACGCGGCCATCCAAGCCCTGAACGCCGATACCGCATCCTTGGTTTTCACATCTGGCAGGTAGGCATGCATGGTGGCCAACGCGATGGAAGGCAGTTTCAGCTCGTCGTGATAGCAGAGGAACCACGGCTGCTCCTTTGGCTGGAACTTGCGCTTGCTGGCCGCTAGGGTGCGGAATCCATAGAGTGGTTCGACTTCCTCACCAAGGCGGTCGAGGGCGACGTCGAGCCAGCTAGGCTCGTCTGGTTGTCCGGCAAGTGGGGCACCGGAAAGGGAAATCCAGGCTCGGCCTTCGGAGTGCGCGATGAGCATCGCTTCTGAGATGAGGAGTTCAATGACTCCTTTGAATCCGTGCTCATTGCGGCGCATGACGTCGAGAATGTAGCCGGCAATGGCACCATTTTCGTATACCGGCATCCAACTGGTGACACCGTGTAATGTGCCATCGGCAGACTCAGCCAGCAAGAGCCGGGTACCGTCCACCATCATTTCTTCAATGCCGCCGAGGGTAAAGCTCATTTCGGGGAGGGCCCTTTCAGAGACCCAGTCCTCGCTTAACGCGGTGACGCGGGCGATGGAGGCGATATCCAGCTCCTTCCAGGTGGTCCACCGTGTCGTGATGCCTTCCTTTTCTGCTTTGTTTCGTGCGGTGCGCACGTTTTGGAATTTCTTCCCCTTGAACTCTACGGATTCGCAGCTGAGTACGGCTTCTTCTGCGACCTGGAGGCGTTTTAGCTGCGGGTGTGCATCGGCGAATTGGGTATTGACGGAATACCACGCCACCGTCCAGCCTTGCTCAGCGGCGAATTGTTCGAATTCGGAGCTGATATCGTGGCCGATGGGGGCGCCCAGCGTGAGGGCAATGCCATTGGAAACCCGATAAGCCACGTAGGAATCACCGTGGAAGAAATACCGGTTGGATTTCCACAGGGTCATAAAAGATAGGTGATCGCCGGTACCGGCTTCGAGTAAGCGGCGCGCGTTGTCGCGGTCGGACTCTTGGGCTGGGTCAACAGGACGGGAAAATCCGAGGTAGAGCCGGACAGCTACGAGGAGCCAGAAAGCATTTCCCACCCATTCGTAGACGAACCAAGAAATCATTGTAGCCGGCGCGACGTGGTGGGGGAGGATGAGTGCGACTACGGCCGGGACGAAACGCAGTGGGGTTTCTGCAAGGATCGCCGCGAGGTTCGCCGGGGGTACGGTGTTGTGCAACGAGGCGGTGAGGATCCACAGGCCCGCGCCGATGGCGGCGGCAAGTATGGCGAGGGTGACCGTCCGAGTGAAGAATGCGCGGTTTTCGGGGGTGTGAAACAGTGAGCGGTTAATTAGCAGCATGAATAGTGCCAGTAGCCAGGGCAAGAGGACGAGTACGAGGTTCGGCAGGAGATAGCTCAGGCGGGCGTCATCCCAAAGCTGGGAGGTCAACAGGGTGATGGCAAGTACCTGGGTAATGACCGCCACCCACCACGCGAGCACGCGGCCGCGGGTAAGGCCAAAGCACACCACTAGCTGGATGATGAACGGCATGATATTGGCTACCACGGCGCCGATGCCTTGGGCGCGGGCGAGATCGACTGCCGCGGTGCAACTGGCAGAAGTGACCGAATCCGCGCAGGACTGGGTGGCCTCTAAAGCGGATAGATGTGGGGTCCAAAGGAGCTGCGTAATCTGCGAAAAGGGGCCCTCTGCCATGGGGTCGAGTGCCACAAAGGCGGGCCCGATGGCTACGCAGGCGACGCCAACGGCGAGGAGCACTCGGCGCTCTCTGATGGAAGGCGGTGCGGATTCGGGCTTAAAGAGAAGTTGGCCTGCCGTAATGGAAAGTGCGGCGGCAACGATGCCGAGGACATCGGACATGGTGCCGGAATAGAGCACAAAGGTAGCGGTAAGCACGATAAGCGAGATGCGTAGCCGGCGGCGCCACAGGCGGGGTAGTAGGGCGGAGGCAAAGCCGGCGGCACCGGCGATGAAACCGATTGGGGTGAGGAAGGTATCGCTAAGGAGATCATTGCCCCACCGGTTCAGCCCTACGGTCTCGATTCCGCGGGCAAGGACGATGGATAGGGGCACAGTAATGAGCTGAGAGGTAATTCCCACCGCCAACGTGCGCAGGGAGCCCAAGCGCCATTCTGCGGGAACGAGCCACAACAGGATAAGAATCGACAGGATGATGGCGCCGCCGGGGTGCGCGGTAGTCAGCGCCAACCAGTGAGAGGTGGGGAAGTCCACTAGGTGGAGCGCCCACATGATGACTAAGACGGCCAGGGAAACAGGAAACCTGGTCAGGATGGTTTTAAGAACGGACATCGTTGGCTCCAATTCCGTCGAAGGGATCCTTAACCGCGGTCATGCCACCGCGACGGGCGGCCCAAGCGAAAGATTCGCGCAGGGCTGGGCGCCACACCTGAAAGGAGTGGCCGCCGGGGCGGGTGCCGAAGTAGGTTTTCATGCCGGCGTTGCGGGCGGCGTCGGAAAGCGAGTGCAGGGCGTTGACGGAAGCTGTGTCCTTATCGCCAGCGATGAAGATGGCCTGGGCGGAGTAGTGCTTGTGGGCGAGCAAGTGTGCGGGGTCCTGGTCATTGAAGGCGGACTCGTCGCCAGCGAAGAATTTCTTCACCGTGGCCGCGTGGTTGCCAATGGTGGGCTCGGCCTCGCCGGAGATGTCGATGATAGAGCCATAGGCTTCGGGGCGGTTGGTAGCGATCTGCAGAGAGCAGGTGCCGCCGTAGCTTAGGCCGCCGACGGTCCAAGTGTGCTGATCCGGGTTAACCTTGAACTTCTGCTTGATAGCCTGCGGCACGTCTTGGCTGAGGTAGGTCATGACCTTGGCTTGGGTGCTATCGGCGCAGATGGGATTGGCTGTTTCAGAGCCGGTGGCGTCCACGGCAACGACGATGGGGCTGCGCCCTCCATTCGCCGCCTGGAATTGGTTTGCGGTTTCGGCCGCTTCACCCGAACCGAACCATTGCTCTGGGCCACCTGGGTTGCCGTGCAGGAGGACGATGACGGGCAGGGTGTGGTCCGTCCAGTATGCAGGAGGGATATACGCCGTAGCTTGGCGAGCGGAGAAATGGGAGGTGGTGCCTGGAAGATCGACGTGGACGATCGCCGCACCGGAATTGGTGTGGGAAAACTCCTCGTAGCTCATTTCTTTTGCCACGGGGCGTGGGTCTAAGGAGGCAATATCTGGATAGGTTTGGTACTCCATATTGATGATGCCAACGGTGGCGAGGAGGGAGAAGACTCCGGCCGCAATCGTGACAGTTTTGGGCTTGCGGAGAAACGCCGCCACGGGGACGAAAGCTGCGAGGAAGATATACCACGGCACTTGCCAGTGCCGGAGAAAGTACCAAGCGATGACGCACAGCAGGGCCGCGATGACCAGCGGCCACACCTTGCGTTGAAGGAGAATGATGATTCCTGCAATCGCGAGGATGGCGTAGAAGATCACGCCGTTGATGGGATCCGCCAAAGGCAGATTCAAAAGGAAACTCACCCGGAAAACATTAGGCCTGTGCAGGGCAAAAGTAACTGGCGGTTAGCTGGGAATTTGCCCCTTAAATGCCGTGATAAATGCGGGCCGCCCAGATGGTGCCGCGCCAGGCTAGAACGATGCCGAGGCCAATGGTCCAAAAGAGGTACTTGCACAGTCGCCACCACTGTTTGCGTTTGATCATCTCACCCAGTTCCTTTGCCAATGTAGACCAGGTGGATAGGCCGCCGGCGAGGCCGAGGGCGAGGAAGGGGTGGATAAGGGGGGCGTCGGCAAGCTGGGCGAAACCATAGGCCAGGCCAAGGGCTAGGGAGCCCAAAATATTCGCCACGAAAGTGCAGTAGGGGGCGGGGACAAGCCGGGTAAAGCCATAGCGCAGGCTGCCGCCGATGAAGCCGCCGAGAAGGACGCACAGAAGATTCATCGCAGCTTGTCACCCGCCAGGTAGCCGCCCACGCAGCCAACGATGGTGGCCAAAACATAGGCCAGGGCCACGGTCCAATGCGCCTCGGAGGTTAGGAACGCGAAGGTGGCGAAGCTGGTGAAACCGCCGAGCACGCCGGTGCCCCAGAAGGGGCCGGGGCGAAAGTAGCCCATGAGCGCACTGCCGAGGATATTGATGACGAGCAGAGGGAGCATGCCGCCGCCGAGCGCGGCGGAGAGGAGGTACCTGGCCACCGCGCCGAGCGCAGCGCCAGCACCCACGACGAGGAATTGAGGCATGCGGCCTATGTTACTTCCAGTTCATCCCCTGGGACTCTACGAACGCGCGCACCTCATTCACTGGCTTATTGAGCTTGGGGTCAAAGGCTAAGTACGCCTTGGTTTCGCGGGCCACGAGGCCGGAGAGCAGGAGCAGGCCAATGAGGTTCGGGATGGCGATGAGGCCATTGGCTAGGTCGGAGAAGGTCCAAGCGAGTTCGAGCTCCGAGACGGAGCCGACAAAGAGCAGGCAGGCGAAAAACATGCGGTAGGGGATAGAGGCCTTTCGGCCGCAGAGGGACTCCAAGGAACGCTCGCCGTAATATGCCCAGGCCATGATGGTGGAAAAGGCGAAGAAAATAATGGAGAGCGAAACGATAGTGCCGCCCCAGTCGCCAGGAAGTACGCGAGAAAAGGCCTCGGCCGTCATGATTCCAGCCTCGTCGCGGCCCATATCCCAGGTACCGCCCACCACAATGACTAAGCCAGTGATGGTTACCACGATGATGGTGTCAATGAAGGTCTGCGTCATCGATACCAACCCCTGGCGCGCCGGGTGCGGGGTCTTGGCAGCCGCGGCGGCGATGGCGGCGGAGCCCATGCCGGACTCATTGGAGAAGATGCCTCGGGCAACACCGTATTGAATGGCCATCATGATGGTGGAGCCTACGAATCCACCGCCGGCGGCGGTGCCGGTGAAGGCATCGCTGAAGATCATCGCAAAGGCGGCGGGAATCTCCGCGGCATGCGAGAAGATTACATAGAGCCCGCCCAGGACGTAGACGATGATCATCAACGGTACGAAGGCGGCGGTAATGCGCCCGATGGCGTGGATTCCGCCGAGGAGTACGGATCCCACCAAGACGAAGAGGATTGCACCGGTGGCCGCTGGGGCGATACCGAAGGTTGATTCCATATTGGTGGCCACAGCATTGGCTTGGGCTAGGTTGCCGATGCCAAAGGAGGCGCAAATTGCAAAGATGGCAAAGAATACTGCGAGTACCGATCCGAGTGGTCCGGGGATGCCACGCTTCAGGTATTGCTGCGGCCCGCCGGACATCTCGCCCTTGGAATCCGTGGTGCGAAAACGCACGCCCAGGTAGGCCTCGGTGTACTTGGACGCCATGCCCACAAGGCCGGTAATCCAGATCCATACCAGTGCGCCAGGGCCGCCGATGGACAGCGCGGTGGCCACGCCCACGATGTTTCCCACTCCCACGGTGGCGGCAAGGGCGGTGGTCAGCGCCTGATAATTGGAAATATCACCCTCGGTGGACTGTTCGTCAGAGTCTGTGGCAAAGACGTGACGCGTCGCGCGGCCCAGCGCTCGGAATTGTAGTCCGCCCAAACGAATGGTCAGCCACAGGCCGGTGCCCAGCAGGAGGGGAATGAGGATGAATGGTCCCCACACCACGGTGCTGATGGCGGAGAGGATGGAATTAAGCGAGTCCATTCTGTAAATCTAGCGAACTATAGAAATGGAGTAAATTTCCCCATACCCCCAGCCGGGGGAATATTCGTCCTGCGCAACCACGAGAGAGCAGGCAAGCTGTAATGGCATCCCATCTCAACCCCAAGGAGCACGCCATGGCCCATGAGCGCGCCGGCACGCTGGCACAGCCCACGGATCTTATTGATATCGCAGAATTGGTCACCGCCTACTACACCCGTACCCCGGACGCCGATAACCCGGATCAGCAGGTGTCCTTCGGTACCTCAGGCCACCGCGGCTCCGCGCTGGATCGAGCCTTTAATGAGGGGCATATCCTAGCGATTACCCAAGCCATTGTGGATTACCGCGCGGAACAAGGCGTTGCTGGGGCGATTTTCATCGGCCGCGATACCCACGCGTTGTCCGAGCCCGCCATGGTTTCCGCCCTTGAGGTGCTGCTGGCCAATGGGGTGGAGGTTCGCGTCGACGAGCGCGGCCGCTACACGCCGACCCCAGCGGTCTCCCATGCCATCCTGACCCACCCAGGCACCGATGGCATCGTGATTACCCCGTCCCATAATCCTCCCCGCGATGGCGGTTTCAAGTACAACCCGCCTACCGGTGGACCGGCCGATGCTCAGGCCACCGATTGGATTGCGGGCCGCGCGAACGAGTACCTGCGCGCCGGGCTGGAAGGCGTGAAGCGGACGTCTGTCGCGGGCGTGCTGGACGAGCGCTGCGTGAAGCACGACTACGTGCACAACTACGTGGCTGACCTTGAGAATGTGGTGGATATGCAGGCCATTAAAGACTCCGGCCTGCGCATCGGCGCTGATCCCATGGGTGGCGCCTCCGTGGATTATTGGCAGGCCATCGCTGACCACTACGAGCTCAACATGACCGTGGTGAATCCGGAGGTGGATTCCACTTTCCGCTTTATGACCTTGGATACGGACGGAAAGATCCGCATGGATTGTTCCTCGCCTGATGCTATGGCCTCGCTTATCGACGCCCGCTCAAAGTTCGACCTTGCCACGGGCAACGACGCCGATGCGGACCGCCATGGCATTGTCACTCCCGATGCCGGACTCATGAACCCCAATCACTACCTCGCCGTGGCTATCGAGTACCTCTTTAGTCACCGTCCGCAGTGGGGGAGTGCCGGTGTGGGCAAGACCCTGGTGTCCTCCTCCATGATCGACCGTGTGGTGGAAAGTCTGGACCGCGAGTTGGTGGAGGTGCCCGTCGGCTTTAAGTGGTTTGTACCGGGGTTGCTCGAAGGCACCATTGGTTTCGGTGGCGAGGAGTCTGCCGGGGCGTCTTTCCTGCGCTTCGATGGCTCCGTGTGGTCCACCGATAAGGACGGCATCATTATGGATCTGCTCGCCGCGGAGATCACCGCCGTCACCGGAAAGACTCCGTCCCAGCGCTACGTAGAACTGGCGGAGAAATTTGGCGCCCCAGCCTATGCCCGCACCGACGCCCCCGCGAACCGCGAGCAGAAGGCCATCCTCAAGAAGTTGTCTCCGGACAAGGTCACCGCTACTGAGCTGGCGGGCGAGGACATTGTGGCCAAGCTGACGGAGGCACCCGGCAACGGTGCGGCGATTGGCGGCCTGAAGGTAGCGACGGAAAATGCCTGGTTCGCCGCCCGTCCTTCCGGCACTGAAGATAAGTACAAAATCTATGCCGAATCTTTCTTGGGTGAGGAACATCTCAAGCAGGTGCAAGCAGAAGCACAGGCAGTTGTTTCCCATGTATTAGGGGTTTAACGCTACACTCATCCTCGTGAGTAGCAAGATTAATGGGAAGCTGGTGCTCGATGTCATCAGCTTCATCGCCCGCTTTTTTATGGCTTGGGTGTGGATTGACGCCGGCGTGCATAAGCTTGGCAAAACCCTAGACATGACCCAGGCCATTAAGGGCTATGACATTTTTACGCCTGATTGGGCTCTTTACCTCGCAACGGTCATTGGCCCACTGGAGGTTATTGGTGGCGTGCTCTTGCTGCTCGGGCTGTTTTTGCGAAAGTCCTCCATCGTGGCCACCGTCGTGTTGCTGCTCTTTATGGTGGGCATCGCACAAGCTTGGGCCCGTGGACTGGATATTGACTGCGGCTGCTTTGGCTTTGACGCCCAAAATCCTGACCGCGGAATGGATTATGCGAAGACGCTGTTGCGCGATGTCGCGTATCTATTCTTCACTGTTTGGACTATTAAACGCCCTTTCACCAAGTTTGCCCTTCACCCCTAATAGGTGGGCAAGGTAGGCTGTATTGGTCCGAGAATTTTCAAAGGCAAGGTTCAAATGAGCAAAGTAACTGACCCGAACGCCAAGGGTGGCAACGGATTTATTTGGGGAGTCGGTGTACTTCTCGTCATCATTGCCGTTGTTATTGGCTATATCGTGTGGAACGGTAAGCAATCTGATGATGGCATCGAAGACGTCAATATGACCATGGAGTACACCGATGGTGCTATCACGCTGAAGGGCGAGAATGCTACGGACGATACCCCTGAGGTAGATCTGTACGAAGATTACTCCTGTCCACATTGCGCTGAATTGGCGCAGGCCACCGATGGCAAAATGAAGCAGGCTATCGAGGACGGAAAGCTTGTTGTACACATTCGTACCTTAAACTTCCTGGACGGTAGGGAGATTGAAACCCAAGAAGGGTATTCTACGAAGGCTGTTGCTGCTATGTCGGAGTTGGCAAAGTCCGGCGACGTCAAAACCTACTGGAATTTGCGTGACTTCCTCATGCAAAATCAACAAAGTGTTGCTAATAAGTGGGAGACCGGAGACATCGCTGACCAAGCCAAGGAACTTGGTGCGGAAGATGATGTCGTTGAGTCCATAAAGAACGTGGACATCAAGCAGGGCAATAAGGTGGCGAAGACCAACTACGACAAGCTGGATAAGGAAACCGGAACCGTATCTTCGCCGCGCATCATCAAGGATGGTAAGGATGTTCCATCCGAAAAGGATCAAAAGGCCGGCAAGAACCTGGGTGATTGGGTAGAGATCGTCACTAAGTAGCAGGCGATTTGGAGAGTTAAATACCCTCCATGTATATTTAAGCGAGTTGCAGCCCACAGGGTTGCACCTCGTTTGAGGGGCTATGGCGCAGCTGGTAGCGCACCACACTGGCAGTGTGGGGGTCACGGGTTCGAATCCCGTTAGCTCCACAATATAAAGGAGAGGAACATTAGTTCCTCTCCTTTTCCTTGTTGCGGTGGGCTAGAGCTCCGCTAGATCCTCATCGAGCATGCGCTGATCGATGGCGATGCCGACGGCCGCACCGCTGCCCATCGCTTGCGAGACCTGGTCCGGCGAGCTGACCACATTGCCGGCCGCCCACAGGCGCGGTATCGAGGTCTGGCCACGCTCTACGCTGACCCACCCGTTGGCTGATTCGCAGCCGGCATCTCGTAACAGTGCGTCATTGGGCAGAAAATCGGGCCCAGTAAAGCACGCTTCGTAGGTGTCTTCTCCAGCAGAACTGTGCACCTTTACGCCGGTTGGAGTCGCTACATCTGCTTGGACCTGTGTCACCTTTGCATCGACTACTTTTACGCCCAATCCGGCGAGCTGGGTACGGTCAAGATCGGTGAGATCAAGGCCGTTGGGGTAGAAGGTCAGTGTGCTCGTCCACTTGGACAGCAGTTTGCTGATGCGGATGGTAAAAGGCGGATTCGCGCCGCCGATGAGTGCAACCTTCTTCCCAGTGACTTCGTAGCCATGGTAGTAAGGGCAGTGAAAGACTCTGGTGCCCCACAAATCGCTGAGGCCGGGGACTGCAGGGAGCTTGTCCGTGAGCCCCGTCGCGACGAGAACGTGGCGGGACGCGAGAACCTCGCCGCTGTCAAGCTTTACCTGCCAAGGCTTGCACTCAGAATCCCGGGTGAGTTTCTCCACCGAGCCCTGGGTAATGGTTCCGCCGAATTTCCCCACCTCCGCGTGACCGCGCTGAAGCAATTCGGCGGGAGCCGCGCCATCGAGGCCAAGGATGCCGTGGGCATGTTCACTGAAGCGATTGCGGGGAGCCCCGGAATCGATTAACTGAATATTTCGGTTAGCGCGGGCCAAGGTGATGGCGGCTGCGGTGCCGGCAAAGCCGCCACCGATGATGATGACGTCCGAGTACATTGCTCCTCCTTTATAGGAAGTGGGTAGCATGGTGCGCAGCCGAGTATATGCAGACAACATCGAAGGGGCTCGCGCGCAGAATGACTGATGAATCCACAGGGTTCTTTACACGCGAAGCGATCTATGGGGCCTCACCTGTACAGGCGGTAGGCAGGTTCTTTGTAAAGTACTTCAACTTCCGTGGCCGGGCGTCCATGAGTGAGTTTTGGTGGGTCTTTGGTTTCCTCGTGCTGATTTCTGTGGCAATCGGCACTATCGATCGGCACTTTGGCGTGGATATAGAGACTATTGCCGAGGCGGTACTTGTGATTCCAGTCGTTTCCTTGATGTGCCGGCGGCTGCATGATTCTGGGCGGACAGGCCTGTTATGCCTGATAGGGTTCATTCCCGTGTTCGGTGGAATCGCGTTGCTCTTCATGATGGCCCTGCCCACGCGGGAGTACGCGGCGCTTTAAAAATTTCCTTGCCTGATTAGGCTGGGCGGCATGCAGACTTTTTCAAAGCGAGTACGCGACACGGATCAAGCAGGTGCCGAGGCTGCCGGACTGCGGTGGCTCGGGGAGGCCACCGACGCGGTGGTCAACGTCGTGAGCGCCGACGGGCTAGAAATCGTTACCGAGCGCGTAGACGAGGTCATGCCTACGCCGGAGGCGGCGCGGACATTTGGTGCGGAGCTGGCGCGCATGCACCGTGGGGGAGCCGAAGCGTTTGGCGCGCCTCCTACCGGGTGGGAGGGGAAGAACTTCATTGGCAGCATCGAGCAACAATGCATCCCGACGGATAATTGGGGCGAGTTCTATGTTGAACAGCGCGTGCTGCCCTTTGCGGAACTGGCGGGCATTAGTGCGGCGCAGCTGGATTTGGTAAGGCGTGCCTGCGACGCCATCGCCGCGCGCAGTTGGGATGTGGCGCCGGCCCGCATCCACGGCGATCTATGGGCGGGCAACCTGCTTTTTGGAGCGGATGGCGGCATCATGATTGACCCCGCCGCCCATGGAGGGCACCCGCATACGGATTTGGGGATGTTGGCGCTTTTCGGGGCACCGTACCTTGAAGAGATTTTCCGGGGTTATGGTGCGCCGAAGGACATTGAGAAGTGGATTCCCATGCACCAACTGCACCCGCTGGCGGTGCATGCGCTCACGCACGGCGCCAGCTATAACCGGCCGCTGGAGCGCGCTGCGGCCGCAACCTTGGAGGCACTGGCCTAAAGATTCGGCCCTTGCGGCATGATGCGTTTGTGAGCACCGCGGTGCCATAAGGTTTCGATGCGCTCGCGGGCGGCGTCGGGAACCGCTTTGCCCTCCAGGTAGTCATCGATGTGGGCGTAGGTGACGCCGAGGGCTTCTTCGTCGGGAAGCTGGGGCTTATCGTCCTCCAAGTCCGCGGTGGGAACCTTCTCCCAGGTAGAGCGCGGGGCACCAAGGTGCTCTAGGAGGGCGGCGCCTTGGCGCTTATTGAGGCCGGCCAAGGGGAGGAGATCCGCCGCGCCATCGCCCCACTTGGTAAAGAAGGCGGTGACGTTTTCCGCCGCATGGTCGGTGCCGATGACTAGCGCGCCGACCTCACCGGCGATGGCATATTGGGCGGTCATGCGCAGGCGGGCTTTGGTATTGCCACGGTTGAAATCGGTGACGTCGGCAAGCTGCAGCGCATCTGCCACCTGTTCGTCGAGGGCCAAGGTAGCCGGCTTGATATCGACGGTGGGGCGGTGATCGGGCTGGATGAAATCCAGGGCAATCTGGGCATCGTCCTCATCGGCCTGCACGCCGTGGGGCAGGCGCACAGCCCAAAACTCCGCGCCGTCGACGCGCTCCACCGCCAGCTGCGCGAGCTTTCCCGCCAAGGTGGAATCCTGGCCGCCGGAAATACCCAGCACGTAGCCTTTAGCGCCGGTGGTGCGCAGGTAATCAACCAGGAAATCCACGCGGCGCTGCACTTCGGCTTCTGGATCGATAAAGGGACGCACACCCAGGGCTTTTATGATGGTTTGCTGCAGTTTTTCGGCATCATTCGACATGACGTTCATGGTAGCCGCCTGACACAATATTGTGCTGTGAATAAGGAACTCTATGTCAAGGTAGTAGCTGGCATAGCAGCCCTGGGTGGGCTGCTATTTGGATACGACACCGGCGTGATGTCCGGTGCCTTGCTTTTTATTAGCCCCGCATTCGACATGAGCGCCCACCAAGAGGGCTGGGTGACCTCGATGCTGCTCGTGGGTGCTGCCGTAGGGGCGCTGACGGCGGGGCGCATCGCCGATAGGTATGGGCGTCGCTTCACGCTGATTGCAGGCGGCATCATTTTCGTGCTGGGTTCCATCTGGTGTGCGCTTTCCGGCTCGGTGGGAATGCTGGCCACGGCGCGCACATTTTTGGGCTTTGCCGTGGGTGCAGTGTCCATCGTGTCCCCCATGTACATCGCGGAGATCGTGCCCGCCAAGGTGCGCGGGCGCATGGTCTCGCTCAATACCCTCGCGATTGTGGTAGGCCAGTTGATGGCCTACCTGGTCAACTCCGCGCTGGCCTCTACCGGTAGCTGGGAGTGGATGCTGGGCCTAGCCGCAGTGCCGGGCCTGGCGCTGGCGCTCGGAATGGCGTTTCTGCCAGAGACGCCGGTATGGCTGGCAACCAACGGGCGCATGCCCCGCGCCCGAGAGATTGCCGGGCGCGCCGGGATGGATATCTCCGAGCTGACCTCGCAGGACACTGCGCGCAAGTCCAGCGGATCCGAATGGAAGGCGCTGAAGGCCAATCGCTGGATGCAAATTACGGTGCTGCTTGCCATGTTGATGGGGCTGACGCAGCAGATTACCGGCGTCAACGCCATCGTGTACTTCGCGCCGACCATGATGAACCAGGTGGGGATATCCACGGCTAACTCGGTTTATACCTCCATCGTTATCGGCACGGTATCCGTGCTGGCCTGCTGGGTGGGGCTGAAGGTCGTGGACCGCATTGGGCGAAAGCGATTGTTGCTGATCGGCCTGACCGGCAACGTGGTCTCGCTGTTTATCCTCTCCTTTGCCTATTCCCACGCGCAGGACTCCACCGCTATGGCCATGGTCTCGTTGGTATTCATGGCGCTGTTTATCGCCTTTCAGCAGGCGGCAGTGTCGCCCACTACCTGGCTACTCATCTCCGAGCTGGTGCCACTGCAGGTGCGCGGCCTAGGCATGGGCATTGCGGGGCTCTCGCTATGGGCCACCAACTGGGCCGTGGCGCAGTACTTCCTGCCGCTAGTGGAGTGGCTGACCGGCCCGGTGGCGTTTATCGTATTCGGAGTCTTCGGCCTCATCGCCATCGGCTACACCAAGGTTTTGGTTCCAGAGACTATGGGACGTAGCCTGGATGAGGTAGGCGAGGAAATGAAGTCGCGCTACGAGCGCGAGTCCGCAGCCGTGAAGCCTTAGTGTTTTGGTATTGACGGCCGTGTGAGGTAACATTTTTCCTCGTGTCATGGCTGGGGATTCCCAGTCCGTGCTTTACTTATTCAACCGCATGTAGATTGCGCATAACGAAAGGAGCGCCCGATGAAGGTCCGTAAGTCCCTTCGGTCGCTGAAGAAGAAGCCGGGCGCCCAGGTTATTCGCCGCCACGGTAAGGTCTTCGTGATCAACAAGAAGGATCCCCGTTTCAAGGCTCGTCAGGGCTAATTGAGACGCGATTCCATCCGCTCCCTCCGGTTTCCCGGAGTGGGGCGGATTTTTTCATGCGTGAACTCGGGCACAAAGGATAAATTCTTTTAAAACCAAGTGAACATAAAGGCAAATATATGAATATAATTATTTTGTCTATTTGTGTCGTGGGAAAGAAGAATAATGTCTCGGCGAATCGTTGCTGCGCTCACTGCCGTCGCCCTCGGATTGTCTGCCCCAGTGGCTCATGCCGTAGAACCACAGTGGGAATCCTCTGCGCCGGAGTCCCTTGGTATCAATGACCCGTCCTGTGTGCCTTCAGGGGGCATCACTGAGCCCGTTGTGTTGCTGCATGGCACCTCGAATAATGCTTCCGTATGGGGAAACTTGGTCCACCTCCTGCAAGATCAGGGGGCGTGCGTGTGGGCCTTTGACTACGGCGCCGATGATGTCACCTTGCAGAATATGATTCCAAGCGTCAAAGCCATCGCGGACCTGGATGATTCGGCCGCGGAAATTGCGGATCAGGTGGACTATGTCCGCGAGGTCACTGGCTCGGACAAGGTGAACTTGGTGGGCCATTCCCAGGGTGGCATGCATATCAAGACCTATACCCAGATGCACGATGGGGCGGATCACGTCTCCCATGCGGTGGCGCTGGGCGGCAACTTCCACGGCACCACGCTCAACGGGCAGGGGGAGGCGCTCTCTAAAATCATTGCCTCCGCGCCGCGCCTCGCCGCCTTGCTGGCAAGTACGGCCGGCATTCAGCAAGTAGTGGGGTCGGAGTTTATTAAACGGCTCAATGCGCTGCCAGATACCGCGCCAGGCGTGCTTTATACCTCCATTTACTCGCCGGGGGATACGACGGTGACTCCGAATAGTTCTTCGCAGCTGGCGCTTGGCGACGGCGCCGATGTGGTCAACCTCGACCTGGGCGAGGTCTGCGGTGTGGCTCCTCGGCACGACAAGCTGCCGACCGACCCGACGGTGTTGAGTCAGGTCATTTTTGGGCTGAAGCGTGCCCCGGGGGAGGGGCCGGACCCGGCGACCTGTGCCTCTGGTGAGCCTTCGGTAGTCGGCTCTTAAGGTGACGTACCAGCCCTAAAATGTGAACTTTGACACACAAAATGGTGAACTCTAGGTAAACCCGCAGGAATCCCATTGGTGTAGTTTCATGGCTGTCTGTAGGTGTGGTCAACATGTGGGGCCCGGGGGTATGCCATCCTGGGAATACCACGGCTGTAACTACTACATATTGTGTTAGTTGCGGGGATTTCCCCCAAAGTATAGTGTCGTTGATGTTGCTCAGAGCGGCGCAGGAAGCGCCCGCATAGGCGGGAAAACGCTCCCCGCTCTGACGAGTTTTCAATGCAGGAGCTTTAAGGATCTATATGTCTATCACCGTTTACACCAAGCCAGCATGCGTCCAGTGTAATGCCACCAAGAAGGCCCTCGACCGCGCCGGCCTCGATTACGACCTCGTCGACATCTCGGTCGATGAAGAGGCCCGCGATTACGTTATGGCACTGGGCTACGTCCAGGCCCCAGTAGTTGAGGCTAATGGCGAGCACTGGTCCGGTTTCCGCCCTGACCGTATCAAGGGCTTGGCTTCCCTGGCCGCATCCGCTTAGGGGAGTAGGGGAGGCCAGTAGCGATGTTGGTCGTGTATTTTTCCTCCGCGACGGAAAATACGCACCGGTTCGTGCAGAAACTGGGCTTTCCTAGCGCGCGCATCCCATTGCGCCGCACGGACGAGCCCCTCAAGGTCAACGAACCCTATGTTTTGGTGTGCCCCACCTACGGCGGGGGTGCTTCCATTAGCCACCAGAACTCTCGGCCCGTGCCCACGCA
Source organism: Corynebacterium tuberculostearicum (assembly GCF_030229345.1). Lineage (GTDB taxonomy): Bacteria > Actinomycetota > Actinomycetes > Mycobacteriales > Mycobacteriaceae > Corynebacterium > Corynebacterium tuberculostearicum_G. Next base: position 198,440 of record NZ_JASPGP010000003.1, on the reverse strand, counting down.
GGTCATTAAGTTCCTGAACGATGAGCACAACCGTAGTTTCATTCGCGCGGTAATCGCGGGTGGCAATAGCAACTTTGGCGCCGACTTTGGCAAGGCTGGTGACGTCATCAGCGCCAAATGTAAAGTGCCCTATGTATATCGTTTCGAGTTGCTGGGAAACGATGACGATATAAAGATTTGTCGTGAAGGCTTATTGGCTAACGCCGCCGAGCTCGGGCTCGAGGCCGCGGCCTAGCGCCCACCACGACTTAAATAAAGATCCTGATTTTTTAAGAAAGGCCTTGTCAGCTGTGAGTACGCAATTGGGGAAGACCGTCGCCGAGCCAGTAAAGCCAGAAGAGCAGTTGGATTACCACGCTCTGAACGCGATGCTGAATCTCTACGATGCAAACGGCAAGATTCAGTTTGATAAAGACCGCGAGGCCGCTAACCAATTCTTCCTGCAGCACGTTAATCAAAACACGGTCTACTTCCATGATTTGGAAGAAAAAATCGATTACCTGATTAATAACAAGTACTACGACCCGCAGGTCATCGAGCAGTATGATTTCTCCTTTATTAAGGAGCTATTCAAGCGCGCTTATTCCTATAAGTTCCGCTTCAAGTCCTTCCTGGGCGCGTATAAGTACTACACCAGCTACACGCTGAAGACCTTTGATGGCCGCCGCTACCTCGAGCGCTTTGAGGACCGCGTGTCCATGACCGCCCTGTTCTTGGCAGACGGAGATACAGGCTTGGCCGAGCACCTCGTAGACGAGATCATGACCGGCCGCTTCCAGCCAGCTACCCCGACCTTCCTCAACGCCGGCAAGGCCCAGCGCGGCGAGCTCGTCTCCTGCTTCCTGCTGCGTATCGAGGACAATATGGAGTCCATCGGCCGCTCCATCAACTCCGCATTGCAGCTTTCCAAGCGCGGCGGCGGCGTGGCCCTGCTGCTGTCTAATATCCGCGAGTCCGGTGCACCAATTAAGCACATTGAGAACCAGTCTTCCGGCGTCATCCCCGTGATGAAGCTGCTGGAGGATTCCTTCTCCTACGCCAACCAGCTCGGTGCCCGCCAGGGTGCCGGTGCGGTTTACCTCAACGCGCACCACCCGGACATTATGAACTTCCTGGATACCAAGCGCGAGAACGCGGATGAGAAGATCCGCATTAAAACCCTCTCGTTGGGCATCGTCGTGCCGGATATCACCTTTGAGCTGGCTAAGCGCAATGATGATATGTACCTCTTCTCGCCGTATGACGTCGAGCGCGTCTATGGCAAGGCCTTCGGTGACATCTCCGTCACCGAGCACTACGAAGAGATGGTGGAAGACCCACGCATCCGCAAGAAGAAGATCAACGCCCGCCACTTCTTCCAGACCGTGGCAGAGCTGCAGTTCGAGTCCGGCTATCCGTACATCATGTTCGAGGACACCGTAAACCGCGCGAACCCGGTGAAGACCTCGTGGATCAACATGTCCAACCTGTGCTCGGAAATCCTGCAGGTCAACTCCGCCTCCGAGTTCAACGCGGACCTGACTTATGAGGAGCTGGGCAGCGATATTTCCTGTAACTTGGGTTCCCTGAATATTGCGATGACCATGGATTCGCCGGACTTCGCCAATACGGTGGAAACCGCCATCCGCGGCCTGACCGCCGTGGCGGATAAGACCTCCATCGATTCCGTGCCGTCCGTGCGCCGTGGTAATGACGAGTCCCACGCCATCGGCTTGGGCCAGATGAACCTGCACGGTTACTTGGGCCGCGAGCACATCGAGTATGGCTCGGAAGAGGGCTTGGACTTCACCAATGCCTACTTTGCGGCCGTGCTGTATGCGGCGCTGCGCGCTTCCAATAAGATTGCCCGCGAGCGCGGCGAGTACTTCACGGAGTTCCCGCAGTCCGAGTATGCCTCCGGCGAATTCTTCGACCGCTACGATCCGGAAGAGTTCAAGCCGAAGACGAAGAAGGTGCAGGAGCTCTTCGACGCCTCTTCGATCCACACCCCGTCCGCCCAGGATTGGGAGGACTTGAAGCAGGACGTGGCCAAGTACGGCCTGTATAACCGCAACCTGCAGGCGGTGCCGCCGACGGGCTCGATTTCCTATATCAATAACTCCACCTCGTCCATCCACCCGATTGCTTCCAAGATTGAGATCCGCAAGGAAGGCAAGATCGGCCGCGTCTACTACCCGGCGCCGCACATGGATAATGACAACCTGGAGTACTTCAAGGACTCCTATGAGATTGGCTACGAGAAGATCGTTGATACTTATGCCGTAGCCACTAAGTATGTGGACCAAGGCCTATCGCTCACGCTCTTCTTCAAGGACACCGCGACTACCCGCGATGTCAATCGCGCGCAGATTTATGCGTGGCGCAAGGGAATTAAGACCTTGTACTACATCCGCCTGCGCCAAATGGCGCTGGAGGGCACCGAGGTCGAGGGCTGCGTATCCTGCATGCTCTAAACCGCAGATAGGGCGCCTCGCTGCACGTCGTGGGGAAGGACGTGCAGCGAGGCGCTTAGCCGTTTTCTGCCCGGGTGCGGTCGAGGATGGTGCGGGAGGTTTCTTCGGCGGCGTCGGCAAGCCCGGCATTAATGGCGCGGGCCAGGTCCATGTGCAGCTGTGTGGTGCCGCCGATGGGGTCGCGCTTGCGGGACCCAAAGACGGACTTGCCCTTGAGCATCGCTACTAGGGAAGGGGCGAGCGCGGCCAGCATTTCATTTCCAGAGGCCCGCAGGATGAGGGTGTGGAAGCGCAGATCGGTTTCTAATTCTTCGCCTACGCGCGGAGACGGGGTGGATTCCAGCTCGGCCAAGCGCGCGGCGAGGCCCAGCAATTCAGCCCGCTGCTGGGCGGTGGCATTGCCTGCAGCCAGACGTGCGGCCACCGGTTCGATGCCAAGGCGCAGCTCGTTGAGCCGGGCGACTTGCTGCCCGCGCGTTTTATCGTTGTTTAGGCGCCAGCCAATGATCGCTGGGTCATATACCGCCCACTTTTCCATCGGCAGCACCGTGATGCCCACGCGGCGCCCAGAGCTGACCATGCCGAGATGCTCCAGGGCGCGCATGGCCTCGCGGGCTACGGTGCGGGAGATGCCAAAGCGCTTTTCGACGTCCCCCAGCCGGAACCGCTCACCCTCTGCGAGGTCTCCGCTTACTATATCCGCGCCGAGTTGGTCCACCACGGAGCCGAGTAGGGGAGGGGTGGCGCTCATCGTGGGTGAATCCTCTCTGTGCGGGCACTCGGTATAGCTGGGATCAGTATAGGCATGAGGCATCCACCACAATGATTTAGAGGGCGGGCGAATTGGGTATGCTGGGGAGCTAAAAGTGTCCGTATTATGTATTGGAGTGACGCCGCGTGTCGCACGAGTACGATGACTACGTTTCTAGTCATGAAAAGCCAGTTAAGGCCATTAACTGGAATAGCATCCCGGATGAAAAGGACCTCGAGGTATGGGATCGCCTCACCGGTAATTTCTGGCTGCCGGAAAAGGTCCCCGTCTCCAATGACCTTCCCAGCTGGAAGACGCTGACGGAGAAGGAAAAAGAAACCACCATGCGGGTCTTTACCGGCCTGACGCTGCTGGATACCATCCAGGGCACAGTGGGTGCGATTTCCCTCCTTCCGGATTCCCAGACCCTGCATGAGGAAGCGGTTTACACCAATATCGCCTTCATGGAGTCCGTGCACGCCAAGTCCTATTCCAATATCTTTATGACCCTGGCGTCCACGCCGATGATCAACGATGCCTTCCGCTGGTCCGAAGAAAACGAGAACCTGCAGAAGAAGGCCAAGATCATCTTGTCCTACTACAAGGGCGATGATCCGCTGAAGAAGAAGGTGGCCTCCACGCTGCTGGAGTCCTTCCTGTTCTACTCCGGCTTCTACCTGCCGATGTACTTCTCCTCCCGCGCGAAGCTCACCAACACCGCCGATATCATCCGCCTGATCATCCGCGATGAGGCTGTGCATGGCTACTACATTGGTTATAAGTTCCAGCAGGCGTATAAGCAGCTGGATGAAGAGCATCAGGCAGAGCTGAAGGAATACACCTTCGACTTGGTCTATGACCTCTATGACAATGAGATCGACTACACCGAGGATCTCTACGATGACCTGGGCTGGACCGAGGACGTAAAGCGCTTCCTGCGCTATAACGCCAATAAGGCACTGAATAACTTGGGCTTCGAGGGGCTCTTCCCAGCCGATGAGACCCGCGTTTCCCCGGCTATCTTGTCCTCCCTGTCGCCGAACGCAGACGAGAACCATGACTTCTTCTCTGGTTCTGGTTCTTCCTATGTCATCGGCAAGGCCGAGGACACCACGGATGATGACTGGGACTTCTAAGCATTCCCGCTGATCAGCGTGGTCTAGCGGCACACCTTCTGCTCGAACTCAACCGAAAGGTTGATAACGAGCGGGGGTGTGTTTTTGCGTTTTGGGGCCGCACAATTCGGCGCGGCTGTGACATATAGCACGGTGTATTTCTGGCGAAAACCGTAGGTGGAAATAGTGGCCGCGCCACGTGCAGGGGCAATGTGGCAGATGTGGTCAATGGTGAGGCGTGTCTTCGCATCCGAGTATTGGGGGAAGCTGGAAAGAACAGGGGAAAATGGCCTAATATAAGGCGAGTAAACCTAGGTGTAGGTGGAGTCTGTCCACAGACACTTTGTTATTCAGGAGGATTTTATGACCGCTGTGGCGCCACGGGTCGACGATTACGTCGCCCCCACACGTCCAGAGCCAACCGGTAACGCGAAGACCGGTTCAAAGGCTTGGGTATTTCTAACCACCACCGACCACAAGCAGCTGGGCATCATGTACTTGATCATGTCCTTCAGCTTCTTCTTCCTCGGTGGCTTTATGGCACTGTTGATCCGCGCGGAGCTGTTCACCCCGGGTCTCCAGTTCTTGTCCAATGAGCAGTTCAACCAGCTGTTCACTATGCACGGCACCGTGATGCTGCTGCTGTTTGCGACCCCAGTTGTGTGGGGCTTTGGTAACTACATCCTGCCGCTGCAGATTGGTGCGCCGGACGTGGCCTTCCCGCGTCTGAACGCCTTCGGCTTCTGGGTTACCCTGCTGGGCGGCACCGTGATGCTGCTGGGCTTCGTTACCCCAGGTGGTGCGGCTGACTTCGGCTGGACCATGTACATGCCGCTGGCTGATGGTGTCCACACCCCGGGCATCGGCGCCGATATGTGGATCGTCGGCGTGGGCGCTACCGGTGTCGGTACTATTGCCTCCGCTGTCAACATGATTACGACCATCCTGACCCTGCGCGCACCGGGCATGACCATGTTCCGTCTGCCGGTCTTCAGCTGGGCTGTGTTTACCGCATCCGCCATCGTGCTGATGATCTTCCCGCTGCTGACCGCTGCGGCACTGGGTGTTCTGTATGACCGCAAGCTGGGCGGCCACATCTACGATTCCGCTAATGGTGGCGGCATCCTGTGGCAGCACCTGTTCTGGTTCTTCGGCCACCCGGAGGTCTACGTCCTCGCGCTGCCGTTCTTCGGCGTTGTATCTGAGGTCGTTCCGGTCTTCTCCCGCAAGCCGGTCTTCGGCTACATCGGCCTGGTCTTCGCACTGCTGGCCATCGGCTCCCTGTCCATGGCTGTGTGGGCACACCACATGTTCGTCACCGGCGCTATCCTGCTGCCGTTCTTCTCCTTCATGACGTTCCTGATTGCGGTTCCAACCGGCGTTAAGTTCTTCAACTGGGTCGGCACCATGTGGAAGGGCCACATCACCTGGGATACCCCGATGATCTTCGCCATGGGCTTCATGGCAACCTTCCTCTTCGGCGGTATGACCGGCGTTATGCTGGCATCCCCGGCGCTGGACTTCCACCTGGCTGAGTCCTACTTCTTGATTGCACACTTCCACTACACCCTGTTCGGTACGGTTGTGTTCTCCGCCTTCGCCGGCCTGTACTTCTGGTTCCCGAAGATGACCGGCCGCATGCTGGACGAGCGCCTGGGCAAGATTCACTTCTGGCTGACCTTCATCGGCTTCCACGGCACCTTCCTGGTCCAGCACTGGGTCGGCAACATGGGTATGCCGCGTCGTTACGCTGACTACCTGGAGTCCGATGGCTTCACGGTCTTCAACCAGATTTCCACCATCTTCTCCTTCGTCCTCGGCGCTTCCGTTATCCCGCTGGTGTGGAACGTATTCAAGTCCTGGCGCTACGGCGAGATTGTCACCGTGGATGACCCATGGGGCTACGGCAACTCCCTCGAGTGGGCAACCTCCTGCCCGCCGCCGCGCCACAACTTCGTGTCGCTGCCGCGTATCCGCTCCGAGCGTCCGGCCTTCGAGCTGCACTACCCGCACATGGTTCAGCGCATGCGCGAAGAAGCACACGTGGGTAGCCACTAAAGCGATATAACTCGCTAAAGCACTCCTGACTTAAGCCGCCTCCCAGCCCGCCAAGGGCCGTGGGAGGCGGCTTTGGCGTATCTTATTTGCCGCACGTGCGATAATGGGCGGCGTGAGTACCCAAGCTGATACCTATGCCGTCATTACCACCACTGGGCCGGACAAGCCTGGGGTCTCGGCGGCCTTCTTCCGCGTGTTGGCGTCTTATAGCGCCGCGCTTGTCGACGTCGAACAGGCCATCTTTTCCGGCCGCATCACCCTTGCTGCCCATACCCGCATTCCCCGTACGCGCGCCGAGCAGATTGAACAAGGTTTGCGCAATACCTTGAGCATCTACGGGCAACAGGTATCCGTGGACGTGCGGGAGGAGGAATCTAGCGCGCGAGCTCGCTCCACGCATGCGGTGGTCCTCATGGGAACGGAAGTAACCGCCCACCACGTAGAGGAGGTCGCCCGCGTATTGGCTAACTTCGATGCCAATATCGATCGTATCCGCGGGCTTTCCACCTCTCCGCTGACTGGGCTGGAGCTGTTCTTGTCCCTCGATGGTTCCGCGGCACCTGTGCGCCAGGCGCTGGCAGAGCTCGCACAGCAGATTGGCATCGACATTGCCATTGAACCTGCGGGTCTGGGCCGACGCTCCAAACGCCTCGTCTGCTTCGACTGCGATAGCACCCTCATCCAAGGCGAGGTCATCGAGATGCTAGCCGCGCACGCCGGCAAAGAGGAAGAGGTTGCCGCCATCACGGCCCGGGCTATGCGCGGCGAGTTGGATTTTGAGGAGTCCCTGCGCGAGCGCGTGGCCGTTCTGGCCGGCCTGGATGCTTCCATCATTGATGAGGTAGCCCGCGAGATTCAGCTGACCCCCGGTGCCCGCGAGACCATTGCCACGCTCAAACACATCGGTTATCGCACCGCTGTGGTCTCCGGTGGGTTCATCCAAGTTCTAGAGGGCCTAGCCGCAGAAATGCACTTAGACTACGTCCGCGCCAATACCTTGGAGATCGCCGATGGCAAGCTCACCGGCCGCGTCACCGGCAAGGTGGTTGACCGCAAGGCCAAGGAGGAATTCCTGCGGGAGTTCGCCGCGGATTCCGGCGTGAGCATGCGCCAGACGGTCGCCGTGGGCGACGGCGCCAATGACATCGATATGATTACCGCTGCGGAGCTGGGCATCGCCTTTAACGCTAAGCCGGCGCTGCAAGAAGTGGCGGATACCTCGGTAAAACACCGGCGGCTGGATGAGGTACTACAGATTTTGGGAATTCCGGCCGAGGAGGTTATTCGTGGATAAGTTTGTAATCGCCCACCAGCGCTTGGTAGAAGCCTGTGATTCGCGTTCGTGGCGCGATGACCCAGAAAACCCTGACGAGCCGGCCACTATCCAAGCGATGCAGATTGCGCTTAACCTGCCAAAGCAGGAGCCGCCGGCGCGCACGGAAGTGCTGGAGGCGGCCGCCAGCGCCGTTGTGGCCGTGTGCTTGGACGAGCGCGCGGGGGAGGACGGGGCCTTCGCCCACGCCCTGGGACAGTGGTATGGCCACCGCATCCGCAAAATCGCCCGCCGGGCGCGCAATAAGGCCTGGCGCGATGTGCAGAGCCTGCCGGGCGTGACTGTGGCGGACCGTGCCCGGGCCTTCGCGCCTTCGGCCGTGGGGGAGGTGGATCCGCTCATCGGCAAGCTGCAGATCGGTCACACTGACCTTGCCTATGATGAGCCGGGAGCCCCGCTTGGCGACGCCCCCGTCATCTACGTCGACCGCAGCCTCGACATGTCTGCCGGCAAGGCCGCAGCGCAGGTGGGCCACGGTTCGATGATGCTCGCCGCGGCGATGTCGGTGGAGGAGGCTCGTGCCTGGGCCGACACGGGTTTTGAGCTTTCGGTGCGCGAGGTGTCCGGCGAAGATTTTCGCACGGCCTGCGCGCAGGATGGCGCCGTGGTCATCGTGGACGCCGGGTTCACGGAGATTGCGCCGGACTCGGCTACCGTGTGCGCCCTGCGGCGACCAATCGCTTAAGCGCGCCGCACACCGTATCCGCGTCGGTGGTCTGCCAAAAGCGTGGCATGGAGGCCTTGAGGAAGCTGCCGTAGCGCTTATATTCTAAGCGGTTATCGAGCACGGCCACCACGCCGCGGTCGGTCACGTGGCGCAGCAGGCGGCCTGCGCCCTGTGCCATGAGCAAGGCGGCGTGGTTGGCGGAGACCTCCATGAATCCGGAGCGGCCCGCAGCATCGGCCGCTTGGGCGCGCGCCTGCATCAGGGGATCATCCGGGCGGGGGAACGGGATGCGGTCGATGATGACCAGCGAGCACGCCGGCCCCGGCACGTCCACGCCTTGCCACAGGGTAAGCGTGCCGAAGAGGCAGGAGTTTTCCTTCTGGGAGAATTTCTCTACCAGTGCGCCGATGGAATCCTCGCCTTGCACGAAGAGGTCAAAGGGGATGCGCGGCTTGAGGGCGGTGGCCGCCTCTTCCGCCGCGCGGCGGGAGGAAAACAGACCAAGCGTGCGCCCGCCGGCGGCCATAATGAGCTCGTAGATCTCATCGATGGTTTCTTTGGGCAGGCCATCGCGGCCCGGCGTGGGTAGGTGTTTGGCGGTGTACAGGATGCCGGATTTGGCTGGGTCGAAAGGCGTGCCCGCATCCAAGGTGTCGTAGGTGCCGCTCGGCATGCCCCACTGCGCGGCCATGGCATCGAAGCGGCCGCCGAGGGCGAGGGTGGCCGAGGTCAGCACCACCGTCTGCTCCCCAAAGAGGTTTTCGCGCAGCATGTGGGCGATGGAAAGGGGTGCCACGGCGAGGGTCTCGGCGTCGCTGCGCGGATCGCGCTCGAGCCAGACGACGTCGTCCTGCTTGGCCGGGTCATCGGTGGCGAAAACCTCCAGCATGCGCGCCACGGCCTGCGCGAGGTCGGAAAGGTGGTTGCTCAAGTTTTGGCGCTCGGCGTTTTTCTCCGGATCGTCGGTGGCTTCGCCTTCTGGTGCGCGAGAAATGAGGGACTTAACGCGCAGGAATTCGTCGGCAAGCGCGCGCAGGTGCCCCTGTGAGGTTTCATCCAAGTCCGTCCACCGGCCTGGCTCTTGGATTTTCATCAGGTCATCAAATTCCTCGGCCAAGTCCGAGAGGCTGCCGGCATTACCCAGCGACTTCGCGCGGTTGGCGGCCATCTTGATGGCGCGGGTAGTAATCTCCGCGGTAGATACGGAGGTGATGCGGCCGTCGAGCTCGTGGGCCTCATCGATAATGGCGACGTCGTGCTCCGGCAAGATATTTGCCTCAGAAACCGCGTCGATGGCGAGCATGGCGTGGTTGGTGACCACGATATCGACGTCGGCAGCCGCCCTGCGGGCCTCTTCTGCAAAGCAATCCGGTCCGTGCGGGCAGCGCGACGCGCCCAAGCACTCGTTGGAGGTTACCGATACTGCCCGCCACACCAAGTCCGGCACGCCCGGCTCTAGATCATCGCGGTCACCGGTGTCGGTTTCCTGCGCCCACTCGTGGATACGGCGCACGGCCTTGCCACGGTGGGATATCTCGGATTCGTCGATAAGAGCTTCCGGATCATCCGGGGTAGCCGCAATCTTATTCATGCACAGGTAGTTATTGCGGCCCTTCATTATGGCGAAGGTGGGCGTACGCTCCATCACAGGGGCGAGGGCCTTAGTAAGCCGCGGCAGATCGCGCTCCACCAGCTGGCGCTGCAAGGCTAGGGTCGCGGTGGAGACGATGACGGTGGACCCCGAGTTCATCGCATGCCGGATAGCCGGGACCAAGTAGGCCAGGGATTTACCGGTACCGGTACCGGCCTGCACTGCCAGGTGGCGCTCCTTGTCGAGCGCGGCCGAGACGGCCGTGGCCATGCGCACCTGGCCTTCGCGCCGGCTGCCGCCCAGCGCGTCGACGGCCTTTCCCAGCAGCGTTTCCGTGTCGAGGTTTAGGGGCTCATCTGCGTGCTCACTCACCCCACACAGTCTAGCGGCCTACTTTTTAAAGCCCACCATCCGCGTGGGCACGGCCGCTTCATCGCGGGAGAGCGCCAGGCCTTCCCATGGCAGGGTCTTGCGGGCCTGATCCAAATACTCGCGCGAGGCATGCAGATCAGGCAGCCCGTCGACGATGTGGCCATCGCGCATGAGGGGAATGGTCATCTCGCGAGTATCGAGCTGGCCGGTATCCGGCGCTGGTGCGTCGAAGGGGTAGACGATCTCTTCTACCGCCACACCCGAGGAACGGTAGGTGCGCAGAGCCCGCTTGGCACCACCGACGGATTGCTTGGAGGAAGAGCGCTTTGCCACCGGGATGCCGTCTACCTCTACGACCTTGTAGACCATGCCCGCGGTGGGCGCACCGGAGCCGGTTACTACGGACGTGCCGACGCCGTAGACGTCTACCGGATCGCCGCGCAGGCCGGCGATGGCGAACTCGTCGAGGTCGGAAGATACCACGATATTGGTGTTGTGATTGCCCAAATCATCCAGCTGCTTGCGCACGCGGCGGGTAACCGCACCCAGGTCACCGGAATCGATGCGAACGCCGCCGAGCTTCGGTCCACCTACCTTCACTGCGGTCTCGACGCCCTTGGTGATGTCATAGGTATCGACCAACAGCGTGGTGTCTACGCCAAGGGTGTCGATCTGGGAGCGGAAGGCAGCCTCTTCGTTCGGGGTACCATCCGGGTTGGTATGCGCCAAGGTCCAGGAGTGGGCGGCAGTGCCGGAGACCGGAATGCCGTAGCGGTAGCCCGCCTCCAAGTTGGAGGTGGCATTGAAGCCGGCCAGGTAGGCCGCGCGGGCGGAGGTTACCGCCGCATACTCGTGGGTGCGGCGCGAGCCCATCTCGATAATGGGGCGGCCGTCGGCTGCCGTGACCATGCGGGAGGCGGCCGAAGCCACCGCGGAATCGGCGTTCATGATGGACAAGATGACGGTCTCAAGAACCAAGCATTCCCCAAAGGTGCCGCGCACCGTCAGGATGGGGGAGTTGGGGAAATAAAGCTCACCCTCGCGGTAACCGTCAATCTGCCCGGAAAAGCGGTAGTGGCGCAGGTACTCCTTAGTCTGCTCATCCAGGAAGTCCATCTCCGCTAACTGATTGGCCGAGAAGCGGAAATCCTCCACTGCGCGCAGGACGCGTTCGGTGCCGGCAACGACGCCATATCGGCGCTCATTGGGCAGGCGGCGGCTGAATACCTCGCAGGTGACCTGGCGGTTTGCCGAGCCATCGCGCAGCGCGGCCTGGAGCATCGTTAGCTCATATTTATCCGTGAGCAGTGCAGTAGAGCGATCATTAGGGATAGCTTTGTCATTCACGGGAGTGATAATACCCACTGACTAGGTGGTTTTCAGGGGTTTAGATTCTTTGGCGCCGGAATGTGCGAAGCCAGATTGCGCGGGCCCACAATAGATTCCCAAATATGGTTAGGCTAGAGGGCATGAAGGCGCAATTTCCTGTAGTCCGGATGAGCTCTCCGATGGCTACGCCCGAATTGGATGAAGAACTCGACGTAGACGTAGCCACGAGCGAGAACCTGCCGTGGATGTGCATCGTGTGGGATGACCCCGTCAACTTGATGAGCTACGTGTCCTATGTATTCCAAACAGTGTTGGGCTATGACAAGAAGCGGGCCAATGAACTCATGATGCAGGTCCACACCGAGGGTAAGGCCGCCGTGTCCAGCGGCGAGCGCGACAAGATTGAAGCGGACGTGAAAAAGCTCCAGATCGCTGGTCTGTGGGCAACGATGCAGCAGGCAGGTTAAATAGATGCAACCGTGGAAGAAAAAGAAGTCCCTCATGCGCGCGCCGAAGATCACGGCCGTATTCGAACCAATGGAGCGCGAGGTCCTGGGCGATCTCACCGCCACCGTCTCTGAGGCGATCATTAAGCGCGCCCAGTCCGCGCCCAAGGACGAGCTGGCGGAAATGCTGGACATGCCCACCGGCCATACCGAGGCCCCGGACGATCCCTCGCTGGCCCGTCTCTTCCCGGACTTTGAAATGCCCGGCGATGAGGAATATGAAGGCGATGCGTCGTTGCTGCGTTCCCTGCATGAAAACGACATTGCGCGCGCCAAGCTGGAAAACCTGCAGGTAATTGGCTCTGCCCTCGGACCTACCGGTGGGGTAGAGGTCACTATCAACGAGCAAGAGGCCCAGGCCTTCGTCGCTGGCCTGAACGACCTCCGCCTCTTTGTCGCGGCGGGCGATGTGGCCGATGACAACCTGATGTCTGACCGCGATAGCCTCGTGGAGTGGCTGGCTTTTTGCCAGGATTCGCTGCTGCAGGTGTTGATGGACTAATGCTGGACGGCATGAGCATCGGGCACTATAGCGGCACCGATACCGGAGTCACAGTGCTCTACTGCGGGCCGGGCGGAGCGCTCGGCAGCGTCGATGTGCGCGGCGGCGGCCCAGGCACCCGCGAAACGGACCTTTTACAGCCGCATAATACGGTCGAGCGCGTCCACGCCGTGGTGTTAGCAGGCGGCTCCGCCTTTGGCTTGGCCGCTGCCGACGGCGTGATGAATGAGCTGGCAGAGCAAGGGATCGGCTTTCCCGTCTTCGGGGAGGACAAGCCTGGGCCGCGCGTGCCCATCGTTCCCGGCGCAGTCATTTTTGACTTGCTGGTCGGACCTTCCCACCCTGGGCCGAAAGAAGGCGCGGCTGCACTGCAAGCTGCGCTCGCGGGCAGCGACGAATCCATGGGTTCGGTGGGAGCCGGAGTGGGTGCCACTGCTGGCAAACTGCGCGGCGGCTTCGGGCTGGCCACGCGCCGGGTGGGTGACTACGAGGTCAGCGCCGCGATGGTTGCCAACCCCGTGGGCGAGGTCATCGAGCCGCAGTCCGGCCGGCTGTACGGCGCGCCGGGGCGCACCCCGGTCAATGCTGCCGCCTACCGCGCCTTGCCGCACCCAGCGGAGTCCAAGCTCAATACCACCATCGGCGCCGTGCTTACCGACGCCCCCGTTACCACCGCCCAAGCCCAGCGCCTGGCCATGACTGCCCACGACGGCATCGCCCGTGCGGTACGTCCTGCGCATTCGCCGCTGGATGGGGACACAATCTTTGCCCTATCCACCGCCAAGCGCCCGGCCGAACTGAGCACGCAGGTGGTGACCCAGCTGTGCGCCGCGGCCGCCGACGCCGTGGAAGAAGCCATCGTCAACGCGGTCACCGCCGCCAACCCCGGCCTAGGCTTGAGCGCGTACCGCGATCTGCTGGACTAAGATAAGGCGCATTATGACTTCAGGTGGAACATCTAACTACCGGCCGGCGCCCACGGGCCAGGTCAACCGCGGCGATTCCAAGAACTACACCCGCAGCGGCCGCATCACCACCGGCTTTTCCATAGCCTTTGGCTTCCTCGTGGTGGAATGGGCGGTCCACATCATCAACGCCTTCCTCTTTGGTGGCCAGCTTTCTAACTACGGCATTCGCCCGTTGGATTTCAATGGCATTTGGGGCATTGTCACCGCCCCGTTGCTTCACGCGAACTTTGAGCACTTGATGTCCAACTCGGTGCCCGGCGCCATCTTCTGCTTCCTCATCGGTCTGTCCGGCCGCAAGGCCTGGTGGGAGGTCACGCTGATCACCACGCTGGTCGCGGGTCTTGGAACCTGGTTTATCGGCGGCCCCGGTACCTCCCATATCGGTGCTTCCAGCTTGGTCTATGGCTGGCTGGCATATCTGATTGTGCGCGGAATTTTTAACCGTTCGCTCATCCAGACCATCTTGGGCATCGTGCTCGGCTTCGCCTATTCCGGTCTGGTGTGGGGCGTGTTGCCCGTCTACGAGGGCGTGAGCTGGCAGGGCCACCTCTTCGGCGCCATCGGCGGAATCCTCGCCGGCATGACCATTACCTCGGACGACCCGGTTAAGGCAGTGAAGCGCTAATGCCAACTGCGACCTCTCCCATCGGCATCTTTGATTCCGGCGTGGGCGGGCTCACCGTAGCACGCGCGGTGATGGAACAGCTGCCGCACGAATCCGTCATCTATACCGGCGATACCGCCCACAGTCCTTATGGCCCGCGGCCCATTTCTGAAGTCCGCGCCTTTTCTCAAGACGTGGCCGATCGGCTGGTGGAACGCGGCTGCAAGATGCTGGTCATCGCGTGCAATACCGCCACCGCCGCCTTCTTGCACGATGCGCGCGAGCGCTACGATATCCCCATCGTGGAGGTCATCCGGCCCGCGGTGCGCCGTGCCATGTCCACCACGCGCAACGGAAAAATCGGTGTCATCGGCACCGAAGGCACCATCAAGTCTGGCGCCTATCAGGATCTCTTTGCGCTCAACCCCAAGGTGCAGGCCTTTGCCACCGCCTGCCCGGATTTTGTTCCCTTTGTCGAGCGCGGTATTACCGCCGGTCGCCAAATCCTCGGCGTCGCCGAGGGCTACCTGGCCCCGCTGCAGGCACAAGGGGTAGACACGCTGGTGTTGGGCTGCACGCACTATCCGCTGTTGACCGGAATTATCCAGCTGGCGATGGGCGATAGTGTTTCGTTGGTGACCTCCTCGGAGGAGACCACTAAGGACGTGATGCGGATCCTCACGGAAACGGATATGTTGGCCCCCGCAGAGAATCAGCCGGTCCACACTTTTGAATCCACCGGCGATCCGGAAGCCTTTGCCCGCCTTGCCACGCGCTTTCTCGGCCCCCAGATTGTTTAAGTAGGCATAATTTCTCCCCCGTTTTGCACGTTGAGTACGCATGCGGGGTGATTTCATGGAACTATTGAGCCCATGAAGCTGACCATCCTAGGCTGCTCCGGTAGCGTCCCCACCGCCCAGAATCCCGCCTCCGGCTACTTGCTGTCCTTCGATAATGCGCCGTCCATCGTCCTCGACATGGGACCTGGCACCTTGGCGCAGCTGGAACAGCAGCAGGATCCTTGTGATGCGCACGTGGCCTTTAGCCATCTGCATGCCGATCACTGCCTGGATTTTCCTTCCCTGATGGTGTGGCGCCGCTTTCATCCCACCGCGCCGGCGGCCTCGCGCAATATGTGCTTCGGGCCGAAAGCTACGCCCACGCACCTGGGTCGCCTGTCCTCTGATGAGGTCGATGGCATCGATGACATGTCCGATACCTTCGCCTTTAGCGCCTGGGAGCCGGGCGAGCGCCAGCTCGTGGATGACGTCTATATCACTCCCTTCCCGGTAACCCACCCGGTAGAGGCCTATGCCTTGCGCGTGGAACACACGAAGACCGGGCACACCATTACCTATTCCGGTGACTCTTCGTATACGCCCGCGCTTGTCGAAGCCGCCCGTGGTGCCGATATCTTCCTCTGCGAGGCGGCCTGGGGCGAGACCTCTGAGGGCAAGGCGCCGGACATGCACATGTCGGGCGCGGAAGCCGGTAGGGCGGCGCGCGAGGCGGGTGTGGGCAAGCTCGTGCTCATCCACATTCAGCCGTGGGGCGATGCGCAAGCTACCTTGGAGGCCGCCCGCTCCGAATTCGACGGCGAGATTGTCCTCGGCGCCGCGGGGATGGAGTTCTAAGATACGCTGGACGGCATGACTGAATTTACTCGTGCCGATGGGCGCGCGCTCGACCAGATGCGCAGCGTCCGCATTACCCGCAATTTCACCACCAACCCGGCCGGCTCGGTGCTGGTGGAGTTTGGCAATACCCGCGTCATGTGCACTGCATCTGTGGAATATGGCGTGCCGCGCTTCAAGCGTGATTCGGGCGAAGGCTGGCTTACCGCCGAGTACGCCATGTTGCCTTCTGCCACCCATGACCGCATGCCCCGCGAATCCATGAAGGGCAAGGTCAAGGGCCGCACCCATGAGATTTCCCGCCTTGTCGGCCGCTCCCTGCGCGCTGCGGTGGACTTGGAGGAGCTGGGCGAGAACACCATCCAGCTCGACTGCGACGTCCTCCAGGCTGATGGCGGCACCCGCACTGCGTCTATCACCGGCGCCTATGTTGCGCTTGCCGACGCCATCGCACACCTCAAGGCCGAGGGCGTCGTCCCCGGCGAGCCGCTGCTCGATCCCATCGCCGCGGTCTCGGTCGGCATCATTGATGGCGAAATCTGCCTCGACCTGCCTTATGAGGAAGACTCCCGCGCCGAGGTCGACCTCAACGTGGTGATGCAGGAATCCGGTGACTTCGTGGAAATCCAGGGCACCGGCGAGCATGGCCTCTTTGGCCGCGAGGAACTCAACGAGATGTTGGACGTAGCCCAGAAGGGCTGCCGTGAGCTCATTGCCGCACAGAAGGCGGCGCTGGGGTGGTAATTCTCGTCGCGTCCAATAACCCGAAGAAGCTCGCGGAGCTGGAGCGCATCCTGGCCGACGCCGGCATCGAGGGCGTCGAGCTGCGCCCGCTATCCGCCGTGGAGCCCTACCCAGAGCCGGTGGAAGACGGCCGCACCTTTGCCGATAACGCGCTCATCAAGGCCCGCGCCGGCGCGGCCGCGACCGGCTTTGCCACCGTCGCGGATGATTCCGGCCTGGCCATCGAAGAGCTCAACGGCATGCCCGGCGTGCTTTCCGCCCGCTGGTCCGGCCAGCACGGCAATGACCAGGCCAATAATGACCTGGTCTTGGCACAGATGGCCGATGTCCCCGATGAGCGCCGCGCCGCCGCCTTTGTCTCCGTCTGCGCGCTCGTGACTCCCGATGGCACCGAGCACGTGGCCGAGGGCCGCTGGGAAGGCCGCTTCCTGCGCGAGCCGCGCGGGGACAACGGCTTTGGCTATGACCCGCTCTTTCAGCCAGAAGGCGAGTCCCGGTCGGCCGCGGAGATGGCCCCAGAAGAAAAGAACGCGGTCTCGCATCGCGGCCGCGCTCTAAGTCAACTAGTCCCCGCCATCGCGGAGCTGGTTCGCAGTTCCTAAAGCTGGAACTCCTCCTTAATCTCCTTGCGGCGCTTGTGCTCCATCCAGAAGGACAGGAAGGGCACCACGCCGGCAAGGGCGGTGGTAAAGAGCTTGCCCACCGGCCACAGCGCGCGCGGGCCGAGGATGAGGATGGACAGCAGGTAGGTCATGTACGCGATGCCGTGCACGATCGCGATATAGGTGGCCCACTCTGGGATCTCCATGCCGATGAGGTACTGGCAGACCATGCGGATGACCAGGATAATCAGGAAGACACCGGTCACGGTGGCCGCGATGGAGAAAAACTTCAAAGGTCCGCGGATGCGGGCCTGGCGGGCGGGGTGAACTTTATTGGTCATAATCAGCTTTCTTCATTCTCGCCGCGCCGGCGGCGCGGGGTATTCATGGCGTTGAACGTTTCCACATCTATCTGCGGCCGCTGGGGCAGGAAATCCTCATCGATTTTGGTATCTGCCTGCGGCTGTGCGGGAGACTCAGCCGGGGCCTCAGTGACGGTGCTATCCATGTCGCGGGCTTCTTCCTCGGCCGCGAGGCGCTCGTTTTCATAGCGCAGCGTGGTGCGATAGGCATAGACCACGAACACGGCGAACAGTGGCCACTGGAAGGCATAGCCCAAGTTTTGGAAGGTGCCCGAGCCGGAGCGGAAGCGCGTCCATTGCCAATAGGCCAGGAATAGGAAGAGCACGACGAAAAACGCGATGAGGAGGATGTGCCACCACCGCACCTGCACGCGCTTGTTCTTCTTTTCCTCTTGAGTGCTCACGCGTTCCACCCTACCCACCAGCGGCCGGAAAACAGAACACCCCTGGTTTCTGGATTGACGGCGTGCCGTGTACACTATGGCAAGTCCCCCGCGCCCGTGGCGGAATTGGCAGACGCGCTAGATTTAGGTTCTAGTGTCTTATGACGTGTGAGTTCAAGTCTCACCGGGCGCACTATCGGCGCCGCTGGCTCTCGAAGCCGGCGGCGCTTTCGCATATCACCGCCCGCATAGTCGCCCTAAGATGGTCATCATGAAAAAGCTGCTTTCCACCCTTGTCGCCGTCATTCTCATTGCCGCCGTGGCTGCCGCCGCGGTGTTCATTTGGCAGGTGCGGGAACCGGTGGAGGTGGAGACCGAATCGAGTAATACCAAGGTCATCAAGGCCGTGGAGCGTGAAGAGCAGGTGGTGCTCGTCTCGCTGGGTATCGAGGGCCTATCGGAGGAATCCGCCAACAGCAAGCTGTGGAATTGGCAGGTCCCGGGCAGCGAGCGCACCCAGTACATCAAGTACTCCTACCGCGCGAAGCTCGGCATCGAAGGTTCGCAGGTTCAGGTGGAAGAAGAATCCCCGCACCACTTCCGCGTGCAGATCCCAGAGTTCATTTTCATCGGGCACTCGGATGAGAATTTCGAAACCGCGGTGGAGGACAACGGCGCGTTGAGCTGGATTACCCCGGATATCGATAAGGCGGAAACCATCACCAAAATCCTCAATGAGGATAAAAAGAAAGAGGACATCGCGGATAATCGCGATGTCCTCCAATCCCAGGCCAAGCAGTTCTACACCGGCATTATTTCCGGAGTGGACCCAGAGGCCGAGGTGGACTTTTCTTTTCGCTAACTAGTCCACCTCGGTGAACTTGCGATCCCACGAGGAGCGAACCGGGTTGGCATCGGCCAGCAGGATATCGAAGCGGTCGTTGGCAATTTCCACGATTTCGCCCAGTGCGGTGCGGTACTCCTGCTCCGGGGAGTTGGCTAGGCGGCGCACACCGGCATCAATGACGCGGTCGACGGTGTCATTGGTATCCAAATAGGCCACAAACGGCATATCAAAGCGCTCGCGGTAGGCGGCGGAAAGCTCGGTGATGCGCTCGGTCTGCACATCATCCAGGTCGGTTAGGCCCAGGGAGCCGCGGTCGGCGGAGATGGTGGCGGCCTCGTCGGCGTCGGCAAGCAGCAGTTCATCCATGGCCGGATAATCGTGGATGAGCGCGGCGCGGCGGGAATCATCCGCGGTCAGCACGGCCACCTGAATGGCCGCGCGCAGCTCATTAACATCGCTGAAGGGCCGCGACTCCCACGCCAGCTCCAGCGGCCAGGTCTCGTTATTAAACAGCGGGCGCAGCGCCGAGACGAATTCCTCGCGGGAGGCGCCATTGAGCTGCTGGAGGCTCACGCTCTTGCCGACGGCCCGAGACACCTGCGTTCCCTGCTTGCTTCCTGTGTGGAAGAACAAAAGGTTGAGCACGATGGCGGTAATGGCGCCGATGGACATGCCAGAAGAGACGAAGGTTTGCGCCCACTCCGGGAAGGCGGTGGCGATATCCGGCTTGAAGGTCACCAGCATGGCCAGCCCCAGCGCGGAGGTAACGATGACGGAGTTGCGGCCATCGGAAAGATCGGATTTGGCGATGGTCTGTAGGCCCACCCACGCCACGTTGGCAAAAAGCGCCAGGGAGGCGCCGCCGAGAACGGGGGAGGGGATGGAGGCTACGACCGCGCCGGCCTTGGGCAAAATGCCCAACACCATCATGAACCCGGCGGCGGCAACGGCCACCCAGCGCGACTTCACGCTGGTCAGGCGTACCAGGCCAACGTTTTGGGCAAAGCAGGTATAGGGGAAGGAGTTCATCACGCCGCCCACCAAGGTGGACAGGCCATCGGCGCGGATAGCACGCACGACGTCATCGCGGCGGATGCGCTTTTTGACAATCTCGCCGGTGGCAAAGACATCGCCGGTGGTTTCCACCATGGTGATGATCATGACGATGATGAGCGAGAAAATCGCTACCAGGTCAAACTTCGGCATACCGAAGTAGAACGGGGTAGTAATGCCGAGGGCGGGGGCGGAGGAGACCTCGTCAAAGGAGGCGTCGCCAAGCACGAGAGCTACGCCAGTGCCTAAGACTAGGCCGATGAGCACGGCCAGGGTGCCCAGGAAGCCGGAGGAAAAACGCTGCACCAAGATGATGACCGTGAGCGTGCCAAAGCCATAGAGCAAGTCGCGGGTGGCCGGCACGCCCTCGGTGTAATTGACAAAGTCATTGGCCGACACCCCAAGCAGCGACGTACCCATGACCAGCAGGACCGAACCGGTGACCACCGGCGGGAAGAAGCGCAGCACCTTGCCGAAGACCGGCGCCGCGAAGAAGGTAAAAAGGCCGGCGACAATAATGGCGCCATAGATGGTTGGCAGCGAGGCCACCCCACCCGCGCCGTCGGTCGCGCCCAGGCCAATGGCAATAATTGGGGAGACGGCCGTTGTAGTCACGCCCTGCACGATGGGCAGGCGCACGCCAATGCGCTTGCCGACGCCCAGGGATTGAATGATCGTCGCTATGCCACAGGTCAATAGGTCCGCATTAATGAGGTGGATGGTGGTTTCCGCATCCAGATTGAGCGAGCCGGCAATGAGCAGCGGGACGATGACTGCGCCGGCATAAAACGCCAGCACATGTTGTAAACCCAAGGCGGCTAGTTTGGGGGTGGGTGGGACGATATCTACTGGATGCTTGGGCTGGGAAGCCACGAAGTCCTCCTTTGTGCGGAAGCGAAGCTGAACGGGATTAACAGTAGAGGTTCGCGCAGGTAGCGACCAAAATCTAGCGGTGATGAGGAACACGTTCGGGGCTAGTTCACCCCCGATAAAAGACGTACGTGCGTTCTGCATGAAACCACTAACCAGCTAAACAACACGACCGGTTTATTACTTGGCTTTCAAACGTTTGCGAGACTTGTTATTACCAGGGAATTGGTCAACAATTGAGGCCAGAGGGGCTTGGTGCTGTGGCTCGAAGAAAGCGGCATTTATCCCCTGCTAGAAATTCGCCCGAAAGAAGGGAATTATGACTACCGCAACGCAGCCTCAACAGTTTGAAGCTTGGAAGGGATTTGAGTCCGGTCCGTGGACCGAGGGCATCAACGTCCGCGACTTCATCCAGCGCAACTACACGCCGTACGACGGCGACTCCAGCTTCCTGGCGGGTCCGACCGAAAAGACCAAGCGCGTCTGGGACACCCTGGAAAAGAAGTACCTGTCCGTCGAGCGCAAGCAGCGCGTCTACGACGTTGACACCCACACCCCGACCGACATCGACGCCTTCCCGGCCGGCTACATCTCAGAGGACGACGACGTTATCGTCGGTCTGCAGACTGATACCCCGCTGAAGCGCGCCATGATGCCGTTCGGTGGCTGGCGCATGGTCAAGCAGGCTATCGGCGAAGCGGGTAAGGAAGTAGACCCTGAGGTGGAGAAGATCTTCACCCGTTACCGCAAGACCCACAACGATGCGGTCTTCGATATCTACACCCCGCGCATCCGCGCTGCTCGTTCATCACACATCATCACCGGCCTGCCGGATGCTTACGGCCGTGGCCGCATCATCGGCGACTACCGCCGTGTCGCACTTTATGGTGTGGATTACCTGATCGAGGAAAAGCAGGCTTCCCGCGATTCCGTCGCAGATGCTGGCTTCTCTGAGCACTGGGCACGCTTCCGCGAGGAGCACTCCGAGCAGATCAAGGCCCTGAAGAAGCTCAAGAAGATGGCCGAGTCCTACGGCTTCGACATCTCCCAGCCGGCCAAGACCGCTCACGAGGCAGTGCAGTGGACCTACTTCGGCTACCTGGCTTCCATTAAGTCCCAGGATGGCGCCGCAATGTCCATCGGCCGCCTGTCCGCCTTCTTCGATTGCTACTTCGAGCGCGACCTCGCCGCTGGCATCATCACCGAGGAAGACGCCCAGGAGATCATTGACTCCCTGGTTCTCAAGCTGCGTATCGTTCGCTTCCTGCGCACCATCGACTACGACCAGATCTTCTCCGGCGACCCATACTGGGCAACCTGGTCCGACGCTGGCTTTGGCAACGACGGCCGCCACATGGTCACCAAGACCTCCTTCCGTCTGCTGCAGACCCTGGTAAACCTTGGCCCATCACCTGAGCCGAACATCACCATCTTCTGGGATCCGAAGCTGCCAGAGGGCTACAAGGAATTCTGCGCCCACATCTCCATTGAGACCTCCTCCATCCAGTACGAGTCTGACCGCCAGATTCGTGAGCAGTGGGGCGATGACGCCGCAATTGCTTGCTGTGTCTCCCCGATGGAAGTTGGCAAGCAGATGCAGTTCTTCGGCGCTCGTGTGAACGCCGCAAAGGCTCTGCTCTACGCCATCAACGGTGGCCGCGATGAGGTATCCGGCAAGCAGGTTGTCGAAGGCTACGAGCCCATCAAGGGCGACGGCCCGCTGGACTTCGATGAGGTATGGCAGAAGTACGAGGAGATGCTGGACTGGGTTGTTGGCACCTACGTTGAGGCCCTCAACATCATCCACTACTCCCACGACAAGTACGCCTACGAGGCAGTCGAGATGGCGCTGCACGATTCCAATATCGTCCGCTCCATGGGCTGCGGCATCGCCGGCCTGTCCATCGTCGCCGACTCCCTGGCTGCTATCAAGTACGCTAAGGTCACCCCGGTACGCGACGAGACCGGCCTGATTACGGACTACATCACCGAAGGTGAGTTCCCGTTCTACGGCAACGATGACGACCGCGCCGATGATATCGCCGCTACCATTGTCCACACCGTGATGGAAAAGATTAAGGCCATCCCGATGTACCGCAATGCCATCCCAACCCAGTCCGTGCTGACCATTACCTCGAACGTGGTCTACGGCAAGGCAACAGGCGCCTTCCCGTCGGGCCACAAGGCCGGCACGCCGTTCTCCCCAGGCGCTAACCCTGAAAACGGTGCTGACAGCCACGGCATGGTTGCTTCCATGCTGTCCGTCGGCAAGCTGGATTACAAGGACGCCTTGGACGGCATCTCGCTGACCAACACCATTACTCCTTCCGGATTGGGCCGCACCCCAGAAGAGCGCATCAATAACTTGGTGGGCGTTCTGGATGCCGGCTTCATCATGGAGAAGTAAAAACCACTAACCCCCTCAACCATCTCGAAAAGGAGAAAATCATGGCAACCCCAACTTTCGAAGACCGCATGTCAGCAATGAAGGCAAACCGCGATGCACACCAGATGAACTCTGGTCTGTACCACGCAAACATCAACGTGCTGGACAAGTCCACCCTCGAGGACGCCGTTGAGCACCCAGAGAAGTACCCGAACCTCACCGTTCGCGTCTCTGGCTACGCTGTCAACTTTGTCAAGCTGACCAAGGAGCAGCAGCTCGACGTTATCTCCCGCACCTTCCACCAGGGTTCCTAATCATGGCAGATGGCGTTACTGGTGTCGTTACCCTCTCTCCTGAAGAAGGAGAGCGAGTCCGCGGCGCGGCCGCGGGCCTGGGAAATGACGCTCAATTCGATGACATTACCCGCCCCGAACTCATGGAGGCGCGCCGTACCGGCGATATTGCCCTCGTGCACTCTTGGGAGCTCGTGACCGCCGTCGATGGCCCGGGTACCCGCATGACGATGTTCATGTCCGGCTGCCCACTGCGCTGCCAGTACTGCCATAACCCAGACACCTGGGAGATGAAGACCGGCACGCTGGAGCGGGTCGAGGATGTGGTCAAGCGCATTAAGCGTTATAAGCCAATCTTCAACGCTTCCGGTGGCGGTCTCACCATCTCCGGTGGTGAACCCCTCTTCCAACTTTCTTTCACGCGCCGCGTGCTCAAGGAAGTTCACGATGCGGGCATCCACACCACCATCGATACTGCCGGTTATCTCGGTGCGCGTTTGCGTGACGAGGACCTGGACAATATCGACCTCGTGCTTCTCGACGTCAAGTCGGGCGACGAGGAAACCTATCGCAAGGTCACTCAGCGCGAACTCCAGCCCACGCTGGACTTCGGCGACAGGCTAAACAAGATGGGCAAGGCGGTGTGGATCCGCTTCGTGGTGGTGCCAGACCTCACGGACTCGCCAGAGAACGTGGAAAATGTGGCCAATATCGTGGCGCGTTGGAAATCCAACGTTGAGCGCGTTGAGGTCCTGCCTTTCCACAATATGGGCAAGGACAAGTGGGATAGCTTGGGCATGAACTACCAGCTAGCTGACACGAAGCCACCAAAGCCGGAGGATGTGGAGAAAATCCGCGACGTCTTCCGCTCGAAGGGCTTGGAAGTCTACTAGCCTGGGAGGACATGACCTCCTATCGCCGCTTCGGCCACACAATTAAAGAGCACCACCTAGAAGTCCCGTGGGATTATTCCAATCCCCACGGGACTTTTGGGCTTTACGCCCGCGAAATAATCCCTCCCGGCGGAGAGGACCTGCCCGCATTGCTCTACTTGCAGGGCGGTCCTGGTTTCCCGGCGCCCCGGCCGCTGGCGCCTACGGGGCTGATTGGCAAGGCGCTGGAGCGCTACCGCGTTATCCTCATGGACCAGCGCGGCACCGGCCGCTCGCACCGCATTGATGCGCTTAGCCCGGCCGCAGAGCGCACTGCAGAGCACTTGGCGTTGCTGCGCCAGGACAATATCGTCCGCGATGCCGAGCGCCTGCGCGAGCACCTCGGACTCGAGAAATGGTCGCTGTTCGGCCAATCCTTCGGCGGCTTTTGCATCACCGCCTACCTTTCCCAGGCGCCCGAGCGCGTCGAGCATGCTTTCTTCACCGGCGGCATTCCCACGTTGAAGGGTGCGGACGAGCTCTACCGCGCTACTTTCAGCAAGCTCAAGGCCCGCCAGCAGCGTTTCTACCGCGAATTCCCGTGGGCACAGGGCCGTATCGAGGAGATCATTTCCCACCTGGACAATTCAGATGAGCGGCTTCCTACCGGTGAGCGCCTGTCCGCGCTGCGCTTTCGTACCATCGGCATTGAGCTCGGCCGCGGCACCGGCTTTGATTCGCTGGCCTATCTGCTGGAGGAGCCCTTCCGCACCGTGGCGGGGGAGAAGCGGTTGCGGGGTGATTTCCTGGCGGACGTCGGCCAGCGCGTGAGCTTTGCGGACGCTCCGTTGTACGCCGCAATCCATGAGTCGATTTATGGAGGCGCCGGTGGCCAGGCCGCTACGAACTGGGCGGCGCACCGCGTGCGCGAGGAATTTCCGGAGTTTGCTGAGGGCGGCACCTGGCTGACCGGCGAGCACATTTTCCCCTGGCAGTTCGACGAGGACCCGGCCTTGCACGCGTTTGCCGACGCCGCCCATGGTCTTGCCCGCCACGAATTCTCCCCGCCCTATGCGTTGGGCGAGGTGCCGTCTACGGCCGCGGCCATCTACGTCGATGATCTTTTCGTCCCGCTCGAGGAGTCCTTGGCTACGGCCGCGCCCCTGGGAGACCTGCGGCCGTGGATTAACAATGAATTCCAGCACAACGGCATCCGCGAGGATGGTGCGACCATCTTGGGGAAGCTCTTTTCGCTTATTGACGATCACTAGCATTTCGCTATTTCCTATGCGAAAATATTAGTGATCATCACGACATTTAGGGAGATTCAATGATTGCCACCATAGTAATAGTTTTTATTCTGCTGATTATCTTGGGAACGCTTTTCGATGGCTATTTCATCGTTCGCACTCGCGAAGCTGCCATTTTGGAGCGCTTGGGCAAATTCCAAAAGGTGGCGCATGCTGGCCTGCACTTTAAGATGCCGTGGGTGGACCGTGTACGCGATAAGATTTCGCTGCAGGTGCGCCAGCTGGATGTGATGGTGGAGACCAAGACGAAGGACAATGTCTTCGTCCAAATCCCTGTTGCCGTGCAGTACGAGGTAGTCCAGGGGCGCGAGCGCGAGGCGTACTACATGCTCTCCAATCATGAGCAGCAGATTGTGGCCTACGTCCAGGACAATGTTCGTTCCTCCGTAGCGAATATGAACCTAGATGATTCCTTCTCCTCCAAGGACACCATCGCCCGCAATGTTGCGGCCTCTCTGCGCGACAACATGGCCGAGTACGGCTGGAATTTTGTCAACACCTTGGTCACCGATATTCGCCCCGATTCCCGGGTGCGCGAATCCATGAACTCCATTAACGCGGCCCAGCGCGAGCGCGAGGCGGCCGTCGCCCAGGCAGAGGCTGAAAAGATCCGCGTGGTCAAGGAAGCTGAGGGTGCAGCCGAGGCGAAGAAGCTGCAGGGCCGCGGCGTCGCCGACCAGCGTAAGGAAATCGTCGAGGGTATTGCCCAGCAGTACGAGATGCTTCGCGACGCCGGCGTGGAAGAATCCCCCGAAGCCCTCATGCTGGTTTCCCAGTACCTCGACGCAATGGTCGACGTCTCCCACAACGGACAGGCGTCCGTTCTTTACATGCCTTCCAACCCGCAGGGGATGGGCGATCTTTTCAGTGGCATGCGCGATGTGCTCATGGCCAACCGCGCCCTCGACTCCGCCGAGGAGCCGTCGCAGCGCCGTCGCCTGCAGCCTAAGAAGCCTTCCCGTGCCGAAGAAATCGAGCGCGAATCTAAGCGACAGGCCGAACGCGCTAAGCGCGAAGCCATCGCCGCTTCCCAGCGCGCTGAGCAGCAACGCTCCGAGAACCAGCAGGCAGAGCCGCAGCCGCAGCAGGGCCCGCACTCCACTGCGCAGCCCCAGGCTGCCCGCGAGTATTTCCAGCAGCTGCGCGAGCAACTAAAAAACGAGGAGTAGCCCTGAGCATCGATAACCTCTTTGATGCCTATACCGCGCAGCGTGGCATAACCCGCCGCGCGGAGGTGATCCCCGATCACGAGTGTCAGGTCTTCGCCACCGACGGCCATCCTGATTCCGACCGTGATGCGTTAAGCGCCGCGCGCGACCTTGTCCACGATATTCTTATGGCCGATGACACGCCGAGTAGCGCTACCTCGCAGAGGCAGCGCTAACGGACCCAGCGGACCTTGCCATTGACCCGGGCAAGGCGCCCGCGCAGCGGCGGGGCATTTGGATCATCCTGGTTGACTCCGTTGTGGTAGGGGCAGCACACGGTCAGGTTTTCCATGTTGGTCAACCCGCCGTGCTTCCACGCCTTGAGGTGATGGATCTGGGCCTTGTCCGCCGGGTGATTGCACGGCGGCCACGGGCAGGTGGGATTTTCGGCCGCTGCCATCTGGCGCTGTTTCTCGGTGGCGTAGCGCGATGTGCGATACAGGTTGACTGGACCCTTGACGGGGTGGATAAGCGTGGCGAGGCCGTGCTCGGTGAAGGTGCGCTCGACGAGCTCGGCGCCGGAAATGGTGGCGCCATTGGTAAGGCGCAGCGTGACTTCTTCGCCGTCACCGTCCAGGATTTGGTCTAGGGCGTTGAGCGGGATGATGACGTTGGTGGTGGTGCGCGCGGAAGGCGCGCCGGTGCCGCGAAGGAGGTCGCGGAGGGAATCGAGTGGGCGGTCGGGGTCGAGCGCGGCGTCGAATTCAGCAAGGAAGGCCGAGGGAGCGGTAATCCGCATAGTCCATGGGCCGTTCGGGCGGCGAAGGAGTTGGATGCCTTCGCGGGGAGGCATGCGGCGCGGGCGAAGTTCGCGCAGGCGTTGCTTGGCGCGGCGGGCGATTTCAGAAGCCGGCCCGCGCAGGCGGCACAGCTCCACGCGTAGGTTCCACGCCTCACGCTTAGTGCGCACCCGGGAGACGTATTTTTCAATCAGCTTGAGTGTTACGAGGTCGTGGTGGCGGGCGGCCGCGATTGCGTGACGTTGCTTGCGGCTGAAGCCGGTCGGGCCGAAGTAGACCGCGGCCAGCGCGCGGAGGTCGCCGGCCTCGACGTCCGGCAAGCCCATCTCGAGAAGGGCGCGCTCAGACATGCCGTGGGCCTCGGCGAGGATGTCCATCGCCGAGGCAATATGGGTGGCATAGGCCTTAAGTGCGCTCATGGCTGCAACTTTAAGCAGCGCCGGCGGGGAAGCCGAGGCGAAGACGTCCGCAGCTGTGGATAACTTGTTTAAGCGTCAACTGCCCCAGTGGGCCGCAATGGCAAATAGATACGAAACGAGCATGCGCTTAATCTCTACAACCACGGCGTCAAAGTCGCCTGGGTCGCCCGCAGTTGCGTAATTGAGCTGCGAGACCACGCTGTGGATAAGGAAGCCGGCCAGGTCAATGCGTTCGTCATCGCTCATGGATGGCGCGAGCGGGGAGAGGATTTCTGACAAGGGGAAAAGCAGCTGACGCTCGGTATCTGCGGCCGTCGCGCGGGTGGCGGGGGTGGATTGTACAGCATGCCACACGGCGCGCCGGGAGGGATCCTCGCGCCACATGCGCGCCAGGTGATCGATGGTTTCATCCAGCACATCGGGCCACTGCACGTCCGGGTCGCGGCGGGAAAAGCGCTCGATTTCGGCCCGGCTGGCGGCCGTGTCTTGGCGGTCGAGCTCGCATACGAGCACGTATTTATTGGCAAAGAACTGATACAGCGTGCCGATGGGCACCCCGGCGCGGTGGGCGACTTCGTCGACGGTGAAGGATTCAAAGCCGACGTCGACAAGCACGGCGCGGGCGGCCTGCAGAATGCGCTCGAAGCGCTCGCGACTGCGCGCCTGCGCTGGCCGACGCCGCGGTAGCAGAATCTCTCCCACGCGCTAGCTAAGTCCCTTCATCACGCGGGCGACGTGGCCGGTGGCCTTGACGTTGTAGTGCGTCTGGCCGATGGTGCCATCCGGCTCGACCAGGAAGGTGGAGCGGATAACGCCCTGGACCATCTTGCCGTAGTTCTTCTTCTCCCCAAACGCGCCGTAGGCGGTCATGACGGACTTATCCGGATCCGAAAGCAGCGGGAAGTTCAGCTC
Source organism: Corynebacterium tuberculostearicum (assembly GCF_030229345.1). Lineage (GTDB taxonomy): Bacteria > Actinomycetota > Actinomycetes > Mycobacteriales > Mycobacteriaceae > Corynebacterium > Corynebacterium tuberculostearicum_G. The sequence continues at coordinate 169,556 of NZ_JASPGP010000003.1, read as the reverse complement.
GTGGTCCGCGCGGAACTTCGCCAGCGCCTCCGGCTTATCTGGCGAGATGCCTACGACGGCAATATTGAGATCATTGAGCTGTTCCAGGGAATCGCGGAAATCGCAGGCTTCCTTGGTGCAGCCCGGGGTATTGGCGCGGGGGTAGAAGTAGACGAGTACGCGCTGGCCTGCGTAATCGGCGAGGGAAACGGTGTTTCCGGCGTCGTCGGCAAGCGCAAAAGCAGGGGCGGTATCTCCAACGTTCAAACGGTTTTCAGTCATGGTTTCCACCTTACTTACCGCCCGGGCTGCACGCTTTTGGGGCGGCGGGGTAGAATGACCCCGTTAAGAGCGAACCTAAGTTAAGAGGAGAACTTCGTGGCACGCAATATTGAAGACATTCAGCGCGATATCGAGCGCACCCGCCGCCAGCTGGCCGGCACCCTGGACGAGCTGGCACAGCGCAGCAAGCCGCAGAACTTTGCCAACGAGGCTAAGACCGCGGCCACCGATAAGCTGCAGGACCGCAACGTGCAGATGGCCCTGGGCGGCGTCGGCGCCGCTGTGGTTGGCCTGATTGCTTTCTCGGTCTTCCGCTCTCGCCGCCGCAAGAGCGACCTGAAGGAGCTGCAGCGCCTGCTGTCCGAGCGCCACTAATTGCGAAGTCCCCGCACACCGCGGGGACTTTTTTCGTAGGCTGGGTTGGGATGAAGACACCAATCCCTTTTTATTTGCAGGAAATCCTCACCAAGGTGCGCGATAATCGCGACGGCGCCGTGGCGGACTATATTCCGGAGCTGGCTAAGGCGGAACCCGAGTATCTCGGCGCCGCGATGTGCACCACCACCGGCCACGTTTATTCTGCGGGCGATGATGAGGTGGAATTTACCCTTCAGTCCTTGTCCAAGCCTTTTGTTTATGCGCTGGCTCTCCAGGAGCTTGGTCTTTCCGCGGTGCGCGGCATCGTGGGCATGGAGCCTTCGGGCGAGGCCTTCAACGAGCTTTCGCTCAATCGCGATGACCATCGGCCGGTCAACCCGATGATTAATGCGGGCGCGATTGCGGTCACGCAGCTGATTAATGGCGTGGATTCGGAGCCTGCCGCGCGCGTGGAGCGCCTGCGCACCTACTTTTCGCGGCTGGCGGGACGCGATTTGCTTATCGACGACGTCATGCGTTCCTCCGAGCTGGAAGTCAGCGAACGTAACCTCTCGCTGGCGCACATGTTGCGCAATTACGACATCATCCAGGACGAGGCACACGATGCGGTGTCAACGTATATTGAGCAGTGCTCGATTGTGGTGACGGTACGGGACTTGGCCGTGATGTCGGCCACGTTGGCCAATGGTGGCGTGCAGCCGGTGACGGGGGACAAGATTCTCGATGCGGACGTGTGCCGGTTGACGCTATCGGTAATGAGCTCGGCTGGCATGTACGACGGCGCCGGCCGGTGGATGGCCGAGGTGGGTATCCCGGCGAAGTCGGGCGTTTCGGGTGGCCTGCTGGGCACGCTGCCGGGCCAGCTGGGCGTGGCAACATTCTCGCCGCGGCTGAACAAGGAAGGCAACTCGGTGCGCGGGGTGGATGCGTTCAAGCTGCTGTCGAAGGACATGGGCCTGCATCTGATGTCCACGGACGAGCGCTACGGCGTGAACCCGGTGCGCAAAGTGGAGCAGGATGCGGAGCTGACCGTGATCTATCTGCAGGGCCTAATCAACTTCAACGCGGCCGAGACTATCTTGTACGAGTTGATGGAGTCGGATTTTGGCGAGGGCACGGTGGTGCTCGAGCTATCGCATATTACGGGCACGAACCGCATGGGCCGACGCATGCTGAAGGAGGGGCTGCGCCGAATTCGCGAGTCTGGCTTCGATATCGCCATCGTGGATCCGGATGGAGAGCTGGAAGATCGCACCATGTCGGACGGAACCGAGGTACCCAAGGGTGAGCCGGAAGACTACGCGATCAACGGTGAACCCGTTTAGGTTTGGGTTACCTTACTTGGTCAGGTTAGGATGTCCTATGTAAGGCTCTTCGCGGCTGCCGCGAGGGCATCCAACGACCAAGGACTAAAAATGGCTCATACCCCCTTCAAGGTGATGGCGGTTGTGGCGGCGTCGGCAACCGCGCTCGTCGGCTGCGGCGCGGCCGAGGAAGTAACCGGCGGTGCCAGCGGCGAAGCCGAATTTTCCTTCACCGATATCACCGGCCGTGACGTGGAACTGGATAAGGCTCCCGACCGCGTGATTTTGGGGGAGGGCCGGTCGCTTTTTGCTACCGGCGTACTCAATACCGATAATCCGCTGGACAAGGTCGTTGGCATCGGCACGGATCTCAAGCAGAACGTGCCGGATTACTACAACGCGCTGGAAAAGGAGCTGCCCTCCGTCAACGAGGTTCCGGAGATTGGCGGCTTCACCAAGGGCGATGTCACCGTGGAAAAGCTCGTGAGCTTGGATCCGGATCTCATCGTGCTGTCGCTGGATCAATACGATGCTTCCCGCGAAGCGGGCCTGACCGACAAGATGGAGCAGGCCGGCCTGAAGTATGCGGTGACCGATTTCCGCCGCAAGCCGCTGGAAAATACCCCGAAGACCATGGATATTTTCGGTGAAATCTTTGGGCAAGAGGACCGAGCCGAGGAGTTCAACGCGGATTGGCAAAAGACCGTGGACTTGGTGGAGGACCGCGCGGAGAAAGTTAAGGATAAGCCGCGGACCTTCGTCTGGCGTTCGGCCGGCGTTTCCGATTGCTGCGGTTCGTGGAACGATTCCAATATCTCCCAGCTGGTTAACGCGGCCGGCGGCGAGAATATTGCCGATGAAGTCATCCCGGGCGAGTCCGGCACAATCACCCCGGAAAAGGTCCTAGAAGCCGACCCGGACATGATCATTGCCACCGGTGGCGATTGGTCCGATATGAAGGATGATGAGGGTCACCCAGTCGGCTATGCGGCCGTCGGTTATGGCATCGATGAAAAGGAAGCCAAGGGCAGTGTGGCTAAGCTGCCGGGCAAGCAGGCCGGCTTCGATAAGCTGCGCGCGGTCAAGGAACACCACTTCCACAGCATGTGGCACCAGTTCTATGATTCGCCGTTTAATTACCTAGCGCTGCTGCAGGTCGCCGAGTGGATTGATCCGGAGGCGTATGCCGATGTGGACGTCGCCAAGCAGTGGATGGACGCGCAAGAAAAGTACTCGCCGGTCTCTGGCGAGGGAACCTTCTTTAGCACCAACTAATGGAGGGCGCAGAGGTAGCCGCGCTAGCGCGGCAGCATAAGAAGTTAACGTGGCAACGCATCGGTATTGTGGCGGGCCTGACGCTGATTGCGGCCGTGGCTTTTATCATCAGCAACTTTGTGGGCGCGATTGATATCAGCCCGGGCGAGGTCATGAAGGGCATCGTGAATCCCGCGGGGCTGGATGACCAGACGCGCACGGTACTGTGGCAGCTGCGCCTGCCTATGGCCGTGATGGCCGTGCTCATCGGCATGGCGCTGTCTTTGGCCGGCGCAGAGATGCAGACCATCCTCAATAATCCGCTGGCCGAGCCTTTTACCCTCGGCATTTCTGCGGCCGCCGCGTTTGGCGGCGCCAGCTCCATCGTGCTCAAGTGGCAGCTGATTGCGCAGCCGCAGTTTAACTTGGCGCTGGTGGCGTGGCTTGCGGCCGCGGTGGCTACGGCCATTATTGTTATCGCGGCCGTCATCCGCGGCGCGAAGGCAGAGACTATGGTGCTGTTGGGCATCGGCTTGGTATTCTTCTTCCAAGCCATGCTGGCGCTTATCCAGTACCAGTCCTCGGCCGAGGCGCTGCAGCAGATCGTCTTTTGGTCCATGGGTTCTCTTACCCGCGCCAATTGGGCGGCCAACGGCGTGCTGGCGGCCGTGCTGATTATCGCCCTGCCCATTTTGTGGGCGCTCGGCTGGCGCCTTACTGCCTTGCGGCTTGGTGACGCCCGCGCTACCGCCATGGGCATCAATACCTCCCGCCTGCGCGTTGTGGTGCTCATCGTGGTCTCGCTCGTTGCGGCGACTACCGTGGCCTTCGCGGGCATCATCGGCTTCATTGGCTTGGTGGGCCCGCACATCGCCCGCATGTTGGTGGGTGAGGATCAGCGTTACTTCCTGCCGGCCTCCATGGCGGCGGGCGCGGCCGTGATGTGTGCCGCGCATGCGGTGAGCCTGATGATTAAGCCGGGCCTGGCTATTCCCATTGGCATTGTTACCTCGCTTCTGGGCGTGCCATTCTTCATTGCCATCGTCATGACCCGAAGGAGGGCATTGTGGACGTAGAACTGACTATTTCCGGGCTGAGTGCGGCCTATGGCAAGCACCGCGTGCTGGAGTCCGTGGATGTGGAAAAACTCCACGGCGGGCAGTTGGTGGGCCTGTTGGGGCCGAATGCCTCCGGCAAGACCACGCTTATCAAGTCCCTGGCCGGCGTGCACCGCGGCTGCGATGGTGAGGTGGATTTCCGCGTCGATGGCACGGCCCCGCGCGGCAAGCGTCGCCGGCAGCTCATCGGCTACGTGCCGCAGGATCTCACGAGCACGGCCGCGCTGCGGGCGTTTGAGGCCGTGCTGATTTCTGCGCGCCGTGAGGCCTGCGAGGACCCGATTACGCGCACCGGTGAGGTGCTGCACTCGCTAGGCCTGGACGCGATTGCCTCGCGCTACCTCAATGAGCTTTCCGGCGGCCAGCGCCAGCTGGTGGCGGTGGCGCAGATGTTGGTGGGCAACCCAGGCCTGATGCTTCTCGACGAACCCACGTCCGCCCTCGACCTGCATCACCAGATCTTTGTATTGGATGAGGTGCGTGCCAAGGCGAAGCGCGACGGCAGCCTAGGCCTAGTGGCCATCCACGACATCAACCTGGCTGCGCGCATGTGCGACCAGCTGGTAGTGCTTAAGAAGGGCCATATTCGCGCTCAGGGCGCGCCGTCGGACGTTCTCACGGGGGAGCTCGTGGAAGGCGTGTATGGGGTAGAGGCGGACGTCGTCCAGCATGGCGGCGCTCCACTCATTGCCCCGCTGCGGGTGAGGTAGTACAAGGCCGGGCAAGTGCCCGGCCTATTTTTTATTTTGTGCTCCATTAGGGAATTGAACCGATTTGAAAGCAACAAGGAAGGTCCCGCAAGTCGATATAGTTTTGACGAGAAAATCTTGGTGGTGGGTTGTTGTTGGGCCATTATTCCGTGAGTATGCCAGCAACTAGCAGAAATGAGTGTAAGAAAGATTTTCCCGATGGGTTACCAGACGGGAATACTATTTATGTATTCGTAGACGGCGCTTTACTCAGCGTTGACGATGGAAAAAACTACTCATCATTAATAGTGCAGGATTGGAGGAATCAAGCATAGGTAATGGTGCTCTAATCTATTGCGTAGGTCGCTGCAAGATCGAAGTTTCCTGTGGCGCTACCTGTCCTCTGAAGAAAACTCGTTTAGCTGCAATAGAGCGTGACAGTTGGGGCTAAGGGTCAGTGAGCGTTGCTTAGCTGGACAAGTACTATCAGTTTGTTCTTAAAGGCAGCCGTTACGGAAAGCGCTTGCCCCTGCAGGTACATATTTTCTGGAAACAATTCGCTACGCCGTCATGTGGGTTAGGGGTTCTGCGTACATGGATGACAAGGCTGGGTTGACAGGCGGAATAGCTGTAAAATAGGAAAAGGCTCTTGACTTAACAGCCTGCGGGCAAAGAAGGAATTAAAAGAAGGGGAGGCTGTACTCCTTGCCACCCTGCCCAATTCTTAGCAGGACCAGAAACGTACCCGTATGGTTGAAGCAAGACTAGGTTCTGATTCCTTGGCCAATCCAGCCAGGAACAGTGATTTAATTTATATGGGGCCATCCTAGTGAACGATTGAAATGTTCCAGAATCTCTCATTTACTCCAACGGAACAAAGCCCGGGGCACTTCACTGGATGATGGAAAACGCAGAACCTTACATGTACTGCGCTCTAATTCTGGGGGTAATCGAGCATTATCAGTGAGCATCAACAAAAATCCAGAGCTTTAGTTTAGTGCCAAAGCTAGTCTGGTTGAGTGCGATTAGTTAATACGCTTAAGTTCTGGTCCAACCAAAATATCAAACCTTGTCGTAAGGCTGTGTCGAAGGAAGTAGGGAGCACGGTTGAGAATCTTCGACTGGTTGATGAAGACATCAACAGGCAGCTTTCCGAAGAGACGGTGACAGGAAATTCCATTACCAACCGCGCGACGCTGTTACTCACTACGGCCGTTATCTTCGTGGGTGTCTCAAATAAGAATCCCCAATTAGGATATGGCGAAATTATTAGTTCTGCTTTCGGCTTGCTTGCTTCAGTCTCCGCCGTGTTGACTCTCTTTTCACGAAAATCTGTACGGGACACTTCGATCGAAGCTCTAGTTAAAGTTGCGGACCAGGTAGGTGAACTTGAGTTACGAGGAAAGATCCTTGCAGCTAAGTATCGAACACTCACTGAGCGCAGAGGTGCTCATAAAAATCAGTTGTTCTGGCTCAGATTTGGCTACGGTTCTCTGCTCTTAGCCGTTCTAGCTGCTATGCTGCCGGTACTACTGGGACGATTCTGAAGGAGGAGCTATGTCTGACAGTGAGAACGAATCGCCTTGTCCATCGATAACTGAGATGCTAGGCGATCCTCCGGAAATGACGGAGAAGATCTTCCTGAATAACTCACAGAAGCCTGAGCTGAAGGCTGTACTGAGAAGCGCGGCGCTTCGGGAGAAGTAAAAGTTTCCACCGATTTTTCCATCGGCGAATAATAGACGCTATAGTTTGGTATTCGTCGCTTATTGGTTCTCTCTGTAAAGGATATCTCGTGAAGAAACTAACCACCGTTGCGTGCACTGTTGCTCTCGCTTCAGTCTTGTCCAGTGTTCCAGCACAAGCAACAACATTTGAGCGTTTGGGGGATGCTTGTGAGATTAGTTTTACCGTTTCCGAGCGCAAGCTTTACGCGTTTGACCAGATAGTTTTTACCAAGGATGAAGCACCGCTGGTCAAATCGGAGTTTTCCAAGTATTTATCTTGGTCCGAAAATTCGCTCGCGGAGGCCGAAGAAGGCTCTGAAGAAGCGAAGAGGTCCGAGGCCGAAATCGCTATCGCCAAGAGTGTCTTGAATCATGTTGAAGAGTGTGTAGCTGTACCTGTTGAAGAAGATGAGGATCCTGCTGACGTGGAAGCGCAAAAGTCCAGTTCCTCCACCCCCTGGATCGCCGCTCTTTTTGGTTTGGGTGGTGCTGTTATCGGTGGTTTGGTTACGGCATTCGGTATCGTCCCAGCCTTGAAAGACATGCTCCCATCTATTCTTAGCCGATGAAATGTCCCAAAAGGGGATGCGGGCATTTTTAGGAATATTCAGAGAAGCAGCTTGCGTCGGCTTTGATTGATGCTTAAACCGCCGAATTCAAGCTTGATTTTTTCGTTCGTTATAGAAGTCGACATATTCATGAATCGCCTTCCCTAATTCCTGGTGATAGGGCTATATCAGGCCCATAGAACATCTCGTTTTCATTCGGCTAAACAATCCCTCGCACGTCGAATTGTCGGGTGAGTATCTTTTCTTCGATATTAACCGAACAAGACCAATGTCTTGGGAGGCTTGGATCCAACTATTACCTCGATAGTGGCGACCCCGATCGGAATGGATCACTAATCTTGTCGGATCAGCAGGCGCATCATTTTCAATCGCCTGTGCTAAGCAGTCGTCTGCAATCTACTGACTGAGATGACAACTCGTTGCTGCTCCCACGATCCTTTCCGTCGAAACAATCCACCAACGCTGAGAAGTAAATTTACCCGTATTCAGCAGGAAACTTTGAAATATCCGTCAACCACAGCAGCCCAGGCTTGTCAGCATGAAAATTCCGTTTCACCAATTTTGGTGGGGCACCTGAAATCTCCCAGCGATACGACGAATAACGAGGCTTTTTCTTAACATAGCGCACCGTTTGCCCTTCGGCCGAAATGATTCGGCGCACCACTTTCTCGTTGACCTTGATTCCCGATTGTTTCAATTGATTTTCATACACGACGATAGCCATAGCTGAATCCGGAGTCTTTTACGATTTGGTAATTTTCTCGGTCGGCGCCGCATACTTTGAAGAACTCTTCAAAGATTTGAACTGATAATAGAAACTAGAAGACGATAGCCCGACGGGGTCAAGCAGCAGTGGAATAGGAAAAGCAGACCGTAACGCATCGACCACAATCGTCTTGAGTCTGTTACTGAGATTGGTTGGCTCGATGCTGTCGTCTTTTTATTTCTGCCAGCTCTTTCTCTTCGAATACTTCCGACGCCTTAAGTCGTTACGCATTCGAGTATCGAATGTTAGACATGCAGAAAACCTTCAAGATTTCGTCCGCACCTCCTTGGTACTTAGCTCCTTGCTTGGTGCCTAGGCGAAAAAGTGAAAATGCCCGTCTAAACTGAAAGTGTCAGTTTAGACGGGCGTCAGTGCGCCATCAGGGAATCGAACCCCGAACCCACTGATTAAGAGTCAGTTGCTCTGCCAATTGAGCTAATGGCGCATTGTTGACTTCCTGCCGTGTGGCTCTCTGTGCAACGAGTAGATACTCTAGCAGCCATTCTTGAAAAGTGTAAAATCGCCTGGTCATCGCATGTTTTTAGGAGTGTATAACGAATTGGTTAATGCCTGAAGTGGCTTCTGGTAATTGCTGGAGCGAGACGCTAATCTAAATTGGTCTTTGAAAGCAGCAAATACGTGTCTAAGGGCAACTCAGTGAAACATTCCCTCCCTATTGCGCGCCGCCTCATCGCGGCCGCGGGCGTTGCGTGCATTTCCCTAGCCGCCGCCTCCTGCTCCTCTGATTCCTCTGCCGAGGATCAAACCGCTGACCAAGAATCCACCGTCGCCGCGAGCGCGAGCGGCGCGAAGGATGGAGGCAAAGAGTCCGAAAAGAAAAAGGACGGCCTGAAGGTTTCCGTAAAGGACGGGGCGCAGGACGTAGACCCGTCGAAGCCGGTAACGGTGGAGACCAACGGCAAGCTCAAGAGCGTCACCATGACCAATGAAGTGGGCGTGGAAGTCAAAGAAAAGCTCTCCAAGGACGCCAAGACGTGGTCTACGGCGGAGGACTTGGGCTATAACCACACCTATTCCATCGTCGCCTCCGATGTGGATGGCAACAAGAAGAACCTAAGCTTTTCCACCCCGCAAGCAGCGGGCGTAGCCGAAGTCTCGCTTACTCCGATCCCGGACTCTGAGGTGGGCGTAGGCCAGGTTATTGGTGTGAACTTTGGTGTGCCGATTACGGACCGCAAGGCGACCGAGAAGACCATTACTGTGACCACTAACCCTGAGGTCAAGGGCGCTTTTTACTGGGTCAATAACCAGGAGGTGCGCTGGCGTCCAAAGGAGTATTGGGAGCCAGGCACCAAGGTTGAGGTGAAGGTGGACCAGTACGGCAAGGCCCTAGGCGGCGGAATCTATGGCGGCGAGAACGCCAAGACCAATTTCACCATCGGTGACCGCACCGTGGCGATTATCGATAACGCCACCAAGACCATGAAGGTCTTTAAGAATAAGAAGTTCTTGCGCGCCATCCCGGTCTCGCTGGGTCGCGATTATCAGTACGATACGCCAAACGGGCGCTACATCATCGGCGATGAGCACCCGCAGCTGCTGATGGACTCCGAGACCTTCGGCCTTTCCCACTCCGCGGGCGGCTACCGCACAATGGTGGACTGGGCTACCCAGATGTCCTATTCCGGCATCTATGTCCACTCCGCTCCGTGGTCCGTGTGGGCGCAGGGCAATACCAATACTTCCCATGGCTGCATTAACGTGACGCCGGAGGCTGCCCAGTGGTTCCAGGAGACGATGAAGCGTGGCGACGTGGTGCGCGTGTTCAATACCTACGGTGAAACGCTTAATGCGATGGACGGCCTGGGTGACTGGAATATGTCCTGGGACGAGTGGTCCAAGGGCAACGCGGATGCCAATCAGTAGCGCCTAATCGCGGCGCAGGCGATGAGCGCATGGCTACAGTGGTGGCCATGCGCTTTTCTGTTTTAGACCGCGGGGCGGCCGGCCCGCTGGACCAGGTGGCTGAGCACGCGCGGCACGTGGAGAGGCTTGGTTTCCGGCGATTTCTCGTGGCCGAGCACCACGGCGTGCCAGTAATTCCGGCGGGGCAGCCGGGGATGTTGGCGGCCCACGTGGCGGCGCACACGCAGCGCATTCGGGTAGGCACGGCCGGCATCATGCTGTTAAACCATCCGCCGTTTCTGGTGGCCGAGCAGATAAACCTCCTCGAGGCGCTGTATCCCGGGCGCATCGATATTGGAATTGGTTCCTCAGTCGGCTTTACTGGCCCGGTGCGCCGGGCGCTGCGCCAGGCCGACCCGGCCGAGGTAAAGCAGCGCTTTGAGGAGGAGCTGGCAACACTGTTGCGCTACCTGCGCGGCGAGGAAGCGGTGACGGTGCGGCCGGAGTATGCGGGCACGCCTATTTACGTGTTGGCGGGCTTTCGCTCGGCCATGGTTGCGGCCAAGATGGGGCTCGGCGTCATCTTGGGTGGTCCGGTGGCCACGCAGGAGGCGGCCGCGCGGGTGTATCGGGAGCATGCGCTTGCCGACGCCCCGCCTATCATCTCCTCGCTCAATATCGCCGTTGCCGATACGACTGCGGCCGCCCGTGATCTGTTGCTACCGGAGGCCTATGCCAAGGTGCTTGCGCAATCCACCGGCGAGTTCGCGGCCCTGCGGCCTGCAGGAGAGCTGGACATGGATGCGCTGACGGGGCAGCAGCGCCGGCGCATTGAGGAAGCGCTCGCCCATGACGTGTGGGGAACGGTGAAGGAAGTGGGGGAGGAACTAAGGGGCGTCGGCAAGCGGCTGGGCGTAAGCGAGTTTGTGGTGACCGGAGATATGCCAGATGTGGCCGGTCGGGCGCGCTCGGAGGAGCTGCTGGCGAGCCTGCAGGTGGAAAACTAAAAAGCCCGAGCGCAAAGCTCGGGCACTTGGGGTGGCTGACGGGACTCGAACCCGCGACACCCAGGATCACAACCTGGTGCTCTACCAGCTGAACTACAGCCACCATCGCTGCGTGAAAGCAACGAGATATAGGTTAACTCACGCCGTCTAAATTACAAAAACGCCTGGTAATCTGCGGTGGTTTCGGCCTTGATCTCCTCCGCCTCGGGGGAGGTGGGGCCCTCGTCGGTGCGGAAGACGCTGCGGCGGTAGAAGTCCAACTCGCGGATGGATTCGATGATGTCCTGTAGTGCGCGGTGGGCCATGCCCTTATCGGGCTGGTTGAAGTAAGCGCGCGGGTGCCACCGGCGGGCAAGCTCCTTGATGGTGGAGACGTCGATCATGCGGTAGTGCAGGGCGCTATCGAGCCGCGGCATATAAGTGCGGATGAAGGTGCGATCCGTGGCGATGGAATTGCCGGCCAGGGGAGCGGGGTGCTCCGGATCGCAATGCTCATTGATGAGCGCGAGTACGGCATCCTCGGCTTCTCCAATGGAGGTGGTGGACTCGCGGATTTCCTTATCCAGCCCGGACTTAGCGTGCATCTGTGTAACAAAGGAATCCATCTGTGCCAGCTCATCCTCGGTGGCGTGGACGACGAGGTCGATGCCTTCGCCCAGGATGTTGAGGTTGCCATCGGTGATGACGGCAGCGACCTCAACGATGACGTGGCGCTCGGGGTCGAGGCCCGTCATCTCCAAATCGATCCAGACGAGGCGGTCGTGTTTTGCGGCTATCTCGGAATGTGGCATGCGGCCCATTCTACGCCCGCGTGCTTTTACCCCTGTATGGGGTACGAGACGGGCTGCCCTGGAAGGGTGATTACTGCTGGACAACGCAACCTTTTGGAAAATGTGGCGCTGTGCTGCATAAAATTAACCAGTGATTTGCCTCACTCGAAGATGTGAGTTAGGGCATACTCTGGTTAATCGCTCTTCATTCGGGAGGTGCGACAGACTTAGGAGAGACCAGATGGCAAACTTCCTCGATGCCCTCAATACCGTAATTTGGTCCCCCGTCTTGGTGTTTTTATGCCTCGGCGCGGGTATTTATTTCACCGTGGTGACACGCGGCCTGCAGGTGCGCTGCATCCCGGACATGCTCAAGCAGATCGTTAACGGAGAAAAGTCCGCAGATGGCGTGTCTTCCTTCCAATCCTTGATGGTCTCGCTCTCCGGCCGCGTGGGCGTGGGCAATATCGCCGGCGTGGCCACAGCCATCGCCTTCGGTGGGCCGGGCGCCGTGTTCTGGATGTGGGCAGTGGCGCTTTTGGGCTCGTCCACCTCGTTCATCGAAAGTACGTTGGCGCAGATTTACAAGGAGAAGGACCAGGACACCGGTGAGTACCGCGGCGGGCCCGCGTATTACATCGAAAAGGCCTACAAGCACACTAAGGCGGCGCCTTTCATGGTGGTCTATGGCATCGTGTTTGCCGTCGCCATGATCTTGGCTACCAGCTACTTCTTGCCTGCCATCCAGGCCAATGCGGTGGCCGCCGCGGCCGATACCGCCTGGGGCATCAACTCCACCTGGGCAGCCGTCGTCTTGGCGGGCATTCTGGCCATCATCATTATTGGCGGCGTGAAGCGCATTGCGACCTTCGCCACCATTGTCGTGCCATTCATGGCGGTCATTTATATCGTGATTTCCGTGGTGGTCATGTGCATGAATTTCTCGCAGATTCCGGAGGTCTTCGGGCTCATCTTCAGGTCCGCATTCAATATGGAAGCCGGATTCTCCGGCATGCTGGGCGCGGCCATCATGTGGGGTGTTAAGCGCGGCATCTACTCCAATGAGGCCGGCCAGGGTACCGGCCCGCAGTCCGCTGCAGCCGCCGAGGTCTCTCACCCTGCTAAACAGGGCTTCGTGCAGTCCTTCGCGGTGTATGTCGATACGCTCTTCGTCTGCTCGGCTACCGCGTTCATGATTATTTCTACGGACATGTACACCGTCTTCCGCGGCAGCTCCGAGGACGGCGAAGTGGTCTACAACGGCTCGCTTCCTGATGGCGTCGAGGTCGGCCCTGGCTACGTGCAGTCCGGACTCGATAGCGTCTTCGCCGGCTGGGGCCCAACCTTCATTGCCGTCTCCATTGCCTTCTTCGCCTTTACGACAGTCCTGGCGTACTACTACATGTCTGAAGTTAACCTGACTTACTTCAACCGCTGGGTCCGCTCCCGCACGGCCCGCCGTGGTCTGATTTGGGTCCTGCGCGCGCTGATTATTGTTTCTGTCGTGGTTGGCGCCACCACCACTCCGGGTGCGGCGTGGGCGCTGGGCGATATCGGCGTCGGCACGACGGCATGGCTCAATATCATCGCCATCCTCTTCCTGCAGGTCCCTGCCATCAAGGCACTCAAGGACTATGAAAAGCAGAAGAAGGCCGGCAAGGATCCGCAGTTCGACCCAGAAGCTTTGGGCATTAAGAATGCGGACTTCTGGGTGGAGCGCAAACGAGCACGCGGCGAGGGCAGCGTGCTCAAAAACAAAGACAAGGACTTAGAAGGCGCCGGGGCCTAGCCCATCTTGGCGTAGAAGCTGCCTACCAGCGGTGCAATCACCGGGGTGGGCAGCACCTGGCTGAGGGTATTCATCGCCTTAGATAGCGGGCCGGGCACCACGCGGCGCTGATTGCGGCGCATGGCCTCGATGGTTTCTTGGGAGCAGGACTCGTAGGTGGTCCACAAAAAGTCCGGTACCACCTTGTCCACGATCGACTGGTCTTCCTCTGCGATGGTGGCCTCACGCACGGGGCCGGGGGCGAGCAGGGTGCACGAGACACCGGAGCCCTTCAGCTCGTAGTGTAGGGCCTCCGTAAACGCATTGACGCCCGCCTTGGTGAAAACGTAGGTGGCGTTATTAGGGATGGGGATATTGCCCGCGGCAGAGCCGACATTACAGATAGCGCCGCTGCGGCGAGGCAGCATTTGCTCCAAGGCGGCTCGCGTGAGGTGGTGGACGGCAGTTCCGTTGAGCTCGAACTGCGTCGTCTCGTACGACCAGTCTTGGTCCATGAAGGGGCCGAAGCTGGCGATGCCGGCGGAATTGACCAAAATAGACACCTCGCGGGTGGCGATGGTCTCGGCCACTCGGGCGACGTCGTCAGCTACCGCTAGGTCCGCCGGCAGGGCAATGGCCTCGATATTATGGCGCTGCTCGAGATCGGCGGCGATGGACTCCAGGACCTCGCGGCGGCGGGCCACAAGGATGACGTTATATCCCAGTGCTGCGAAATCCTGCGCCATTGCCTTGCCAATGCCTTGGCTGGCGCCTGTAACGAGGGCATAGGACGTGCGGGAAGGGGCGGGAAGTGACATGGTTAAGCCTTTCCGGAGTGGGGGCATGGTGAGTCCTAGCGTAAACAAAAAGCCTTGAAGCGGCGAGAAACTCGGCGCCTCAAGGCTTTCGCGCGGTGCCCCCAGCAGTGTCTGAGTTCATGACATATTTGACAGTCTGTGCCTGAGGGAACCGTCGTGATGCTTGACAGATCAGCCGCTACATATTTGACGCTTAGGGCTACCTTACCGTGTCGGGTGATGCTTGACTGGTGAGTCGGGACATGTTTGACACTATGAACAGTCCTAACCGCAATATGGCCATTGTCAAAGCCCTACGCCATCAAGGCCGCAATCCAGTGGCGTCGAAATAAAGTGCGGTCATTCAGGGCCTAAGGCACCTTCTAGAGCCCAAGAGGGAAAGGGCTCCGCCCGTCAGGCGTAGGTGTTCTTACGGCGTCTTGGTACTGCTGCTTGGAACAGTTTGTCCTGGCAGTTCGCGCCCGATCGAAGAAACCGGCACCCCAGAACAAAAAGCAACTGGAATGCCGGTTTGTCAACGATGTCCCGACTCATCTGTCAAACATGTCGCGACTCATGACACGGTGCCCCCAGCAGGATTCGAACCCGCGACACATGGGGTAGAAACCCACTGCTCTAATCCACTGAGCTATGGGGGCTTACAACGCACTCATAGTAGCCCACGAGGGCGAGGAAACCTAAGCCAGGGTGCGCTGCGGCGAGCGCAGGATGTCCACCAAGTCTTGGGCAGCTGCGGTCAGCTCGCGATCCGTGCGGTAGGCCACGATGGCGTAGTAGCGCGGCAGGTCATCAGCAATGGGGCGGGTGATGATGCCGTGCGGCTGCACAGTAGGTGCGCAATTGGGCACGATGCTAACACCCAGTCCGCTGGAGACCATGGGAATTGCGCTATTGAGGCTGGCGACCTCCTGGGTCTTTTCCGGCTTGAGGCCCGGGCGGCTATTCCACAGGTCGTGGTAGAACTCGGCCAGTTCCGGAAGTTCGCGGCTGCGCGGTGGGACAAGCCAAGTTTCCTTCTTCAGCTCGGCGAGGGAGACGGGGGATTCCAACTCGGCGAGGCGCTGGGGAAGGGCGACGGAGTAATCGAACGTGGCCACCTGGTGGACGGTGAGCTCGGGGGAGTAGCGGCGAATGAAGGCCTTCGGATCGGACGTCGGCAAGAGCGCTAGGTCCACCTGGCCATCCAGCAGGTGCTTGATAGCGGTGGCCGGTTCGGCGTCGTCCAGCGAGATATTGGCGGTGGGGTAAATCCGCTTGAGCTCGGCCAGGGCGGAAGGGGTAAATTCCCAGTTCAAGATGGCGCCGGAGGCTAGCGACACGGTGCTTGCCTTGTCGCCGGTGATTTCGCTGATATGGCGCTGGGTTTCGCTCAGCAGGGCATCAACCTTGACGGCCGTTTCGTAGACATAATCGCCAGCCTCAGTGGTGGAGACACCGGAGCGACCGCGCGAGAGCAGCTGGGCGTTGAGCTCCTTTTCTAGCTTCCGGATGGAAAGGCTCAGAGATGGCTGGGTCATATCGAGGGATTCGGCAGCGTGCGTGAAGGAGCCATTGTCTACAACGGCGCGAAAATAAAGAAGTTGACGGGTGTCCATAAGCTCCATAATGACACATGTAAAGACAAAATGTGTGTTAGGTGAGAAACTAGGTGGCGCTATACAATGCGCACTATGGCAAATGAGCAGGTTAATAGTGTGAACGCGGCGGGTAAGAAGCCCCGCTCTTCCTGGGGAATTTATATCGCAGCGATGCTTATTGCCGGCCTGCTTGCCGGTTTTATTTCCCTGTTCCTCCTGGCCGATTCCCTGGCGGCCCTGGGCATTCCGGACCCCGGCCGCATCACCACCTTTGGCCTGCCGCTCTTTCGAGGCGTGGCGTGGATTCTCATGGCTTTGTCCGTGGGCTCATTCTTAGCCTCGTCGTTCCTCATCGCTCCACGTGGGGACAATGCCGCGCTTATCGATGCCCCCTTGTCCGTCGACGGCCACATCGCCGCCCGCACCGGCACCTGGGCCTCCTTTGGTATGGCGGCCGTGGGGCTAGTGGAAATCCCGCTCATTATGTCCGACCTCACCGGCGCGCCCTTCTCCCAGGTATTCGAGCCTTCCATCATGAAAATGGCGCTGACGGAAATTTCCACCACCATTGTGTGGGCAATCTCCGTGCTTATCGCTCTAGTAGTGGGCGTTCTAGGTCTCGTGGGACGCGGCTGGTCCATGCAGCCGGTCCTGCTTTTCTTGTCCATAATGCAGGTCGTACCCATTGGCATGGAAGGCCATTCCGCGGCAGGCGGCGACCATGATTACGGCACCAATTCGCTCCTGTGGCACTTGGTCTTTGTCATGCTTTGGGTAGGCGGGCTTATGGCGCTTATCGCCCATGGTCGGCGCCTTGGCCCCAACCTTGCCTTTGCGGTGAAGCGCTATTCCGGTATCGCCTTTATGGCCATTGTGGTGCTTGCTGTCTCGGGCTTGATTAACACGCTCATCCGCATGAATATCTCCGATCTGGTGGATTCCGCGTACGGAATCATTCTGATCACTAAATTCGTGCTGACGATTTTGCTGGGCATTTTCGGCCTCGCTCACCGCGAGCTCACCATCCCGCAACTGGGCAAGAACCCGCGCCTTTTCATTCGCATCGCCATCGTGGAAGTAGCGGTCATGGCCGCCACCATTGGCGTAGCCATCACGCTGGGTCGCACTGTGCCGCCCGCACCGCGGGATCCCAACCTCAACTCGATGCAGATTCTGATGGGCTATGAGCTTTTTGAAAAGCCCACGGTGCTCAACGTGTGGACCATGTTCCGCTTCGACATCATGTTTGGCACCATTGGCCTGCTTTTAGCTGCGGCCTATGGCTACTGCGTTTACCGCGTACACAAGCGCGGCCTGACCTGGAGCAAGGGGCGCACCGCATGGTTTATGTGCGGTGCGCTGGGCCTGACCCTTGTGATGTCTACCGGCCTAGGCCTGTACATGCCGGCGATGTACTCCATGCACATGTTGGTGCACATGATTTTGTCGATGGCGGTCCCGCTCCTGCTCGTTCTGGGTGCGCCACTGACCCTGCTCATGGAGGCCTTTGAGGCAGGACCGAAGGGGAAGCCCAGCCTGCACGACTATGCTCTGGCGGCCACTCAGTCCAAGATCGTCGCTTTTATTACCAATCCGTTTGTCAACCTCGTGCAGTACCTATTTTTCCTCTATGTGCTGTACTTGTTCCCGAGCCTGTATCAATTCGCTATCTCGGAACACGCAGGTCATCTCATTATGAACTTCACGTTCATCATCTCCGGCTGCTTCTATTTCTGGGAAATCATCGGGCCGGATCCGCTGCCCAAGCGGCACTCCACCCCGTTCCGGTTGGCTGTGCTGTTCCTTTCCATGCCTTTCCATCTCTTTGCCGGCGTGTACCTGATGCAGCTGCAAAGTGTGCTGGGTGCAGACTTCTACCAGTATTTGGAACTGCCCTGGGATCAGGATCTGCTCCAAGATCAACGCGTGGGCGGCGGCATCGCGTGGGGCTTTGGCCAGTTCCCGCTGGTTATCGTCTTTGGCAAACTCTTCCTGGATTGGCTCAGCGATGATCGCGCTACGGCTCGCCGCCACGATATGCAGGCGGATGCGGACGATGATGCCGAATTGGAACGCTATAACGCGATGCTCCAGGATATGGGCCACGGCGATGAATCGAGCTTCCGCGGGCGCTAGCCTGTGGATAACCGGTTAAAAATCACCCCCAAACCCGAGTTTTGTTGACGGGTACAACAAGTTATTCACAGGGTAGGGGTCGCCGGCATGGTGCAGCTTGCGCGCCGGCATCAGGATATGGAAGCGAGCGAGGAAAACCGAACTCGCCTATCCAACTATCCAGCAAAGGATTTTCTAGCACCATGTCCCAATACCCAATTACTTTGACCGGTCGCCTTACTCGCGATCCCATCCTGACCAAGACCTCAACTGGGGCCTATAAGGCTAAGCTGCGCGTCGCCTCTTCCCGCCGAATTCCGGACCGTCAGGTCGATGCCGGCGCTAATGACCCGGAAGGCAACAACCCCAAGGCCCCGCAGTGGCGCGACGTGGACCACCTCTACATCGACGTCGAAATGTGGAATCAATTCGCCATCAATGTGCGCAAATCCTTGGCTAAAGGCATGCCACTGGTCATCGTGGGATCCTTAGTTACCGAACAATGGCGCGATGACCAGGGTACCGATCACTTCCGCACGTTCATTAAGGCACAGTATGTGGGCCTGGATCTGAACCGCCACGTTATCGGTACGAAGCGGCTCGCTCCGCAGTACAACCAGGAAAATATTGCGGTCCCAGAACTGGGGGACAACGCCATCGAACCGGACGTGGACCACAGCCTGCCGCCGCAGCAGGCGGGGCAGGGAGATACCGCTGCCGATACCGCGGCGGACCGCTATCTAGCCGAGCGCGCCGCAGCCGCACGTGGTGGGGAAGAAGAGTCCTTCGACGACGCCGAGGTGGAAGAGGAGGCTGCCGAGGCGGAATCCG
This sequence comes from Corynebacterium tuberculostearicum, assembly GCF_030229345.1. GTDB lineage: Bacteria > Actinomycetota > Actinomycetes > Mycobacteriales > Mycobacteriaceae > Corynebacterium > Corynebacterium tuberculostearicum_G. The sequence goes on along the minus strand of NZ_JASPGP010000003.1, from coordinate 150,738 downwards.
CCCCAGTAAACGCCTAAGCGTTTCCGCACCGGCTTGATCGCCTCGGGTGTACCTGACCCGAGGCACTTGGGCGGTGGTTCTGATGTAGTGTTTGTGTAGATAAATACGTCTCCCAAATTTTTGCAAAGGGGTAAAAGTGGGCGAATTCATCTACACGATGAAAAACGTGCGCAAGGCAATTGGCGATAAAGTCATCCTTGACGATGTAACAATGGCGTTCTACCCAGGTGCCAAGATTGGTGTGGTCGGCCCTAACGGTGCCGGTAAGTCCTCCATTCTGAAGATTATGGCCGGCCTGGATCAGCCTTCCAACGGCGAGGCTTTCCTGGACCCGGGTGCCACCGTGGGCATCCTGCAGCAGGAGCCGCCGCTCAATGACGAGAAGACCGTGCGCGGCAACGTCGAAGAGGGCTTGGGCGATATCTTTGAAAAGAAGCAGCGCTTCGAGCAGATCGCCGAGGAAATGGCCACCAACTACAGCGATGAGCTCATGGAAGAGATGGGCAAGCTGCAGGAGGAACTGGACGCCGCCGATGCTTGGGAGGTTGATTCCAAGATCGAGCAGGCAATGGAAGCTTTGCGTTGCCCGCCTTCCGATGCCCCAGTGACCAACCTTTCTGGTGGCGAGCGCCGTCGTGTAGCGCTGGCTAAACTCCTGCTCACTGAGCCGGACCTGCTGCTGCTCGACGAGCCTACGAACCACCTGGACGCCGAGTCCGTGCAGTGGCTGGAGAAGCACTTGGCCGATTACCCGGGTGCTGTCTTGGCCGTGACCCACGACCGCTACTTCCTTGACCACGTCGCGGGCTGGATCTGTGAGGTTGACCGCGGCAAGCTCTACCCGTACGAGGGCAACTACTCCACCTACCTGGATAAGAAGCAGGAGCGCTTGGAGGTTGCTGGCAAGAAGGATGCGAAGCTGCGCAAGCGCCTGAAGGACGAGCTGGAATGGGTTCGCTCCGGTGCAAAAGCCCGCCAGGCCAAGAACAAGGCTCGTCTGGAGCGCTACGAGGAGATGGCTGCCGAGGCCGAGAAATACAAGAAGCTCGACTTCGAAGAGATCCAGATTCCTACCCCGCCGCGCTTGGGCAATAAGGTCGTGGAAGTAAAGGACCTGCAGAAGGGCTTCGATGACCGCGTCCTGATTAAGGACCTCTCCTTTACCCTGCCGCGCAACGGCATCGTGGGCGTTATCGGCCCGAACGGTGTGGGTAAGACCACCCTGTTTAAGACCATCGTTGGCCTGGAGCAGCCGGATGCCGGTTCCGTCGAGGTGGGCGATACCGTCAAGCTGTCCTACGTGGACCAGAACCGTGAAAACATCGACCCCGAGGCAACCGTCTGGGAGGTTGTCTCCGGCGGCCTAGATTACATTCACGTTGGTCAAAACGAGATGCCGTCGCGTGCTTACCTGTCCGCGTTCGGCTTCAAGGGCCCGGATCAGCAGAAGCCATCCAAGGTGCTTTCCGGTGGTGAGCGCAACCGCCTGAACTTGGCGCTGACCCTGAAGGAGGGCGGCAACCTGATCCTCCTTGACGAGCCGACCAACGACTTGGACGTGGAAACCCTGGGCTCGCTGGAAAACGCGCTGGAGAAGTTCCCGGGCTGCGCCGTGGTCATTTCCCACGACCGCTGGTTCTTGGACCGCACCTGTACCCACATCTTGGCCTGGGAGGGCAACGTGGAAGAAGGCCAGTGGTTCTGGTTTGAGGGTAACTTCGGCGATTACGAGAAGAACAAGGTCGACCGCCTCGGTGAAGAGGCAGCCCGTCCTTCCCGTGTGACCCACCGCAAGCTGACCCGCTAAGAAGCTGACGCCTTAACTGAGGAGAATGATGGCAACCCCAAGCGTGCACACGTACCGTATTCAGACCCGCTGGTCGGACTTTGATATGTACGGCCACATGATGAACGCAAACTACATCGAGCTCGCCCAGGAAGCGCGCCTGGCCTTTGCGAAGGAACATATCTATTCCAAGGGCCTCGACTTCATTGCGTTCGTGCGCCACCTCGATGTGGACTTCCAGCGCCCGATGGAGTTCAAGGACACCACTACGGTGGAGGTGGAAACTACCATTTCGCAGATTGGTACCACCTCGTTTACCACCACTCAGCAGGTGAAGAACGCCCAGGGCGAGGTCGCGGCAACCGTGGAGTGCGTGCAGGTAGTCATTGACCGTCAGCAGCAGACCCCGCGTCCATTGACGGATCAGGAAAAGGATATTCTGCACAATACCGCTGCTAACTAGCAGCGGAGCAGAGCACAGATGAGAAAGGCAGGGCCCGAAGGCATGGTCACCGAGACTCTAGAAATTGGAAGCGGTGGACCTGGCCTTCGGGCCCTTGTCACGCGCGCAGTCGGCTTGGATGCGGGCGCTTCGGTGCGGCTGCGCCAACTGACTGACGACGTCGTTGATGTCTTTGTCACCACTCCCTTCGAGGTGGTTGCCTCCCGCCGCGTGCAAGGCGTCGCGTCCCGCGATGGGGCTGTGGTTTCCGCGGCCACGCTCGCCGAGCAGCTCAAAGAACATGAATCTAGCGGCACGTTAGATTTGGGTCCGGCCCGCGATCCATCCTGGCCGGGAGCCTTGCCGCCGGCGACTGGCTACAGCGTGGTCGATACTTTGCCAGTTACCGTGGTGCGCGATCTATCCGATAAAGGCCAACAACTCACCCGGCAATTTTCTGGACCCATGGGCCCGCCGTCCAGCTTGTTGAATCAAACCGTTGTCACGGTGGAAGGCGATGGCACCACGGTTGAAATCCCCATGCGCATGATCTTTGCCTGCACCAACCTGGGGCTTATTCCTGGATTTTCCGCTCCGATGGATGTGCCGCGGCACCTGCGGGTGGCTCAGTTGGGTCGGTGGGTGCGACTCGACGCCCCCTTTGGCAGCATTTACCGTTCCACCCGCTTGTCCTTGTTCTAGCTTTCGCCGCGGGGGCACGTCCCTCTGGTGTTCAACAATCTCGGCGTACCACCGCCCCACAATGGGCGAGGTTGCCCGAAAAGCAGTCTGGATTAGGGGTAGGGGGATCCTGGCGTGGTAGCCTCCCAACCCCTGTGAACAGCATGTTTAACGGGGGCTTTGGTGTAGTTCTACCCCCGCAGTGTGAATTAGTCAGCAGAGCGCCACGCGTAAACGTGTCCTGCGTTACTCTTACATGGTCGATGTAATTTCCTGCACCCACAAGGAGACTATGTAATGCGCATTGCTGTGCCAAAAGAAATCATGAATAACGAGAATCGCGTGGCTCTTACCCCGAGCGGCGTACAGACCCTCGTTCAGGATGGTCATGAGGTCCTCATTGAGACTGGTGCCGGTGAAGGCGCTTCCTTCCCGGACTCCGAGTACGAGGCTGCCGGTGCCAGCATCGTTGCCACTGCGGAAGATACCTGGGCACAGGCAGAGCTGCTGCTGAAGGTGAAGGAGCCGCTCGAGGCTGAGTACCAGTACCTGCGCCCAGACCTCACCGTCTTCACGTACCTGCACCTCGCGGCGGATCGTCCGCTGACTGAGGCACTTGTCGACGCCAATACCACCGCCATCGCCTATGAGACGGTCACCGACCGCCACGGCACCCTGCCGCTTCTCACCCCGATGTCCCAGGTGGCTGGCCGCCTTGCTGCCATCGAAGGCACCCATCACCTGCTGTCCACCCAGGGCGGCCGCGGCCTGCTGGTCTCCGGTGTTCCGGGCACCCAGCCGGCACGCGTCGTAGTTATCGGCGGCGGCCAGGTCGGCGCGTCCGCTGTAGCTATGGCCCACGGCCTTCGCGCCGAGGTGACGGTGTTGGACCTCGATCCGCACGTCCTGCAGCGCTTCGATGACCAGTATGCCGGTGGCGTGCGCACCCTGATCTCCGATCCAGCCACCATTGATAAGGAACTGCAGGAAGCCGATCTCGTCATCGGCGCCGTACTTATCCCAGGCGCCGCCGCACCGAAGCTGGTGCGTGAGGAGACCGTAAAGAAGATGAAGAAGGGCGCGGTGCTCGTCGACGTAGCCATCGACCAGGGCGGTTGCTTCGAAAACTCCAAGAAGACCTCCCACGATGACCCCACCTTCAAGGTGCATGACACCCTGTTCTACTGCGTGGCGAATATGCCGGGTGCGGTGGCCAATACCTCCACCCGCGCGTTGTCTTCTGCGACCCTGCCGTACATCCGCGCGGTGGCCAACGACAGCCTGGATGCCGCGATCAAGCGCTTCCCAGGTCTGGAAGGCGGCGTCATGACTCGCGGTGGCCGTCTGGTCTCCGAGCCTGTGCGCAAGGCCTTTGACTGGGAAGACTAGTCATCACCCGGCGTAGTCAGCGCTAGATACACCACAAGCCCGGCGCCCCCGCTAGAAACGGGGCCCGGGCTTGAGTTATCTAGTTATCTGCGCTGAAGGGGTTGGCGTGGTTACGGGGCCTTGTTAATCATCATGGCGGCCACGCGCTGCATGTGATCCCAAATCATCTCGCGGTAGGCGGGTGGAATGGTGTCCTCGTCGATGTCCGCGAGGGAGTTGCCCATGAGTTCTAGCCACCGGTCGTGCGCGGTGATATCGATGGGGTAGGGGGCGTGGCGCATGCGCAGGCGCGGGTGCCCTCGGTTTTCAGAAAATAGCTGCGGGCCGCCCCAGTATTGTGCCAAGAACCAGGTAAGGCGCTGTTCGGCGCCTTCCCAGTCGTTATCGGGGTACATCGGGCCAATGACATCGTCCCCTTTGACCTGGGAATAAAAGCCGTGGACGAGGCGCTCAAAGGTCTCCATGCCGCCGATGGCCTCATAGACAGAATCCATTTACTCTTCTTCTTCCTTGCGGGGATCGGCAATGCCGATGCCGTGCGGGTAGGGGGTGGTAATACCTTTAGTGTGCATGACATTGAGCACGCGGGACTGTAGGAAACGCTGAACGTCCCACTGCTTGCCCGGCAAGGTCTTGGTCGAGACACGGAAGGATACATAATCCGGCTCAAAGCCAGACATGCCGTCCACACGGGGTGTGCTGAGGATGAGCTTGCGCACCTTTTCGTCCTGTGCGGCTTCTTTCACTGCGTCCTCAATGATTTCGCCGGCCACCTCTGGGTCATTAGAAAGGCCTACCGGAACCTGGATGCGGGCAACAGAGTACTCATCGGAGTGGTTGGCCACCTGGAGAATCTCACCGTTGCGCACGTACCAGAGGGCGCCATCGATATCGCGGACCGTGGTGATGCGCAGGGAGATGGACTCGACATCGCCAAAGACGCCATTGCCCAAATCAACCACGTCACCAATGCCGTACTGGTCCTCAATGAGCATGAAGATGCCAGAAAGGAAGTCCTTCACCAGCGCCTGTGCACCAAAGCCGAGGGCAACGCCGATGACACCGGCGGAGGCAATAAGCGGCGCTACGTTGACCTCTAACTCATCCAGGATGGCGATGACGGCCCACACCCAGACGAAGATGGCGGCGGCGGAACGGGCTACGCCGGCAAGTGTCTTGATGCGGGAGGCGCGCCGGGTCTCGCGGGTTTGGCGCATGGCCTCTTCTTGCTGGCTTAGCTCGGGGTGGTGGGACCGTCCCTTAAATTTCTCGCGGAAGCGCTGCTTATCCAGGCCAGTGGATTTGATGCTGTTGTCAGCCACCTTGTTGATGATGCGGTGGAGCAGCCAGTGGACGATTATGGCCAGGATAAGGATGATGGCGATGCGAATGGGGCGCTCGATAAGCCAGCTTTGCACCTTCTCGTCATTCCAAAAACTGGACACGGACTCGATAGCCGAGTCCGTGGTGGAAGCGGCGGATGCTAAGAATTGCGTATTCATCATTCTTTCTTAGTCGAGGACAAAATGAACTGCGCCCATTGTAAGGGCAGAGGCTGAAAGTGCGATGAGTCGTGGGTGTGCGAGAGTGTGAAAATAAATACCCATCTCTCGGTTGGAAATGAACAGCTTGGTCTAGACTGTGGTGCTATGACTGAACGCAGCACGCAGAACCTCGCTCAAGGCTTTACGTCCCGTTCCATCCATGGCGGCTATCACCCGGACCCGCACATGGGATCTATCAACGTGCCGATCTATGCCTCGACCACGTTTGCGCAAGACGGCTTGGCGCAGCTGCGCGGCGGATTCGAATACGGCCGCGTGGCCAATCCGACCGTGCGCTCGCTGGAGCGCACCCTAGCGGCACTGGAAGGTGCGGAGTATGCGCGCGTGTTTTCTTCCGGCATGGCCGCCGCCGATACCTTGATCCGCATCCTGGTGCGCCCAGGAGATCACGTCATTTTGGGCAATGACGCCTACGGTGGTTCCTACCGCCTGCTCAATGATTTCACCGAGTGGGGCGTGGAGATGTCCATCGTGAACACCAGTGATACCGCTGCGGTGGCGGCCGCGGTCCAGGAGAATACCAAGCTCATCTGGCTGGAAACCCCCACTAATCCGGCGCTAAACATCACCGATATTGCCGCGGTGGCCAAGATTAAGGGCAACGCGCAGGTACTGGTGGACAATACTTTTGCCACGCCCTACCTGCAGAACCCACTGGAACTCGGAGCGGACCACGTGCTGCATTCGACCACCAAGTACCTAGGCGGGCATTCCGATGTGCTGGGTGGCGCGGTAGTTACTAATGACGCCCACGTGGACGAGCGCCTGCTCTACTTCCAGGGCAATGTGGGTGCGGTGAGCTCGCCTTTCGACGCCTACCTTACCGCCCGTGGTATCAAGACGCTGTCGGTGCGCATGGACCGCCACTGCGCCAATGCGCAAAAGGTAGCAGAATTTCTGCAGGGCCGACCCGAGGTCAAACAGGTGCTCTACCCGGGGCTCAAGGAACACCCGGGGCATGAACTGGCGGCACAGCAGATGCGTGGCTTCGGCGGCATGATGTCAGTGCGCTTCCACAGCGCGGAGCATGCCAAGCAGATCTGCCTCAATACGCGGCTTATCTGCCTGGCAGAATCGTTGGGCGGGGTGGAATCGCTCATCGAGCATCCAAAGAATATGACGCACGTATCCGCGGAAGGGTCCGAGCTCGTGCCGCCGGAGGATCTGGTGCGCATCTCCATCGGTATCGAAGACATCGATGACCTGCTCGCGGACTTGGAGCAGGCCCTCGACGCGCTATAGGCCGCGGCACTGGGCCCATAGCGCAGAGGCGGTGGCTAGGAGCGCACCACGGCAAGGAGGGAACCGGCAGCCTTGTCGGTTTCCTGCAGCATGAGCGGGTCCGTGCCCGGCATGGGGGAAATGGTGGTGTCCGGCCACTGGGAATAGGTGGGGATGCCCACGATGTGCAGGCGTGCATCCAACTCACCGTCTGGGTGGACGGTGCGGCGTGTGGCCCCATCCGTTTCCGGCGAACCGGTGGGCTGGCCGTGATCGGGGAAGGGGCGCACGCGGCCAGAATCCACTAGGCAGCGCGTCATGGCATCGCCGGCGGTGCGGATATCGGGGCGGTGCATAAAGGCGTCAACAAGCGTGGGCGCCGAAGCCGAGCGCGGGCCGGAGGTCAAGGTGAAGTGATCGGCCTCGATGGACACGGTGGGGTGATCGCCTAGGAAGTGGGCCAGGCCGGCGTCGACAAGCGCGAGCAATTGGCGCACGCGGAAGAGCGGCGGGCCGGAGCCGATCATCTGGCCAAAGGACATGACCTGGCCGTAGCGGCCGATGCGGGACTCGCGGGTGTAGCGGCCCTCTGCGCCGAGGATGGAGGCCGGCTTGCGCGATTGCGAAAGCGACCACAGCGCGGCCTTGATAGGGGAGTCGTGGCCGGCGGCGGCCTCCCGAATATCGCCTTCCATGGACTGGGCAATGTGCTCGGTGAGCTCAGCGATGTCCCCGGTAAACCCGGCAATCTGGTACATGAGATCGTTCATGTCCCATGGTTCGGTGACCATGGGTGCAATGGCCGCGCCCAGCTCATCAGGGGCGGTGGCATCGATAACCTCGAGGATTTCCGCGCGTGGGCGCAGGAGGGAATCCGGGCGCACGCGCTCCAAGGTGGTGATATATGCCTCGTAGCTATCGCGCGCGATAGCGGGCCAGACCTGGGCGTCAAAGTCGATGTCCTGGGTGCCGCTGAGCTCCGCAATGACCTCCTGCAGGCGGCGGCGCGGCATGGTCGGCGGCAGCTCGCCGTATTCGGACTTGGGGTGGTAGGGGTAGCCGCGGCCGGAGGAAATGATGAAGTTGGGCTCGTTGCCACAAGGCTCATAGCGCAGGCCGGAACGCGCGGAAGGATCCTCTACGAATTTGCCGCCGCGCTCGATGGTGGTCAGCGCCATGATGTCATAAAAGCCCATGCCCAGACCGCGCACCAGCACGTCCTCGCCGCCCGGAATGGCGGCGTAGTCCTGCTCTACCGGGTTATTAGGGGCGATCCAGTTCAAACCGGAAGCGGCCAACTGCTTTTCTTGTTCGGTGTATTCCGGAATCATCCAGCCATAGGCCAGTACCGTGGCATCGGCGTGCACCTCGGAGCCATCAGCCAGGTGGAGGACGTCTTGGTGACCGTCCTCGGCGATGGTTTCCAACCGGCTGAAGTGATTCACGGTGGAAATGCTCTTGGGCAGGCGCGCAATGACCACGTCATAGACCCAGCGCAGGTACTCGCCGTACAGTGCGCGCGAAGGGTTGGACTCGGGGCGGGTAGCCGCGAGCTCTTCGCGGTAGTCCTGGGCAATATGTGCGGCCGGTGGATGCTGCTCAAAAAGCTCGCGCTTGGCGGCGGAGATATTCTCGCCATCGCCGCGCAGCAGCTGGATCCATTCGTACTGAATGGGGCCCTCGAGCACCGGGGCATCCACGGTGGAGCCGGGCTCGGTAAAGAGGGTGACCGCGCCGGCGCGAGTATTCATGCACAGGGTCTTGGTTTGATCCGTTTCCCAGATGCGGCCGGCGCCATGTTGGGCGTCATCGATGAGGTGGACGGTTATGGGGTCGCTGGAATCGTCCATGCGGGCGGAGAGGCGTTCCAAGATGGAAATACCGCGCGGGCCCATGCCGACGATCGCGATTGCTGGAGTAGACATACCTCCTATCGTGCCACATTCAGGCCCTTTCAGGATCATCGGACCTGGTAGTTAGAATAAAATAGACTAGATGGTCTACTGAGTTCTTGTTGTGTCGCCGTTTTGGCAGGTAATACGGTAGACCGTTCAGTCTTGTAATTGGGGGTATGAGTGTGGTCTAATGGGCGAGTACTACTTAAGACTTAAAGGAACTCGAGCTTTTATGAAGCAACTTTCTCGGCTCCTGTGGCCCGTGGCCGCGGTCCTGGCCAGCGGCGCGCTAGCTCTCTCGCTTACCTCGTGCGCCTCTACTTCCCATGCCGCGGAAGATGGCATGGTCACCTATGTCGAGCCCAATATGTTCAACAACCTCTATCCGCCCTCCGGCGGCTATTACCCCAACGGTGGTGTGCTCAATAACATCACGGACCGCCTGCTCTGGCAGGACCCGGATACCCTCGAGCTGCACCCGTGGATTGCGGAGGAGATGCCCAAGGCGAACAAGGACAATACTGAGTTCACCTTCAAGATTCGCAAGGGCGTGACCTACTCTGATGGCTCCCGCCTGGATGCCGCGAACGTGAAGAAGAACTATGACCTTTATGCCCTGGGCGATGAGGACCGTATGCTCACTCCATCGGAGCAGCTGCCCAACTATGAAAAGTCCGAGGTCATCGATGACTACACGGTGAAGTTCTACTTCAGCGAGCCTTCCCCAGGCTTCCCGCAGTCCACCTCCGTGATGAACCAGGGCCTGCTTTCTAATGCCACCCTGGATTTGGATGACACCGGCTTCGCGCCGGGCAACGCCACCGCGATTTCCGGTTCTGGCCCCTTCGTCATTGAAGAAGAAGAGCTGGGCACCAAACTGGTGCTCAAGAAGCGCGAGGATTATGACTGGGCGCCTCCGGCCCGTAAGGATCACCAGGGCCCGGCCGATATTGAGGGCATCAATATCGTGCTCGCGGCCGAAGACTCCGTGCGTGTGGGCTCGCTTGTAGCCGGCCAGTCCGATGTCGCACGCCAGATCGAAGCTCCCGATGAGAAGCACCTGAAGGATCAAAACCTGCAGATTTTCGCCGCGCCCACCCGTGGCGTGAATAATAGCTTCCACTTCCACTTCCGCCATCCACTCTTGGAAGACAAGCGCGTGCGCCAGGCCATCATCCACGCCATTGACCGCGATAACATCCTGGACACCCTCTTTTCTGATTCCTACCCCAAGGGCACATCGATCCTGGCCAAGACGGCCATTGGCTATAAAGATCAGTCCGCGAACTATGCCTTCGATCCAGAAGAATCTAAGCGCCTGCTCGATGAAGCCGGCTGGCGCCCAGGTGAAGATGGCATTCGCGAAAAGGACGGCAAGCGCCTGTCCGTGACCTTCAATGAAGCCGTCCCACAGCCGCGCTCTAAAGAGATGTTCACCAAGGCCCAGGAGATGTTGAAGAACGTCGGCATCGAGGCCAACCTCAACCCAGGTGACCGCTCCGCGCAGCAAAAGGCCATGAAGGACCAAGACACCGTGCAGGTACGCCACACCATGACCGGCCGTGCCAATGTGGACACCTTGGCCACGTGGCTGGATGGCACCGGGCGCAATTCTTTCCTCAACTACGACGAGAAGACCGATAGCTTTGGCGATGAGAAACTGCAGAAACTGGTGGAGGATTACTTCAATCTCAGCAGTGAAAAGGAGCGCCTAGCCATGACCGGCCGCATGCAGGACTACCTGTCCGAACAGGCCTATATCCTGCCCATGTTTGAAGAGCCGCAGGTCTATGGTTTCCAGCCCTATATCGAGGGCTTTAGCACCGAGGCCATCGGCCGCCCATCGTTCTATGCGGTAGACATCAACCCCACAGAAGGGGAGGACTAAACCATGAGCCTGAAAACTATTGCCCTGCGCATCGGCCAAGCCGTGCTCGTCATCTGGGCAACCTTCACCCTTTCTTTCATCCTCTTGGCGGCACTGCCTGGTGACGCCGTCGCGACCCGCTATGACAACCCGAACTTGGGGCTCAACGCCGAGCAGCTGGCCGCCATCCGCGAGGTTTATGGTGCCGATGAGCCGATTCTGAGCCGCTACTTCAGCGCGCTCGGCGGATTCCTCACCGGTGATTTCGGCTTTTCCGTCGCCACCGGTACCGCCGTATCGGAGATGCTGGCAGATGCCCTTCCTTCCACGCTGGCGCTGGCGGTCTTTGCCTTCCTCGTAGGCGTGGTCCTGGCTTTCGTGGTGGCTATTGTCTCCACCTTTGGCCCCTTTTCTTGGCTGCGCAGTTTCTTCCGCAGCTTGCCTTCCGTGATGGTTTCCCTGCCCACCTTTTGGATCGGCATCATTTTGATCCAGATATTCTCCTTTGGCTTGGGCTGGGTGCCGGTCATCGGCGCGAACGACGCCCAAAACCTCATCCTGCCGGTAATTACCCTGGGTATCTTCGTGGCCGCGCCGCTGGCGCAGGTGCTGCTGCGCTCCATCGATGAGGTCATGGATATGTCCTTCGTGCAGGTCGTGCGCGCCAAGGGTGCTAGCGACGCCTGGTTGTTGTGGCGCAACGTCTTGCGCAACGCGTTGCTGCCGGCGCTGACCATGGCTGGCCTTACCTTTGGTGAGCTCGTCGGCGGCTCCGTGGTGACGGAAGCGGTCTTCGCCCGCCACGGCATCGGTGCGCTCACCGTGGATGCGGTGGCTAACCGTGATACCTCGGTGTTGCTAGCCATTGTGGTGCTTGCCGCCGCCGTCTTTGTCCTTATCAATCTGATTGTGGACCTGCTCTACCCAGTGCTTGACGTGCGCCTGCGCGAGCGCGAGCACGAGACTGCATCTAGCTCCGCCACCGCTGCCACCACCGCCGATACCACCGCAACGAACGAGAAGAAGGTCCAAGCATGAAGCTTAAATCCACACAGCTGAAGCTCACCCCGGGCACCATCATCTCGCTGATTGTGCTGGGCCTGGCGGTGCTCTGCGCCCTGTTCCCCCAACTATTTACCTCCCAGGACCCTAACCAGGGCGGGGACACCACGGCGCTGCTGCAACCCAGCTTCCAGTACTGGTTCGGCACCGATGCCGTAGGCCGCGATCTCTACACCCGCGTTGTCTATGGCGCGCGCCAATCCCTACTTGGCGCGTTGCTGGCCGTACTTTTCGGCCTCATCGTCGGCACCATCTTGGGCATCATCGCCGGCGTGCGCCGCGGCTGGGTCGATGCCGTCATCATGCGCATCGTGGACGTGCTGCTGTCCATCCCCGGCCTCTTGCTCTCCCTGTCCGTCATCATCGTGCTGGGCCACGGCATTTTCAATGCCGCCATCGCCGTAGGTATCACCTCGGTGGCCACCTTTGCGCGCCTTGCACGCTCCCAGGTGCTTAGCGTTGCCGGCTCCGATTTCGTCGAGGCCGCCTATGGCTCCGGCGGTTCTTCCTTCCAGGTGCTCGTGCGCCATATTCTTCCCAATTCACTCACCGCGGTCTTCGCTGTAGCAGCCCTGCAATTTGGCCTGGCCATTTTGCAGCTAGCCACCCTAGGCTTCCTGGGCTATGGCGCACCGCCCCCAACCCCGGAATGGGGTCTTCTCATCTCTGAATCGCGCGATTACATCGCCACGGCCGGCTGGTTGACCATCGCCCCGGGCATTGTCATCGTCGCCGTGGTTCTCGCGGCCAACCACCTCAGCCAGACACTGCGAAAGGCGGCCTAATGTCCCTGCTTAGCATTAGTGATTTATCCATTACCTACCGCACCGCGCACGGTGAGGTAGAAGCGGTAAGCGGCATTGAGCTCGAGGTAAACCCTGGCGAGATGACCGCCATCGTGGGCGAGTCCGGTTCCGGTAAGTCCACCTCCGCCATGGCCGCCATCGGCCTGCTGCCAGACAATGCTTCGATTGTCTCCGGCACCATTACTTTCGACGGCCGCGACGTCACCCAGTATTCCCAAAAGCAATGGCGAGAGCTGCGCGGTCGCCGCATTGGTTTGATTCCGCAGGATCCCAATAACTCGCTTAACCCGCTCAAGACCATCGGTGCCTCGGTGGAGGAGGGCATGGCCATCCACGGGCAGGGCGATAAGGCCTCCCGGAAGAAGCGTGCACTGGAGCTTTTGGAGCGCGTAGGCATTGATGATCCGCAGCGTCGCTATCACCAGTACCCGCATGAGCTATCCGGCGGCATGAAGCAGCGCGTGCTCATTGCCGCGGCCGTGGCATTGGAGCCGGAGCTCATCATCGCCGATGAGCCTACCTCCGCGCTCGATGTCACCGTGCAGAAGATCATCCTGGACCTCCTGGATGAGATGCGCGAAGAGCTCACCATGGGCATCCTTTTCATTACCCATGATCTGGCCGTGGCAGGCGACCGTGCCAATAACATCGTGGTGATGGAAAAGGGCACCGTCCGCGAGTCGGGCGTTGCTGCCCGCGTCCTCACCGACCCCCAGCACGCCTACTCCAAGCGCCTGCTTGCCGACGCCCCCTCGCTCACCGCCCCCACTTCCTCCCAAGCCGCCTCTCCTGTGCGGGCCGCCGCGCCCGCGCAACGCGAAACCCTGCTCGAGGTGGAAGGGCTGAGCCAACGCTTCGGGGATTTCACCGCGGTAGAAGACATCAACTTTTCCGTGGCGCGCGGCACCACCCATGCATTGGTGGGGGAGTCCGGCTCCGGTAAGACCACCACCGGCCGCGCCATTTCCCTGTTGAGCACGCCCACCTCTGGCAGCATTCGCTTGGGCGGGGAAGACATTAGCTCCGCCCGTGGCAAGCGCCGTCGCGAGCTGCGCCGTTCCATCCAGATGGTTTACCAGAATCCTTTTGGCTCGCTGGATCCGCGCTTGAGCATCGGCGATACCATCGCCGAACCGGTGCGCAATTTCACCGGCGCTTCCAAGCGGGATGCGCGTGCCAAAGCACGCGAATTTCTTGATTTGGTGGCCTTGGATTCTTCCATGGCTTCCCGCCGTCCCCGCGAACTCTCCGGTGGTCAGCGCCAGCGCGTGGCCATCGCCCGCGCCATGATCATTGAGCCCGATCTCGTGGTGCTTGATGAGGCCGTGTCCGCGCTCGACGTCACCGTGCAGGCACAGATCCTGCGGCTGCTCGACGAGCTGCAGCGCGAGCTGGAGCTTACCTACATCTTCATCTCCCACGATCTGGCGGTAGTCAACCAAATTTCCGATACCGTTTCCGTGCTCTCCCACGGCACGCAAGTGGAATCCGGACCTACCGCGCAGGTCTTTGCGCATCCGGAAACCGAGTACACGCGCCAGCTAATTGACGCCATCCCAGGCTCCCGCTATCGTGCCGGAGACCTAAACTTGGGGCTATAACCGCGTCCCAGAAAGGTTGGACTGAGAATATGACCGACATTATTAATGAGCTCTCCCACGCCAGCGCTGAGGTGCAACAGCTGCGCCGTGCGCGCCACGATGCACAGGACAATGCGCAGCTAAGCTTTAGCGCTTTGCTCGAGCCTGCAGAACCAGGCGAGTTCTCCTATACGGAGCGCTATGCCGTAGCGGCTTTTACCGCTGCAATCTACCAGGCGAGCGAGGCTGCGGATATCTACTTCGACTTGCTGGAAGATGAGGCCGACGAGGACCTTGTTGCCGCCGTGCGCGCCGCGAGCCAGCGCGGTGTGTCCACCGGCCCATATCACCAGGGTGATTTCCTTATCTTCGGCGATACCTCCGCGGAAGCCGCGCTGGGCACGCGCCTAGCTGCGGCCTTCGATTGGGCGCACCTTCTGGCCTTCCACCCTAAGGATGCCTCCCCGCAGGCCATCGGACACCTCGATGCCGCAGGATGGTCCGCTACGGACATCGTCAGCCTGTCCCAGCTGGTGGCATTTTTGGCCTTCCAGCTGCGCGTGGTCCACGGCCTGCGCGTACTTTCTGGCGAGGATCCCGCATCTCACCCTGCAGCCGAGCGCGCCGCCGGCGTGGCCGATCCGGGTTGGGAGGTTACTGCGAATTCGCTGCAGCCCGATACCGTGCTGCCGGATCACTTTGTCAACCACTCCCTGGGCTGGAAGCCTTGGGTAGAGGCGCTGGCGAAGGAGGATTTCACCGCGGTGCATACCGATGCCCTCATCAAGCCAGAGCGTATCGATTCCGAGTACTTCCGCTTGCTTGCCCGCGACCCTGCGGCCTTGAAGGCGCGCACGCTGACTGACCTAGACATCTTCTATAACACCGAAGGTGGCCTCTCCCGTGCGGACCGCGAGCTCGCCGCTACTGTGGCCTCGCGCTACAACGGCTGCGAGTACTGTGCCTCCGTGCACCAGGCGCGGTGCGTCCAGGAAGGCGGCGACCGTGAAATCGTAGACCGCCTCTTGGACGAGGGCATCGATGCCGACCTTGGCTCAAAGGAATGGGACCTTATCCGTCGCGCCGCCGTGGCGCTGACGGAAACCCCGTTTGCCTTCGATGCGGCACTATGCGCGGACCTGCGTGCGGCCGGATTCGATGATCAGTCCATCCTGGACCTCATCTACGCTTCCTCCTTCTTCAACTGGGCTAATCGTTTGATGCTCACCCTGGGCCAGCCGGACGTGCCTAAGCGCTTCCGCTAACTGCCTACCGTCGGTGACTGCTCCGGCGCGGCGCTGAAGGCGAAGGATCCCTATGATGGGGCGGCATGACTGATACTAAGAACGTCACCGCACCAGCACACTCGGAGAGCGAAGCCCCGCAGAAGGTCGCCGTCGTCACCGGCGCTACCGGCGGCATGGGCCGCGAAATCATCGCTGACCTGGCCGGTGATTACCACGTGTATGCACTGGGCCGTAGCGCGGCAGAACTGCCCGAATCGGACTCCATTACGCCGGTGGCCATCGACCTCGTCGCCGGTCTCGATGAAGGTATGAAGCTGCCGGAGCTAGACCGCGTGGACGTGCTCGTCCACGCTGCTGCACGGGCTACTAAGTACTCCGTGGAGGAAGCCACGCCGGAAAATTGGCGCGCCCATATGGACCTCAACGTGCACGCCCCTGCTGAGCTGACCCGCGCCTTGCTGCCGCAGCTGCGCAAAGCGGAAGGCACCGTGGTCTTTATTAATTCTGGCGCTGGACGCCACAGCTACGGCGATAACGTCATCTACGCGGCGACCAAGCACGCGTTGTATGCACTCGCCGATGGACTGCGCATCTCTGAGCCGGGAATCCGCGTATCTACTGTGGCTCCGGGGCCTACCGATACTCCGATGCTGAAGGGGCTGCAGGATTATGATCCCTCCCAGGTTATTGCCCCGGCTGAGGTGGCTCGTGCCATTCGTACCGTGGTGGAGGCAGGGCCCACCACCCAGTTGACGGAAATCCAGGTCAAGCCGCGAATCGAGCTACATCTACGCAAGTAGGAACGCAAGTAGTGGTAATGGACATCACACATTAATGGGGTTGGTTTCCAGGGGTGTCCATTACACTCGGGGGCTGTGACTTCCCAAAGCCGAAAGCGGCCCGCCTATCTCCGTATCTCGGATGCCCTACGCGACAAGATCGAACGCAATGAATTAGAACCCGGTCAGAAATTTCCTACCGAACGCGAATTGGTCCGAGAATTTCATGTTGCGCGCATGACCGTGCGCCATGCCTTAGACATTTTGGAAGTAGAAGGCCTCATTGACCGCCGCCGCGGGCGCAGTGGTGGCACCTACGTGCGCACGGTTCCCCCTACACTGAGCCTGACCAACAAGGACAATATCGTCACCCAGCTGCGCGAGCGCGGGCACGACACTGCCGTGCGCGTGGTCTCCGTTAACAAGGCCCACGTGCCCAAGCATGTGGCAGCGGTCCTGGATGTTAGCGATTCCACCTTTGCGTGGGATATCAAGCGCGTCTATACCGTCGATGGCAAGCCCGTCATCCTCTCGCGCTACACCATCCCGGTAGATATGGCTCCCGATCTCAATCAGCACGATCTGCGCGAGCCCATCATGGAAATCCTGGCTGGCTACAACCTCAAGCCCGTCTTTAAGCGCGAGAGCATGCGTGCCGCTACCGCTCGCACCGAAGAGCAGAAACTTTTGCACGTGAGCCGATCGCACCCGCTGCTTCGGTTCGTGCGGTTGCTAAAGACTAAATCGGGCGCGGTCTTTGCCTATATTGAAGAGTCGCTGCGCTCTGATATCGCCAACGTCGAGGTGGTCCTAGGCGAGGATCCCGCGCCGCAACCCCTACCAGGCGAGGGTAACGGCGCGGGAAAGCCGGCTTAGCTAGCGTCGACCTGGCGGTTGCGCAGCGCGCGGGCCACGCGGTCACGCTGCTCAGTGACCGTACGGCGCAGACCACCCGGCAGCTCCTTCTTCAAGAAGGCATCGGCGCGGTCTAGGCCCTTGTGCGTGATATCCCAGGAAGGGAAGAGGCCCGTTACGGTGGTCAGTGCCACCTCGGAGGACTGGGAAGACCATACCTTTTCTGCGATATCGAAGAACTCCGCGGTGGGCAGGAATTCATCGCTATGCGGGTAGAGCAGGCCTTCCAGCTTGGAGGTGAGCTCGCGGTTGGTGAGATTTCCCGCCACGATTTCTTCCCATACCGCGCGCTTGTTCTCCGCAGTTGCCACGGCTGCGCGGGCACGCAGGGAAGAGTAGTAACCGGTGGCGGAGTTATCGCGCTCGAGTTGCGCATCCGCGGCAGCAGGGACGTCCTCTACCGCGCCATCGGCGGCAAGTGCCGCCAGTGCGGACCAGCGCAGTCCCGCATCCGCGGAGGACTCGAGCACGCCGCGCAGATAGTCGCGCGCGCTATCGTGCAGGCGAATCTTCGCCAGCGCCTGGGTGCAGATGATGGAGCGCTGGGCATCGGGGCTGTGGGCGCCGTCGAGGAGGGCGTCGGCAAGCAGGGTGCTCTGGGCGGCCCACTGTGGATCGGCATAGTTCTTCAGCGCGCTAGACGCCTGCAAGACAATGCGCTCGAGGACGGCGAGCTCCGTCTCCGCCTGCATGCCGCGGGCAACCAGCTGGATGAAATCGCGGGCGCGCATAATACCGGCGCGGGTCATCTCCCAAGCAGTAGACCAGCACAGGGTGCGGGCCATGGGATCGGCGAACTTATCAATATTGTCCAGCAGGAATTGCAGGGAACCCGCGTCCAGCTTGATGAGGCAATAGGTCAGGTCATCGTCGTTGGGCAGCAGGAAATCAATGTCTGCCAACTGGCGGCCGATGAGCTCTGGAATCTCGGTGGAAGCGCCATCAATATCCATTTCGATGCGATCGGTGCGCACCACCTTGCCATCCTGCAGGTTATACAGGCCTACCGCCACGCGGTGGGTGCGCAGGGTATCGCCGCCCTGGGTGAGGTAAGCATGGGTAATCATGCCGGACTCATCCGCATTGAGCGCCACGCTGAGCGTATTGATGCCGGAGGTCTTGAGCCACTGTTGAGCCCAGAAGGAAAGGTCGCGGCCGGAGGCCTCTTCTAGGTGGCGCAGCAGATCATCAAAGGTGGCATTGCCCCATGCATGGGCGGCGAAGTGGCGGCGCACACCGGCCAGGAAGTTGTCGCGGCCGACATAAGCCTGCAGCTGCTTCAGCACTGAAGCGCCCTTGGCGTAAGTGATGCCATCGAAGTTTTGCTCCACCGTTTCGATATCGCTGGCATCGGTGGAAATTGGGTGGGTGGTCGGCAGCTGATCCTGCTGATACGCCCAGGATTTCTCCACATTGGCAAAGGTCACCCACGCGGTATCGTATTCGGTTTCCTCCGCCTGGGAGATGGCGGCGGACCAGGTGGCGAAGGACTCATTGAGCCACAAATCGTCCCACCACTGCATGGTGACCAGGTCACCGAACCACATATGCGCCAATTCGTGCAGGACGGTATCGGCGCGGCGCTCATACTTATAGTGCGTGGCCTGGGAAGTAAAGACGTACTCATCGCGGATGGTAACGCAGCCGGCATTTTCCATCGCGCCGGCGTTGAACTCCGGCACGAAAATTTGGTCATACTTGCCAAAGGGGTAGGGGAAACCGAAGTTGCGGTGGTAGAAATCAAAGCCCTGCTTGGTCTCAGTAAATAGGCGCTCGGCATCCAGTGCGTGGGCGAGCGAAGCGCGGCAGTAGATGCCGAGTGGCACCTCGAGCTTTTGGGCCGGCTTGCCCTCTGGGTGTGCGGTCAGCTCGCCGCGCCAGGTATCGGTGACCTCGTGGTACGGGCCGGCGCAGAGGGCCACTAGGTAGGTGGACAACGGGTAGTCAATGGTCGTGCTGGCTACATCGCCTTCCCAGCTCACCGGGCCATTGCTAATGATGGTCCACTCTTCGGGCGCCTTGAAATGCAGCGCGTAGGTGGCCTTCATATCCGGCTGGTCAAAGCAGGCGAAGACGCGCTTGGCATCGGCGGTTTCAAACTGGGTATAAAGGTAGACCTTGTTATCGGCGGGGTCTACAAAGCGGTGCAGGCCCTCACCGGTGCGGGAATACGGGATTTTGGCGGTGACTTCTAGCGTGTAATCGGCTACCTGGAGGCCAGACAGTGGAATGCCGTAGGTGGGGTTATAGGAGTCAGTGGGCAGCGGGTTGCCGTTGAGGCGTACCTCCTGGATTTCCTCGGCGCGCAGATCAATAAAGGTGGAGCCGATCTCCTGCGAGGTGAAGCTCACCTTCGTGGTGGACAGGAAGTGGGTATCCGAATACTTGAGGTCTAAAGTGACATCGTAGTGGTCCACCTCGATCATTCGGGAGCGCTGGGCAGCTTCCTCGCGAGTTAGGTTTATAGAGGTCATAGCCTATATTCTCCTTCTAAGCTGAAAAATAGTTCTGCATCCACAGTAGTCGTGCACCTAGGCTGGTGGGGCAAACTTTTTCAAGCAAAGGAGTATTCATGGCTGACGCAGTAAAGTTCTGGTTCGACGTATCCTGCCCCTTCGCGTGGGCCACCTCGCGCTGGATTAAGGAAGTGGAAAAGGTACGCGACATCGAGGTCGAGTTCGAGCCAATGTCCCTGTCCGTCCTCAATGATGGCCGCGATCTTGACTCCACCTACATGGACATGATGAAGGCTAACTGGGGCCCAGCCCGTGTCTTTGCCAAGGTCAAGGCCGAGCGCCCTGAGAAGGTAGACGAGCTCTACACCGCGATGGGCACGCTGATTCACGCCAAGGGAAACGGTATGCGCACCGGTTTTGGCGCTTATGATGACATCATCGCCCAAGCCCTAGCGGAGGTGGACCTCCCGGCCGAGTTCTCCGAGGTAGCCAATACCGAGGATTATGACGAGAAGCTGCGCGAGTACCACCACAACGGCATTTCCGCTGTGGGCGATGAGGTAGGCACCCCGGTTATCAAGCTGGGCGAGACCGCCTTCTTCGGCCCAGTTATTACCCGCATTCCTAACGGTGAAGAGGCAGGCGAGCTTTTCGACGCCTCCCTGCGCCTTGCCCAGTACCCCTACTTCTTCGAGCTCAAGCGCTCCCGCACTGAGATGCCCCAGGTGGAGGAAAACTAAGCCAAAATAAGTATTATTACTCACCTCACACTCCAGTAGAAGGCGCTGGTGAGTCAAACCCTTCTGCCGTAGGGGCATGGGGCTAAATTGTCCACTCTTGCTGCTGGATTCGCGGGGCTGAAATGGTTGCGATCTCAGTAGCGGTATGCGGAGAAGCTAAGGGATGCCGGAAGGTAGGGCGTGTTTTCCTTGCCTGCCCCTACTTAGTCTTTAATTCTCCGCATAAATCGGGGAATGCATTATCCCGGATAGGATTCGCAGCCCACACCGTCCCCGTCCTCATCTCGTGCTGGCGAGTAGTCGGGGTCGCCAGGATAAACTTTGTGCCCAATTTCGGCACAGGTTCGACCAGATCCACCACCGGCTGGCGCTGGGTCGTTTTGTTGCTCGGCCGGCGGCGCTACGAATTGCTGTGCAACCTGTGGTGCCATTTCATCTGAGCACTGTTGAGTCCAACCGGAGGTTCCGTCCGAGAAGAATGTTGTGCCGCGTTCATGAATTGAGGGGTCGCCACAAGAGGAAACGGTCTTCTCTACAGGGGCTTGCTCAGCTCGTTCTTCCTCATTTGAGTCGCCTAATGCAGCGTTCGGATTATCGTGTATGTGGAGATCGTCATCGTCGTGCTCATCCTCTTCGCCAGGTTCTTCGACCTCTGATGGAGGCGTAACCTCGCTAGATGAGGAGGTAGTGGCGCTACTTGTCGAGCTAGTTGTAGAGGACGTGGTGGTGCTCGACGGACTGCTGCTGGTCGTGCTCGAAGTGGTCTCGGAGCTTTCGCCTGAATCGCTACATGCTGATATCAAAAGCGTGGTTGTAACGAGAATGGGTAGTAGCTTTTTCATGCTCTAGTCCTTTGGGGGAGAGTTTCAGACTTTACTAAGAGGCTACTCGATTCTTAGCCATTTCCTGGCCTGTTCTGGATATGAATCGTCTGATTTCTAGATTTAAAGCGACGGTAAGCGGTGCCGGAACTGATCTTTGCCGGCAGTCTAGAGGTAAAGAAAGAGCTTCCACCCAAAGATTCCGTTTCTTGCAGCTACTGGGCGGTCTTTTCACGTCGGCGCAGCTGAATCGCGGCGCCGACGCACAGTGCGATGGTCAGCGGGGTCAAGATGAATGCCGGCAGACCTGCGATATTGATAGAGGGAAGTTCCATGCCGGCCCGAAAATTTTCCCACGCGACTAGCGCCCAGGATGCCCACGAGGTGCCGGCAAGAAGCGCGATAATGCCCGCCGCAATCGCGCCCCCGTTGGCCCGCGGATTCCCGCGCACCTTCTGCGCAATCCACCACACTCCCAGGCCTAGGTGAGCCAAAGTGGCAAGAATGCTCGCGATAAGCGGGAGGAGGAAGCCTTCGGCGCCGGAAACCTGAACACCAAGCATGATGATGCAGGCGAGAAGGCTCCCGCCGTAGAGCGCGAGGACTGGTTTGGTTATAGGCATGGCTTTCCTCCTTTATAGCGATAGTGGTCGCCCGCGAGCCTATCAGGAAAATATAATACGAAACGGAGTGGGCGCTAAGCCTCCTCAAGGCGCGCCGGGCCGGTAGGATGTGGGCCATGCGCGTATATCTAGGAGCAGACCACGCAGGTTTCGAAACCAAGAACCTGATTGCTGAACACCTCACCAAGCAGGGCCACGAAGTCATTGACTGCGGCGCCCATACCTACGATGCCGAGGATGACTATCCGGCCTTTTGCATCGAAGCGGCACAACGCACCGTCAACGATCCGGGTTCCCTGGGCATCGTGCTTGGCGGCTCCGGCAACGGCGAGCAGATTGCTGCCAATAAGGTCAAGGGTGCTCGCTGCGCACTGGCGTGGTCCGCAGAGACCGCCCGCCTTGCCCGCGAGCACAACAATGCCCAGCTCATCGGCATCGGTGGCCGCATGCACACCGAGGAGCAAGCACTGGAAATCGTCGACGCCTTCCTGGACCAAGAATGGTCCCGCGCGGAGCGCCACCAGCGCCGCATCGACATCTTGGCGGAATACGAGCGCACCGGCATCGCCCCAGAGCTGCCGGAGGCTTAAGCCCAGCAGAAGAAACGCCGCGGACCAAAGTTGGTTTCGCGGCGTTTCTGTGTGCGCACCGGCCGGGTCGGCCGAGACGGGCGCTAAGCCTTAGGCGTCATTCATGTCATTCGGGTGCGGACCGCCACGTCCCTCTTCGCCCTCATCCAAGGCGGTGATGGCAGACATCTCGTCCTCGGTGAGCTCAAAGCCGAAGACGTCGAAATTCTCCGCGATGCGCGATGGCGTGGCGGACTTGGGGAAGAGGATGACGCCATTCTGCAGGTGCCAGCGGATGACGACCTGCGCTGGGCTGACATCGTGCGCTGCAGCGGCGTCGGTGACCTCGGGGGCATCCAAAATATCGCTCTTACCCTGGCCCAAAGGCCCCCATGCCTCAATAGCTACGGTGTGGGCACGGAAGGCGTCCAGCTCGCGCCAGCGCTGCAGGTAGGGGTGAAGCTCGACCTGATTGACCGCCGGCTTAACGTCGGTCTTGAGCTCCAGCTGGTCCAGGTGCTCGAGTTCGAAGTTGGAGACGCCGATGGACTTTGCCTTGCCCTGCTTCTGCAGCTCGATGAGCTGCTGCCACGCCTCGACGTAGGTTCCCTTCGCCGGGGTCGGCCAATGGATGAGGTAGAGATCCACATACTCTAGGCCGAGCTTGTCCAAAGATTCATCAAGAGCTGCGGCGGCATCGGTCTGGCGGTCATTCCACAGCTTGGTGGTGACAAAAAGTTCCTCGCGCGGAATGCCGGACTTGGCAATTGCCCGGCCCACGCCTTCCTCGTTGCCATAGATAGCGGCGGTATCGATATGGCGATAGCCCACGCGCAGGGCCTCGGCTACCAGCTCTTCGGTCTTATCCGGATCCATTTGGAATACGCCAAAGCCCAGCTGCGGGATGGTATTGCCGTCATTAAGGGTGATGTTAGGTACGCTCATGCGCCCCAGACTACCTATCTACTGCAGCGGGCCGAGCGTGATGAATTTATTCCACGTCTCCCACTCATCTTGCAGGCGGGCGCGCTCGTGGGGTGGGGTAGCGGTGTCGTCGATAAGCGCGGCATCAATCATGCGCACGCCATTGTCAAAGAACAACGCGGCGTGCCCCGAGGCGCCATGGCGCAGTACCGGAACCAAGTTCAACCCATCGAAGGACAAGCGAGCATTGGGCCGCACATCCAGCCCGGCAATGGCGGCGAGGGTAGGAGCCAAGTCAATAGGGGAGACCAGCTCGTTATTCTCCCCGTTTTCCGCCACGCCCGGCCATAGCACCGACATGGGGGCATTTCCGCCCAGCAGGGAGCAGACGGCAATGACGCCTTCAACCTGGTCGAGTTCCTCCAGGCTGGGCTGTTCTAGCAAGCGAAAGACGTCTTCACCGGCCGGTTGCGTGTCTTCGTGGACCTCATAGCCCGCCCCAGCAAAAACCTCGCTGATGCGCGTGGTGGCTTGGCGCTGCGGGTACTGGCCGGTCAGGGTGCCGCGGCGGGAGTCCGCGTACGTTTCCGAAGGCACCCACGTGTTATTAAAACGAACGCCGCGCAGTGCGGTCTCCGGCGCATGGTCAAAGGTCGCAAGAGTGATATCCATGGACTCAATTCTATGCTTGCCGACGCCCCCTTCGGCCAACTTTGCCCACACAAATCACCGCCGCAGCTTTAGTCGAGCTCTAGACCCTCGATGCCGTGCACCGTTACGGTCTCTGAGAGCGGCGCGCGGCCCGGAGCCGTGTTAAAGACTGGGCTAGATTCATCGGCCGTACCAAAGGTAATGGCGGTGACCAGTTTGTAGTCCTCGTCCACGCCGAGGAATTCACGTGCGGTTGGCGCAATCAGGGAAATCATGCCCTGCGGGATGCCGTGATAGCCGTGTGCCTCCAGGGAAAGCAGGAAGTTTTCGGTGTAGGTTCCCTGGTCGAAGGCGGCGCGGATGCGGTCGCCCATCGGCGGGATAAAAAGCAGTACCGCATGGGGCGCGCCAAAGAAGCGCAGGTTTTCGCGGATGAATTCCATGCGGCCTTCTTTATCTTCGCGCTTAATGCCAAGCAGCCCGTACATTTTGGCGGCCAGCTCCTGGGAGCGCTGGGGGTGGATGCCCTCACCATAATCTGTGGTGAAGTCCGGGCTAAGGCCGTTGGTATCGAATTCCTTAATCAGCGCAGCGCTGAGCTCCTTGAGCTTTTCCCCGCCCACTACGTGCACGTTCCACGGCTGGGTATTGGAGTTGGACGGTGCGGATTGAGCGTCCTCCAAGACCTGCTTGATGTCTTCAACCGGCATAGGCTCCGGCAGGAACGCGCGGGGAGAATGGCGGTTGCGGATGAATTCGGAATACTTATTGGATGAAGTCATGCGCGCCACCCTACACATCACCGCATGTGTCTGCCTTAAACCAAGCGTGGCCAGCGCGGGTGAGCGGGTCTGGGGTAGGTAAAACGAAAAAATCGCCCACCTGAACGATGGGCGAAAGTGGAGGGAATGACGGGAATCGAACCCGCGTCTTCAGCTTGGAAGGCTGAGGTATTAGCCACTATACGACATTCCCACAGAGCGCTATTGAACGCTGCGCCATACTTTAGCGCACGCGGGGGCAAAAATGAAAATAGGGAACTAGGGTGGCGCTTGAGCCGTTGTTATAAGAGGAATGGCCCTATCTATAGAAAGCGATGATCGTAGTGGGAATTTTGCTCCTTGTGCTGGTAGTCGGCGGAGGTGCGTGGTTTATGTCTTCGCGCAACTCCCAAAAACGCCGCGAGGAACGAGAAGCACAGCAATTGGCCGATGCACAAGCTGACGCTCGCCGGTGGATTGAACGCCTGGGCGGCCAAGTAATGCAGATTTCTGGCACAGACTCTGCCTCCCAGCAGGCAATGGCCGATGCGTCCGAGCGTTTCACGGCAGCTAACTCGGCGATTTCGCGCGCCACCACCGCAAAGCAGGCGAACCTAGCGCGTGAGTCCGCCTTGGAAGGCATGCACTATGTGAATGCTGCACGCGAGATTATGGGCATGAACCCGGGACCAGAGCTGCCACCGCTCGAGGGGCAGCGCGCCGCCGGCAAGGTGACGGAAAAGCGCACCGTGGAAGCGAATGGCCAGCAGATCACTGCTTCGCCGTATGCCTCCGCGGATACCCCGAACTACTACCCAGGCGGAACCGTGGCCGGCCGTCCGGTTCCGGCGGGTTGGTATTCCCGTCCGTGGTGGGCTGATGCATTGCAGACCGGCGTGTGGATGGTTGGCTACTCCATGATGTTCAATGCCCTGTTCTCCGGCATGTCTGGCATTGGTTATTCCGCGGCCGCTGCTGAAAGCGGCGACTGGGGTGGCGGTGATGGCATGGGCGATGCCGGCGAAATGGGCGGTGACGCTGGCGATGCTGGTGACGCCGGAGACATGGGCGGCGGCGATGACGGCGGCGGCCTATTTGATGGCCTTGGCGATGGCGACGGCGGCGGATTCTTTGACGGAATGTTTGATTTCGATTTCTAGCCGCTAGGCTGTCAAAAGTGGCCTCTGTGCTGCGTTGATTCCATTAAGTGGGGGTCCGTTTAGGAGATTTAAAACGGACACGGTACACTGTCTCAGGTATGCAACGCAGCCAAGGCAACTTGGTGGCCTACATACGGGGCGTGGCGCAGTTTGGTAGCGCACCTGCTTTGGGAGCAGGGGGTCGCAGGTTCAAATCCTGTCGCCCCGACGTATGGGGGTCTGGAAATGCCCTAATAAGGATTTCCGGACCCCCTTTAAGTTTATGTACGTAAAACAATGAAGCCAGGGAGATTCACTCGTGAAGACCACCGTAGACAAGCTGAGCGATACCCGCGTTAAGCTCACCGTCAACGTTCCGTTTGCGGAGCTGGACCAGGAAATCGATCAAGCTTACGCGGCAATCGCGCAGCAGGTTTCTATTCCAGGTTTCCGTAAGGGCAAGGCACCGCGCCAGCTTATTGACGCTCGCTTCGGCCGCGGCCCCATCCTGGAGCAGGTTGTCAACGACATGCTGCCTTCCCGCTACGAGCAAGCAGTCAAGGAAAACGATCTGAAGGTCATTGGCCAGCCGGACGTTGACATTTCCAAGATCGAGGACAAGGACTTCGTGGAGTTCACCGCCGAGGTTGATATCCGCCCTGAGTTCGAGATTCCGGACTTCTCCAAGATCTCCGTTACCGTCCCGGCCCTGAAGGCTGACGAAGAGGACGTCGACAAGGCTCTGGAGGAGCTGGCAGAGCGCTTCGGTGAGCTCAAGGACACCAAGCGCAAGATGAAGACCGGCGACTACGCCATCATCGACATCACCGCTGAGATCGACGGCGAGAAGATTGAAGACGCTTCCACCGAGGGCCTTTCCTATCGCATCGGTGACGATGACCTCATCAAGGGGCTGGACACCGCCCTGCGTGGCATGAAGACCGGCGAGGATAACGAGTTCACCTCCACCATCCAGTCCGGTGAGCACAAGGACGAAGAGGCCACCATCAAGGTCCACGTTCAGCAGTCCAAGGAGCGCAAGCTGCCGGCTATGGACGATGAGTTCGCTCAGATGGCTTCTGAGTTCGACACCATGGACGAGCTGCGTGAGTCCACCAAGACCCAGGTGGAGGAGACCAAGAAGGCTGAGCAGGCTGCACAGATCCGCGATGAGGTTCTGAAGTCCGCACTGTCCGAGGTTGAATTCGAGCTGCCGCAGTCCGTAGTGGACGAGCAGGCTCACTCCCAGCTGCACCAGATCCTGGGCCAGCTGGCTCACGATGAGAAGGCACTGGCTCAGCTGCTTGAGGCACAGGGCACCTCCCGCGAAGAGTTTGATAAGCAGACTCGCGAGCAGGCAGAAGAGTCCGTCCGCACCCAGCTGTTCCTTGACGCTGTAGCAGAGAAGGAAGAGCCGGAAGTTTCCCAGCAGGAGCTGACCGACCACATCCTGTTCACCGCTCAGTCCTACGGCATGGACCCGAACCAGTTCATCCAGCAGCTGCAGTCCAACGGCCAGATCGCTAACCTCTTCTCTGACGTGCGCCGTGGCAAGGCACTGGCTGCCGCTATCTGCCGCACCACCGTCAAGGATGAAGAGGGCAACGACGTGGACGTTGACCAGTACTTCGGTGAAATCGAAGAAGAGGACGCTGCAGAAGCTTCCGAGGAGAAGTAATCTCTCGCTTGTAACGCGCTGCTGCCACATGTGTGGTGGCGAGCGCGCATGAAACCCCGGATTCAGGTAACTCAAGGATGAGCCTGAATCCGGGGTTTGTGTCATTGTGAACGCCCTCTAGGAGTCTTTGAGTACTTCGAAGAGGGCGTGATGTGTGTTGGCTGGGGATACCGCTAGCCGTTCTTGGCTCTAAAGGCCTCGTCGGTCAACTGCAGGAAGCGCATAACGTAATCCTTGACAAAGTCTGCGGTACGTTGATTGAGATGTCCGGACTCTTCGAAAAGGGTGGGGGATTGGCCCAGAAATACTTCGGGCTGACCAGGGAGCGGCATGTCGAAGTAGGACAGAGCGAGGCGAAGGTTCTTCTGTGAACTGTAGCCGCCCATGCGGCCTACAGAGTGGCTAATGATACCTGCGGGAAGGTTCTTCCACGCCACATCTGAGTTGGGTTTAGAGCCGATGTCCACTGCGTTTTTGAGGCAGGCAGGGATAGTGCGGTTGTTCTCTGGCGTAATGAAGAGGATCCCGCTCGAGTTCTTGATGGTCTCGCGAAAGGTGGTGTACTCAGCCGGAGTGGGCTTGTCCGTGACGGAGGGGTCATCGTAGTCGAAGTCATAGAGCGGCAAGTCACGGATTTCCACGATGTTTGCCTCGTAGCCTTCAGGGATCATCGTGAGCACCTCGTGTGCAATCTTGCGTGCAAATGACTCTCGGCGCAGGCTGCCGACGATAACGCTGATACGTGGGGTGGTCATGGTAAACCTTCTTTCTTAGTTGGGTGTAGGGAGACGTGGTCAAGGGAGAAAAGGCTTGCAGCCAAAGGCCGGTGGTGGGCCGGCAGCGTGGGCGGCGGTGAGGAAGCCATCTACTTTGTCTCCTTCTTCATGGCGGAAGTACAGTTCGATGAGTCCTAGAAGCCCCCCGAGGACGGCCTCTCGTGCGGCGGATGTATTCAACAGCCGCATGGCTGCGGGTTGGTTTCCTTCGCGGATGGCTTCAAACAGCGCGATGGTCTCAAGCCAGCTTCCTTGGTCCGGTCGCGGAAAAGGTTTAGAAATCCCAGTCATCATCACTCGTTTCTTCAGCAGTACCAATGACATAGGAGGAACCAGATCCGGAGAAGAAGTCATGGTTCTCATCTGCTCCGGGGGCTAGGGCCGCGAGGATTTCTGGGTTCACTTCCGTTTCTTCGGGCGGGAAATAATCCGGGTAGCCCAAATTCATGAGTGCCTTATTGGCGTTATAGCGAACGAACACGGCTACATCATCCATGAGTCCCAAAGGCTCATATAGCTCGCCGGAATAGTCCAGCTCTAGTGCATAAAGCTCTTCGAGCAAAGAAATGGTGAAATCATGCATCTCCTTCTGCCGTAGCGGGGTCGTGGATTCCAGACCGCGCTGATATTTGTAACCCGAGTAGTAGCCGTGCACTGCCTTGTCACGCAGAATGAGGCGGATCATGTCTGCCGTATTTGTCAGGGTGGCGTGGACAGAAAAGTGCAAGGGAAGATAGAAACCCGCGTAGAGAAGCAGCGAGGAAAGCAACGTCGATGACACCTTGCGTTTGAGTGGATCCGGCCCAAAATAGTGCGCGAGAACTTTCTTGGCGCGTGCCTGGAGAAGGTCGTTATTCACCGCCCAGCGGTATGCTTCATCAATTTCCTTTGTACTGCTCAGGGTAGAAAACACTGAAGAGTATGAACGGGCATGGACTGACTGCATGAAGGCGATGTTGGTATACACGGCCTCCTCGTGTTCGGTGCGGGCATCTTGAATCTGACAGATTTCACCCACGGTGGCCTGGACAGTATCCAGGGTGGTGAGTCCCGTGAACACCCGCATGGTGAGGTTGCGTTCCTCGGGTGTCATCTTCTGCCACGCCGGGAGATCATTAGAAAGCGGGACCTTCTCTGGCAACCAAAAGTTGGCGGTTAGACGGTTCCACACTTCAAGATCCTTGTCATCGCTCACCCGGTTCCAATTGATGGCGCGGATGCGGGCTGAAGGATCATGCCGGTAGCTCGGCGGAGTAACTGAAATGCTGGTTAGTTCAGCACTATTCGATGTTGACGACATAGCTTCTTTCTTTCTGAGTGAATGGTTGTGGACAAGGGGGAGGACCGTGCTCCTACAAAGCACAGGAGACGCAGCCTTCGACCTCGGTTCCTTGGAGCGCGGATTGGCGTAAACGGATGTAGTAGAGGGTCTTGATTCCGGCTTTCCAGGCATAGATTTGTGCCTTGTTGATGTCCCGCGTGGTGGTATCAGCGGTAAAGAACAAGGTCAGGGAAAGCCCTTGGTCCACGTGTTGGGTGGCCATGGCGTAGGTGTCGATGATTTTTTCGTATCCCACGGCGTAGGAGTCATCGAAATACTCCAGGTTGTCGTTGGTCATTTCCGGCGCGGGGTAGTACACGCGCCCCAAGCGGCCTTCCTTCCGTATTTCAATTTTGGAGGCAATTGGGTGGATGGACGCGGTGGAGTCATTGATGTAGGAAATTGATCCAGTGGGTGGAACTGCCTGCAAGTAGGCGTTGTAGATGCCGTCTTGCATCACTTGATTCTTGAGCCGTAGCCAATCCTCGCGTTGAGGGATCTGCACGCCTGCTTCGTGGAAGAGCTGTTTTACGTGTTCAGTGGCTGGCGCCCAGTCTTGGTCGATGTATTTGTCAAAGTAGGCGCCAGTGGCATAGGTGGATTCTTCGAAGCCTGTGAATCGTTGACCTTTTTCAACCGCGAGTGCATGGGATGCGCGGAGCGCATGGTAGGTCACCGTGAGGAAATAGATATTTGTAAAGTCCAGTGCCTCGGCGCAGCCATAAGGAATACGCTGTGAAGCAAGGAAGCCGTGGAGATTCATTTGGCCCAGACCAATGGCATGCATGGAAGCATTTCCGTGAGCGATGGAGGGAACAGCTTCGATATTCGTCAGGTCTGAAACCTTCGTGAGGGCACGCACTGCGGTTTCGACGGTCTCCCCGAAGTCCGGCGATTCAAAAGCCTTCGCAATGTTGAGCGAACCTAGATTGCAGGAAATATCCTGGCCAACGGTGGTGTAGTCACCCGAAGCTCCGTAGGTCGATGGCGTGTTGACCTGGAGGATTTCGCTACACAGGTTGGACATATTGATATGTCCTTTGAGGGGATTAGCGCGGTTGACCGTATCCTCAAAGAGGATGTAGGGGTATCCGGATTCAAACTGAAGCTCAGCCAGCGTGGTGAAAAACTCGCGGGCCTTAATGGTCGTGTGAGAGATTCGCGGATTGGCAACCAGCTCGTCGTAGTACTCGGTGATGGACATGTCAGACATGGCTACGCCGTACTCGCGAGCGATGTCATACGGGCTAAAAAGATGCATATCCTTGTTCTCTTTGGCCAGACGGAAGGTTATATCTGGAATAACAACCCCCAGCGAAAGAGTCTTGATGCGGACTTTCTCATCGGCATTTTCCCGCTTGGTATCCAGGAAGCGAAGAATATCTGGATGGTGCGCATGCAGGTAGACGGCTCCAGCGCCCTGCCGGGAGCCCAATTGGTTGGCATAGCTGAAGCTATCTTCGAGAATCTTCATGACTGGGACTACGCCGGAAGCCTGGTTCTCAATCTTTTTGATCGGGGCTCCGGATTCGCGCAGATTGCTCAGCAACAGGGCCACTCCACCACCGCGCTTTGATAGTTGCAGTGCAGAGTTCACGCAGCGGCCAATGCTCTCCAAATTGTCTTCGATTCGCAGGAGGAAGCAGGAGACCATTTCGCCGCGCTGGGCTTTGCCTGCGTTGAGAAAAGTAGGGGTGGCGGGCTGGAAGCGTCCGGTCATGATGTCATCCACCAGCTTTTCTGCGAGCTCTTCGTCGCCCTGTGCAAGGTATAAAGCTGTGGTGGCGACGCGTTCTTCGTAGCCTTCTAGGAATCGGGAGCCATCAAAGGTTTTCAGTGCATATGAAGTGAAGAACTTAAATGCGCCGAGGAAGGTGCGGAACTGATGCTTAACTCGATGTGCTCTGTCGTACATGGCGCACAGAAAGGCGTCATCATAAAGCTCAAGGAAATCCCGCTCGTAGTACTCGTTATCAACCAACCATTCCAAGCGTTGCTTGGTGGAATCGAACTGATGCATGCGGGGAGCGACATGGTGCGTGACATAGTCTTGTGCTGCCTGAATGTCCTTGTCAAACTGGATTTTTCCAGAAGCGTCGAACAAGTTCAGCTGCGCGTTGAGTGCGTGGTAGCTCTTGCGCTTGCCGACACCGCCGGCATTGTCTGCTGAAGCGGTGCGGGGCGTAGCGCCAATAGTCTGTGTGGGGGTGGCATCAAGAGGCCACATTGTGTTTTCCAATCTGTGTGATGCGGATGTGTTCTTCATCTTGTGGGGGATTAATGGGGTGTCATCGTTAGCTGCTTTTGCTGCTCCCAAAACTTCTGAAGGCCCTGCTTTACGGCGGCGATGTCCTTCTGGGTGCCGAGAAGCTCGAAGTGATACAGCTCCGGTACGTGGCACTTGGCGGAAATGATGCGTCCGGCGACGCAGTAAGCACTTCCGAAGTTGGTATTCCCTGAGGTAATAACGCCCCGGATAAAGGAGCGGTTGATTGGGTCATTGAGGAAGTCGATGACCTGTTTGGGGACTGCGCGTTTGAGCGAGCCGCCGCCGTAGGTGGGAACGATGAGTACGTACGGGTGTGAAACCTGGATCATCCCGGTTTTCTTGGGGCGCAGTGGAATGCGCACCGCGGGTCTATCTAAGCGTTCGACGAATCTTTTCGTGTTCTCTGAAACGCTGGAAAAGTACACCAAATCTGGTGAGTCTGACATGGCAATCCTGCTCATCCTGGCCTTAGCCATAAGTGGGGTAGGTGATATTCAAAAAGACTAACTACGCAATGCCGTAGTTGCAACTACGGTCTAACGTAGTTTTGAAAAGGGCAGGTGAGAGCAGGATTAATGCAAAGGGGAATGTCTAAAGGTTGTGGTGTGCTACAAACACTGCGTCGGTAGCTGGGCGTCCAAGTACTACCCACTGAGTGCCGCCGGCCACCTGTATTTCGAGAGAATCTGAAAAGGGCGCTCCCTCGCGCGTGCTAAGAACAGCCCCAGTGACAATGCCGCGCTCTTCAAGGAACTTCAGCAGTTGTGGGTCGGAATCAGAAATGCGTTCCACGGTCACCTGCGATTGTGCACCGCTGTCGGTGAGGCGATGCGCACTGGGGATGGTGATCTGTCCATCAACCGTAGGGATAGGATCGCCGTGCGGATCCCTAGTGGGGTAATCAAGGAACTTATCCACACGTTCTATGAGCATGTCAGACACCGCGTGTTCGAGATTTTCGGCTTCATTATGGACTTCGTCCCAGGTGTAGCCCAATGCTTGAACCAAAAAAGACTCAAGCAATCGGTGACGGCGCACCATGACCAATGCGTACTGCCTGCCAAGTTCGGTTAACTCCACAGAGCCATAGGGCGTGTGTGACACGAGCCCTTGCTTCGCCATTTTGCGCACTGCATCGGAAACCGAGGAGAGCTTGAGTCCCAGCTGTTTCGCTATAAGCGTGGCGGTAACGGGCTCGGATGACCATTCCTTTAGCCCCCAGATAGCTTTCAAATAGTTCTGGGTACTGGTGGACAGCTCGGAAACAGACATGAGTAAATGTTAACCCAGCTTCCGTGTGCGCCTTTGGCGCTGTGGCCCAACGCTCATAGCGAACAGAGGCCAAGTTTGAGAGGAATGCCGGTAAGGTGGGGCCAGTTAAAGCATTCTTCACTTGAAGGAGAACCACTAATGTCTGAGAAGATTTCAATGAACTCGTCGTCTACGGGTATGAATCTGAGCGATAGCGTGTACGAGCGCCTGTTGCGCGAGCGCATTATCTTCCTGGGAACCCAGGTCGATGATGAGATTGCGAACAAGCTGTGCGCCCAGATCCTCCTGCTGTCCGCCGAGGACCCCACTCGCGACATTTCGCTCTACATCAACTCCCCGGGTGGCTCTGTCACTGCGGGCATGGCTATTTATGACACCATGAAGTACTCGCCGTGCGATATTGCCACGTACGGCATGGGCCTGGCTGCCTCCATGGGTCAGTTCCTGCTTTCCGGCGGCACCAAGGGCAAGCGCTACGCTCTGCCGCACGCGCGCATTATGATGCACCAGCCTTCCGCTGGTGTCGGTGGTACCGCTGCGGACATCGCCATCCAGGCTGAGCAATTTGCTCAGACCAAGCGGGAGATGGCGGAGCTCATTGCCGAGCACACCGGCCAGACCTTTGAGCAGATCACCAAGGACTCCGACCGTGACCGTTGGATGACCGCCCAACAGGCCAAGGACTACGGCATTGTTGACCACGTCATTGAGTCCGTTAACGGCCCGCTGAGCAACTAGGGAATAAGGAGAAAATCACTATGAATCAGTCCCAGATGCCAAGTTCCCGCTACGTTCTGCCGTCCTTCATTGAGCAGTCCGCACAGGGCACTAAGGAAACCAACCCGTACTCCAAGCTGTTTGAGGAGCGCATCATCTTCCTGGGCACCCAGGTCGATGACACCTCCGCTAACGACATCATGGCGCAGCTGCTGGTCCTGGAGTCCCAGGACCCAGACCGCGATATCACGATGTACATCAACTCCCCGGGCGGCTCCTTTACCGCGCTGATGGCCATCTATGACACCATGCGCTACGTCCGCCCGGACGTGCAGACTGTGTGCTTGGGCCAGGCCGCTTCGGCGGCAGCTGTGCTGCTTGCCGCCGGTGCGCCGGGCAAGCGTGCAGCTTTGCCGAACTCCCGCGTGCTCATTCACCAGCCGGCAACTCAGGGTACTCAGGGTCAGGTTTCTGATCTAGAGATCCAGGCCGCCGAGATTGAGCGCATGCGCAAGCTGATGGAAACCACCCTGTCTGAGCACACCGGTCGTACCGCTGAGCAGATCCGCATTGATACGGATCGCGATAAGATTCTGACCGCTCAGGAAGCCGTTGAATACGGCATCATCGATACGGTCTTTGATTACCGCAAGCTCAACGCTTAATTTGGAATAACTCATTCTAGGTAGCCCCTGCCGCTCAACCGAGTTCCGGTTGTGAGGCAGGGGCTTTCAGCATTGTGGGGCAGGGAAGGGGCAATGTCCGGTAATTCTTGCTGCACCCGAATGGGGTAAGTCTCTCTGCGCAATATCTGCAGGTCGTTAGGTTTATTTCTATCGTGCGACACTAAACTTATAATGGTCGATTTGTGATTTAGACCTCCAAGTGGTCAGATATTTTTATGGAGAAACACACATCTGACGCGGCGGCCCAGGCGGCTGCGCCCACACCGCAGAGCGGCGAGCGCACATTCTTTGGCCACCCCTGGGGATTGGCCAACCTCTTTGGCGTGGAAATGTGGGAGCGCTTTAGCTTCTACGGCATGCAGGCCCTAGTTCTGCTGTACATGTATTACGCCACTACCGATGGTGGTCTTGGTCTAGACCGCGCGGACGCGACGTCCATCGTGGGTGCCTATGGCGGCTTGGTCTACATGGCCTGCTTGTTGGCTTCTCTTGTCGCCGACCGAGTTCTGGGTGCCGAGCGCACATTGTTTTACTCAGCCGTCATGGTGATGGTTGGCCACCTCGCGTTGGCGTTTATCCCTGCGGTTACGGGGTTGGCCATTGGCCTGGTTCTTATTGCGGTTGGGTCCGGTGGCGTTAAGACTACTGCACAGGTCGTGCTTGGTTCCATGTACAGCCGGGATGACCCGCGCCGCGATGGTGGATTCTCCATCTTCTATATGGGCGTCAATATCGGTGCACTTGTTGGTCCGCTCCTTACCACCGCCCTCTGGGGCTGGCAGGGTTTCCACTGGGGCTTCGGTATCGCGGCGATTGGCATGGCGCTCGGCCTGATTCAGTACTCCGTAATGCGCAAGACCACAATTAAGGACGCGGGACACGAGGTACCAAACCCGGCTAGCCCCAAGCAGCTACTTATGGGCGTGGTGGCAGTTGCTGCCGTTGTCGTGGTCATGGTGGGAGCATTGGCTACCGGAGCCATTCAGGTTGATTGGTTGTCCAATATTGTTACCGCGGTGGCTCTTGTAGCTGCAATTTATCTGTGGATTCAGATGTATACCTCGAAGCTGGTGACCCGCGAGGAAAAGAACCGCCTGCTCGGCTTTATCCCGATGTTCGTTTCCGGCGTGTTGTTCTTCGGCATCTTCCAGCAGCAGTTCACCGTGATGACGATTTATTCGGATGTGCGCTTGGACCGTCACA
Source organism: Corynebacterium tuberculostearicum (assembly GCF_030229345.1). Lineage (GTDB taxonomy): Bacteria > Actinomycetota > Actinomycetes > Mycobacteriales > Mycobacteriaceae > Corynebacterium > Corynebacterium tuberculostearicum_G. The sequence goes on along the minus strand of NZ_JASPGP010000003.1, from coordinate 114,897 downwards.
TGTTTGGTTGGGAAATCCCTCCATCACTGGTGCAGTCCATTAATCCGATTTTTATTGTTATTTTCTCTGCAGTCTTTGCGACGATGTGGACGAAGCTAGGGGATAGGCAGTGGTCCACCCCGGTGAAGTTTGGTGTCGCCAATATCGTCATCGGCATCTCCCTGTTCTTCTTCCTTCCTTTCTCGGGCGGGGAAGCGAACTCCACTCCGATGTATGCCATCATCTTCATCCTCTTCCTTTTCACCATGGCGGAGCTTCTCCTATCGCCGGTGGGCAATGCCCTAGCTACCAAGGTGGCGCCGGTAGCGTTCCCGTCCCGTATGATGGCGGTATGGATGATGGCGGTCGCTATGGGTACGTCGCTGGCTGGTTCCTTGGCTGGCTTTTATAACCCAGACGATGCGGGCGCGGAAAACACCTTCTTTATCTCCCTTGGCGTTGCGTCCATCGTGCTGGGCGGCATTCTGCTTGTTCTCAGCCGCTGGGTGGTAAAGAAATTTTCCACCTTCCGTTAGGAGGTTCAAAAGCGCCCTTGAATGGGAGGTATACCGGCTCCATGGTGGTATACCTCCCTTAGTGGTTTTCATCACTTGGGCTGACCGGTCGGGCTGAGGGGATTGCTCGGTATGAGCTGGGAAAATCTATCTATTCTGAGCTTTCAAGGCGACAATTCTGCCCTCGGGTAGGTTAATTAAAGGTTGACCAAAGAAAACATTAAAGAAAAGCAATTGTCTGTAGTTTCGCGCAGGAGTATTCTGCATTCGTCCGCGACGCGTGAAGGCGCCGCAGATGCGTACCGTGTTCATCTTTTCTTTCCAAGGGGCCAACGCTGTGACAGCGACTCTGATTATCCTCGGCATTGTGGTGGTAACCGCCCTTGCCTTTGACTTTACGAACGGATTTCATGACACTGCCAACGCGATGGCTACGTCCATTGCCACCGGTGCTTTGAAGCCTTTTACTGCGGTGGCAATCTCCGCAGTCCTCAACCTTGTCGGTGCTTTCCTTTCGGTCAACGTTGCTGCGACCGTGGCAAAGGGCATCGTTAACCTTGATTCCTACGACCTGTCTGGCGCCGCCGCTGACACCGATGGCCAGGCGCTTTTGATGGTCGTCTTCACCGGCCTTATCGGCGGCATCATCTGGAACCTGTTCACCTGGTTGCTGGGTATGCCGTCCAGTTCCTCCCACGCCTTGTTCGGTGGCCTCATCGGTGCCGCCTTCGCTGCGATGGGCTCGACTGGCGTGGAGTGGTCTTCCATTGCCGGCAAGATCATTATCCCAGCCGTTGCCTCGCCTATTATCGCGGCGCTGGTTTCGGCGTGTGCCACGTTCCTTATCTACTGGGTAACCAACACCATTCCCAACAAGGCGAAGAACGAGCACTTCCGCCACGGTCAGATCGTCACCGCCTGCCTGGTGTCCCTGGCGCACGGCGCTGGCGATGCGCAGAAGACCATGGGCGTTATTTTCCTGGCGCTAGTTGCCTCTGGGCATGCAGTTGCCGACGCCCGCATTCCTACCTGGGTTATCGTTTCTTGTGCTGTGGCCATCGCGGCCGGCACTCTGTCCGGCGGCTGGCGCGTTATCCGCACTCTGGGCAAGGGTCTGGTGGAGATTGAGTCCCCGCAGGGCATGGCCGCGGAAGCTACCTCCGCAGCGATCATCTTGACCTCTGCTACCGGTGGTATGGCACTGTCTACCACCCACGTGTCCACCGGTTCTATCCTGGGTACCGGCCTGGGCCGTCGCGGTGCTGAGGTTCGCTGGGGTGTGGCCATGCGCATGGTGTCCGCATGGCTCATCACCTTGCCGTGCGCTGCGTTCGTGGGCTTTGCTACCTGGTGGTTGGCACACGGCGTCTCCTCCTTTACCAACGTAGCAACCGGCGCCATCGTGGACTTCGTCTTGCTGCTGGCAATGGCCGCACTTATCGTTATCCGCTCCCGCATGAACCCGGTGGATGCTTCCAACGTCAACAACGACTGGGATCCAAACTCCGAGTCCGTGGATTCCTCCATGGGTGCGGGCTCTGACCGCAAGGAGCCAGTTGCTGCCGGTGCCGCACCAGTATCCGCAACCAAGGCGGAGGATGCCTCCGCGCCGTCTACTGCTCAAGAGGAGCGCTAAACCATGACTGCTGCAGAAATCTTCCAGTCCCTCATTCACGTTGCAGGCTTGGCGCTGGTCTTCGGCGCTGGCATTCCGCTCCTGTTCTCTCTGGGCATGCGGTGCATGACCGGTGATCCAATTCGTGACGACAACGGCGTTGTCGTGGGCGATACTCCGGCAAGTACGCAGATGAAGGTACTGGGCTGGACCGTCTATGCGGTGTTGGCCGTAGTCATTCTCGTGGCCATCATGTGGATTGCTCGCGATACGCTGGACCACTACTTCGGCTTTACGCCGTTCGGTGACCTATAAAGAATCCTCTTGCCTGAGGGTAAACCTTCCGTGTGATGCGCGGCACACTTTCTTAAAGTTAACAAAAGGTTAACTTTAAGCGACCTAGGGGTTGCTTAGTGGAAGTGTGCCGCGTATATTCTTCTCTATCAAACAGAGAGAAAGCCACATGGAGGTGTGAGAAATGAACAAGATGCGTACATTGATGGACGGCATCGCTGATGCGTTCAAGGGCTCCACCACTGGAACCGGCCTGGACACCGTTTCAGAAGCTCCGGTTCGCGCTTTGGTGGCAGAAACCCTGCTTGACGCTGATAAGACCCCTGCTACTACTAAGGACGTAGCAGAGGCGCTAGAAACCGTCACCGGTCATGCTCCGGATGAACACGAGATGCTCGATGCGGAACTTTTCCTGCTCGACTTCGATTGGCTGCAGTAAGCAGCAACTGAATGAAATCCCCACGAGGCCCCTTGCCGCACAGTGTGCAGCAGGGGGCTTTGTGCTGCGTGGGGTACACGGGGGCGTCGGCAAGCGCGGCTAATCGCGCGGCGGCAGTATGGCCTCAGGGGTCTCGGGCAGAAGCTGGCCGCCATCGATAATTAGTGTTTGGCCGGTGATGTAGCCTGCCTCTTCCGAAGCTAGGAAGGCTGCTGCAGTGCCAATATCGCGCGGGGTGCCCAGGCGGTGCAGCGGTACCGAGCGCGTCATTTGATCGAGGTACTCCTGGCCTTGGGCCTCGAGGCCCTCGGTGAGGATATTGCCTGGGAGGACCCCGTTGATGGTGATGCCATCGCGGGCCACCTCGAGTGCGGCCGAACGCATAAAGCCTTGTTGCGCGGCCTTGGAAGCGCCGTAGTGGGCCCAACCGGGAAAGCCCGTGTGCGAGCCGGTGATAGACGTTGTAATAACGATGCGTCCATAGCGGCGTTGCTTGAGATAGGGGAGCGCCTCCTGGACCACCTTGAAGGTGCCGTGGGTATTGATGGCAAACATCGCCTCCCACTTATCATCGGTCATCTCTGCCAGCGGGCAGTTGGGAAAGACGCCGGCATTGGAGCACACAATGTCGAAGCCGCCGTGCTCGGCAGTGACCTGGCGGTACATGTCCTTAACCGAAGCGCGGTCGGTGACGTCCACGCGAATGGCGCTGGCACCCAACTCCTTGGCAGTAGCGGTGGCGTGGTCTAAGTCGATATCGGCGATGATGACGGTGGCGCCGGCCTCCCGCAGCGAGGCGACGATGCCGCGGCCAATGCCGGAGGCGCCGCCGGTGACAATGGCTACCCGGCCTGTGAGATCGAACATGATGCTCCTGTTCCTAAAAAAGGGGTGGAATGAGGGTGATTTCACCTTCTAGTTTATGCCGCAAGAGCAGGAAGGGCCTGGGAAATTCGCCACGCGGGAGGGAATGAATGAAGGGCCTGTCGGGTTGATTTACTAAGCTAGAAACAGATGAAGATGAAGCCGCTCGGAAGGGTAGAATCGTCCTTCCAACTGTGGATAGCGGTACGAAAAGCGAGTGTGAAAGAACTTAATGGCACGTATGCAAGAAAGCGCTGACCTGCTCAAGTGTTCCTTTTGTGGCAAGAGTCAGAAGCAGGTGAAAAAGCTCATCGCCGGCGGCGGTGTCTACATCTGTGATGAGTGCATCGAGCTATGCAATGAGATCATCGAAGAGGAACTGGGCCAAGAGCAGGCGCAAGAATCCTCCGATGCGGAGGTGCGCCTGCCTCGGCCCTCGCAGATTTCCGCCTTCCTCGATAAGTACGTGATCGGCCAGGACAAGGCCAAGCGTGTGCTGTCTGTGGCGGTCTATAACCACTACAAGCGCATCAAGGCCGAAGAGTCGGCGGCGTTGGAGGCCCGCCGCAAGAAGGCCGAGGGCGATGAAGTAGAGATCTCTAAGTCCAATATCTTGATGTTGGGCCCCACCGGTTCCGGTAAGACCTACCTGGCGCAGACCTTGGCCCGGCTTCTCGATGTCCCCTTTGCCATCGCCGATGCCACCAGCCTCACCGAGGCCGGCTATGTGGGCGAAGACGTGGAAAATATCCTGTTGAAGCTGCTGCAGGCCGCGGACTTTGACGTGGAGCGCGCACAGCGCGGCATCATCTACGTCGACGAGGTGGACAAGATTTCCCGCAAGTCCGAGAACCCATCCATTACCCGCGACGTGTCCGGCGAGGGCGTGCAGCAGGCCCTGCTGAAAATCCTGGAAGGCACCGTGGCGGCCATCCCGCCGCAAGGCGGGCGCAAGCACCCGAACCAGGAGTTTATCCAGCTGGATACCTCCAATATTTTGTTCATCGTCGCCGGCGCTTTCGCTGGGTTGGACCAAGTCATTGCGGATCGCGTGGGCAAGAAGGGCGTGGGCTTTGGCGCCAACCTGGATACCAAGGACGAGCGCGAAAAGGTTGACCTCTTCTCCCAGGTGCGCCCCGAGGACCTAGTGAAGTTCGGTCTTATTCCAGAGTTCATCGGACGCCTGCCTGTCGTGGCCACGGTGGATAACCTGGACCGTGAATCTTTGGTCAAGGTGCTCACCGAGCCCAAGAACTCCCTGGTTAAGCAGTACAGCCGCCTCTTTGAGATGGATGACTGCGAATTGGACATCGAGCCAGCGGCATTGGATGCCATCGCGGAGCTCGCCTTGGAACGCAAGACGGGTGCGCGTGGCCTGCGCGCCATCATGGAAGAGCTTTTGGTCCCAGTCATGTACGACCTGCCAGACCGCGAGGATATTGCCACGGTACACATCACGCGGGAGTGCGTGACCGAGGGAGCGGAGCCGCAGTTTAGCTATAAGGATGAGGCAAAGGAATCCGCTTAAGCCGGCGCTAGTACTCCTCGCTGTAGATATCCTGCGGGGAGGCCTCGTCGCCTTCCTTGGTATCGAACGAGGACGAGGTGAGGTAGGACTCGTGGCCTGAGTCCGGAATATTGGCGGTCAAAAACGCCAGCACAGCATCGACGGTGAGCCTATGCATGCCGTCGATATTTTCTTGGGTATTGAAGTTCACGCCCAGCATGTTTTCCACCATCACCTGATTGGTCACGCGGTAGACCGTCAACGAGGAAATCAAGGTGAAGATGTCATTGGCGGAAATGCCTGGGCGGAAGGCGCCGGCGTCTTGGCCCAAGAGCAGCAAGCGGTCAAGGTGGAGGGCCACCCCGGCGACGTCGGCAATAGCCTGCTGTGCCGGGTCCACAATCTGCTGATTACTTTCCCATACCAGCATGCGGATGGCGTCCGGGTTGGCAACGCGCTCGCGGAAAAGCCAATCTACCAACTTGCGCACGCCTTCGACCGGAACTGCGGTATCGATTTCCAGGGCATCTTCAGGCGGATTAAGGCGCTGCGCGGCGGTGCTCAGCGCACGCAGGTACAAGCCCTTCTTATCGCCAAAGTGGTAATGAATCATGCGCTTGGACATGCCGGATTCTTGGGCGATGGTCTCTAGCTTGGTTTCTGTAAAGCCAAAGCGGGAAAACTGCTTGATCGCAACGTCCACCACGGAGTCAATGCTGACGGATTCCGCGTGGGCAGCGTGAGGAGAATCCGCCTGGTCTGCAGCCTGCAGTGGGTCAGTATTCTCTGTGCTCATTGCATAAGTCCTTAATCCTTGCGGCGCGGCGGTGGCGCGGTGAACTGATGTCTAATAGTGCGGGAGTTGGCAATCCCTATGCATTCTGGGTGTGCAGCGTGGGGGAGTGTCCCGCATTTCCTTTTCCTATCATGCCCGATTAATCACCCCGTGCGGGAGTATCTGGCCCATTGGGGGCGCTAATTTTGAGGTAAATGGGGGTAATTTAACGCAAGGGCCCTAGATTTTCCCTCCAAAAGAGGGGGCCAGATTCACAGCGCGAATGCTGGCGGTGGGGCTAAGCTCGGTGATGGATTACATTCCCTGGCGGTGCGAGCAATCTGGCTCGCGTGTGCCGCCCATGTCACAGCCATTATTGAGGAGGCTTTACACCATGACCCAGCCCGTCAAAATCACTGTCACCGGCGCCGCCGGCAACATCGCGTATTCGCTGCTGTGGCGCATCGCTGCTGGAGATGTGTACGGCAAGGACACCCCGGTAGACCTAGCATTGCTGGAAATTCCCGCTGCGGTGGAAAAGGCCCAAGGTGTTGCCATGGAGCTCAATGACTCCGCCCTGCCGTTGGTTAACTCCATTACGGTTACTGATGATCTCAAGGAAGCCTTTGAGAACACCTCCGCCGCCTTTCTTGTAGGTGCTCGCCCGCGCAGCAAGGGAATGGAGCGCGCCGACCTACTGGAGGCCAATGGCGCCATCTTCACCAAGCAGGGCAAGGCCATCAATGACTACGCCGCGCGCGATGTCCGCGTGCTCGTTGTTGGCAACCCGGCTAATACCAATGCCCTCATCGCTGCGAATAATGCGCCGGATTTGGATAACTCCCAGTTCAACGCTTTGATGCGCTTGGACCACAACCGCACCCTGAGCCAGCTCGCACTGAAGACGGGCAAGTCCACCACCGATTTCACCAAGGTGGCGGTTTGGGGCAACCATTCCGCTAGCCAGTTCCCGGATATCACCTACTCCAACGCGGAGGTGGACCAGGACTGGTACCGCGAGGAAATGATCCCCAAGGTGGCCAAGCGCGGTGCGGAGATTATTGAGGTACGCGGCAGCTCCTCGGCCGCTTCGGCGGCGTCGGCAGCCGTGGACCACATGCATGACTGGATCCATGGCACCGAGGACTGGCGCACTGCGGCGGTGCCATCGGACGGATCCTACGGCGTCGACAAGGGCCTTATTTGCGGATTCCCCACGGTCAGCCGCAACGGCCAGTGGGAGATCGTGCAGGGACTGGAGCTTAGTGAGCTCCAAAAAGAGCGCATCGAGGCCTCTGTGGCCGAGCTGCGCGAGGAGCGCAAGGCCGTGGCGGACCTGCTCTAAAACCCGCTTGGTGCGCACCTCATACTCGGTGCGCACCCTGCCTGGCTGAGCCGGTTGACGTGCAAGGTAGAATCGGCCAGGTGACTGAGCAAAATAATGAGCAATTAGTTGGTACCAACCGCGCCGATGCCCTGCCTAAGTCGTGGGAGCCGCAGGCCGTAGAGAAGGACCTCTATGAGGGCTGGGTAGAAAAGGGCTACTTCACCCCGGATGCGAATTCGGAGGCCGAGCCTTATTCCATCGTGCTGCCGCCGCCAAATGTGACCGGCCAGCTGCACATGGGCCACGCCCTGGACCACACGCTGATTGATTCCATTATCCGCCGCAAGCGCATGCAGGGCTACGCCACCCTGTGGCTGCCCGGTGCCGATCACGCCGGCATTGCCACCCAGACCAAGGTCGAGGCCAAGCTCAAGGAGACCGAGGGCAAAAAGCGCTGGGACTATGAGCGCGAAGAATTCATTGACAAGGTCTGGGAGTGGAAGGAGCAGTACGGCGGCACCATCCAGAACCAGATGCGCGCCATCGGTGACTCCGTGGACTGGTCCCGCGAGCGTTTCACCTTGGATGATGGCCTCTCCCGCGCCGTCCAGACCATCTTTAAGAACCTCTACGATGAGGGCATGATCTACCAGGCCAACCGCCTGGTGAACTGGTCGCCGGTGCTTGAGACCGCCGTCTCCGATATCGAGGTGGTGTACAAGGACGTCGAGGGCGAGCTGGTCTCCATCCGCTATGGCTCGCTCAATGACGATGAACCGCACCTCATCGTGGCCACCACCCGTGTGGAGACCATGCTGGGTGACGTCGCCATCGCCGTACACCCAGACGACGAGCGCTACGCCGATTTGGTGGGCAAGGAGCTACCGCACCCGTTCCGCGATGACCTGAAGCTCAAGATCATCGCCGATGACTACGTGGATATGGAATTCGGTACCGGCGCGGTGAAGATCACCCCGGCCCACGATCCGAATGACTACGCGATGGGCACCCGCCACAACCTGGAGATGCCCACCGTTATCGATACCACCGGCCACATTGCCAATACCGGTACCCGCTTCGACGGCCTGACCCGCGAGGAAGCCCGCGTGGAGATCCGCGAGGCACTGCGCGAGCAGGGCCGCATTGTCAAGGAAATCCGCCCGTACGTCCACTCCGTGGGCCACTCGGAGCGCTCCGGCGAGCCCATCGAGCCGCGCCTGTCCCTGCAGTGGTTCGTGGACGTGGCCAAGATGGCCAAGGCCTCTGGCGACGCCGTGCGCGAGGGCGATACCACCCTGCACCCACAGTCGCTCGAGCCGCGCTACTTCGAGTGGGTCGATGACATGCACGATTGGTGCATCTCCCGCCAGCTGTGGTGGGGCCACCGCATTCCTATCTGGTATGGGCCAGAAGGTGAGGACGGCCAGCGAGACATCGTCTGTGTCGGCCCAGATGAGGAGCCACCGGCAGGCTACGAGCAGGACCCGGACGTGCTGGATACCTGGTTCTCCTCCGCGCTGTGGCCATTTTCCACCCTGGGCTGGCCAGAAAAGACCCCGGACCTAGAGAAGTTCTATCCCACCAACGTGCTGGTCACCGCCTACGACATCTTGTTCTTCTGGGTGGCCCGCATGATGATGTTTGGCACCTTTGCCGGCAGCCACACCCCGGAGCTTTTGGGTGAGGGCACCGATGGCCGCCCGCAGGTTCCGTTCAAGGATCTGTACCTGCACGGCCTGGTCCGCGATGAGCAGGGCCGCAAGATGTCCAAGTCCTTGGGCAACGGCATTGACCCGATGGATTGGGTGCGCGATTACGGTGCGGATGCCCTGCGCTTTACCCTTGCCCGCGGCGCCAACCCTGGCGTGGACCTGCCGCTTGGCTCCGACGCCGCCGCGGCTGCCCGCAACTTTGCTACCAAGCTCTTTAACGCCACCAAGTTCGCGCTCATGAACGGCGCTGGAGTGGCCACGCTGCCGAACCGCGCGGAGCTTAGCGACGCCGACCGGTGGATCCTTGACCGCGCCGAAGAGGTCCGTGCCAAGGTGGATGACTACCTGGATGACTACCAGTTTGCTAAGGCCAACGAGCTGCTCTACCACTTCACCTGGGACGAGCTGTGTGACTGGTACTTGGAGATTGCCAAGACCCAGATCCCGCGCGATGGCGTAAGCGAGCAGGGCCGCAATACCCAGATCGTGTTGGGCCGCGTGCTCGACGTCGTCCTGCGCCTACTGCATCCGACCATGCCATTCGTCACCGAGGTGCTGTGGAAGGCGCTGACCGGCGGCGAGTCCATCGTCGTTGCACCGTGGCCTACCGTTGCCGATACCAATGGTGGCGCCACCAAGGATGAGGTGGCCGCCCGCCGCATCGAGGACGCCGATAAGCTCATCACTGAGCTGCGCCGCTTCCGCTCTGACCAGGGCGTAAAGCCTTCCCAGAAGGTGCCGGGCCGCCTCGACTTCGCCGCAGCGGATCTCGCTGGCCAAGAGGAACTGGTGCGCAACCTGGCCAATACCACCGTCCCAGACGAGGATTTCGATCCTTCCGCCTCCATCGAGGTGCGCCTTTCCCAGGCCACCGTGGAGGTCACCCTGGATACCCACGGCGCAGTGGACGTGGAAGCCGAGCGCAAGCGCCTGGAAAAGGATCTGGCCAAGGCCAATAAGGAACTGGAGCAGACCGGCAAGAAGCTGGGCAACGAGAACTTCTTGTCCAAGGCACCGGAAGAAGTGGTCAATAAGATCAAGGAGCGCCAGCAGGTTGCCCGCGAAGAGGTCGAGCGCATCACCAGCCGTTTGGAGGGCCTGAAGTAGTGGCGGACAAGGACAAGGAGACTGAGGACTTCGAAATCGTCGATGCCCTCAAAGAAGGCACTGACGGTGGACCGGTAGAAATCACCGAGTCCGGCCTGACGCTCAACTTGGGCATGGGTAGCGAGGACGAGTACAACGAGGCCGCACCGCAAGAGGTGTCGGCCGAGGAGCTGCGCGCCCTCGCGGAAGTCGAAGAGGAGCTCAACGAGCGCTGGCCGGAGACCAAGATTGAGCCTTCCCTCGATCGCATCGAGATGCTCATGGATCTGCTCGGCCACCCTGAGCGTTCCTTCGATGTCATCCACATTGCTGGCACCAACGGCAAGTCCTCCACCGCGCGCATGGTGGATTCGCTCCTGCGCGCCTTCCACCGCCGCGTCGGCCTTGTCACCAGCCCGCACCTGCAGCGGGTCACTGAACGCATCGGCATCGATGGCCAGCCCATCCACCCGCGCGATTATGTGCGCATCTGGCACGAGATCAAGCCTTTTGTGGAGATGGTCGATGCCCAGTCGGACGTCCCCATGTCCAAGTTCGAGGTCCTCGTTGGCTTGTCCTATGCCGCGTTTGCCGACGCCCCCGTGGACGTCGCCGTTGTTGAAGTCGGCCTCGGCGGCCGGTGGGATGCCACCAACGTGGTCAATGCGGACGTCTCCGTCATCACTCCGGTGGGCTTGGACCACACGGACTACTTGGGCGAAACCCTCGCAGAGATTGCCGGTGAAAAGGCTGGCATTATCAAGCCGCGCGAGGATGCCGATGATCCGCTGACCCCCAACGAAAACATCGTGGTCATCGCGGAACAGGACCCTGAGGCAATGCGGGTTATCCTGCAGCAGGCCGTAGACGTGGAGGCGGGTGTGGCCCGCTCCGGTTCCGAATTTGCTGCCCTCGAGTCTCGCATCGCCGTCGGCGGCCAGCAGGTTAATATCCAGGGGCTCGGCGGCCTGTACGAGGATATCTTCTTGCCCCTGCACGGCGAGCACCAGGCCAAGAATGCCGCCGTGGCCCTTGCCGCGGTGGAGGCATTCTTCGGCGCCTCGGCCGGCCACCCGCTGGATGTTGCCACCGTGCGCAATGGCTTCGCGCAGGCAATTTCTCCTGGCCGCTTGGAGCGCGTGCGCACCTCGCCGACGACGTTTATTGACGCCGCCCATAACCCCCACGGCGCCAAGGCCCTCGGCGCGGCGCTGGACCGCGATTTCGACTTCGCCCGCCTCATCGGTGTGCTCTCGATTTTCGCGGATAAGGATTCCACCGGCATCCTCACCGCACTCGAGCCTTACCTCACCGAGGTCGTCATCACCCAAAACTCCTCGCCGCGCGCGCTCGATACCTACGACTTGGCAGAGACCGCCCGCGATATCTTTGGCGAGGAGCGAGTGTACGTAGCCGATAACCTGCCGGGCGCCTATGCCCAGGCCGTGGAGCTTGCCGAGGACGCCGAGGTCCAGTCCGGCTCCGGCATCATCATCACTGGTTCGGTCGTCACCGCTGGTGATGCCCGCGCGATGTTTGGAAAGGAACCTGCATGAGCCTCGATAATCACCACCCGCGCGGAGAGCACCAGCCCCGCCCGCCCCGCCGCACCCGCGCCCGTGGCCGCGAGGAGCAGGTCCCCGAAAGCGAGATCGGCCCCCTCGGCATGGGCCAAGCCCCAGTCAAGGACCCACTTAAAAGCTTCAACGGGATGGTCATTGCCAGCTCCCTGACCATGGAGGCGCTCGCCCTTTCTTTCGCACTGCCGATGCTCTACAAGCTCTATGACGGTACCTTGTGGACCCCCTTCAACTACGGCTTTGTCATCGCCGCAGTGGTATTCCACCTCGTGATGATCGCGTTCATGAATAAGAAGTGGGCGCTGTCCGTCATTGTGTGGGCACAGCTTTTGTGCGTCATTGTGGGCTTTATGGTCCACTGGGCTGTGGCCGCCATCTTCATCATCTTTGGCATGGAGTGGCTGCTGGCCGTCTACCTGCGCAGCAACCTCATCGCCCGCATGAAGCGCGGATACCTCACCACGCAGCACCTCAACGAGAAATAGGCTCGATACCTTCGGCTGGTGGGGCAGACGCGATAGACTAGCGCTCATGCGCAATCTCTATCTCGTCCTTGCCGCACTCGCCTGCATCGCCGCGGTGGTAGCCCGCGCCGCTACGGGAACGCCATGGCTACCGCTAGTTGCCCTCATCATTGGCGGCGTTTTTCTGGTTTTGGCCCTGCGGAGCAACTTCGAGCCGGCCAAAGAAGCCACCTTTGAGGATTTGGATAAGGAGCAGCGCGCGGAGCTGCAACGCCTGCTGGCCAATGGCCAGTTTGGCGCCGCAGTAGGCCAGGTACGCCTGTGGTTTCGGGGCACCTCGCAGGAGCGCGCTGAAGAGATAGTTAAACAACTCGCATAGCCTTGGACCCCCATACTTTTACCCCAAGGCGTACCCCAGCACGCGACGCGGGCGTGCGGTTTCGGTACAGTGTGGGGCATGACTGAACGTACACTGATTCTCATCAAGCCGGACGGCGTAAAGAACGGCCACGTAGGCGAAATCATCTCCCGCATCGAGCGCAAGGGCCTGAAGCTGGCCGAGCTCGACCTGCGCGTTGCTGACCGCGAGACTGCGGAGAAGCACTACGAGGAGCACAAGGACAAGCCATTCTTCGGTGAGCTCGTCGAGTTCATCACCTCCGCACCGCTTATCGCTGGTGTTGTTGAGGGCGAGCGCGCCATCGAGGCATGGCGTCAGCTGGCTGGCGGCACCGACCCAGTCTCCAAGGCCACCCCGGGCACCATCCGCGGTGACTTTGCTCTGACCGTTGGCGAGAACATCGTGCATGGCTCTGACTCCCCAGAGTCCGCTGAGCGCGAGATCGCTATCTGGTTCCCGAACCTCTAAACTTCTGCGCACTTAGCGCATCATTCAGCCCGAGCCTGTAGGCTCGGGCTTTATTTGTTGCTTGACCCATAAGCCCAGGCGTAGAGCCGCATACCGAGTATCCGGCCCTACCCTGAATAAGTATTGAAACGGCAAAGCCGCAAATACGTATAGAGGCAGAACTTGAGCAGGCGTTTTGTTCCGGGGGTTGAAGGTGCTTAACGCGGCAGAGCATTGCTGAGGATAATGCACGCGAGGTCATTCACCTCTCAGACTAGGACTGGAGTTCTCCTAATCGAAGGAGAGTAACTGGCGCAGTGTGCGGAAGGCTTCCTTTTGCACTCGATGGGTAACGGTACGGCCCGATTGTTGCTTGATTAAGAGACCGGATTCCCTCAACTTGCCGAGGTGATGAGATACCGTCGGTTGGCTCAGGCCGGATAGCGCGGTCAGCTCCGTAACACTCATCGGGCCGCAGCCCTCGTCGCACAATATGGATAGCAGGCGCAGGCGGGCGGGGTCAGCAAGTACTTTAAATTGCTGGGAAAAGCGGAGGGAGTCGCCCTGGCTGAGCGGGCCACTGCTCAGGGAACAGCACTGTGCATCCGGGGGGCTATCGGCATTGCTAGGGGAGGGGTCCATGTACACAGTATAAGGAGTCTGCCTCCCATTCCGTTATATTGACGAGTATCAATATGGGCGATTAAAGTACTGTTCGAAAGTTGAATTCCTCGTCGCACAAGGAGAGCCATGGCCGTTACGCAACGCCCAAAGTTGTCATTTCTCGATAGATTCCTCCCTGTGTGGATCATCATGGCCATGGCTGTGGGGCTATTGATAGGCCACTTCCTGCCAGGCATTGGAGAAGCACTGTCTGCTCTAGAGGTTGGCGGTATTTCTCTTCCAATCGCGCTGGGCCTGCTAGTTATGATGTATCCGCCCCTGGCTAAAGTCCGCTATGAAAAGACCCGAGATATTGCTGCCGATGGCCGGTTGATGGTGGTATCGATTGTGTTGAACTGGCTGGTGGGGCCTGCATTGATGTTCACGCTGGCGTGGATATTTCTTGCCGATCAGCCAGAGCTGCGAACCGGCCTGATTATCGTTGGGCTAGCCCGTTGTATCGCAATGGTCCTAGTGTGGTCCGATCTCTCCTGCGCCGATCGGGAGGCCACCGCCGTTCTTGTCGCCATAAACTCTGTATTCCAGGTAGCCATGTTTGGCGTCATGGGTTGGTTCTACTTGCAAGTTCTACCTGGATGGTTAGGTCTAGACACCACCTCTGTTGAATTTTCTTTCTGGTCCATTGTCACTGCGGTTCTTGTGTTCCTAGGAATCCCCCTGCTGCTTGGCGTGCTCTCACGGGTGTGGGGAGAAAAGGTCAAAGGCCGCGAATGGTTTGAAAACCGCTTCCTTCCGGCAGTCTCGCCTTTGGCGATGATTGGTTTGCTCTACACCATCGTGCTGCTGTTTTCGCTGCAAGGCGAGCAGCTGGTAGCACAGCCGACAGCCGTGGTGAGAGTTGCGATTCCGTTGGTCCTCTACTTTGTTGGAATGTTTTTCCTAGCTTTGGGCGTGGCAAAGGTCGAAGGAATGAACTACGCGCAATCCGCTTCCGTGGCTTTTACCGCAGCCGGAAATAACTTCGAGCTAGCCATTGCAGTTTCCATCGGTACATTTGGTGCTGCGTCAGCACAGGCCCTTGCCGGTACCATTGGGCCACTGATTGAAATCCCAGTGCTCGTGGGCCTCGTTTATATAATGCTCTGGATAGGCCCGAAGCTCTTCCCAGGAGACAAAAGCTTGCCAAGTTAGCGTCGGCCCACTTGATACAGACAGCGAACCCCAGTCGGCGTGATGGTGATGGTCCACTTTGCGGGCGCGGTGCGCAGTCCCATGCGGCTCAGCTTCACCAGGTCCGCCTTTGCTAAAGCATCGAGCTGTTCGGATAGAGGGTCGAGGTCTACCTTCATGAACTTCGAGAGGGCAGTGGAATTAATCGTGTTTCCCTGCACCGCGCCGGCGGCGACGAGGGCGGTGAGGATGTCCGAGTGGGCGTCGGCAAGCTCCAAGCGAGCCTCCGTAACCCCGTCGAGCGGGTCTTTTTCCAGGATCTTGTTAATACGGCGCCGGCCGATCCGGAAGGACTGGGAAAACATGCTCCAGATGCCCAACGGCAAGCCAAAGGCCCACCACGCGCCGGACAGCATCCCGGCAACGGGCGGGGCCAGCTCTACCTCTGGGAGCAGGCCGGCTGCGCTCAGTGGCGCCATGACCAATGGCGCAGCGATCGGGATAAACGGTGCGATATAAGCAATCGTGGGATAGTCGCCATCGCGGAATTCCTCTTGCGCAGCGTTGATGCCGCGCGGGTAATTGCGGATGAGGTGCACCAACCCCAGCACCGCAAAGACGGCAAAAACGCCGGCTCCCATCAACATATAATCCACGCCCGTGTTGGCGAAGCCAATGGCAAAGCCGGCCGGTACGCCAAAGTAAAGTGCGGAGCGCACCGGGACTTCATTGCGCTGTCGGTACTGCGCGAGTTCGCGCGCGGGGATTCGTGCTAGTTCTGCCACCCCGCCAACATAACACCGCCTGCTAGCTTGGCCGCGGTTCTGTGACACAATGGGGGATAGCGCGTACGAGACGCGGCATAACTTCATATCCCACAAACTTTTTTAGCGCGCACTATGCCTCGTGCGGCGGCGGTACGGTCTTCGGCCGTGCCTGCGCCCGAGGCCGCGCCAAATACAGACGATGTACAGGAGTAAGCCCGGACATGGTGGCACAGAACTCTCAAGAAACAACTGAAAGCCTCAAGGCAGCGGCGTCTTTGGCCCAGAACCTGGACCGTAGCCAACTAAAGGACAAGACCCGCGTGTATTCCCTGGCCAAGCAGTTGGGGCTTTCCTCGCGCGAGCTGGTGGCACAGCTTAAAGACATGGGCCTGAAAAAGAGCGCGCAGAGCTCCCTTTCCCGCGAGGAAGCAGGCCAGGTGCTGGATACCGTAGCGAACGCCGCCGCGGTTGCCGACGCCCCCTCGGGCGACACCACCGAAGCACCGGCTGAAGAGGCCAAAGGCGAGGCCGTCGCACAATCGAAAGAGAACGCGGACGAGGAAAAGGAAAAGAAGCCAGCTAAGAAGCGCGCCAAGCGCGCCCGCAAGGCCACCCGTAAGTCCGCTGCCGTGGCACCCGAAGAGCCGGCAGATGCCGCCGAGGCAGGGGAGGGGGAGCAGTCCGCGGAAGACGAAGAACACCTGCGCCACCGCGTGCGTAAGAACGTGGACAATGAAATTTCCCAGATCGAAGACAAGGTAGAGGCATCGCTGGCCCAGGCCGCAGCCGAAACTGGCGCAGCCGCCGAGGAGCCTGAGGACGCTGAAGCGGCAGCCCCCGAAGCAGTAGAAGCCACGGGTGAGGCGGGCGAAGCACCGGCTAGTGCACTCGATACCGGAACGGTTGATGCGGCGAAATTGCACGAGGCGCTGGCCGAGGCCGGCGAGGACTTCGAGGATGACTACTACGCCCCGCACATCGTCCCGCGTGCCGAGTCCGAGGAGGATTCTGGGCACTATGACTTTGCGCCTATCTTCATGGCCCCGCAGCAGGACGAGGCAGCGGCATTCTCACCGGCAGTAGACGCAGAGGAGGAGGACTTCGCTGCCGACGACTCCGCACGCGATGACAATGAGGGCGCTGCGGACTCCGCCGAAGGTAGCGGCGAGCACTCCGGCTCCGACCGCGGTTCCGGAAAGTCTGAGGGCCGCCGCCGTGGGCGCCGTGGCGCATCCCGTGGACGCGGCGCCGGTGCAAAGCGTGAAGAGCAGGCAGGCGAGCCCGAGCACATTGAAGAGCCGAAGGCCATCCGTGGCTCCACGCGCATCGAGGCGCAGAAGCGCCGCCGGGCCGAACTGCGCGAAAAGGGCCGCACCCGCCAGCACATCGTTTCCCAAGCAGAGTTCCTTGCCCGCCGCGAAGCCGTGGAGCGCACCATGGTGGTGCGCGATAAGGAGCGCGAGGACGGCGCCGGCATTATCACCCAGGTGGGCGTGTTAGAAGATGACCTGTTGGTCGAGCACTTCGTGACCACCGAGTCCCAAGCCTCGCTCATTGGCAATATCTACTTGGGCCGCGTCCAAAACGTGCTGCCGTCCATGGAGGCGGCCTTCGTGGACATCGGACAGGGCCGAAACGGTGTGCTCTACGCCGGTGAAATCGACTGGCGCAAGACCAAGCTGCACGGGCGCGCCCGCAAGGTAGAAAACGCCCTGAAGTCTGGTGACCAGGTGCTGGTGCAGGTGGCTAAGGATCCCATTGGTCACAAGGGCGCGCGACTTACCACCCAGATTTCCCTCGCTGGCCGCTACCTGGTCTACGTACCGGGCGGGCGCAGCGCCGGTATTTCCCGCAAGCTGCCCGCCCCGGAGCGCAAGCGCTTGAAGGATATCCTCGGCCGCGTGGTTCCAGGCGATGGCGGCGCGATTATCCGCACCGCCGCCGAGAATGTCCCAGAAGAGGCAATCGCTACCGACGTCAACCGCCTGCACAGCCGGTGGGAGGACATCGTGGCACACGCTAAGAAGGAAAAATCTTCCAAGGGCGCCAAGCCGGTGACCATGTATGAAGAACCAAACATGCTCATCAAGGTGGTGCGCGATCTCTTCAACGAGGACTTCACCGAGCTCATCGTCGATGGCAAGCGTTCCTTCAATACCGTCCGCGCCTATGTGGATTCCATGGCGCCGGACCTTGCGGACCGCGTGGTGCGCTACCGCGCCAAGGACCACGGCGGGCAGGATGCATTCGAGGCTTACCGCATTGATGAGCAGCTGCATAAGGCGCTCTCGCGCAAGGTATGGCTGCCCTCGGGCGGCACGCTGGTTATTGACCGCACCGAGGCCATGACCGTCATTGATGTTAATACCGGCAAGTTCACCGGTTCCGGCGGCAACCTGGAAGAAACCGTTACCCGCAATAACCTCGAGGCGGCCGAAGAAATCGTGCGCCAGATGCGCCTGCGCGATCTCGGCGGCATGATCGTCGTGGACTTTATCGATATGGTCCTGCCAGAAAACCAGGATCTGGTGCTGCGCCGCCTGAAGGAAGCCTTGGGCCGCGATCGCACCCGCCACCAAGTCTCCGAGGTCACCTCGCTGGGCTTGGTGCAGATGACCCGCAAGCGCTTAGGCACCGGCCTGGTGGAGACCTTCTCCACCGAGTGCGAGTGCTGCAACGGCCGTGGCATCATCATTCACCAGTATCCGGTGGACGAGGCCGAGGACGATCAGCGCTCCAAGCATTCTGGCCGCAAGTCCAAGGCACACAAGAAGCAGCACCACGATCCGCAGCAGCACCCGACTGCGGTGGCGATGCATAAGCACGAGCTTGACGACGCCCGCGAGAGCTCCTCCAAGCCTAAGCGCTTTAAGAAGACCCAGGCGCCGGTCTACGGTACCGAGAGCGAAGAGGCCGCGCGAGAATCTGCGAAGACGTCGTTGGAAGACCTCGTAGCAAACGTTGTTGTGGATGAGCGCGGTCCGGCTCAGTCCCACGCTGGATCGGAAGAGCACAGCGGAGACCACGACCGCAGCAAGGAGCGCGGACGTGGACGCGGTCGTCGCCGCGCGCGCAAGCGCACTCAGACTGAGGTATCCGATATCGAGGCCATCGCGTATGCCGCGGCGGATAATGCGGCCGAGAGCGACGAGGTGCAGGAATTTAATTCCTATGTCCCCGATGCGGATACGGACGCGGACTCGGGTGCCGTTGCTCAGGCACACCCTGGTGCAGGGGCCGGCTCCAAGCGTGGCAAGAAGCCGCGCCGGGCGACGCGCCGGTCGAAGGTAACCCGCGAGGCTGCAGGCGGCGAGCAGAAGGCACTGGAAAAGGAAGCCGCTCCGGAGAAAGCAACTGGAAAGACCTATGACGAGGCAGTAGCCGAGTTTGAGGCTTCCCCGCGCCGCAAGCGCCGCACCCGCGGCAATTCGCGCTCCGATAGGCGCCCGCAGCCGCAGGATTTCGCGGTCGCCGGTGAGCAGGACTCTGCCGACGGCGACGGTAACGCTAGCCGGGCTGAAGCCCAGCACGGGCAGCAGGCCTCACGCGAAGAGCGCAAGGCTCGCGGGCGTGGCCGCCGTCGTTCGGTGCGCACCCAGCAGGCCAAGCGTCGGACTACCTCGCGTGTGCCGCACGAGGTCAAGGAAAAGGCGCAGGAGCACGAACACAAGCAGGCGGGCGGGTCCGCCGAGCAGCGTCATGAAAAGGCCGCTGGCGCCGCACGCGCGGGGCGTGCCGGTGGCAAGGGCCGTGGGCGTCGCCGTGCCGTGCGCCAGGCCGCTCCTAAAAAGGCGGTAGCAGAGAATCCGAAGGTAGCGAAGACCGCCCCGAGCCGTTCGACGCAGCAGGATGGCTCGTCGGATCGTTCCGGTGCTGGCCAGCGGGCGGCCACGGGCGATACCAAGGTGCTGCGCCGCGGAAAGAAGAGGGCGGTGCGCAAGAAGGGGGCGTCGGCAAGCGCCAAGGCTCCAAAGGCGCAGGATAACGCCGCTCAGAACCAGGCTGCAGGAAGCGGTGCACCCCAGGAAAAAGCGCGGGCTAAGTCTGGGCGCGGCCGACGCCGCGTAGCACGGCGAAGCACGTCTTAGGGCTACGCCACGCGGGCACAAAAAGCGTGGTTTGTATTTTGTGCCCGCTACGGGGTAGTCTTTGACAGTCGCTGTTTAGTACTCACGGCGCTGGATCAGTCCGACACTCACTTAGTGAGCTGTGCGGGCATGTTCGCGCGGGAACTAAACGCAATATGTAAGTGTCCATTCGGAACGCGGCCTCCCCGGTTGCTTCCGAGCGAGTTTAGATAAGGGGTAACCCTCTATGTACGCGATCGTCAAGACCGGCGGCAAGCAGTACAAGGTTGCTGAAGGTGACCTCGTCAAGGTCGAGAAGATCGAGGGTGAGCCAGGCTCTGCCGTAGCTCTCACCCCGGTTCTGCTCGTCGATGGCGCCGATGTTAAGTCCAAGGCTTCCGACTTGGAGAAGGTTTCTGTCTCCGCAGAAATCGTTGAGCAGGGTAAGGGCCCGAAGGTCGATATCCTGAAGTACAAGAACAAGACTGGTTACAAGAAGCGTCAGGGCCACCGTCAGCCTGTGACCACCTTGAAGATCACCGGTATCAAGTAAGCCTTAACCGGCTGTAATTATCCCTAAAGGAGGGAAAACCACATGGCACACAAGAAGGGTGCTTCCAGCTCCAGCAACGGTCGCGATTCCGAGTCCAAGCGTCTCGGTGTCAAGCGCTTCGGTGGTCAGCAGGTTAATGCCGGCGAGATCATCGTGCGTCAGCGCGGCACCAAGTTCCACCCAGGTGAGAACGTAGGCCGCGGCGGCGACGATACCCTGTTCGCGCTTGCAGCTGGCTCCGTTGAGTTCGGTATGAAGCGTGGCCGTCGTATGGTCAACATTGTTCCGGCTGAAGAGGTTGCTGCAGAAGCAACTGCCTAACTTCAGGCCGACTAAGAAAATATCCCCGAACAAGCTCTTACTCAAAGTGGGAGTGGTTCGGGGATATTCTCGTTTTATAAGCGATCTTGGTTGTGGTGCTGCGAAGCCACAGACCGCTCCCTTCTCACGTCGGCTTTGGGGGAGGGCAAATAAACCGCCTTACCGATGTAGAGCTTTAGGAATCTGGTAGGCATCACCCAGGTGACACTGTGCCGCATATGCGAATTTCAATGGAAGCGGTGGTTTCGGGGTAATTGAGCTATTGGAATAGCTATGGCGCAAATGCGCTCAGAATGCTTCAAGTTTTGCTTTTCAAGAACCGACTTGCATCGAGAGCCGTTCCTCCAACTCGCCAGTGATGGAGCACTTGAAGGAATAGATTCTATGGGGCAATAAATTCCTTGATTTTAGCTGGACGGGAACCCAAAAATTTCTTCATTTATCCTTGTCACACGGTTGGAAAGGTTTAATTTACCGAGTAACATACTTGAGGAATAGCGCTGAGATTGTGCGTTTATGCGGTAAACGGATCATATTGTTTTCGGCGGTTTTGTAACCGGAAGGATTACGCAAATATGGCTTTTTCTGCCAATAGCCAGCATCGTTTCCATAGTCCGCTCACCGTGCGGTTGATGGCCTGTGTAACGATCCTTTTAGTCGGGTTCGCGCTCCTAGTAGTGCCTCATAATGAGCCTCAGGCTGAGGCCGCTACTACCTCGACGACCACTGGCTCGCCATTTGGGGACTGCGCCTTCCGAAAAGGAACCGGCGTAACCGAGCCATGGGCGAGCCAAATTTGTTGGTTGGATGTTAGCAACATGACCACGCCTGGTCACAAGACCAGAAAGATTGGCGACTACACCATTGAATTTGATCTCTCGATTGCTGCTAAAGACTCGGCGACCAAATATACTGCAGAACCCAATCCTTCGTGGAACCTAGCCGTCTTTGGCAAGCCTGGCTTCTTTGAAAAAGGAAGTGAAAATCTCAAGGACGTCCTGCAAATGACGGGCGGCAACAATAGCTTCACTAGGTTCACGTTGAATAACATAGTGGTCAAACGAGGGGAAAGCTCTACTCCTGTGTCGAATTATCGGTTCGCAGTCGCCGATGCGGAATCAACCGGTGCGGGCGGTCCCGGTGAAATGATCAGCGTGGACGGAGGACAAGTAAGCGCACCCACCGAGCTCAAATCAGGAACCGGTGAGAAACGTGCCTGCGAACTCAAGTTTGGTGCGGGTACTGAACCAATAGAGAGCCAGTGGGGCTCAGCCGCCGACGGAAGGAGCCGCGGTTTTGTCTGCCATTCAAAGCAAACCGGCAGTCACGCTTCCTGGATCGTTGGAGTGGATAAACCGCAAAAAATGGAAATCAGCATGGGCTCTTATAGCAGCGGTACCCAAGCCGTCGCTATGGGCGTGGCATTGAGCCGAATCAATTTCGGTTCCGCCAAGGATTTCGCCCAAGTAGAATCCACGACCGAGGAAAAGCTGAGCGGTCAAACCCGAACTGCTAGCTATACTCCGTTCCTACGTGACGGGAATGCGAATACCGATTTGCCGGCACCAGAAAATGGTTATACCACCGCGATGCGCAGGTTGGACACGACGGGTACAGCGCAGGACCGGATTGGCTTTCGGTCGCAGACTAATCCGACGGACAAGGCATTCGATCGGTATGAGCCCGTATGGACCTGTACGCTTAATTCCTCCGAGGGCACGAGCGAGACCAAGGTAATTAAAGGGGGTAGCGTTCCTGATGGGTACTCTCTTGAAAAAGATACCGCGAGTGGAACGTCTCGGCTGCTGTTGCCTTCAAGCGAAACAAGACAACCTAATTGTAGCGTTGTTTGGAAGTCAAAATTTAAGCCCGCTTCTTTGACCCTAGGCAAGAACGTAGAAGGTTCAGCTGCGAACTTTAGTGATGTGCAGCTACAAAAATTTACGCTGCATTATAAGTGCACTGCACCTGCTGGGTTCACGACTGCATACCCAGACATCAAGCTGGAAGATGACGTACAGCTCGAGCGTGGTACAAACACCGTAATCGACCGATTGCCTCAGGGCGCTAGTTGTACTGTAACTGAGAAGTTGACGGATGGTGGTCAACCCGGTGCAGGGATCGATTTCAGCCTGTCTTGGAATGGGCAACAGGCAACAGGAAATATTAATAGCCCCGTAAACGTCGATCTTAGCCCCGCAGCAGGAGACACCAGTGGTGTTGTTGCGGGTTCAGCAAAAGCCTTAAATAAGTATGACTATCAAAAAGCTTCGCTGAAACTGAGCAAGCACATTTTGGGAAAGCCTGTCAGCGACGGGAAGGTAGGGGGAACCTACCGATTCGGCGTGCGGTGTGAGGGCACCAATTTGGGGCAGCGAGAAGTCTCCTTTGATCTGAGTAAATCCAACCCCACCAACGCAGTGACGATTCCGGATCTTCCAGTGGGGCGCGACTGCGTCTTAACCCCGTTGACTGACCTTACTGAGCAGCAACGCCAAATGATCAAACTGGATAAGCGCGACGGTTCCCTAAACGGCCAGCACCTTGATCCTGATGGAAACAATGGCTTTCACTTCACCTTGGATAAGCAAGGCGAAACAAAGGAACTACACTTCGAAACCAGCTATTCCTATTTAACTTCGCCTCTAGTTATCCGCAAAGAGATAACAGGTTTGGCCGCGGGTAACGACGAGCTAAAGGCATTAAACTTTGATATCAATTATCGTTGCTCTGCTGAGGGACAAACCGTAAGTGAGGGTAGTACTACAATCACCGCAGAGGATGGCGAAAAGAGCGTCGGCGAAGTACGAATCGGCGCAGATTGTTTAGTCTGGGAAAATGAACCAGGAGATACCACCACTACGCACTTTCAAGGTGCTAAGGTTCGCGCCTCGGATGCTAGCGACAAGGTAACGGAACTGGATAATTCCGACGCAAAAACTCAAAAAATAACCACTATTCGCAAGGCTTCTGGCACAGACCGCAACCTTGTGACGGTTTCAAACATCTACGATCCAAAACTGGGAACCGTGGACCTGCATAAGGTTGTAGATTCACAGGTCGAGGGTGTTCTACCCGATTCTTATACTTTCACGTATCGATGTGGAACCCGAAACATTTCGGGAGATAACGGTAAGGTTCTGCCTGTTGAGCTAAGCGGTAAAGTAGTCGTGCCAGGTGATGGAACGATGAGGTTGGAATCTGATGATCCCGACCTTGCCTCGAAGCTAAATAGCCAAGATGGAAAGTTGGGTGTTCCCTATGGCAATGACTGCACCTTCACTGAAGAGACACCAAATGTTGCTGGTGGAATTATTTTCAGCACAGATGTTGATAGCGCAAAGACAACGGTCAACGCCGAGAACAATACCGCAACGGTAACCAATACATTCACTCCTGCCGGAAAAGGCCTTACGGTTTCCTTGCGTACAGGCGGGCGGAACACTCTTGCACCTGAATCGCTGTCGTATTCATTGCGTTGTGACAATGGCTATACCACCAATTTTGACCTTAAATCCGGCGATCAGGTAGTTATTCCTGCCCAGAAAATCCCGAAGGGCACTAATTGCTCCCTAAAAGAGTCTGGAGACTCAAGTAAGCGGACCTCTGAAAGCGGCAACGAATATCCAATTCGCAATGATTCAGAATACTTGTACGCTGCGGACGATAATGAAGGCAACGATATTGGCGATGGGGCACAGTTCACTATTGGTGACCAATCAACCATGGACGTGCATCATCACTATGACTTCATTCAATCTTCGGTTGAGGACTCCAAGCAGGTGGAGTTTAATGACCCTGATTCCTTGATTTCTGATGCACGCCGCAAGATTAAGTCGGAGCGTATCTTCCCTGTCGAACTGAAATGTACTAACCCAGATGGTTCCGCAGGCATTGACGTGACAACGACCGTTCAACAAGGACGGCCAAGCGAACCTATCCAGGTCAACGTGGGCTCTGACTGTACTGCCTCCGAGGGAGAAACAACCACAGCGGTGGGCATCACCCTGAACAAGTCGATTAATGTCAACGGAACCCCTACCGAGGGAGGAAGGGCGAAGTTTACCGTAGGCAATTCCGACAGTGTCAACGTAACTTTCGTAAATACCTATTCCCGTCGAACCACGTATATTGAGCTCAGCAAAGAGGCAGTTTTGCCGAGCGAAAGCATTCGTGATCAGTACAAGAATGCCAATAAGGATCTGCAGGATGCCCTTTATGATCACCATTTTGATCTAGTCTGCCGTGATCCGGAAACGGGAGACGAGGCAGTACTACAGAGCCAAAGCGGATCCATTAAGGGCGAAGGCAAGACTACCTTTACCGGTGTCCCGGTGGGTGCGGATTGCCAGATTACTGGTGACCACTTTGGCTCCCTAAAACTGACCATGAACGATGGCAGCGATGACCTAAATGCGTACTTACGGCCCGCGTATGTTGACTGGGTAGTGGATAGGCAAGGTGGAAACGCTTACCCAGATCAGAAGCTGGATAATGAAAAGACAACCTCGCCAGAGTTCCTTACCGTGGATGAACCGAATGACAATAAGATTCGTCTCGACAACCACTATGAGTACGAAACCTCAAAGGTAAAGATCAGTAAGGATCTAGTGGGTAAAGATGGCAACCTAAAGGAAATTCCGGGGAATTATCCTTTTAATTTCACTATGCAGTGCAAGGCCATTGGCTACCAGACAAATAGTATTGGCGAGACCTCTTTTATTCCAGAGAAGCTGCGTCCGCAGTCGAGCTATATCTTGCCGGCGACGTTGAAGAAATCGGAATTTAACGCCACAGGTTCAAACGGTGATGAGTCCATCTTGTCCTTAGCTTCGGACGAAGCTATCGTCCCTGCTGGTTCTTACTGCAGGTTCGCTGAAGAAGAGAGCTCTAGCACTCCGCAGACTTTGCGGATTACACCAGACGAGCGAACCGTGACTGCGTATGCGCCAGCCCCAGACGCAAGTGACGCTCAGGACCTGCATTTTGTAAATCGCGTTGAGCGACGGACTGCTCCTGTCAAGCTAGTCTTGAGTAACTTTGGTTACCTGGTGGGCGCTGATTCCCAAGGATATGAAGCTAAAGTCGTGTGCAAGGACCCCGCTGACTCGGCGGCCTCTCTACAATTCCCACTAGCTTCTGTTGCTGCTACAGAGCTTTCCCAATCGGACCAGGCCCCAGCAAATGGCCAAACTATGGACCTGCCAGTGGGTGTTGACTGTGAACTGGAGCTCAGCGGTCCAGCACTACAGCCCCGCGGCGAACTTGAGGTGACGAACGGCCAACGAACCCCGTTGACTCAGTACACCAAATGGTCACAAGGCGAGCGTGATGGTGCACGAGGATTGATTTCGGATATTCCTACCGAAGACGTGTCTGCCGAAAAAAAGAACCTCAAGTACTCTTTCGCTACGGCTGGAAATCTTCCTTCGGATAGGACGGAGCTAGTAATCGGTGCGGATATTTACCACCCTAGGGCTCATTATGATGCCACCTTTGCCAAGACTGCAGATGGGGCAGTGGGCAAGGATGCTACTTTCCGGTTTGAGTACTCGTGTAGCGATCCAGCGTTGAGCGATTCTTCGCAGAGCAATGCATTCACGCTTAAGGCAGGACAAAGTTATACGATTAAAAACATTCCGGTGAACAGTCCTTGCACCGTTAATGAAGTAGATGACGGTGTGAAGAACAATGACTCGATTTTCCGTATTTCTCAGCATGGCGATTTGGTAGAAGCAGATACTGAACACTCTGCGGCTATCCCTAGCGCCCCCAAGGAAAATGGTTCTGAGCCGATTCGACCGGTATCGTTCACGGTTCGGCCGGTGACAGACGGGAAAGATACTTCCCGTTCTGGTGACCGTTGGACGCTGACTGCCGAAAATAAATTCGCGGGTATAAGCGTCACGAAGTCCATTGAGGGCACGCCTTTGGGCAACCTAACCGGCGATCTCTTTGGAACCACCTTGTTGCCTGCAAAGGCCGAGAAGATGAGTATGTCTTATGAGGTAGCCAATGATGGCGCGTATGATCTGTCCGACTTCCGGATCGAAGATGCTTCTCTTGCCGGACTAACCTTGGTTAAGGACGGCACATCGGTAGAAGTAGGTGAAGATGGAGTCGTTCCGTCGAGCGTATGTGCACCGCCACAGTCCCTGGCTAAGGGAGAATCTTTCGCTTGCTCCTTCGACGTTGTAATCCCAGGAGATAAGGACGAGACCTATCGCTATCCGGATTCAGGCCAGCCTGAAGTAAAGGTGACCGCGCAGGCCTCTGAGGGCGGACACCAGTTCACTACCTCCGGTAGTGATTCTCACGGAGCGCTTCGACCTTCTGGGCTCATCGGAGGTCTATTGCCAGAAACCGGAATGCAGACCTTGGTGTGGGTACTGGTACTTGGGTTGATCCTCTTAGGCTTCGGCTTGTGGCGCTATCTGCGTCGTCCAGATGAAGATGACGAAGAAGATCGTCCAACCGGTCAAGATTAAAGCGCCGCGCACTGTTCCTGCTCCTTGAAATAAAGGGGTGGGAACAGTGGGGCAGGGTCCTCAGAAGAGGCGCAGCGCTTTTAGGTCTATGAACGGCTAGAGCGCGTGTTTTATGGCCGCGAGATTTCGCGGCGATTAGGGCCGAATTTCGGTTAAAGCACTCCTATTAAAGGAGGATTAGTTTGCAAGAAAACTAAAATATGACCCAAAACTTTGCCTGCGGAAGGAGCTTCGCAATAAGTATCTCCATGGGTGGTAACGCCCGTGCGAGGATCTGGAATCAGTATTTGTTCGATACTATCTTGCGATGCTTGGATTTAATGGTTCTTCCGCTTGTGCTGGGGTTATGTATTCACATATACTCTGTTCAGAATTTCCTTCACTCAACTCTGTCGGCTCATTTGGAAAAGTCGAAATGGGTATTAACGAGAGGACAACCCTTATATGTCTCGTATTGTTTCCAAGACTTTCGCTATTGCACTCGCCGCCGGATTGGCCGCTGCTAGCCCTGCGGCATTTGCTGCGCCTGGCGACACCACAACCGCTGCCGCTCCTTCTGCTTCGGCCCGCCAAACCATTGATGCCAAAGCAACGGGTTCCCTTACGATTGACAAGCGTAGTGGTGAAGTAGGCTCCGAGAACAAGCTCGAGGGCATGGAGTTCAAGATCGAGAAAGTTCAAATGGACAATACTCTCGACACCGCTGCAGGCTGGAAGGAAGCCGGAGATAAAGTCGCTGCAGGTCCCGACGCCGCAACGATTGACTCTGGTTTTGAGGCTAAAGAGCTGACCACCGATGCAAGCGGCACTGCCAAGTTTGATGGTCTTCCAGTAGGCCTGTACAAGGTTACTGAGGTTCCAGTTCAAGGCTCCAAGTACACCGTTGGTTCGCCGTTCCTGGTCACTATTCCTATGACCCAAGAAGACGGGTCTATTAACTACAATCCGACTGTATCGCCAAAGAACCAGCTCATTCAGCCAAAGAAGACTTCCACTAATAACAATGCCAACGTCGGAGATAATATTGGCTACACCATCACCGCACCGGTTCCCGCTGGCGACGTCGATAAGAGTGGTGCGCGTACCCTGCCTAAGCTGCAGGTGACGGATGATCTGTCCGAATATCTCGATTATGCAAGCACTCCAGACCAAGTTTCCGTTGCAGCCAAGGGCGTCGATCTTGTTCGTGGCGAAGACTACACCGTACAGATTTCTGGTAAGAACCTGACCGTCGATTTCACGGATTCGGGACTTCAAAAACTGGCGCAGGCGCGAGCTGATCACCCAGATTTGGCAGTGGAAATTAAGTTCGATGCAAAAGTTGTGAGGATTCCGGCCAACGGTCAGATCACCAACACCGCTGTCGAGCATATCAACGGAAATGACATCAACACCTCGCCGACAGATAAAACAGATGGTCCGACGGTCACCCACTACAACGATGTTTCCATTACTAAGAACCTGAATGGTAATCCCACCGAGGACGGTAAAAATGGTGACGGCGCTGAATTCCAGGTCTTTGAATGTACCGAACAAAGCGAAAAGTGGACGGTAGCTGATGGTGCTGCCCCGATTAAGGGTGCCAACGCTGAAGGTACAGCTGCTGCGGACGCCACCCTTAAGGCTGTAGGTACCGATAAGACCAAGGCGGCGGTAGCAGACGGCTACTTCCTGCAATTTGATCCGGCAAAGGACTACTGTGCGGTTGAGACTAAGGCGCCGGCAGGCTACCTAGTGAACCCGGATCCACAGCACCTGACGGCCTCGCAGGACAAACGTGATGAGCGTGTCATCTTTACCGCCACCGTGGATGACGTGAAAGATAATATTTGGGGCAAGCTCCCAGCCACCGGTATGCGCACTATGTTGATCATCTTGGGACTTGGTGCCCTACTGTTCATCGGTGGTGCTGCTTATCAGCTGAAGCGTCGCAACGCTTAGCCTGCGAGTATGGGTCTATTCCGGCGCGGCCTAGGGCCGACGTCGGAATAGTTTTTGAGCAGCAAGGGCTCGTGACTATGCGTGCCTTTAACGCCCTGTTGAAGGAAGGTCTTGACAGTGGGTGAACGACAACCACGGCCGCGCATGTTTCGCGCGGGGATTGTTGTGGCTAGCCTCTTAACGGGCTTGGCGGCGCAACCATTGGTATTGCCATCTTTCGGTACAGGAGAAACCGCGGTAGCAACTGCTCAAACGTTGAACGGCCGGGCCAGCGACGTGCACGTCGATCTCACTGAGTCAGTGGGGGCCGAGTGGTTTGGGAAAATTGGAGATAGAAAACTGGTGCTCTCGCGCATCAATGGCGTGAGCGCTAAGGATATTCCGGCCCTTGATGTTCCCCAGCTGCTCAAAGACAGCCCGGAGGACTTTGTCCGTATAGATGAGGCTTTGACTGCCGATGGCAAGGCCACCTTCCGCGGTGTTAAGCCCGGGGTCTATTTGATTGACATCGCAGACAACCCAGGTTCCCAAGATCCGAGCGTGTCCTATGCTCCCTTTGTCGTAGCTATTACTGGTGATGGTGAAGAACATCGGGTGGAGTTGAAAGCACAAGTCCTCAACGTCAGTATTATTCCGCGGACGTCGTGCTTAGTTCCTGGTGAGCATTATGCGGTCGCTCCTGGCGGTGTGGTGAAATACGAGATTTCTGCTGCTACCCCGAATACGAGCACGGATGGGTCGATTGGCCATTACCGGCTCACTACAGAGTTATCGGATATGCATGAGGCACAGGAAGGTGACACGGACCCGGCTCAGCCAGAGCCAGCTACCTACGTTGAAGTCGAGTCCGTACGTATTGTTGGTGCAGGGGAAGTTCTCGAGCTTGATGCGAAGAGCTACACCGTGGAAAAGAAAAAAGGCAGCGTCACTATTGAACTTAAAAAGGAAGCTCTAGATAAGCTGGCGCAGCTTCGTGAATTAGACCCCAATACCGCAGTTAAGGTCACGCTTCGTTCACAGGCTAGGCAAGATGCTACGGGAGAGCTGCGTGCAACAACTACGTTAGCCACGGATGGTATGGATGCACAGCGCAGTGAGGTAGAGGCGTCGGCAAGCACCAACGTTCCTATCTATAAATTTGAATCGTGTTTTCCGCCCTCAGAGTCAAGCACCACCACTTCAAAACCCACTCCGGCGGTAACGCAGCATACGGAGCCGGAGCCTTCCGCCTCGGCACCTTCCACATCGCGACCCTCCGCTGAACCTGAGGAGCCAGGCTCCTCTCAGCCGCGACCGGATAGGCCAAGTGATATTCCAGGTTTTCCCACGCCCCCAGATGAAGATGGGCACACAGGGCCGTTGACGCCCCAAGAAGGCGATCCCGAAACTAGCGATGAACCTCGAGAGCACGGCGGTATTGTAAGCAGCCTCGCTTCCACGGGTGCTTCCGTTATTGGCGTGACAGTTTTAGCGGTGCTGTTGATCCTCGTAGGTATCATTTTGTTGATCCGGCGCCGAGATGACGAGGAAGATTCAGCCACAGCAGCCGAAAAGGACGAGGGTTAATTGTGATAACAAGCGCGAAAGATAGGCCGGCCTCGACGCAAAAGAAGCGCAAGAAGGGCAATGCAGTGTCTATCATCGCGCTGCTTCTAGGGGCTTTGCTGTTGCTGTACCCAGTGGTATCAACACTGGCAAACCATAATAAGCTGATGCGACAAACAGAAGCCTATAGTGGAAAGGTCGCTGATTTAAGCCAAGACGAAAAGGAGCGGCAGCTACAACGGGCCCACGAATACAATGACCGTCTTTTGGCAGAGGGTCCACACGCGCGGCCACCGGTGAACACGGATCCCGGGATGGAAGATTATATGTCGCAGCTGAATGTGGATGGGCCCCAGGGAATGATTGCCCGCATTCGTATTCCGTCGATTGATGTGGATTTGCCGGTGTTCCATACCACCGCGCCAAAGGTGTTGTATCAGGGGGCTGGTCACATGTTTGGGTCAACCTTGCCGGTGGGCGGGGATGGTACCAATGCGGTGCTGTCGGCGCATACCGGCATGGTCAATGCATCTATGTTTGACCGTTTGCCTACCCTTAAAGAAGGCGATGATATCTTCATCGACGTAATGGGGGAGCGTTTGCGGTACAAAATGACCAGCCGGGAAGTAGTTAAACCCGACGACTATGAAGCCGTTACCTATGAACCAGGGCACGATAAAGTTACGCTCATTACGTGTACCCCATATGGGCTTAATACCGATAGGTTATTGGTTCATGCGGAGCGCTATCCGTTGGATCCCGGGAATCCGGAGCCATCGCCCGCCGGGTTCGGTTGGTCATGGTGGATGATTGCCGTCGTCCTCATCGTTTTACTTACTGTGTTTCTCATCTTGTGGAAAAACCGACGCCGACGAAAGAAGCGAAAAGAGTGGGAAGAACAAGAAGCCGCACAGGAGCACCAGTCTGCGGTTGGAGATGCTGAAGGTGGATCGGGGGCTGGGCGCTAAACCTCGCTGGCCGCTGGTTTAGTTTGAATTCAGAAGGTAACTGATAGACTTCAGATCCCACGATAATTCGAGGAGAAGGCGAACATGGCACGTTTTATTGACCGCGTCGTCCTGCACCTGCAAGCAGGCGATGGTGGACACGGCTGTGTGTCCGTCCACCGCGAAAAGTTTAAGCCTTTGGGCGGACCTGATGGCGGCAATGGCGGCCACGGCGGTGACATCATCCTCGAGGTATCTGAGCAAATCCATACGCTTATGGATTTCCACTACCGCCCGCATATTAAGGCCCAGCGCGGCGGCAACGGTGCCGGCGATATGCGCAACGGCGCCCGCGGAGAGGATTTGATTCTCGAGGTGCCCGCCGGCACGGTGGTGCGCAATGAAAAGGGCGATACCCTGGCTGACCTGACAGTGCCTGGCACCCGCTTTGTTGCTGCGGAAGGCGGCTTCGGTGGCCTAGGCAACGCGGCGCTTGCCTCCAAGAACCGCAAGGCGCCCGGCTTTGCTTTGCAGGGCGGGCCGGGCCAAGCGCACGATCTAATCCTCGAGCTGAAGTCCATGGCGGACGTCGGGCTCGTGGGTTTCCCTTCGGCGGGTAAGTCTTCGTTGATTTCGGTTCTTTCTGCCGCCAAGCCGAAGATTGGTGATTACCCGTTTACCACCTTGCAGCCCAACCTAGGCGTGGTGGATATGGGAGATAGCTCGTTTACCATCGCGGACGTGCCGGGCCTTATCCCCGGTGCGGCCGATGGCAAGGGCCTAGGCCTGGATTTCTTGCGCCACATTGAGCGCACGGCGGTGCTGGCACACGTAGTCGATACCGCCTCCATCGAGCCTGGCCGCGACCCGGAATCCGATATTGAGGCCCTCGAAAACGAGCTGGCCAAGTACCAAGAGGCGCTGCAAGAAGATACCGGCCTGGGTGACTTGCGCGAGCGCCCACGCATCATCATCCTCAACAAGGCTGATGTGCCGGAGGCGGAGGAACTCGCGGAATTTGTCCAAGAGGACCTCAAGGAAAAATTCGGCTGGCCGGTCTTCATTATCTCCGCTGCTGCCCGCAAGGGCTTGGAGCCGCTGAAGTACAAGCTCATGGAGATGGTCACTGAGCATCACAAGGCGAGCCCGAAGCCCAAGCGCGACCCGAACCACACGGTCATCCACCCTAAGGCACAGGGTCACAAGAAGAACACCGGTTCCTTTGCGGACTTCACCGTTTCCCGTGACCCAGAGGTGCAGGGCGGTTTCATTGTCGAAGGAAAGAAGATCGAACGCTGGATCTTGCAAACGGACTTTGAAAACGACGAGGCCGTTGGCTTCTTGGCAGACCGCCTGGCCAAGGCGGGCGTGGAAGACGAGCTGCGCGAGCAGGGCGCAGTAGAGGGCTGCCCGGTAACCATTGGTGGCATCACCTTCGAGTGGGAGCCGATGACCGGCGGCGATCCAACGATGGCTAGCCGTGGCGAGGACGCCCGCCTGAAAGGCACCGGCCGCGTTTCCGCCGCCGAGCGTAAGCGCGCTTCCCAGGCGCGTCGTGGTCTTATCGATGAGTATGATTACGGCACCGATGAAGAGGTCACCCGCGAGGGCGCTAACCGCGATAGGTGGCAGGGCTAGTTTCCAGATCCCCCTATTCTTGGGGTGTGCTGGAGGGTGGGCTTTGTAAACTCGGTTGGCATGTCTTCTGATGAACAGAAAGAACCCATCCTTCCGCTTCCGGTAGAACCGTTTGACGGACCTACCGCTGATACCCCTTTCCCGGAACCTCGCGTTGAAAACCCCACTGCTTCGGGGTTTGAGTCGGATCTCCGCCACGAAATCGCGCAGGCTAAGCGCGTCGTGGTAAAGATTGGTTCCTCTTCTCTCACGGATGAGAACTTCCGTGTCTCCCAGGAAAAGATTGATCACATCGTAGATGCTGTCCATGCGCGCATGGGCCGCTCCGATGTCATCATCGTCTCCTCCGGTGCGGTTGCCGCCGGTATGGGCCCGCTCGGCCTGCACCAGCGCCCCACAGATTTGGCTACCAAGCAGGCTTCCGCGTCCGTCGGCCAGGTGCACTTGGCCTATGTGTGGGGCCAGTCCTTTGCGCGCTATAAGCGCACCATCGGCCAGGTCCTTCTCACCGCGTCCGATACCGGCCACCGCGACCGTGCCCGCAATGCGCAGCGCACCATCGACCGCCTGCGCCAGCTGCGCACCATCCCTATCGTGAACGAGAACGATGCGGTGGCAACGTCCGAGATGCACTTTGGCGATAACGACCGCCTCTCCGCGCTGGTGGCCAACCTGGTGGGCGCGGACGCGCTCTTCCTCTTCTCTGACGTGGATGGCCTCTACGATAAGAACCCGGCCGAGCCGGATGCCAAGTTCATCGATGAGGTGCGCACCGGCAAGGATCTGAAGGGCGTTGTTGCTGGCGATGGCGGCAAGGTCGGCACCGGCGGCATGGCCACCAAGGTCTCCGCGGCCCGCCTTGCTACTCGCGGCGGCATTCCAGTGCTGCTGACCTCTACGGACAATATTGGCCCCGCGCTTGCCGACGCCTCCGTGGGCACCGTCTTCCACACCCGCGAGGAACGCCAGCTGTCCGCCTGGAAGTTCTGGGCTCTCTACTGCGCCGATACCGGCGGAGCCGTCCGCCTCGATGAAGGCGCCAAGGAGGCCGTAACCAAGGGCGGCACCTCGCTGCTCGCCGTCGGCATTACCGATGTGCAGGGCGAGTTCACCAAGGGCGAAATCATCGACATCTTGGGTCCGAGTGGTGAGGTCATCGGCCGCGGTGAAGTGCGCTTCGATTCCGAGGAGCTCCACGCCATCAAGGGCAAGAAGATGGAAGAGCTTCCCGAGGAGCAGCGCCGTTCCGTCGTCCACGCGGATTATCTGTCCAACTTCGCCTCCCGCATCTAAACCCGAGTCCGAGATTCCCCGTATGGTTGGGGCATGAAGTATTTCATGGGACCGGAAACCTGGCAGCCGATGGTAGAAGACATCGAGGCTGCCGGGCACCAACGCGTAAGCAGCATCGAGGACGCCGAGGTCTATATCAATAATGCGCCCAAC
The DNA here is from genome assembly GCF_030229345.1 of Corynebacterium tuberculostearicum. Taxonomy (GTDB): domain Bacteria; phylum Actinomycetota; class Actinomycetes; order Mycobacteriales; family Mycobacteriaceae; genus Corynebacterium; species Corynebacterium tuberculostearicum_G. The sequence goes on along the minus strand of NZ_JASPGP010000003.1, from coordinate 80,386 downwards.
CCGCGCCGCATCCCGGAGATGCCGGCGAATATCGGCTGGGTGCAGCATTGTTATACCGGCGTCAATCAGCTCATCGATGCAGGGGTCATTACCCCAGACGGCGTGCCATGGTGCAACTCCGCCGGCGCCTTTGCCCAGCCAGTGGCCGAGTCCGCACTGGGCCTGGCCCTTTCCCAAGCGCACCACCACAAAGCCTTCGCCCAAGCCGCTACGTGGTCGGTGGCCAAGGAGTTGGATGAGTCCCAGGCCTGGCTCTATGACCAGCAAGGGCCGAAGAGGGTAGCGATCTTTGGCGCTGGGGGCATCGGCAAGCAGCTCATTAAGCTCCTGCAGCCCTTCGGCGTGCACATTACTGCGGTCAATCGCTCCGGCCGCGCGGTGGAAGGCGCCGATGAGGTCGTGCCCATGGACCAAGCCCAGCACGTGTGGGGCGAGGCGGATTTCATTTTCTGCATTCTGCCGGCCACCAAGGACACCGAGGGGCTTATCGATGCCGCCACTTTCCGCGCCATGAAACCCTCCGCCATTTTTGTCAACGTCGGTCGCGGCAGCACCGTGGTCACTGATGACCTTGTGGAAGCCTTGCGCAGCGGCGAAATTGCCGGCGCAGGCTTGGAGGTTATGGATCCCGAGCCGCTGCCTGATGGTCACCCGCTTTATGACCTGCCCAATTGCACCATGACCCCGCATATGGCCGCCTCTGCGCACGTGGCGCAGTATCACCTGGGCGCTATCTTCAACGCCAATGCCGCGGCGTGGGAGAGGGGAGAGGCCATGCCCACCCGCGTCGATGCGGAGGCTGGCTACTAATGAAGTACGCGATGCTGCCCACCCCGTGGGAGGAAACCCTGCAGGCCCTCGATGCTGCCGGCCACGAGCGTGTCTCGCTGGACGACGCCGAGGTGCTCATCTTCAACGGCGGTCCGGATGACTTCCCGCAGCCGCTGCCGCCTAGCGTGGGCCTAGTCCAAGTCCCGTTTGCTGGTGTGGACCACCTGCTCGACGTCATGCGAAATACCTCCGCCCGCTGGTCCAACGCGGCAGGACTGTATGATGCCACCGTGGCCGAGTCCACCATTGCGCTCCTGCTCGCCCAGTTGCATGCGCACAAGCGCGTGGGGACGAGCTGGGATAACCGCGATGAGGTGGAGGACCACACCAGCTTCCTTTTTGAAGATAAGACGGTGGCGGTGGTGGGTGCCGGGGGCATCGGCAAGCGGCTCATCCGCATGCTAGAAGGCTTTGGCCCACGCATTATTGCGGTCAATCGCTCCGGCAATCCGGTAGAAGGCGCCGATGAAACCTATGCCACCTCCGATATCGAGCGCGTGTGGCCGACCGCCGATTATTTCGTGGCGCTGGCACCGCTCACGGACCAGACCCACCAGCTTTTCGACGCCGCTGCTTTCCGCGCCATGCCCAATCACGCCGTGGTCATTAACGTTGGGCGCGGCCCGCTAGTGGATACCGATGCGCTGGTCGACGCCCTGCGCGCCGGCCAGATCGCCGGCGCCGGCCTGGACGTCACCGATCCAGAACCGTTGCCTGATGGCCACCCGCTATGGGAGATGCCCAACGTGGTCATTACCCCGCACCTGGCCAATCCGCCGTATTCGGTGCGCCGCCGCATCGGTGTGCATGCTGCAAAGGTCATGGAGCGCTTTGCCGCCGGTGAAGCAATCCCCACGGAAGTAGATATCGAGGCCGGCTACTGATGGATAGCCCCGGTAGCCGCGCTGACGATGGCCAGCTCAACCCCACCGCGGCTGAGGTCGCTGAAATGCGCGTGGCCTTTCGTTAGGCTGGTATGGCATGAGCAACACTGAACGTGAAGAAGTTCTGTCCAAAGCCCGTGCTGCCAAGGAGGTCGCGCCCTTCGTGGCGCAGCTGTCCACGCCGCGCAAGAACGAGATCTTGCAGCGCGCAGCCGAAAACCTCATCGCCCACACCGAAGATATCCTCGCCGCAAATAAGCAGGATATCGAGGCCGGCCGCGAGCGCGGCATGTCCGAGTCCCTCATTGACCGCCTCTCCCTCGACGCCGCGCGCGTGGAAGGCATTGCCGGCGGCCTGCGCCAGGTAGCCGGCCTCCAGGACCCGGTAGGGGAGATCCTGCAGGGCCGCACCATGGACAACGGCATCCAGATGAAGCAGGTGCGCGTCCCGCTCGGCGTGATGGGCATGGTCTATGAGGCCCGCCCGAACGTCACCGTGGACGCCTTCGGCCTGGCCATCAAATCCGGAAACGTGCCGCTGCTGCGCGGTTCCAAGTCCGCGCGCAATTCCAATGCCAAGCTGGTAGAAATCCTGCAGGATACCCTCGCCGAGTTTGATCTCCCGCGCGAGGCCGTGCAGCTCCTGCCGTGCGAGACCCACGATTCCGTCCAGGACCTCATCACCGCTCGCGGCCTGGTGGACCTGGTCATTCCGCGCGGCGGCGCCAAGCTTATTGAGGCCGTTGTCACCGGTGCCACCGTCCCGGCCATTGAGACCGGCACCGGCAACTGCCACTTCTACGTGGACGCCTCTGCGGACCTGGACAAGGCCATCGACATGGTTATCAACGGCAAGACCCGCCGCACCTCCGTGTGTAACTCCACGGAGTGCGTGCTTATCGACGCCGCTTTGGACGACACCGCCAAGCTCCGCATCATCACCGCGCTGCAGGAGGCGGACGTGACCATCCACGGCGACGTCGCCGAGCTTGAGGCCTTCGGCGTCAAGGATGCCGTACAGGCCACCGATGAGGACTGGCGCGAAGAGTCGCTGTCCATGGATATCTGCGCCAAGGTGGTCGACGGCGTCGACGGTGCTATTGCCCACATCGCCGAATTCACCACCGGCCACACCGAGGCTATCGCCGCGCAAGACGCCGACGTCCTAGTGAAGTTCGGCAACGAAGTGGATGCCGCTGCGGTCATGCTCAACGCCTCTACCGCCTTCACCGATGGCGAGGTCTACGGCATGGGTGCGGAAATCGGCATTTCCACCCAGAAGCTGCATGCCCGCGGCCCGATGGCGCTGCCGGAGCTGACCTCTACCAAGTGGATCCTGCAGGGCACCGGTCAGACCCGCCCCTAGTAGTGCGACTATAATCACCACCCATGACTAGCCCACAGCGCATCGGCATCATGGGTGGCACCTTTGATCCCATCCACAATGGCCACTTGGTAGCGGCCAGTGAGGCCGCCCACCGCTTTGCCCTCGATACCGTCGTCTTCGTGCCCACCGGCCAGCCGTGGCAAAAGTCCCACCGCGACGTCACCGCGGCCGAGCACCGTTATTTGATGACGATGGTGGCCACCGCATCCAACCCGCGCTTTACCGTCTCGCGCGTGGATATTGACCGCGAGGGCCCCACCTATACCATCGATACGCTGCGGGATTTGCGCGAACTCTTCCCCGAGGCGGAGTTCTACTTCATCACCGGGGCCGACTCTCTGGCCTCCATCATGAGCTGGCATAACTGGGAAGAGATGCTAGAGATGGCGCACTTTGTGGGCGTGACCCGCCCCGGCTATGAATTGAGCGCCGATATGCTACCTGCCGATGCGCAAGAGGCCATCGATCTTATCGACATTCCCGCCATGGCCATCTCCTCCACGGCGTGCCGCGAACGCGCCGGGCAGGGGCAGCCCGTGTGGTACCTCGTTCCGGATGGGGTGGTGCAGTACATCACCAAGAACAATCTCTACGGGCCCAACCCAGATAAGCCCCTGTAGAAACTTCCGCGGCCTTCCCAAGATTTTGGGCACGGGCCTGCTAAACGTGCAAGAATAGACTCTCAATAGAGATAGTTCATACCGAATATACTCAGACGCGAAAAGGGAATTTTTACACATTGTCTACTTCTGATCTCGCCCGCCGCATGGCAGAAACCGCGGCCCACGCCGCGCAAGAAAAGCTGGCCACCAATATCGCGGCCATTGATGTCTCCGATGTCCTCGCTATCACCGAGGTCTTCGTACTCGCTTCTGCAGACAACGAGCGTCAGGTCGGCTCCATCGTGGATGAAGTCGAAGACGAAATGACCAAGCAAGGCTTCGAGCCGCAGCGCCGCGAAGGCAACCGCGAGAACCGTTGGGTGCTGCTGGATTATGGCAATATCGTCGTCCACGTCCAGCGCAATGACCAGCGCGAGTTCTACGGCTTGGACCGCCTGTACCACGATTGCCCGGCACTGGAGATCGAGGGCATCGAGGCCCCAGAGCGCCCGGGCGAATGGACCAATGGCGTTAACCCGCGCGAAGTTGATTCCATCGACGAGCTCCCACTGGCCGATAAGGTCCCTGGTGAGGACGAGGAGCTTTAAACCCACATGAGCCGCCGCCTGATCCTGATCCGTCACGGACAAACTACCTATAACGCCACCGGCCGCATGCAGGGCCACTTGGACACCGAGCTGTCCGAGCTGGGTTATGAGCAGGCCCGCGCCGCCGCGCGCCTGCTGCAGGATCAGGGCGTGTCTAAGATTGTGGCCTCCGACCTCATCCGTGCGCGCGAAACTGCGCGCGTGGTCGCCGAGGCGCTCGGCGTGGATTTCACCACGGATGCCCGCCTACGCGAGACGCACCTTGGCCAGTGGCAGGGCAGGACCTCCGCTGAAGTAGATGCAGAGTTCCCAGGCGCGCGCGCCATCTGGCGCCACGATCCCACTTGGGCGCCGCCGCAGGGCGAATCCCGCGTGGATGTGGCCGAGCGTGCCCGGCCCGTCGTCGATGAGCTCATGGCAGACTTCGCCGGCTGGGACCAGGGCCCCGTCCTCATCGTGGCCCATGGCGGCGCCATCTCAGCGCTGACCTGCCACCTGCTGGGCCTGGACCATGCGCAGTACGGCATCCTCTCCGGACTGAAGAATACCCACTGGTCGCAGCTGACCGCCCGCCCGGACTTTAACCCGGAAACGCCGCTGTCCTCGCTGGAATTCACCCCAGATAATGTGGGCAGCGCCAAGTGGTATTTCGACGGCTGGAATATGGGCGGCGAGGTCACCGGGGACGGCGGGGCGGATATCTAGTGACGGTCCGCGTCATTACGGATTCCTCCGCGGGCCTGCCGCCGGAGCTGGCGGAGCAGCTATCCATCACCGTCATTGACCTGCACCTTATGGAAAGCCACGGCAAGGATGGCCTGGAGCGCTCCACCTCGGGGTTGAGCGCGCTGGAGCTGGCCGCCGCCTACGGCCGCGAAATGGAGCGTGCCCAGGATGATGGCGTGGTGGCCATTCACCTGTCCAAAGAGCTGTCTTCCACCTATTCTGCGGCGGTGTCCGCCTCCGGCGTCTTTCCGCACACGGTGCGGGTAATTGACTCCGGTTCGGCCGGTATGGCTATGGGCGCGGCTGCCATGTCCGCCGCCAAGCTCGCCTCCCGCGGCGCCAGCTTGGATGAGTGCTACGCCGCGGCCATCGATACCCTCAAGCGCGCGGCTACCTGGGTCTACCTGCATTCCACGGAGGACCTGCGCCGATCCGGCCGCCTTTCCCCGGCCACGGCCGTGCTTTCTACGGCGCTTTTGGCCACCAAGCCGATTATGTCGATCACCCGCGGCAAGCTGGAGCTGGTGGGCAAGACCCGCACCCAGACCAAGGCCTTTACCAAGCTGGTGGACCTCATCGCCTCCCGCGCGGACGGCGAGCCGGCCTTCGTTGCCATTCAGCACAACCAGGCCGAAGACGCGGCTGCCAAGCTGGAGGCGCTCCTTGAAGCGGCGCTGCCGCAGGGCTCGTCCTTCATCTGCACTCCGCTTAACGACGTCCTCTCTGTCCACGCCGGCCCCTCCGCCATCGGCGTCTCCGCCGTGTTTAGCTCCGAGCCGCCCGCCGAACCTGTGCATTCTCACACACGTGGTCGACCCCGCGCCTTCCCGCCGCGCCGATCTGTGGATAACTAGGCCCAGCGCGCCGGGTTCGTTGACGCCCACAACAAGTTATCCACAGCCCGCCTTCGCCCGAGCTTTCACTAGTGTGCGCCCGCGCTTAGCCTCAGCGCCATGGCGGCAACCAAGATCAGCGAACGACTCCGCGAATTTACCCAACCCACCGGCGAGGAAGAACTCCTCGCCGTCGATTACCCGCGGCCGCGACTGCGCATCAGCCCCTGGCAGGCCTGCGCCGTGGCGGTCATTCTCGTCATCGGCGTGGTGGTCTGGCTCGGCATCAATGCACGCTCCGAAGAATCTTCTGGCATGCCCGAGCCTGCGGCAATGAGCCCAGGCGCGGCCCCCAGCGAAGAACCTAGCGAGATCATCGTCTCGGTCATCGGCGAGGTAGCAGAGCCAGGTCTGAAAACGCTCGAGCCCGGCGCGCGTGTGGCCGATGCCCTAGCCGCCGCCCAGCCGCTACCAGGTGCCGAGACCATGGCCCTCAACCATGCGCAGCGGCTTTCCGACGGCCAACAGCTCCACATTCTGCCCTCCGGCGCCGCCCCAGCTCCCGCACCCGGCGAGCCTGCCCCAGCCAGCGACAACTCCAGCAGCCCGGGAGGCAGCGCTAGCGGCAGCGGCGTGAGCCTCAATAACGCCACCGCCGAGGAGCTCACCGAACTCAAGGGCGTCGGCGAGGTGACCGCGCAAGCCATCGTGGCCTACCGCGAAGAGCACGGCGGCTTCAAGGATGTAGAAGAGCTCCTCGAGGTCTCCGGCATCGGGCCGGCGAAGCTGGCGCAGCTTAAAGACCAGGTCCAACTCTAACCCGAGCTCGAGCGTGCGATGCGAGAACTGCGGCTCGTCCCCGGCGCGGCCACCGCTTGGCTGTCCGTCATCGCCGTGCTGCTTGCCGGCCGCGGCTGGGCCATCGCACTCATCGCGGTCGTCGTCGCGCTGTGCCTCATTGCCCGTCAATGGGGCCAAGCGCTCTTCTGCGGGGCGGTCGCTGGGGGTGCGGCTCTCGTCGCCGCGGTGCGCCAGGTCCGTGCCGCCGCCTTCGACCTCGGCAGCGAAGTCACCGGGCGCCTTGTCACTGCACCAACGCAGACCAGTGCGGGTGGCTGGCTGCTCAAGCTCAAGGTTCCGGGATACCCCACCCAGCTGCCGGTCTTTAGCCCGGAACCAGTCCCGGCGGCCGCTGGCGCCGAACTTACGGCAAGGGTGAGGGTCGGGGAGTCGGATAGGGCGGGCGTCGGAAAGCTTAGCGCCAATGCCACCGACGTGCAGGTAACCGCCGAGCCCGAAGGCCTGGCCGGTTGGGCGGCCGAGGTGGCTGAGAATTTTCGCGCGCTGGTCCTCGATACCGTAGGCCCCTCCAGCCAAGGCCTGATTCCCGGCATGGTGCTCGGCGATACCGCGCTGCAAGATACCGCCGAGCGCGACCTGTATATCGCCACCGGGCTCTCCCACTTGAGTGCTGTATCTGGCGCCAATGTGGCCATAGTCTGCTCCGCCGCGGCCGTGGTCTGCGCCGCCTTCGCGCTCGGGCCTCGCGCCCGCGTGGCCGCCTCCCTGTGTGCCCTTGCTACCTATGTTTTGCTTGTGGGCTTCGAACCCTCCGTCCAGCGCGCGGCCGTCGCCGGGGTAGTAGGCCTGCTTGCCGTGCTCAATTCCACGCGCATGGAGCCCATCCATGCGCTCAGCCTCGGCATCATCGCGCTGCTCTTTGTGGATTCCGACCTCGCCGTGCTCTTCGGCTTCGCCCTATCCTGTGCGGCGACGCTCGGCATCGTGGCGCTGAGCCCGCTCATCTATAAGCACTTGGCCGTGACCGGCTGGCCCGCCATCTTCCTGCGCGCGGTTGCCGTGGCCATCGCGGCCGATATCGTCACCCTGCCGCTGGTGGCACTCATGTCCGGCGAGGTCTCCGTGGTCTCCGTGCTAGCCAATATCCTGGTCGAGCCTGCCACCGTGCCGATTACCATCGTGGGGCTTATCGCCGCCATCTTTGCCCAACTTGGCCCGCTGGACGTGCTGGGCGCCGGCTTGCTGCGCCTCATTGAGCCCTTCTCGTGGTGGATTAATACCGTCGCCCACGGCGTGGCCCACCTGCCCGTGGTCACCATTCCTGCTAACCCGCTTTTTACGCTGCTTGCCTACGCCTGGATCATTGCCGGCCTCCTCTATCACCGCCCGTGGCTCACCCTGGTGCTGACGCTGGCGGGCATCGCCTGGCTCGGCCTGGCCGCAGGCTAGAATGGCGGGCATGCCTCCAGTACACCTCATCCTCGGCGACGATGAATTCCTCACCGAACGCGCCCGCCTGCACATCCAGCGCGCTGCGGCCGAGGAGAGCGGATCTTCCGGCACCCGGCCCGAGCTGACCAAGCTCAAGGCCTCCGAGGTCTCTGAGGGAGAGCTCCTCGAGGCCACCAGCCCGTCGCTGTTTGGCGATAACCGCGTAATCGTCATCAGCGACTGCGAGCGTGCCGGCAAAGAAGTAGTCGATATCCTCCTGCGCGCCTGCGCCAATCCCGCGCCGGGCATGACCATGGTCATCATTTACTCTGTGACGGCCAAGACGCTGAAGAAAAAGAAGAAGCAGCCCGAGCTCGTGGCCAAGCTGCGCAAGATTGCGGAGGTCCACGAGGTCTTTTCGCTCTACCCCAATGAGCTGGGCCAGTGGGCCACCCGCGAATTTTCCAGCCACGGCGTGCGCCCCACCCCGGACGTTATCCACGCCGTGCTCGAGGGAGTGGGCTCTGACCTGCGCGAGCTGGCCTCGGCCATCTCCCAGCTGGTCTCCGATACCGGCGGCAATGTCACCCGCGAGGCGGTGCAAAACTACTACGTCGGCGTGGCCGAGGTGGCCAATTGGGACATTGCCGACGCCGCCGTCGCCGGCCGCGTCGAAGCCGCCGTATCCACCTGCCGCCGCGCCCTCCAGCTGGGCGCGAGCCCCGTAGCGATTGCCGCCGCGCTGGCCAATAAGGTCGGCGCCATCGCCCGCCTCTACTCCGCGCGCGGGGACCAAGACTCGCTGGCGAGCCAAACCGGCCTAGCGCCCTACGTGGTCAAAATGACCCAGCCCGTGGCCCGCCGCTGGTCCGCCGATAATGTCACCAAGGCCGTCATCCTCGTCTCCGAGCTCGATGCCGCCGTCAAAGGCCAAGGCGGTGAGCCCGAATTCGCCATAGAGGCGGCCGTCAAACGCGTCGCGGAACTGGCGCGATAAGCTAGAAACCATGTCTGAGACGCAAGTGCAAGAATTCGCCGGTCGGCTCTTTGACATGGCGCGCGAGGGCAACCTGGACCTCCTCGCCTATATCGGCCACGGCGTAAATATCGACCTCGTCAACCACGAAGGCCAGTCCTTTATCATGCTCGCCGCCTATCACGGCCACGCCGAGCTGGTTACCGCACTTGCCCGCGCCGGCGCGGACGTCAACCTGCTCAATGACCGCGGCCAGTCCCCGCTGGCCGGCGCCATCTTCAAGAAGGAAGACGCGGTTATCGACGCCCTCCTTGCCGCCCACGCCGACCCCACCGCCGGCCAGCCCTCCGCGCTGGATTCTGCCCGCCTGTTTGGCCGCGAGGACCTTATCCCGCGCCTCGAAAGCGAGGCGGGGGAGTGACCTGGACATCCTTTTTCACCCTCTTGCTGATGAACCTGGTGGGCGTCGCCTCGCCGGGGCCGGACATCATTTTGGTGACCCGCTACGCCACCCGCTCGCGCCGCCACGCTATCGCCGCGGCCGCTGGCATCCAGATCGGCGTGCTTTTCTGGTGCGCCGCCACCGTCTTTGGCGCCGCCGCGCTGCTGACCGCCTTCCCGGAACTTCTCGGCGCGGTCCAGGCGGTCGGTGGCTGCTTCTTGGTGTTTATGGGAACGCGCGCGCTGCGCAGCGGCATCGCCCAGCGCGCCAACCCGCCCGTGGACTTAGAAGACGCCGCCGCCCAGCTCGGCCGCCTGCGTACCGCCTTCAAGGTCGGCCTGGCCACGAATATGTCCAACCCGAAAATCGTGCTCTTCCTCGCCGCGATGATCGCCCCGCTGCTTCCGGCTAGCCCACCCATCTGGTTGGCGATTGCGCTGACACTTTCGCTCTCGCTGTCGGCCTTCCTCTTCTTCCTCGTCGTCGCCACGGTAATTTCCACCAATGCCGTGCGCCGCAAGCTCATCGCCGCCGGCCCGTGGATCGACATCGGCTCTGGCCTCTTCTTCATCATCGCCGGCATCGTCCTTATCATCTCCGGCGGGCAGAACCTGCTGGCCTAAAACAGGCGCGGCGTGCCCTCGGCCACCGTGTCCAGCACCCACTGGGTCCAGCGGGCGACGGTGGAGGCGCGCCGTCGGGACGTCGCCAAGCTCAGGCCCAGCCCCTCCATGGCCGCACAAATCTCTGCGGTGCTAGCCACCGCGCCGCGGGCCAAGCTGAGCTCAAGCACCTCGCGGAAAACCCGCCGCGCCGCCAGTGCCCGTATGAGTGCCGCATTCCGGGCGTCGCGATGCGGCTGCTCGATTACCCGCCGCCCGTGCTCCGTCGGCTCCCACGTGTCCTCCACCGGCGCCGCCAGGCCCAGGTAGCGCGCGGCATTGGCATAATAATCCGCCTGCCGCGGGTCGAAATCATAGCGCTGGGTAATCTCCGCCTTGCTTAGCGGCTGCAGGGCGATGAGCTCCAGCAGGTTGACCACCCGCTCGAAGCTATTGGCCTGTGGGAAGGGCACGGCCGGCTCGGGTTCGGGCTCCACCGCCCGCACAATATCGAGCGCCGCCTGGGCGTCCAGGGTCGAGGCGGACAGCGCGTAGCGGGCGCTATCGACCAGCGCAATGCTGCGAAAATCCGCCGGGTCCCGAAATTCATAACGGTACAGGTGGAAAATACCATTGGAATACACCAGGTAAACCGGCACGACATCCTTGGCCAGGCGCTGCTGGAACCGGCGATACGGAAAATATAGCTGCCGGATATTGAAATCATCCGAAAGGTGGTTCTTCGCCTCCACCAGCACCAGGTGCTCGAGTGATTCAAAGCCGCCGTCGATTTCCATCTGCGCGCGGTCCACTGCCACATCCACGCCCAAGTCCGGCAGCCGCACCTTAAGCCCGCGCGTGGACATGCGCCCGGCCACCGTCGCCTGCAATGGCCCGCAGCCCAGGAAGTCCTCTAGCATCCCGCTTGCCGACGCCCCATTTAACGCCACCGCCTCCGAGCTCACCCCCTCCAACGAGAGGGTGTCCAGCCCCGCCGGCAACTCCAGCGTGCGTACCTCGCCGCGCTGCGTTTGTGGAAACTGTTCGTAGAGGTTGAACCGGCCCACCAGGTATTCACTGCGGCTGACCGGTACGATTCCCAGCTGGAGACGCTGAAAGATCCACGGCCGCGACGTAGAAAAATCATGCTTGGCCATCAGCCGCGGTTGCCGGCCCGAGAGCCGTTCTAGCTCCCGCGAGCCGATATAGAAATACCCGCGCCGCTCCAGCTCCGCGTCGTATCCCGCCGCCAGGATGCGCAGCCAGCCCCAGTCATTGACGCCGAGCTTCACCGTTTCCGGCACACCAAAGCGCGCCCGCAGCTCCTGCGCTTCCGGCCCGCTAGTCACCGCGGACCTCGTAGTTGCGCACCAGGACCTCGTCGACCTTGCCCCGTTTCGAACCAACGGAATTAATCGCCCGCGTCGCGCCCACGATGCCTACTTCATAGTCCGCATAGAGCTCGCGGATGAACTCGGTGGCCGAATTAGACAACAGGAACTTCACCCCGCGCCTATCCAAGTCATCGCAGACCTCTTTGAGACGCTCTTGTTCCGCACGGTCAAAGCCGCCTTTTTGGTAGCCGGTAAACGAGCTCGTCACATTCACCGGGTCATAGGGCGGGTCGAAGTACACAAAGTCCCCCTCGCGCGCCTGTGCTACCGCCGCGGCGAAATCACCCTGCGAGAAGGTCACATCATTGTCCGCAAAATAGCGGTGCACCGCGCGCAGCGTGTCTTCATCGCAGATGGTGGGATTCTTATAACGCCCAAACGGGGCATTAAATTGACCGGCCGCGTTCACGCGGTACAGGCCGTTATAGCAGGTGCGGTTGAGATACAACGTTCGTGCCGCGCGCTCGACGGGGGAGAGGGCGGCAAACTTGTGGGCATCCCGGTCCACTGCGCGCAGCGCATAGAAAAACTCTGCGTCATTGGGGTAGCCCGCGAGTTCCTCAATGAGCTCATCGACGCCGCCGCGCACCATCTCATAGAGGTTGATGAGCTCACTATTGAGATCGTTGACCCGTGCGCTGGCCGGTTCGAGAGAGAAAAGCACCGCGCCGCCACCGATGAAGGGTTCATAAAAACGCCGCGGGGCCTCCGCCGGCAGGGCGGCGTGGATATGCGGCAAGAGCTGGCGCTTCCCGCCCGCCCATTTCACCAGTGGCTTAACGTTTTTCATCGTTGACTCATCTTAGCCGTCCCACCGGACACGAGCACCATCGGGCGTCCGAACATGTGAGTGGATAAATCGGGTGCGCGGCCATGCGGCGGCGCCATCTTGGTTGTCCAACGTCACAGTTTCGCCTAATAGTGCCATGACGGGCGAAAATGCGCAGCCGTGTCGGCGGGGAATTCCCCTGGTGTGCATGGCAGTTTCTCTGACCGAATATAAGGTAATAAAATCGCCTCAAAATCCCTTAGCTTGTAGGCAAAATAGAATTTCCTCACAATTTCTTAGGGAGAAAGAAAAGATACTGAAGCTTGAAGAGCGTCGGGACAGAAAGGGGCATTCATGCCGCGTATATCAAAAATCCGAGTCGCTGCGCTCAACCTCGTCATCGAGAATGGTTATGACGGGTTCACCATGGAGGAGCTCGCTCACAAAGTGGGCGTTTCCCGCCGTACGCTTTTTAATTACATAAAAGACAAAGAATCGGCAGTTTTAGGCTCCGAAATGTCGGAGGAAGTGGAGAACCAATTCCAAAATTTCGCCGCGGGATTGCCCACCGGAAGCCTGCGCGAAGATTCCAAAATCATGGCCATGACCGTATTCAATCGTGCCGTAGGCGATGAGTTCTTCCCCGAAATTTCCCAGCTCACGGCCCAGGCGTTGGCTAAGGATACGAAGCTGCGCGCCCTGTACTGCCAGCGCAATAGCCGCATCATTCAGCGCGTCCGCCAGGCCGTGCAGGCCCGTGAGGGCTGGAAATCCTCCGATCCGCGTCTTACGCCGACCGTCAACATCATCCACACCCAGTTCCTGACCGCCTTTGAGACCTTCGTGGAAACCCGTGGCGGCACTTCGCTTGCCGACGCCTTCCACAATGCCGGCGCCATCTTCGAAGACTACTTCAACGACGAACTGGCCTAAGCGTCCCGCCTAAGTCTCACCGGCCCTGCCTGCCGGTTCCGCCGGCCAAAGTAAGCTAAGAAAATCCCCCGGCGCGCTCCGTAGAGTGCGACCGGGGGATTATCTGTGCAATGGCTCTTAGTCCATCTTGTTGAACGCGGAAGCCATGCCGGACTTCTTGTTGGCTGCGGTGTTGCGGTGGAAGACACCCTTGGACACGGACTTGTCCAGGGCGCGGGATGCCACGCGCAGCTGCTTCTCAGCAGCAGCCTTGTCGCCAGCGGCAACGGTCTCGCGGAACTTGCGGATCTCGGTACGGACGGCGGAGCGAACGGACTTGTTACGCTGACGTGCCTTCTCGTTGGTGATAACGCGCTTCTGCTTGGACTTGATATTTGCCATGAAAAATACCTCTTAGTAATCGAAAGTGATTGACGTAGAAACCGACCTACTCGGACTACTCCCGCGGCCAGTAATTACTGGCGCGCTCGGCGCTGGTATTCGAAGAGCGAACCCAAGGTCCTGCCCGCCCCGACCAACGCGCCCGGCAAGTAAGTAACCAACACACAATAGCAGTACCGAACCCGACCTGCCAAAACCCTCCCTGCGACAGCCGTCTCCCAGGTCTCTGGCTCCCGGCCCGCTGGCTCCCTAGCCGCCGGCCGCGCGGCGGCTAGGCCCAGTGGTAGCGCGCCCGCAACCTATTCGCGATTCGTTCGAATCTGCGTTCCGGAAAAAGCGTGCCTTGCCGGCGCACCTGCTCCTCGGATACCTCGAGCAGGCGGTCGAGGCGCACCCAGCAATCGCACCCGGACTCGTCCCACTCGCCGGAACCGATTTCCAGCCAGGCGTCGTCAAGCGCATGCTTTGGGTTGGGGGAGATAAGCAAGCCCATTACCGTGGTGCGGGTGCGGCCGACGACCAAAATGGCGCGCTCGCGCGGTGGCGCCTGCTTACCCTCGGCCGGTACCCACACCCAGACCACCTCGCCGGAGTCGGCCTGGCCGTCCATATCGGGGGAGAAAAATATGGACCGGGGGTGGGAGGCAGTGGCCTCTACCCGGATATCGGCGGCCTTGCGCGGCTCGTGGAACTCATCCGACCTATCCAGCCCCAACCGGGAATTAATGCGGCTCAGGCCGGTGTCTATCGGCTCGCGCTCGCTGATTCCTAGCGCTTGGCGCAGACGGGTGAGCATGGCGCTTTTCATGTCGACTATTGTAGACGTATGTCTGAAAACTTTGCGGCCACGACGTTTACGGATCCCGCCCGAATCCGAAACTTCTGCATTATTGCTCACATCGACCACGGCAAGTCGACGCTGGCGGACCGCATCCTGCAGCTATCCAAGGTGGTTGCGGAGCGCGATATGCGTGACCAGTTCCTCGATAATATGGACATCGAGCGCGAGCGCGGCATCACCATTAAGGCGCAGAACGTGCGCCTGCCGTGGGTGCCCCAGTCCGGCACCGCGCAGGGGGAGCAGATTGTCATGCAGATGATCGACACCCCCGGCCACGTGGACTTTACCTACGAGGTCTCCCGCGCGCTCGAGGCGTGTGAGGGCGCTATCCTGCTTGTCGACGCCGCCCAGGGCATCGAAGCCCAAACCCTCGCCAACCTCTACCTGGCGATGGAAAACGACCTGGAAATTATCCCGGTGCTCAATAAAATCGACCTGCCGGCCGCCGACCCGGAAAAATACGCGCTGGAAATCGCCAATATCATCGGCTGCGAGCCGGAAGAGGTGCTGCGCGTGTCGGGCAAGACCGGCGAGGGCGTCGTCGAGCTGCTGGACAAGGTCTGCGAGCTAGTTCCGCCGCCGTCTTCTGAATTCGACGCCGAAGCGCCGGCCCGCGCCATGATTTTTGACTCGGTCTATGACACCTACCGCGGCGTGGTGACCTATATCCGCATGGTGGACGGCAAGCTCACCCCGCGCCAGAAGGTCACCATGATGTCGACCAACGCCAACCATGAGCTGCTGGAAATCGGCATCGTGTCGCCCACGATGCAAAAGTGTGAGGGCTTGGGCCCCGGCGAGGTGGGCTACCTCATCACCGGCGTAAAGGACGTCCGCGAGACCAAGGTGGGCGATACCGTCACCTGGTCCAACGGCGGCGCCGAAACCCCACTTAAGGGTTACAAGGACCCGGACCCGATGGTCTACTCCGGCCTTTTCCCCATCTCCCAGGCCGACTTCCCAGACTTGCGCGATGCTTTGGAAAAGCTGCAGCTTAACGACGCCTCCTTGACCTTCGAGCCCGAAACCTCCGTCGCCCTCGGCTTTGGTTTCCGCTGCGGCTTCTTGGGTCTGTTACACATGGAAATTACCCGCGACCGCTTGGAGCGCGAGTTCGGCCTCGACCTGATTTCCACCGCGCCTTCGGTGACCTACCGCGTGGTGGCTGAAGACGGCGAGGAAAAGTGGGTCCACAACCCGTCTGACTGGCCGGAAGGAAAGCTTAACGAGGTCTATGAGCCCGTGGTGAAGATGACCGTCATCGTGCCCGAGCAGTTCGTCGGCCCCACCATGGAACTCTGCCAGTCCAAGCGCGGCCAGATGGGCGGCATGGACTACCTTTCCGAGGACCGCGTTGAGCTGCGCTACACCATGCCGCTCGGCGAAATCATCTTCGACTTCTTCGATATGCTCAAGTCCCGCACCAAGGGCTACGCCTCGCTGAACTATGAAGAGGCCGGCGAGCAACTCGCGGACCTGGTAAAGGTCGACATCCTGCTCAACGGCGATCCGGTCGACGCCTTCTCTGCCATCGTTCACCGCGATTCCGCCCAGTGGTACGGCAATAAGATGACCAAAAAGCTCAAAGAGCTCATCCCGCGCCAGCAGTTCGAGGTGCCCGTCCAGGCGGCCATCGGCTCGAAGATCATCGCCCGCGAAAACATCCGCGCTATGCGCAAGGACGTGCTGGCCAAGTGCTACGGCGGCGATATCTCCCGTAAGCGCAAGCTGCTGGAGAAGCAGAAGGCCGGCAAGAAGCGCATGAAGACCTTGGGCTCCGTCTCGGTGCCACAGGAGGCCTTCGTGGCCGCGCTGTCTACCGACGCCGACGATTAAAACACCACCTGTTTGCAAAGTGGAGCCGAATAGATCTTTAACTTTTCGTTAACAGCTTTCGGGGTGTGGCTATCCCAAAGTCCGAAGTGAGCTGCTTCTATAGGGTGTTCCCACGGCCGGGGACACCCTTTTGAACTAGTTGCGGTTTATGTGTTGACGGCGTTAAATCTCGATTCGAAAGCGACCGATGACTCGCTCGATGAGCCACAGCCACTTTCGACCTGCACCGCTATTTCTTGACCAAGGTTGGACTTTTCATGAAGCTTCGCTCTCGCGCTGTGGCCGTCTGCGCCGCCGCAGCTGCCACTACATCACTCGTCCCCGGCATCGCTCAGGCGGCCACTACCACCCCAATCGAGCATGTTGTAGTTATCTACTCGGAGAACATTTCCTTCGACCACTACTTCGGAACCTACCCTAATGCGCTAAACAAGGACGGCGAGAAGCTGCAGGGCAGCGGCAAGAACGCCCCTAAATTCACCGCAAAAGAAGGCACCCCAAAGGCGAAAAACCTCGAAAATGATGACGTAATGGGGGAGAAGAACCCCAACTCCGTCAAGCCTTTCCGCATCGGGCCTGACCACGCCGTGACTACGGACCAAAACCATCACTACGGCGATGAGCAGGCCGCATACAACGGCGGCAAGATGGACAAGTTCCCAGAGACCGTGTCCACCGACATCGATAAGTCCTCCAATGGCTACTATGCCGCCCCTGGCATGACCATGGGCTACTACGACGGCAATACCGTCACTGGCATGTGGAATTATGCGCAGAACTTCGCTCTGAACGACAACAGTTACTCCACTATTTTCGGCCCGTCTACCCCAGGCGCGCTGAACCTGATTTCCGGCACCGTGGCCGGCGGCACCATGCATGACCCCGCCACCGGTGAGCAGAAGAAGATTGAGGCGGGCAAGAACCACGCCCTCGCTGGCGTTTCCGAGGACGGCAAGACCGCTACCGTCGTCGGCGACCCAGACCCGCTTTACGATGACTGCTCTAATAACTCCTCCGCAGGCACCAACCAGGTCACCGCAATGCACTCCAAGAACATCGGCGACCAACTCAACGACAAGGACGTCACCTGGGGCTGGTTCCAAGGCGGCTTCCGCCCTACTGACGAAGCTACCGATAATGCCCGTGCCCGCTGCGGCGCTTCCCATACCACGCTGACTGGTCAGAATCAGACGGATTACAACCCCCACCACCAGCCGTTCCAGTACTATGCATCCACCGCTAATCCGCACCACTTGGCGCCGTCGAGCGATGAAATGATTGGCAAGACTGACCGCGCCAACCACCAATACGACCTGAAGGACTTCGACACCGCAATCGAGCAGGGCAACCTGCCGGCCGTGTCCTTCTTGAAGGCCGCTAACTACCAAGACGGCCACGCCGGCTATTCGAATCCGTTGGACGAGCAGGCCTTTATCACCCACTACATAAACGAGCTGCAAAATTCCCCGGAGTGGGATTCCACCGCGGTGGTTATCGCTTACGACGATTCCGACGGCTGGTACGACCACAAGGCCCCAGAAATCCGCAACGGCTCCAACGATCCGCACCAAGATAAAGAAATCTGCACCGCCGCCGCAGCTAAGGTCGGCGTCGCAGGCGATAAGCACGGCCAGTGCGGTCCGGGTACCCGCCAGCCCCTGCTGGTCATTTCCCCGTACGCAAAGACTAACCACATCGATTCCACCTACACCGAGCAGACCTCCGTCACTAAGTTCATCCAGGACAATTGGGGCCTCGGCCGCCTAGGTGGAATCGCCTTTGACGAGCGTGCCGGAGAGCTGAACAACATGTTCGACTTCAACACCACCAAGAAGGCGCCGAAGCTGTTCCTAAACGAGACTGACGGCACCGTCGCTAAGGATTACGCGTCCATTGAGAAGGTGGATAATTCCTCTCGTGCCGGCACCAACCTCAAGGACGTCGTCGAGGGCATGGATGACCCGAAGGTTACTGAAAAGGACGTGCCTTCCATCACCAAGCTGCACCAAGAGTCCAAGCCGCAGCCTGGCACAAACAAGCCTGCTGACTCGAGTTCCAGCTCTTCTGCTGGCTCTTCCAAGGCCGGTACCATCGCGGCTATCCTTACTGCCCTAGGCGTAGGCGCTGGCATCGTAGCTTGGTACATGAATGGCCACCCCGGCCTAGACCTGAAAAAGCTGCAGGATTTCAAGCTCCCACCACTGCCTAACCTCCCGTTCTAACCCATGAAGACCTTCCACATCGCTACCGCCGCGGTGCTTGCCATCGCGGCCGTATCCCCACATGCTGTAGCCCAAAGCTCCCTAAGCTCCTTCGGCTCCAGCTCCCGGGACTCGCAGTCGGCGGCGCCGTCGACAAGCAAAAGCGCGAAGCCGAAAGAACCGCAACTAAATGTGCGCGACGTGTATTCGTGCCCTACGCCCGACAATGTCCAGAGGCAAGCGGAGTGGAAGGTCTATAACACCTCTGGACTGGCGCTTACCGTCTACGTTGCAGACGATGCAGGCAATGCCTACCAAGTTCTAGAGCGCGTGGGTACTCCAGCCAAGCGCGCGTGGGCCCCGAAGCTGCAAGACGGCACCTACCACCTCACCTGTGTCTTCCACAATGATTCGGCCGTGAAGTCTGATGATTTCACGGTCACCGGTTCCACCATCACCGAAGCCCCCAAGATGGTGCCTATTACTGACCGTGAGGTCGCAGCCGTTGCTATCCAGCAGGCAGCGGAGCAGAAAAAGCGCGTTCCTGAGCTGCAGAAAAAGGCCCACGCTCTTGCCGATGCCACCTCTAAAGACCGTCCCACCGCCCGAGCAGCTTACCTCGATTACCTCGAGACCTACCGCTCTTTCGACGATTCCAGCGAAATGTGGCCTGGGCCGGACTTGGAGGGGTACGCGGAGGTTGAAAAGCTGCTGTGGTCCAAGCGCCCTGTCAAGGATGCGGCCAAGCCCGCCCGCGCGCTTGCCGACGCCGTCGATAAAACCGCCCGCGCCCTCGAGTCCTCCCACTTCGCTATTCCCGCGCCCGATTACGGCCTGCGCACCCACGAGGTGATGGAGGAATTCGAGCGTTTCGACATGCGTGGCGAGCGTGACTTCGGCGCTCATGCCCTGCCCACCGCGCTGCGCGGCGATGTTACCTCCACTCGGCTGACGCTGGATGCCGTCCGCTCCCTCGTTGAGGGCCGCGGGTTGGATACCGCGCCAATCTATGACCAGCTCGATGAGCTCGACAAGATCGCCGGTGAATTCGATGAAAAGTATGACACCGCTTTTGACAAATGGTCGCAAAAGGATCGGATGCGCCTGCAGTCGGCCGTTGCCCGTGCTAATGAGTTGCTTGCCCCTGTCGCCACGATGACCGTTATTAGAAGGATGGATTAGTGCCCTGCCCGTTTAATTTTTCCCGCCGCTCCTTTCTCTCTGGCCTTGCTGCAACCGCTGCGCTTACCGGACCAGCCGCGGCCGCCAACGGGCAGTCAAGCATTGCTGGTTCCTCCTTCGGTTCCTCAAAGCATGGCAAGGATTCTTCGGCCGACCCCGCTGTGCCTTCGCCGCGCACCGATGCGGATGACCCGCTCGATCTTCCTTTCCATGGCGAGCACCAGCAGGGTATTGTCAACCCGGCCCAAAAGTATTCTGAGGTTGTCGCCCTCGACATACAGTTCACAGGAAAATCGCGCCTGGAAGAGCTGTTTCGTACCATCACCGAGCGCGCCCGAGTTCTTACCGCCGGCGGAGCGACCGCGGCCGACGGTATAGCCTATCCTGCCGGCGATTCCGGCGAGCTGGGTCCAAAGCTTCCCACCGATAGCCTATCCATTACCCTTGCCGTGGGCGATTCGCTTTTCGACGACCGCTTTGGCCTAAAACCCCACAAGCCTGTCCACCTGAGCTCTATGCAGGCTTTCGCTGATGACACCTTGAAGGACGAGCTGTGCCACGGCGACTTAGCCTTGCAGATTTGCGCCGATCAGCACGATACCGTCATTCACGCGTTGCGCGATATCCTTCGGCACACCCGCGGCGACGTCGCCGTGCGCTGGCGCCAAAACGGCTACATGAACGAGCCACGGCCTTCTGGCACCCAAAGAAATCATCTTGGGTTCAAAGATGGCATCGTCAATCCGGCCGAAAAGGATCAAGACAAGCTGGTGTGGGCCGGCGCGGACGAGCCAGACTGGGCCGCCGGCGGCAGTTATATGGTGGTTCGCCTGATTGCTATGTATACCGAATTCTGGGATCGCATCTCCATTGCCGAGCAGGAGCAAATCTTCGGCCGTGACCGTGCTACCGGCGGCCCACTTTCCGGCGGTGACGAGCACGCTGAGCCGAACTACCTCGACGATGCCACCGGTGACGTCATCCCCACAGATGCGCATATTCGCCTCGCCAATCCGCGCACGCCAGAAACCTCCGACCAGCTCATGTTGCGTCGCGCTTATAATTATGACAACGGAGTGCGCGACAACGGCACCCTCGATGTCGGCTTGGTCTTCATCTGTTTCCAGCAGGACTTGGAGCGTCAGTTCATCACGGTGCAAAAACGCCTCGAGGGCGAACCGCTCGCGGACTATATCCGCCCCTACGGCGGCGGCTATTTCTATGCTTTGCCCGGCGTTGCTGACGACTCCGACTTCTTCGGCCGCTCGCTCCTCCAAGCCTAGGCAAGCTTCGCTGCCCTGCAGCATATGCGAAACTGTGCAGGGTGAGCTGCGTTGTGAGGCTCGTTCGTAAATAGCGAGGCAGGGCGCTCAGCTGGAATTGGCCCAGGGTGGGACCCAGACTATTCGGCCCTGCCGCCGCTCAAGCCGGCCGCGCACCGGAGGCGCATGCGGATCATCGTCGTTGACGCCGTTGTGATACGGGCACGCCACGCTGAGGTTCGCCATATTGGTCTCGCCGCCGTGTTTCCACGCCTGCAGGTGGTGGATCTGGCACTTATCCGCCGGATAGTTGCACTCGGCCCACGGGCAGGTGGGGTTTTCCGCGCCCGCCATAAGCCGCTGCTTATCCGAGGCATGCCGCGACGTGCGATACAGGTTCACCGCTCCCTCATAAGGATGGACGAGGGTGACGAGCCCGCATTCGGAAAGGCGCTTTTCCACCAGCTTCGCGCCGCTGATTTCGGCACCATTGGTCAGCCGCAGCGTGATTTCCTCACCTCCGCCGCTTAAGATTTCATCCAATTCATCCAGCTGGATGATGATATTCGTTGTCGCCGCAGGCCGCGCCGCAGCCCCGCCGCGGAAGAAGATATTCTCCACGGAATCAAGCGGCTTCTCCTCGTTGATGCTGGCGTGCAGGTCAGCAATGAAATCGGAATCGCCGGTAATCGAAAGCGTCGACGGGCCGCCCTTGCGCCGCGTCATCCGCACACCTTTTTCCGGTTGCTTTCGCGGATAAAGCTCCTTCAACCGCGTGCGCGCGAGCTGCTCCACGTCCTGGTCGGTCGCGCATAATTCAGCGCGCAGCGCCCACGCATCCCGCTTGGATTTCGTGCGCGAGACGTACTTTTCGATGATCTTCAACGTCGCCAAGCAATGCTTGGTCGCCCGGCACGAGCGCTGCCGGCGGGTGAAGGGGGTGGGGCCAAAGTAGACGTCGGCAAGCGCAAGCAGGCTCCGGGCCTCCTGCCGGGGAAGCCCCAGCCGGCGCAGGTCGGCCTCGCGCGCGCCAGAGACCTCGCCGAGAAGCTCCATCGGCGAGGCAAGTTGGCGGGCGTAGTCCTGCAAGCGGGTCATGCCGGTGAGCCTAAGGCACCCCGCAAGACTGCGGTAGCCCACCCGCGCCCGCCTGTGGATAACTCGCCCCACCCGTCACACCAACCCCGAACCCGCCCGGCGCCCCTGTGGATAACCTGCGGTACCCTCGAATAGGAAAGCGAGAAAAGGAGCTCCCCATGACTGACCCGACCAAGCGAATTCGCCCCACCAACCCCGGCCGCCTGGCCGCGCCGCGCCAGGCCCAGCAGCTGCCGCCCCTGCCGGTGACGCGGGCGCGCATTGGTGAGCGGGTAGCCACCGAGGTATTCCAGGAAATGGGCGAGGGCATGCTCGAGGAGCTGCAGAACTTCCGCCGCGACCTGCACCGCAACCCGGAGATCGGCCTGGACCTGCCGCGCACGCAGAAAAAGGTCCTAGAAGCGCTGGAAGGCCTGCCGCTGGAGATTCACGTGGGCCAGGATTTGAGCTCGGTGGTGGCCGTGCTGCGCGGCGGCCAGCGCGGCGAGCGGCCGGTGTCGGTACTTTTGCGCGCGGACATGGACGCCTTGGAGGTGCGCGAGCAGACCGGCAGCCCGTTTGCGTCGACGAATGGCTATATGCACGCCTGCGGCCATGACCTGCACACGGCCGGCCTCGTGGGCGCGGCGCGGATTCTGTGCGAGCACCGCGAGGAGCTGCACGGCGATGTCACCTTCATGTTCCAGCCCGGCGAGGAAGGCCCGGGCGGCGCGCTGCCGATGATTGAGGAGGGCGTGCTCGACGCCGCTGGCCGACGCCCCATTGCCGCCTATGGCCTGCACGTCGGCCCTCAAGACCGCGGCACCTTCCACTATGTGCCGGGCCCGATGATGGCCAGCTCCTCCAACCTGACCATCACGGTGCTGGGCAAGGGCGGGCACGGCTCCCGCCCGCACGATGCCATCGACCCGGTGGCGGCGCTGGCGGAGATTCAGATGTCGCTGCAGACCGCGCTGACCCGCCGCTTTGATGCGCTGGAGCCCATCGTGATTACCGTGACCAACTTGTGGGCGGGCGACGGCGCATATAACGCCATCCCGGAGCGCGCGGCTCTGGGCGCGACGGTGCGCGTGCTGCGCGATGAAAAGATCGATGCCGTGCGGCAGATGATTACGGAGGTCTCCAGCTCCGTCGCTGCTTCGCACCGGTGCACCGCACAGGTGGATTTCGAGGTTTTGTACCCGACCACCAAGACGAATCCGCGGGAAAATCAGTTCGCCGCCACCTTGTGGAGCCAGATGTTTGGCACTGAAAACGTCCAGCCGTTCGATGCCCCGATGATGGCCTCCGAGGACTTCGGTTACGTCCTCGCGCAGGTGCCGGGCACGTTTATGTGGATGGGCACGGCCAATCCGGACAAGCCCGAAAACGAGCGCGAGTGGAACCACTCGCCGATGATGCGTTTCGATGACTCGGTGCTGGGAATGCAGTCCGCCGCGCTGGCGGCAGTGGCATTTGAGCGCTTGGCCACCGAAAACGAGCATCCGTCCGCGCAGACGAAGGCCATGCGCGATGCGGCCGGGGTGCAAAAATAATTCATCCCTAGGGATTATGGCCGCCGGTTTAAGCTTTAGGCCATGATCAGAACGAAGTGGAGCACGGCCGGTATTGTTGCCGCTTGTGCGGTGGCGAATTGGCTCATTGGCGTGGCGTTGATGAGCTTCGATATTGAGGAATACTCGCCGTCGTTTGAGGAGTACGGGCCCTATATCTGCACCGGGTTTGCGGTGGGCGTGCTGGGTATTATCGCCCTGCCCTTTGCCCTGGAGCACCAGCCGCGCGAGCTTTCCGACGTCGACTATGCCGGCTCCACCCGCAGCTTCATCGCTGGCTGCATCGTGCTGCTGGGGTCTAGCTCCTATTTTGGTGCGGCTAGTGGCGTCGTGGCTTTTATTTCCATGGTCTCGCGGCGCTCAACCTCGCGCTCGGTGGCCGCAGTGGCGTGCTTCGTGGCGGCATTTGCGATTGATACCATCTTCAACCCCTATATGGGCTGGGACGAGATCGGGTGGTTAGGTGTCATCTTCGTCGTGGTAGTGATGGTCGCGGGGTTATTGGTGGGCCAAAAGCGCGCCAATCTGCGCGAAAAGCGGTGGCGCGTGGAGCAGCAAGCCCGGATGAACCGGGAAGAGATGCGCGCCAAGGTGGAGCATGCAAGGCGAGAGGAACGCGAGAGCATCGCAAGGGATATGCACGATTCGCTCTCGCATCGGTTGAGCCTAGTGGCTATTCATGCGGGTGCGCTGAGCTATCCGCGCGAGGGCGTGCCGGAGGAGTTTACCGACGCAGCGCGCACCATCCGCACGGAGGCCCAGAACGCGGTCGAGGATTTGCGCACCGTCCTAAGCGCCTTGCGCGAAGATCTTTCCCAGGATCCACGCAGCGGCTTAGAGGAGCTGGTCGCGGCCGCGCGCGAGGCCGGCACGGAAGTGACGGTGACCTACGCGGACGGTACCGGCCCGGACGTTTTTGCCGGGTTGTCGACGATGGCGCAGCACGCCGTACACCGCGCAGTACAGGAGGGTCTGACGAACGCACGCAAGCACGCGCCCGGCCAGCCGGTAAGCATCACGGTGCGCGAGACGAGCGGCGCGGTAGACATCGAGATGCGCAACCCGCTCCCGGCGGCTAAGGCCGACGATCATGCGGGCAGTAGCGCCGGCGGCTACGGGCTGGTGGGCCTGCGCGAGCGCGTGGAGCTATCCGGCGGGCGCATGAATATCCACGTCGGCGAAGAAAGCGAGGAATTTGGATGGAGTATCCGTTTACCGCTAGCGCGCCAGGAGGCCACGCAATGAGCGAAATGAGTTGGCAACTGCGTCACCCCGATTATGGGCTTATGCGCATTGACCTAGAAGAAACCGCGGTCCGCGAGGGATGGACAGGAAAGTACTTAGACTCTAAGCGCAGTCTTTTTACTTCTACGGTCGACGGCAGTACGCGCAAACTCAGCTATACCGATACCGATGACTCGGCCTATAGCGTGGAATTTCTGCGCGGAAAGAGCGACGATAATGCGCCCGAAGACGCAGACCGCATCGAGCTGGTGGAGCGCAGTGGCTTCGTCGTGCCACTGTTTCGCGGGCAAGGCGCGAGGGTGATGTTTGCGGCGGTGGGGGAACCGGGCGTCGATAAGCGGCTGCATCGGGTGAACTTATGGACGTTGCTCTTGCAGACGGCGCTGACATTCATTGCGGCCACGCTAGTCATCGAATTTTTCCCCAAATTCTTCGAAAAGCTAAACGATATTCTCGTGCCCTCGTTCCTCAACGGCGTAGTGGTGGGCCACGCCAATATAGTGCCGGTAGTACTGGCGATCTTCGTGGCGCTTACAGTGGCGTATACGCCCGTTGCGTCGAAGTTCTGGCGCGCGCGGTGGAATCAACCAGTAGGAAAGGAAGCATGATGGCCGACGGCCTGCGCGTAGTGCTCGTTGACGACGAGGATCTAGTCCGCAGCGGCCTGCGCCTGCTGCTATCCAACGCGCCCGATATCGAGGTCGTGGCCGAGGCGAGCAATGGCCGAGACGCGGTGGCTACCGTCCTCGATGCGCAGCCCGATGTGGTGCTGATGGATATTCGCATGCCGGTCATGGATGGCATCGTGGCCGTGGAGAAGATCTTGTCGGTCCACGCCGTGCCGATAATCATGCTTACGGCCTTCGATACCGATTCCTTTATCCTGCGGGCCCTGCGCGCCGGGGCGGCCGGGTTCTTGCTCAAGTCGACGCCGCCGGAATCGCTCATGGCGGCCGTGCGCGCGGCCGCAGCGGGGCAACCGCTGTTGAGCCCGCAGGTCGTCGACAAGCTGGTAGGCATGCAAGACCCCGCGCTTGACGACGCCCATTCGCACCACACCCGCACCGCCCGCAACCACCTAGGTAGGCTTAGCTCCCGCGAGCGCGAAATCGCCGAGCTGGTGGCCCAGGGCTTGAATAATCAAGACATCGCCGACCAACTGGTGGTGTCCATGGCCACGGTGAAATCGCATATGCAGCATATTCTGAAAAAGATCGGCGGTACCAGCCGCGTGCACATCGCCATTATGGTCTTAGAGGCGCGTGGCTGAGGACGGAGAATCCTCCCTGCGGGGGATACCGCAGGTGCGGCGGGTCGGCTTAGACTGGTGCGCGTTATGAAGTTGTTCCGAAAATCCGACGCGATGCTCCAGCGCCCGCTGTGGCAGAAGCTCATCATTGCGGCGGTGGCAGTGATAGGCGATTTTGCCGTCTTTTCCGTCCGGTTTAGCGAGAGCGACGGATCGCCCGAAAGGCTGTTTATTTTTTCCGCGGTGATGGTCGGCACGTGGATCTTATTGCCCTTTGCTCTCCGCCATGCCGCCCGAGAGCGTGACCCGCGCAGCGCACAGCCCGGTCCGCGCAGCGCGTTGGTAGCCGCAACCATTATTTCGGCGACGGTGACGATTGCTGAGCCCCGCCCCTCGGTATTTATAGCGGCGTTTTCTGTGGCCTCGCGCCGCAGCCGGTTGTGGATGGCGACGGTATGTGCGGCCATGGTGGCCTCGAAGCTGGTCACTCTCGATCTATCTCGAAGCGAAGGGCTTAATGCTCCCGGGAAGCTGGGATTTTTCATTGCCATCATCCTCCCAGCAGTAGTGGTTTTAGTCGTCGGGTTGGTTCGCTCGAACCAGAAGGAGCGCACGATTGCGCTGCAGGCGCAGGCGGAGCTCACGCATGAGGAAATGGCCACGCGGGAAAACTTTGCGCGGCAGGAGGAGCGTGACCGGATTGCGCGGGATATGCACGATACACTCTCGCATCGGCTGAGCATGATTGCGGTCTATGCCGGCGGGCTTGCCTACCGCCAGGACTTGGATCCGGAGGAAACGCGGACATCCGCGCGCACGATTCGCGATGAAGCCGAGGCCGCCGTGGGGGACCTGCGCGAGGCTTTGCACTCGCTGCGCAGCGAGGGCCGCATTGACCCGCGCGAGGGCGTGGAATCGCTGGTGGAGCGCTCCCGCCGGGCGGGCATGGATGTGGAGGTGTGCTACCAGCAGGGAGCGGGGCCGCAGTCGCTGGCGGAGCTTAGCACCATGGGTGGCCACGCGCTCAACCGCGCGGTGCAGGAGGGCCTGACCAACGCCCGCAAGCACGCGCCGGGCGAGCCGGTGACCATCACTATCGCCGCGCTTGCCGACGCCCTGTCTATCACCATGTCCAACCCCGTCACCCCAGCCGGGAAGAAGGGGAGTGGGAACAGTGGCGGGTACGGGATCGTCGGCATGCGCGAGCGCGCTAGTGTGGTGGGCGGATCGCTGCAGGTAAACGATGAGGACGATAGGTTCTCGTGGACTCTGCGCCTGCCCAGGAAGGAAGTACAGTGAGTGAGATTCGTGTGGTGCTCGTCGATGATGAGCCGCTGCTGCGCCACGGCCTGCGCATGATCTTGGAAGGCGCGCCGGGCATCAGCGTCATCGGTGAGGCCGGAAACGGCAAGGAGGGAGTCGAGCTCATCCTGGCCGAGGAGCCGGACGTGGTGCTGATGGATATTCGCATGCCGGTCATGGACGGCATCGAGGCGACGGCGCAGCTGCATTCGCTGGCCGGCGCGCGTGATATCCCGGTGGTGATGCTCACCGCCTTTGATACCGACGAATTCATCCTGCACGCCCTGCGCGCAGGTGCCGTGGGCTTTTTGTTGAAGACGACGGCGCCGGAGGCGCTGGTGGCGTCGGTAAGAGCGGCGTCCCAAGGCCAGCAACAGCTCAGCCCGAAGGTGCTAGAAAACCTGGTGGGGCTGGCGGCCACACCAACGCCGCCGGAACAAGAGATGATTCAGCCTAGCGGGCTGGCCGAGCTGAGCGAGCGCGAAAATGAAATCGCCCAGCTGGTGGCCCAGGGGCTGAGCAACGCCGAGATTGCCGAGCAGCTATTCATCTCCCTGACCACGGTCAAGACGCACATGAAGCACATCCTGGCCAAGATCGATGGCACCAACCGGGTACACATCGCAATTGCGGTGCTCGGCGGCTAGTCGCGGCTGGGCTGGCCTGGGCAACTAAGGCCGGCGGAAAATGGCGGAGGCTAGGCCCACCAGCGCGATGACGCCGACGATAAGGGACGCCACCGGCCAGTACTGCGGGAAGTACTTGAGCGTGTAGCCGAATACTTGGCCGTCATCGAACTGCTGCCATAGCGCGAAGGGCATCCACCACAGCTTGGTTAGCGCCAGGATGGCGCCCACCAAGCCGGCGGCGACGCGGCTGCCTCCGCGGAGGAAGAAGCTCGCCGCAACCAGCAGTACGCCCGCAATGGTCAGGGCGAATAGGAGGGGAGTTTCGGTGCCCAGCGGAGAGCCGCGCAGCAGGAACTCGTGGTCGATTGCGTGTTGCTCAATGAGGGTATAACCATCGAGGACAACGTCGTCTGGGATTCCCATAGGTTAATTCTCCTTAATTGTGCCCGGAGCGGCTGGGGCGCCTGAGGTGGCATAGGGAAGGCCGACGGAAACGCGGAAATCTGCCACCTTAAAACCGGGTTGTACGTCAATTATAGACAATTCTGTCTTAGAGGGCGTAGTCTGAAACCCTTGACTCGATGCAAGGAGACAGTGTGAGTATTACCGGACTTCTCACAGGCATCGCCTTCGGTGCTGTGTTGCAGCGCGGGCGCTTCTGCGTAACCGGTATGCTGCGCGATATTTTCCTCAACAAGACCTGGCGCGGCTTTACCGCCCTGCTCATTTTGATTTCCGTGCATGCCTTTGGCCTGACTCTGTTGACAGGCACGGGCGTGCTTTCGCCGGAGATTAGTGATTTTAAGCCGGTAGCCGTCATCGTGGGCGGCTTCATCTTTGGCCTCGGCATTATCTTGTCCGGCGGTTGCGCCTCCGGCACGTGGTACCGCTCGGCCGAGGGCTTGGTCGGCTCGTGGATTGCGCTGCTGTTTTATGGGCTTTCGGCCGCGGCCATGAAGTCCGGCCCGCTGTCTGGCGCCAATGATTGGTTCAAGCAGTGGAGCCTCCCGGTCACCACCATCCATGGCGCGCTGCACATTTCACCGTGGATCCTGGTGGCGGTCTTGTGGGTCGTGACCTTCCTGCTGTGGCGCCACTACCGCGCCAAGGACGCCGGCCGCCCGAAGGTGGACCTGGGCCAGCCGTGGTACGCCAAGCCGCTGAACATGAATATCGCGGCGGTTGCTGTGGGCATCATCGGCACGGTGGGCTTTGTGCTTTCGGCCAACGCTGGCCGCAACGGCGGCCTCGGTATCACAACGCCGACCGCGGACATCGTCCGCTGGACCGCCACCGGTGATTCCGCGCGCATGAACTGGGGCACCCTGTTGGTCATCGGCCTATTGGTGGGCGCGTTTATCACTGCAAAGACCGCCGGCGAGTTCCGCGTGCGTGTCCCGGATGCACAGACTGCAACCCGTGCCATTTGGGGCGGCATCATGATGGGCGTGGGTGCGTCGCTGGCCGGCGGCTGCACCGTGGGCAACGGCATGGTGGAGACCTCCCTGTTTAGCTTCCAGGGCTGGGTATCGCTGTTCTTTATGGCCCTGGGCGTAGGTGCGGGCGCGCGCCTGTGGCTGAAACCCAAGAGTGAGCCGCAGCAGCCGCAGACCTACTCCACCGGGGAATCCGTGGATAACTCGGTGGTCTCCGCCGAGGATAAGGTGCTGCCGAGCTTTGCCACTGCCACCGGGGCGGTAGCGCTCAAGGCCAAGCCGCAGGCGAAGAACAAGGCCCGCGCGCTGGGCGGCGGGCGCTATGCGCTAGATACCCTTGGCGCGGTGTGCCCGTTCCCGCTGATTGAGGCCAAGCAGGTCATGGCGGAGCTGGAGGCGGGCGAGGCGCTGGTTATTGACTTTGACTGCACCCAGGCCACCGAATCCATTCCGCAGTGGGCGGCCGATGAGGGCCATGAGATTCGTGATTTCCATCGTTCGGGCGATGCGGGCTGGCAGGTCACGGTAGTCAAGGGCGGCTAATTACATCATTGTCAGCTACTATGTGGAGGCAGAAGAATCGAGCGTGATTCTTGTGCCTCCTTTGTGGTTTGAAAGAAGTTATCGCATGCCCGAGTTTGATGATAATTCCACCGCTGTTGCGGATATTTTGCATGCCTTCGCCGTCTTTGAGCGCGAGGAAGAACACGTGCTGGACGCGGAACTGCGTCTCAACGTCTATGCCAGCTAGGCCATGATCCGCGTCTTTGCTGCACTATTACCCTCGGCCGCCGCGCGCGAGCATTTGGTGCATACGCTGCGGCCCATCCACGCGGCAACTACTAATGAGCTGCGCTGGACGGATCCGGATAATTGGCATCTGACCATAGCGTTTTATGGCGAGCAGCCCAATGATGCCGCGGCGGTGCGCGAGCACCTAGCCCACGCGGTGGCAGGGCGCGCGGCGTTGGATGTGCGTTTAAGCGGTGCGGGGAGCTTTGAGCAGCGCACGCTGTGGGTGGGCGTCGGCGGGCAGGTGCGGGGAGTGCGGGAGTTGATGGCGGAGTGCCAGCTTGCCGACGTCCCCTTTAACCACCACCGTCCCCACCTCACCGTCGCGCGTGCCGGCCGGCGGACCCGTGAGCCGTGGGCGCTGGCGGATTATGTGCGCGCGTTATCGGTGTATCGGGGACCGGATTTTCGCGCGGACCGGGTCTGCCTTATGCAATCGCACTTGGGTGAGGGCCGCGGCGGCGGCCCACGCTACGAGGTGATAGAGGAGTATCCGCTGTTTTAAGCGGCGTGGGCCGTACGGACTTCGTGCACCAGGGAGTCGAGCTCCGCGCGGGTGGCCGTGCGGTCTGGGTGGGTGGTGCAGAAATCTAGCAGGAAGTAGCCGGCGTGTTGTACGGCAATGTGACGTGCCCAGAATTGGCGCACGGCATCGGGGTTATCCACGGCGAGGGACTGGATGGCGCGGCGCTCCGAGAGCAGCTCGTATTGCAGGTCGCGGCGTGCGGACAGTACGGCATCTGGGGTATTGACAAAAAGCAGACCGAGCAGGGTAGCCATGGACTCCATCGCGCGGACCTGGAGGCGGGCCTGATTGCGCACGGGGGCGCTGCGCTGCCATAGCCACAGCACCGCGGTGGCGATGAGGATGGACAAGATGATTTCGCCGCAGCGAGCTTGAATGGTGGGCAACAGAGGACGGGTGGCCGAGTTGCCCATGAGGAGGGCAAGTGGGGTGGAGAAGATAACGCAGATGGCGTAGTTCTTGGCCACGAAGATTTCGGCACAGAATTGGCACGCGGCCAGCGCGAGCAGGAGCGTCCAGCCACTGATGCCAAAGTAATGGAGGATAGAAAACAGCAGCACGCCGACGACGGAGCCGAGCATGCGGTGGATGCCGCGGACGGTGCCTGGCACGTGATCGGGTCCCCATTGCAGCATGAGGAAGGCAGAGACCACGCCCCAGTCCGGGCGGTCAAAGCCGAGGGTAAGGCCCACCAGTACGGTAATGGCCGCGGAAAGGACCACCTTTTGTGTCGTGACCATGGCGTGCGAATCTCGGACCGCGGCGCGGTACAGGCGGTAGCGGCCGGTGGGGCGGGTGTGCGGGATGGCGGTGCGATTCGGGTCGACGTCGGTGACATGATCGGTGAGCTGATCCGAATCGGCGCCCAAATCCAAGGCGCGGTTATGCGCCACGATGGTGTGCTGGGCCGCGAGGGTGCGATCCACTAGGTGGGCGCCCTGGGAGTCGATGACGCGGCCGCCGCGGATAATGTGGGCGTCGGAAAGCGCCTGCCAGGCAGTAAAGAGCGCGGTCTGCGCCTGGTGGTGGCGGGACAAGGAATCGTCGCGGTCATCCTTGAATGCGGCCGCGGCCTTTTCCAGTGCGGCGACCGCGCGGCGCTCGGGGCCGTGGGCGTCAATAAGGGCCGGCGCCATGCCGAGCACGAGGCTGGCTACCATGCCGGTCAGCGCCCAAAAGAGCAGCTGGCCCACGGTGACGTCGGTGCGCGCGAGCATTACCGAACCGCCGCCAACCATGACCAAGAAGAAGGTGCCTGGTGGCGGTAAGCGCAGGGCATTTTGGGCAAAGCCGCACACGGCGGCCAAAGCCGTGGTGTACAGGCCCGCCAGCAACAGCCACCAATGGCCGTGGCCAGGCGCAAAGATGAGGTGGCCTACCAGCACGCCCACGGCCGCGACGGTAATGAGTGCGGTGCCGGCGGTGAGCATGACGCGCGGGCGGGTGCGATAGGGGTGACCCTCGCCAAAGATGACGGTGAACGCGCCGGTGGAAATGAGCAGGATGGCGTAGTCGTGGCCGGTCAGCAGCGCGATGGCGCCGGGAATGAGAATCGCCAAGCCCGCGCGCAGGGCACTGGGCCAGCGCACCGAGGCGCTATTAAACGCGGTGAGCAACTGGGTGGTGCTGGGGCGCTGCGGGATGGGATAGTCAAGCTGGGTGGCCACGGAGCAGCAGGATCCTTTCTCGGCGGAGTTATCTGACCCGACTACCTTACGCCCGAAGCCACCTGCTTTACATGTCGGCGGCCGCGATGAGCCGGCGCGTGTAGTCTGTGCTGGGCGAGGACCATATGGAGTCGGTCGCTCCGTGCTCGATGAGCCGGCCGCGGTCAAGGACCGCAACGCTATCGCATAGGTGGCGCACCACCGCGAGATCGTGGGTGACAAAGAGCAGGGTGAGCTTGCGCTTGGCGATGACCCCCGCCAATAGCTCTAGCACCTGGGCGCGCACCGACATATCGAGGGCAGAGACGGCTTCATCGGCCAGCAAGATATCCGGCTCCCCGCACAGTGCGCGGGCGATGGAAATGCGTTGGCGCTGGCCGCCGGAGAACTCGTGCGGGAAGCGATCGAGGCTATCGGCCGGCAGGCCGACTTCCTCAAGCGCGGCCGCGGCGCGAGCGCGCTTATCGGCTTTGCCGAGGTTGCCGGGGATGGCCTCTGCGATGGATTTCCAGATTTTCAGGCGCGGGTTAAGCGAGCCTTGTGGGTCTTGGAAGACCATCTGCACGCGGCCGCGGACGTCGATGTCACCGCTCGTGGGCTGGTCGAGCCTGGCGATGAGCTTGAGCAGGCTGGTCTTGCCCGAGCCGGAGCCGCCCACGATGCCGAGGCGCTCGCCGTGGTGCACGCGCAGGTCGATACCATCGAGCGCCGCATGTGCGCCGTGTACCTTGCTGACCCCGCGTAGCGTCACCAGCGCATCTTCCGCCGCGGCCGGAGAAAGGCTCAGCTCCGGCGGCCGCGAGGAGGCGATGAGCGTGCGGGTATAGGGATGCTCGGGTTGGGCAAGCACGCGCTCGGTGGGACCGGATTCCACCACCGCGCCCTGGTGCATGACGAGGACGTTGGGGCACATGCGGCGGATAACGCCCAGGTCATGGGTGATAAATATCAGCGCGGTGCCGTGGGCCTTGGTCACGCGTTCGATAACGCGCAGCACGCCATCTTGGGTGGTGGCATCCAGCGCAGTGGTTGGTTCATCGCAGATGAGCAGGTCGGGGCGCCCGGCCATGGCCATGGCGATGAGCACGCGTTGGCGCTGCCCACCGGAGAGCTGATGCGGGAACCGGGAGGCGACATCGGCGGCTAGGTCCACCTCGTCGAGCGCGGCCGCGCAATCGCGCACCCCGGCCTGGGAGAGCTGCGTGCCTATGCGCATGAGCGGATCCAACGCGCTCATCGGCTCTTGGAAGACCATCGCCATGGTGGACCCGCGCAAGGGGCGGATGCGGGCATCGCGCGCGCCGATCACCTCGGTCCCATCCACAGTCACGGAGCCGCTCGCCCGCACCCCATCGGGCAGAAGGCCCATGATGGATAGCGCCGTGAGGGACTTGCCGGAGCCGGATTCACCAATGATGCCGAGCTTCTCGCCGGCCGCGAGCTCGATATTGATGGGGCCGAGTAGGGCAGTGGTGGACCCGGTGGCGGTAACCGTCAGGTCATCTACGTGGAGCAGGCTCATCGCGCGGATCCTTTCAGGCGGGGATCGAGGAGGTCACGGAGGGCGTCGCCAAGCAGGTTAAAGCCCAGCACCGTGGCAGCAATGGCAAGGCCAGGCCAGAAGGCCTGCAGGGGAGCGGTGCCCAGCAGCGACTGGGAATCTTGCAGCATCCGGCCCCAAGAGGCCGCCGGCGGGGCGGTGCCCAGGCCGAGGTAAGAAAGGCCGGCCTCGGCCAGGATGGCGAGGGCGAAGTAGACGGAGGCCTGCACAATGAGCAGCCCGGTGAGGTTGGGAAGGATATGGCGCAGCGCCACCTTCCAGCCCGGAACCGCGGAAATGCGCGCGGAGGAAATAAAGTCCTGCGTGATAACCTGCAGCGTGCCCGAACGCGCCACGCGGGCGAAGGAGGGAATGCCGGCGATGCCGATGGCAGCCATGGCCGTCAGCGTCGAAGGGCCCCACACCGCGCCGGCAATAATCGCCAACAGCAGCGCGGGGAAGGCAAGCAACAGATCCGCGCCGCGCATCACCAGCGCATCGGCCCACCTGCCGCGGCGCATGCCGGCCAGGATGCCCAAGGGCACTCCCACGAGGGCGGCGATGCCCACCGCAATGAGCCCGACGAAGACCGTAATCTGGGCACCCGCCATGATGCGGGAGGCGGTATCGCGCCCAAAGCGGTCCGTGCCCAGGAGGTGCTCGGCGCTGGGGCCAGCAAGGCGTACATCCGGGTGCGCCAGCGTCGGGTCATACGGCGTCCACACCAGCGAAAGTAGCGCTACCAGCACCGTGGCGGCGACGAGGAAGACGCCCAGCCAGCCAGAAAAACGCAGCTTCATTATTTCTCACCTGCCGTGATGCGCGGATCGATGAATCGGTAGGCCACATCCGTTAAGGCATTGACCACCAAGGCGAAGGCAACGAGGAGCATGACCAGGGTTTGCACCGTAGTCAGATCGCGCACCGATACCGCATCCAAGAGCATGGAACCAATACCGGGGATGACAAAGACGGATTCGATCACCACCGCTCCCACGACCATCGTGGTCAGTTGCACGCCCGCCACGGTAAGCACTGGCAGCGCCGCATTGCGCAGGCCATGGCGCTTGAGCGCCTCCCACGGAGACTGGCCGAGCGCACGAGCGGTGCGGATATAGTCCTGATGCAGCACATCAAGCACCGCCGAGCGCACATAGCGCGTGAGCATTGCGCCCTGCACCACGGCCAGCGCAATGACCGGCAAAATAAGGTGGCGGATAAACTCGCCCGCGCCCTGGTTCGGTGGCACCCACCCATTGGCCGGCAGCCAGCCCAGATGGACGGCAAAGATGGCCACCAGAATGATGCCGAGGAGGAAGCTTGGCACCGCAATGCCCAGCTGCGTGCCGGCCGACACCACATCCGCGCCGCGGGTACGGTTGCGCAGCGCCAGCCACATGCCCACCGGGATAGCCCCGGCCAGCGCCAGCAGCATCGCCAGGCCAATGAGGATGAGCGTGACTTGGGCGCGGTCTAGCACCAGCGGCGTAATATCCTGCTGCGAGGACAAAGACTGCCCAAAGTTTCCGGTAAATAGGCCCTTTACCCACTCCCAATACTGCGTAAGCAGCGGGCGGTCCAGCCCTAGTTCGGAGCTCAGCTTGCCGACGGCCTCTTCGGTCGCATTGACCCCCAGCGCCACCCGCGCCGGGTTGCCCGGCACCGCGCGCATGAGCGCAAAAATGATGATGGAGGCTACAAAGAGCGTCAACGCGAAGCGCAGCAGCGGGCGCACGATGGCGCGCCCCGTGGTGCGAAGGGAACTCATCGGGCCTCCTTTTCGGTGTTTTCTGCGGCGGTGGTTTTGGCGTCCATGTCCCCGTCCGCGTCGGCAGAGGTCAGGTCGCGCAGGATGAGCGCGTCAGTGACCTGATCCGGATGCAATCCGCGCACGCCGGCGCGGGTGAGCACGATATTGGGCATATTCATTAGCGTCAGCGCGCCCGCATCAGCCATGATCTGGTCCACGGCCTGCGCCATGCGCTTGGGGTAGTCCTTCTCGGGCGCGGTATCGGCCTGGGCCAAAAGCGCGCGGGTGCGTGGGGAATCGTAGTTGAGGTAATAGTCCGGATCGCCGAACAAGGTGGGCACATCGCGCGGCTCCACGTGGGAGATGAGCGACATCTGATAGTCTTTCGCGCCCATGACCTGGCCTAGCCACACGGCTGGGAATTCGGCGGATTCCAGTGTCACCTTAAAACCAACCTCAGTAAGCTGCGAGTACAGCAGCTCGGCGACGGTCTGGGCGTAGGGCAGCGTCGGCGTAGTTAGCGTAATTTCGGCGCCTTCCGCGCCGGCCTCCGCGAGCAGTTGGCGGGCCTTGTCTGGGTCGTAGTCGTAGTAGTGCTTGTCCTCGAACCACGGATCCGTTGGCGGGATGGGTGCGCCGCCGGTGTCTTTAGCCATCCCATTCCACAAAATGTCATTGGCTGCCGAGCGGTCCACGGCATAGGCCACGGCCTGGCGCACCCGTGGATCGTCGAAAGGCGCGCGGGCATTATTCATGGACAACAGCACCTCACCATTGGTGGTGCCGACCTCGGTAGCGATGCCCTCTTTGACGTCATCAAGAAGCTCCGGGTTTTGCACGCCCCAGACCACGTCCACGCCGCCGGCCTGCAGCGCATTGACCGAGGAGATGGTATCCGGGAAATAGCGCACCGTGACATCCTGTGCGGCGGGCTTTCCCCAATATCCGTCGCGAACGTGCAGCTCTACGAATTCCGAGGGCGCAAAGCGGGAAACCTCATAGGGGCCGGTTCCCACCGGCTGGGCGGCGAGGTTATCCATGCCGTGTGGCGTCATCATCGCGCCGGTAGCTGTTCCCATGGACCACAGCCAGCCATTCGACGGCTGCTTGAGGCGCACCTTAAGCGTGTGATCCTCGGCTGCGGTGACCTTGTCTACCGGATCCATGGCGGCGGCGATGCCGTTGGTCCACTTCTCGCGCACGTAGTTAATGGAAAAGGCGGCGGTCTCAGCGTTGAAGGCATCGCCATTGGAAAAGGTGACGCCCTTGCGCAGGTGGAAAGTATAAGTGCGGGCGTCATCGCTGATATCCCACGAAGTGGCAAGCCCTGGGGTGATGGAGCCGTCTTCATCGATGCGCACGAGGGTCTCGTACACGTTGTCCATAAGCACGGCAGGGATGGCGGCGCCACCGGTGGTGGTGAAATCCAGCGAGGTGGCGGCCGATGTGGAGGCCACGGTGAGGGCAGAAGGTGCGGCGTCGCTGCCTGTCTGGGTGGTATCAACCACCGCGGTATGGCCCGCGGAACATGCCGAGAGGGTTCCTACAGCGGCCGCCATGGCGAGGCTGCCCAGCGCCCTGCCGGCGCGAAATCTTCTCATAGAAAGCAGGGTAGCCGGTGGGTATAGCTGCCGTGAAACTTATGCAAAATTTCCAGGTGTGGGGATAACTTCTAGGGGTGAAACACCCCCGCGCACGCTATTCATTGCCAGCTTCATGCGGTCCGCGCGGTAGAGGTAGACCGCCAATTCCACCGGCTCGCCGGAGTGGTTGGAAATCTCCATCTGTAGCCGCCACAGCGGGGTACCCGTAGCCACGCTAAGCGCTTCAGCATCCTCGGCATTGGCTTCCTCCAACGTGAGTTCGCGGCGCACATTATCAAAGTCCACGCCGCAATCGCGCAGGTGCGCATGAATGGATCCGGCATCCGCATCGAAGTCCAGGATGTGCTTTCCCACCACCATGGGGAAATACATGCGCTCGATGGCAATGGGGTGGTCTTCGGCATAGCGCACGCGGTGGACAAAGACGACATTTTGTTCTGGGTCTACGCGCAGAAAGCGGGTGATGTCTCGCGGCGCGCGGCGGCGAGCCAGCCACAGGGTGTGCTGCTGCGGATCCACGTCATATTCGCTCAGCCAGCTGGAAATGGAGTAAATCGATTCAAAAAGCTCTGCCTGGGTGGAGGCCAAAACGGTGGAGCGGCGCCCGCGGCCAGAGGACACCAGCCCTTCGGCCCGCAAAGCTGCAACGGCTTGGCGCACGGGGCCGCGGGAAGAAGAAAACTTCTCGCACAAGTCTGCTTCACTGGGCAGGAAATCGCCTGGTTGCAGCACACCGGAGCTGATCTGTTCCCGCAGGTAATCAGCGATCTTCTTATGCTGCTGTTTATCGCGTGGGCTCATTCAACCTTTGTCCTTAGTTTCTCCGGGGCCTTTCCCAGCGGAGCGAAACACAGTAATGCTATTCCATTTTGCAAAGGCGCGCTAATGCAACAGCGTCACGGAGAAACAACGCGTTGCCCGGGTAAAGGCGTTCAAATAATAAGTCACGCGCCGTCCGACCAGCACCGAGATGCTAGGCGAGCACGCTAGGCTATGTGACCGTGGACGAGAGCACCGAAACGATTGAAGTACGCGCGGCCAGCGGCAGCGCGCGCCTGGGCAAGGCGGTAGCGGTGGCGGGCATCATTGCCGTCGCGCTGCTGGTTATCGGTGGGGTGCTCATTTACTCGGCGTTGCAGGAACCGGCCGATTCGCGCCTGCATTCCGTTTATCTCATTGCCGCGCTCATGCCCCTAGGTGGGGCGCTGTGCGCCATGCTGGCGGTGGTGGCCTCCGGGCGGCGCAGGGCGCGTCCGGTGCTGCGCATCGGCGAGGAGATTTCCTTGCCTCACCAGCGGACCAGTTTCGCCGCCTCTGAGCTAGAGCGCATGCAGTTCTATTCGCTCGGGCTGGATCAGAATTTCCTCACCCTGATTCCAGGCGGGGTGCGCGTTTCTACCTTGGACGAGGCCCAACGGTATTCGGCCCGCCTGCCGGAGCAGGCGAACCTGGGCCCGCGGGAACTCGAGGGAAAGCTCCGGGAACGGTTCCCTGGCGTTCCCATTGACCACCTAGGCCAGGTGCGGGCCGAAGACTAGCTCGGGGTGCCGGCTACGCGTGCCGGATCGAGCTGCCAGCCCTGCGCGAGCAGCTGCATATTCTTGATTACTTCTTCGTGCGAGCTGGACTGCAGCGAGACCATGAGCTCATCGGCCTTGGCGTGCTCTTGGAAGGTATCGAGGTAGTTGGCCACCTCATCGGCGGTGCCGACGGCGGAGTACTTCAGCATGTCTAGGATCTGCTGGCCCTGGTACGAGCCGATGATCTGCTCTACCTGCTCGTCGGTGAGGTGCTTGCCGCGGCCGGCGAAGGCCTTGACGCGGTTGAAGCACACGCGCTCGTATTCTTCCTGTGCCTCTTGGGTGGTATCGGCGGCGGTGACGTTGACGCCGGCGATGACATAGGGCTTGCTAAAGCGCTCGGAAGGCTGGAAGTGCTCGCGGTAGTAGGTGGTGGCCTGCTCGAGGTGCTGCGGGGCGAAGTGGGAGGCAAAGGCATAAGGCAGACCGAGCTTGGCGGCCAGCGAGGCGCCGAACATGGACGAGCCCAAAATATAGATAGGCACGTTGGTATTCGCGCCTGGAATGGCGCTGACTCCAGGGATATAGGACTTGCCCTCGAGGTAGGAGTTGAGCTCCTTGACGTCTTCGGGGAAGCGCTCGGCAGAGTGGGCGTCGCGGCGCAGCGCGCGGCCCAGGGTATTCATGTCCGTGCCGGGGGCGCGGCCTACGCCCAAGTCAATGCGCTCGGGGTACATCTCCTCCAAGGTGCCGAATTGCTCGGCGATGACATAAGGAGAGTGGTTGGGCAGCATCACGCCGCCGGAGCCCAAGCGGATGCGCTCGGTCTTCGCACCGATGTGGGCGATGAGCACGGCCGGGGAAGAGGACATGATGGACTTCATATTGTGGTGCTCGGTGTACCACATGCGGGAGTAGCCCAGCTTTTCTGCTTCCTGTGCCAATTGCACGGAGCGGGCGATGGACTGTGCTGGAGTTTCGCCCTCATAGATGGTGCAGAAGTCCAAGACGGAAAGATGCGCGCGTTCGGTCACGGTGGAGGGCCTTCCTTTGCTTCGGTAGATGCTCTATAAGTTCTCTCCTTCCAACGGTACGCGCCGCCTGACTATTCCGGTCGGGGGGCGATACAGCAAGGCTGCGTGGGGAGCTAGAGACGCACAGAAAACTCCCCTCCGCCTCGGCGCTGCGGTGCAGCGAAGAGAGGGGAGGGGAGTGTGGAGGAAGCGAAAGGCGACTAGGCCTCTGCGAGGGCCTCTGCCTCGGTCGGTTCTTCCGCTTGTGGGTTGGCGGCAGCGTGCTTCTCGCCGGCCTTGGTGGCGATATCGACAACGAGGCCGATGACTGCCGCGATAGCGGTAGGAACAATCCAGCCCAAGTCCACGGACTGGCCGGGCGCCAGGCTCAAGAGGGGATCGAGTGCGTCGGCGCCCCAGCCCTGGGCGGCGATGACGGACAGGGCCGACCACAGCACCGATACCCACAGCGCCAGGCGGTAGGTCCAGTAGAAGACGACGGACTTTTTCACCATCGGCTGGATCAGGGTGAGAGCGATAAGGGAGATGGCCGGTGGGTACAAGAAGGTGATGAACGGAACCGCGATGGACAGCACTGTATCCAGGCCTTGGAAGGCAAAGAGGATGGACAGTGCAGTAAATAGGCAGGCCCAGACGTGGTACTTGACCTTGGGCATGAGCATCTCAAAGAAGGCCGAGGTGGAGGTGATAAGGCCCACCGCGGTGGTCATGCAGGCCAGGATGACGATGGCAGAAAAGACGGCCTGGCCGATGGTGCCCATGGTGAGATTGGCGGCGTCGGCAAGCAGGGGCGCTCCCGACTCATAGGACTGGCCGTTAGGGATAGTTTGGCCCACCCAGGCCAAGCCCAGGTAGATTGCGGCCAGCAAAAAGCCCGCAATAAGCGCGGCGGTGATGGTGCCGTTGACCAGGGACTTGCGGGTCTTAAAACCCTTGGAGCGCAAGGACGCAACAATCACGATGGAAAAGGCCAAGCCGGCAATCGCGTCCATGGTGTTATAGCCCTCGAACAGGCCGGTGACCATGGGGGAAGAAGAATAATCCTCGGTAGGGGTCTGGGGATCGCGGCCGTTGCTAAAAGCGGCCAAAGTGATAAGGACGATCAACAGCGCTACCAGGGCTGGGGTAAGGAACTTCCCCAAGGTATCGATGATGGTGTTCGGGCTCCAGGCCAGCACTAAAGCGATAAGGAAGAAGACGATATTGAAGATGCCATTGGCCATCGTTCCTTCCCAGCCCAGAAGCGGGGTGATGGCGGTTTCCATGGACACGGCGCCGGTGCGCGGCAGGGCGTAGAAAGCACCGATGGCCAGGTAGGCCATCACGGAAAAGACCAAGCCGAAGAGGGCGCCGCCGTTGGAGCTCAGATCGCGCACGGAGCGGCCAGAAATGGCAACGGCAATAATAGCTAGGACCGGAAGGAGCACGCCGGCGGCCAGGAAGCCGAGGACGGCGGGCCAAAAGTTGGTGCCGGCCGAAACGCCCACCATGGGCGGGAAGATGAGGTTGCCGGCGCCGAAGAACATCGAAAACAGCATCAGCGACGCAATTACGATGGTGGCGCCGGGCTTAGAGGTGCTTGACGCAACTGGGGTAGCCATTGTGGCTCCTTAATTTTCCATGTACAGCTAGAATGCGAGGAAGCTTCCCCATTCCGCCGAGGGTGGTGGCGGAGGCGGGGTGCCTCTTCGCGGTCCGAGATGGCGGGTCACGCCTGTTCGTGTAATGAGACATTACCGCCCACATGGTGAGAAATCAAAGCGTGGGGGTGACGCAGAATACATGGTGGCTCCAGCTGGGCCGGCCTAATCGAGGGCCGCAAAGGCGCGCTCCATGCGGTCGAGCGCTTCTTCCAAGATTTCGCGCGAGGTAGAAAAGTTCAACCGCGCATGGCCCGGGCCGCCAGTGCCGAAGGTATCGCCCTCATTGAGCGCCACCTTGGCATTCTCGCGCAGCCACTTGGCCGGCTGCGGATTGCCGCCAATGGCGGTATCGGCAAAGTCCAACCACAGCAGGTAGGTGGCATCCGGTTTGCTGGTCTTTAGGCCGGGGATGCGCTTGGGCAGCTCCTCCACCAACCAATCGCGGGTTTCGCGCAGGTAGGCCACCTCTTCATCGAGGAAATCGCCGCACTCGCGGTACGCGGTCTCCGCGGCCAAAACACCCAAGGTGCCCGTGCCATCCTTGGCCACGCCAGAAAGGCAGTTCCAGGTCTGAACATCGGCCGCGTTGGAGAAAATCATCTGGGCGCACTTGAGGCCGGCGGTGTTAAAGGCCTTAGACGTAGCGGTGACCGTGATGGTGCGCTCCGCGGCCGCCGCGCCGAGCGAGGCTACCGGGATATGCCGGCCCTCATAGACCAGCGGGGCGTGGATTTCATCGGCCAAGATGCGCGCATCATACTTCTCCGCCAGTTCGACCAGGCCGGTGAGGAACTCCTCATCCAAGACGCGGCCGAGTGGATTATAGGGATTGGCCAGCAAAATAGAGCCCGCGCCCGCCTGGAAGGCGCGCTCAATATCGTCGAGCTCCAAGCTGGTCTCGATTTTCTCGCGGCCCGCGGTGCGTGGCAGCTCCAAAAGCGGTGGGTAGGAGGGAACCGGCACAATCACGGGCGAGTCCTCGCGAGTGAAGTACTGCACGCCGAGCAACAGGCCGCGCACTACATCGCCGATCCAGAAAATATGGTCGGAGTTGGGGCGCCAGCCATAGCGGTCGTTGTAGAAATCGGCCACAGCTTCGCGCAGCCCCGAGGCCTTGGGCGCTGGGGTATAGCCAAAGGTTTCCTTATCCACCATCTCTTCCAGTGCCTTCTTTACGGCGGGTGCGGTGGGGAAATCGGACTCCGCGATCCACAGCGGCAAGACGTCTTCCTCGAAGACGGTCCACTTGCGGGTTCCGCGGGCTTGCAACTCTTCTAGGCTAGGAAACTCCATGGCCATAACCATAACGCGAAGCCTGCGGTCACCCCAGCGCTTTTATGCGCTTTTATTCATCTGCCTTGTCGGCCCACTGGGAGTCCTCCTCCGCGTCTTCGGACTCGTCGGAGGCAGAGCCCGAGACAAAACCGTACTTCTTCAACCGGCGGCGGTCCGCGGCCGAGGTGGATTGGGTCAGCTTGAGCAACTCGGCATAGATACCACCGGATTGCGCCAGCTCGGCCGGCGAGCCCATCTCATCAATGCGGCCGCGATCCAGGGTGATGATGGTATCTACATCCGCAATGGTGGATAGGCGGTGGGCAATAATCAGCGTGGTGCGGTCTTTCATCAGCTCATCCAGGCCGGCCTGCACGGCGCGCTCGGACTTGGTATCCAGCGCCGAGGTGGCCTCATCCAGGACCAGGATGGGCGCGTCCTTGAGCATGGCGCGCGCCACGGAAACGCGCTGCTTCTGCCCGCCGGAAAGCTTCAGACCGCGCTCACCAATGACCGTGTCATAGCCGTCCGGGAAGGCTTGGATGAACTCATGGGCATTGGCCCGCTTGGCGACGTCCACGATTTCCTCCTCCGTGGCACCCGGCTTGCCATAAGCGATGTTCTCGCGAATCGTGCCGGAGAAGAGGTAGGACTCCTGGAAGACCACACCCACCGAGGCGCGCAGGCGCGAGGCGGTGAGATCGTCTACTCGGTGCCCCAGCACATCGAGGTGCCCGGCCGAGGGATGGTAAAGGCCGAGCAGGAGGTTGACCAACGTGGACTTGCCGCCGCCGGATTCGCCCACGAGCGCCACCTTGTGGCCCTCAGAGGCGGCGAAGGAAATATCCTCCACCACGGGCTTGCCTTCCTCGTAGGCGAAGGAGACGTGATCAAAGGAGAAGACC
Organism: Corynebacterium tuberculostearicum; assembly: GCF_030229345.1. Classification (GTDB taxonomy): domain Bacteria; phylum Actinomycetota; class Actinomycetes; order Mycobacteriales; family Mycobacteriaceae; genus Corynebacterium; species Corynebacterium tuberculostearicum_G. Next base: position 36,696 of record NZ_JASPGP010000003.1, on the reverse strand, counting down.
GGCGCGCCGGGTGTGGGCTCCAGCGGGCTGACCGGGGTGAGGTCGAGCTGCGGGGTGTGCGAACCGGTGGTGGCAGCAACCAGCTCGCGCGGGGCGGTGGGCTCGAGCTCTTCTTCCATGACCTTGAAGTAGTCCTTGGAACCGGCGATGGCGCGCTGGGCGGTATCGACAATCCAGCTCATCATGAAAACCGGCTGCTTCGCGCTAGAGACCATCTGCAGCAACATGACCATATCGCCCAAGGAGAAATGTCCCTCGAGCGTGCGCCAGAAGATCACGCCGTAAATGCCGAGGAAGATAACCGCCATGGCTAGGCCGCGGAAGGTATCCATCATGTGCCACCAGCGTGACTGCGGCTTGGTGGTATCGACCACGGTGCGGTAGCGCTTGGCAAAGTGGGAAAGCTCGCGGGTTTCGCTCACGAAGGACTTAGCCACCTTGACCTGGCCGATGACCTCCGCGAAGCGGCCGTTGGCGACGTCAATATTTTCGTTTTTGACCGCCTCAAACTTCTGCCAGCGCTTCGAGGTCAGCGCGGTAAGCCACATATAGACCGGGAAGAGCAGCGCGAGCAGGATGGCCAGCGGCCAGTAATACCACGAGGTAATGGCCAGCACCGCGAGGGTCTGGATGATCATCGTAAAGAAGTTATTGGCAAAGGACTGCACGAACTGCGTGATATTGGCAATCGAGCGATCCAGCCGGGCGATGATGGTGCCGGTGACCTGGTTATCGTAATAGCCCTGCGGGAGGGCCAGCAGCTTGGCAAAGTAGCGCGTGGACAAAATCTCGCGCAGACGCGAGACCATGACATCGCCGATGTAGCCGCCGATATTGCGGAAGAGGGCATTGGCGGCGTCGGCAAGAAAAAGCGCCACTGCCAGCACCAGCACCGTACGCAGCGCATCGCCCAGTGGGGCGTCGTTTTGCAGGGCGCCCACGATGGTATCGGTGGCTTCGCGCGTCAAAAACGGCGAGACCAGTGCAACGACGGCCGTTATCGTGGCGGTTAGCAGCACGCCCAGGTAAAAGGGCCACAGGGCGGAGGCACTGCGGGTAATGCGCAAAATGGAATTCATAAGTAGACCACACTCACTTTGAAACGGCGGTTAGTGCGCGGAATTAGGGAAAGGAGGGAGAGATTTAAGCGACTGCCCAGTATGCCACATGCGGCGTTAACGAGCGTAAATACTTAAGTTCAGGGAGGTTTAGGCTAAGGTACTTGTGCAGAAATACAACAATCTTCGCGTGCAAAGGATCCATCCACGGTGAAAATTTCCCACACACTCGGCGCGGGCGTAGTCAGCGTACTCGCCGTGACCCTGACCGGATGTAGCGTTCTCCAGCCGGAAGAAACCGGGCTGGGGGACCATATCACCGTCTCCAGCTCCGAAGAGGCCCCGTACGAGGCCAAGGACACCGACGATAAGGAAGTTACCTCCAACCTGGCCGAGCCGGTAGAGGATAAGGGCCTGGGCGTGAGCTGGCAGTTGCAGGGCGTGTATACCGATAGCAACTCCGGTGGCACCGTGGTGACCATTCTGCTCAAGAACAAAAACGATGTGCCCCTGCCTGTCGACGCCTTTGAGGACCCCACCCTGGAGCGCGCCGATGGTAATGGCGGCTGGGCCAAGATCAATTCCTTGCCCTATGACAAGGAGTCTGCCCCGGGCGTAGAGCCCCCGGGACTCGATCACCCGCTGGGTGCAGGCGCTTCGGTCAACCTGCAGTATCGCTTTGACGTGACGCCTGGCAACCTGTGGAATGCGCGCTTGCACATTGGCAACGTGACCTGGGTAGGAGACCTTAATCTATGACGGAACTTGTAGTCTTGGCCTCTGCCGAGGGCGAACCCATCGGCACCGCTCCCAAGGCCGAAGTTCATACCACCGATACTCCGCTGCACTTTGCTTTCTCCGCCTGGTTGGCCTGTGGCGGGAAGGTTCTGGTCACCCGCCGTGCGCTGAGCAAGCGCACCTGGCCCGGCGTGTGGACCAATGCCTTTTGCGGCCACCCCGCACCCGGCGAGGAAACCGCGGATGCGGTGCTGCGCCGTGCTTCCTTTGAGCTCGGCATTGCGCCGGCGGATCTGTCCGCCCCGCGGCTTATCCTGCCGGACTTTTCCTATCGCGCGGTGGATTCCTCCGGCACGGTAGAAAATGAAATCTGCCCGGTATATACCGTTGAGCTCGCTGCCGACGCCGCCTGGGAGCCCAATCCCGACGAGGTCGATTCCTACCAGTGGGTCGAGCCAGAAAACCTCTTTGCCGCCGCCGATGCCATGCCTGGTGTTTTTAGCCCGTGGATGATTGACGAGCTCGCGGATAGCACGCTGCGTGCCGCATTGTAATTTTCGGCGCCCGCTACACCCCAAGCTCGTCGTCGTTGTAGAAGGCCGCGGCCACATAGTCCAAGGTGGCATAGGCTAGCCGACGCTCGCCCGTATCCAGGTCGAATTCCAACACCTGGTGGTCATCGCCGTAGCCGGGGAATCCGGGCTCTCCCGTGGTGGCATAGTGGCGCAGCCACTCGTTGAGCTCACCGGCGGGAGCGTTTTTCGCCTCCTCGTCTCCGCTGCCGCCAAAGAGCGGGTCCAACTCGGCGCAGTGCACCGCGGGGGCTTCGGTCCGGGTAAATTCCATCATCCAGGTGGGGCCTGGAGCCCCCTCGGCTACCTGGGCGGTCCAGCGGCGCACGGCGGCATCACCGATGAGGCGGCCCATCGGCCGCTGCGGATCGACGTAGTGCGCCAGCTGCCGCCACTGTTTGAAACGATCGTGTGACATCCCGAACTTGGGCGAGAGGTAGCTGGTAATAAAGCCGGCCAGTGCCATCTTGTCTATGCGCTCGGCCGCGGGCATGGTGTAGAACTCATCGCGGGTGGAGGTCACCACGATGGGAATATCCGCTAGTTCTTCGGCGCGCAGTGGTGCGGGGCCCAAGGCGACGTCGAAGCGGTATTTCTTGCGGAATTTGGCATAGCCTTTGGCCAGCGATTCCGGGTCCATCTTCTCCAGCGCCTGGCGCGTGACCGGCACGCCGAGGGCCCGGCGCAGGTCGGTGATGCGATGCTCAAAACGGTCACGCGGGAATGCCGGCGAGAGTGCCAGCACGCGGCGGAACCCGCCCCGGAAATGATCGCGGCGCGCCAGCCACAGGCTTATCGCCGCCCCGGCGGATTGGCCCACCAAAGTGATATTGGTCTTATCGCCGCCGAAAGCTTCGATATTGTCCTGTAGCCACTCCAAGGCCAAGAGGCAATCATCGATGCCGCGGTAGCGGTCCGCCTCGTCGCCGTCGAAGCGCGCAAAGCCGGCCAAGCCCACCCGGTAACCCACGTTGACCTGGATTACCCCGTGGCGGGCATTCTTTTCCCCCGTCAGCCGTGGATCCTCGTGCGAACCATGCTCAAAGCGGCCGCCGTGAATATAGACCACGACGGGGCACTCGGCGGCGTCGGCAGGCGCGGTAATGCTCAGCGCAATGTCAGTTGGGCGCGGCTCGCGGGCATCCTGATCAAGGGCGCCATCCATTGGCTCGGCAGGCGAGTAAGGGCTGGGGATGGTGCTATAGCGCACCGAGTGGAAATAATGCAGGCCATCGCGGCGCACGCCGGTGATCCGGCCGGAGGCGGTGGCGACGGTAACGGGAATCTGGGCGCTCGACATGTCAGCCAGATTACCGCGAGCAAGTAGGATAAGTAGCCATGGAGTGGTTGACGAGCTTGGGTAGCACGCTATCGCAATTGTTGGTGCAGGCGCCCGTGTGGATTCAAATGGTCATCGTGGTGGCCATCGCCGTACCACTCATGGTGGTTATAGCCTGGTGCCTGATGTGGGCGGTTGACCGCGTGGCCAATCGGGCCGCCGGAGTGATTTCCCAGCAACGCAGCCGCAGCACTAGAGTAGACCACCATGGCTGAGGAAAATAACGAGCGCGCACGGCAAGAGCGCGCTGAGCTGCGCGCCAACCCCCGCGAGGGTCTTTGGGACCCCGAAGCCAAGCGCACCAGCCAGCCTTCCGCTCCGGCAACCACGCCCGGCGCCCAGCCGGCAAAGCGCAAGCGCGCCCTGCCCAAGTCCCGCGTCTCTCTCACACTGTGGACGATGATCGCGCTGGTCATCGTCGTTGCCCTCATCGGCCTGTGGACCTAGGCGCGTCCACCGGCCGCGAGCCCCAGGCCCAGCGCTAGTCCTTACGGCTGGTGGCTGCTAAACGCTGGAAGAATTCCAGACCAGGAAGATCCTCGATGAGCAGGGCGGTGCCGTTGGTATCGCACAGCGGCACGCACCAATTGGGATAAAGCTCGTGCGTGGTGCCCGGCTGATTCTGCGCGCGCACATCGCCCACCATGTCCACCAAGCTGGTGCAGGCAAGTGCCGAAGGCGTGCCCGCAATATAGCGGTGCAGCGCCACAGAGATGTCTTCCTCGGCGCCGCGGGAGGCGCGCTCGGCCGGATCCACGAGGTAATCGCGCTGCGGCAAGAGGCCGCGGTCCGCTACCGCGCCCAATACGCGGGCCTGCCACTCGATGTCATCGCGCTGCTCGTCCTCCACCGAGCGGGTCAGCACGCCTAAGCGCGCGCGGAGCGAAATATGATCGCCGCGCAGGTACGCCAAGGTCGGCGGCAGATCGTGCGTATTAACCGAGGACAGCGCCAGCTGGCGGTACTTGTCCTGCGGCAGCGGGGAGTAGTCATCATCGTCGCGCTCAAACCACACGATGGAGGTACCCAGCACCGCCTTCTGCGCGAGCACGTCTTGTACCCACGGCTCGACGGTGCCGAGGTCCTCACCAATGACCACCGCACCGGCGCGCTCTGCTTCTAGCGCCAAGATGCCCACCATGGCCTCAAAGTCATAGGAGACATAGGTGCCCGTCAGCGGGCTGGCCATGCGCGGGATCCAATACAGGCGGAAAAGGCCCAAGATATGGTCCACGCGCACGCCGCCGGCATGGCGCAGCACGGTGGAGAGCATCTCGCGCCACGGGGCATAGCCCGCGGCGGCCAGGCGCTGCGGGTGCCATGGCGGCTGCGACCAATCCTGGCCCTGCTGGTTATAGTCATCCGGTGGGGCACCCACCGAGCACTGCGGTGCCAAATACTCAGTGAGGTTTACGGCATCGGCGCCGCCTGGGTGCACACCCACGGCAAGGTCAGTCACTAGGCCCAGGCGCATGCCGGCATCGAGTGCGCGCTGCTGCGCGGCGGCCAGCTGCTCATCGCATAGGAACTGCAGCCAGGAATAAAAGCGCGTGAGCGTGTCCATGTCCAGGCCTTCGGCATGGCGCTGGCCCGACTGCGCCGCGGCGTCTTGCTGCGCACACCAATACGCGAAATCGCGCAGGCCGCGGCCTTCCTCGCGGGCGTAGCGCACGAAGGCCTCTTCGCGCTCCGGGGAGGGCTGGTAGTTAAAGAGCTCGCGCAGCACCTGCAGCTTGGCCTCAAAAATGGTGTCGCGGTCAATCTCCTCGGCGCTGCGATTGCGCTGGCGAAACTCCTCGGCCAGCTCGCGCACATCATCCTGCAGATCCTCCGGCAGGAGCTTGAGCTCCGGGATGGATTCGATGTGCAGGTAGAGAGGGTTGATAAAGCGCCGCGTGGTGGGCAGATACGGCGAGTCCTCCACCGGTGGAAGCGGCTCGGCGGCATGCAGCGGGTTGACCAGCAGGAAATCCGCGTGCGGGGCCAGAGTCTCCGCCAGCTGCCCCAAATCCTGGAAATCGCCGATGCCCCAGGAGGATTCCGAGCGCACCGAATACAGCTGCGCCATCACGCCGCTAATGGGGCGCTCCACAAACTCATCGGCCGTGGAAAGGCGCGCCGGGGTAATAATCAGCGGGCAGGCATGCTTGCCGATGCCCCCGGACTCCAACACCAACTCGTGGTACCCCATGGGCAGATCGCCGGGGATGTGGAAGCTCGCTTCGCCCCACAGCGTGCCATCAACATTGGCATCTGGGGCGTCATTGGGGTCTTGGTAGACCTCGCGGGTGCCGCCTTCCTCCAGCTCAATGTGTACGTTGGCGGCTTCGCCCGCGTGCACGTGGACCACGAACCCGCGCTCTTGGTCCTGGGGTGCGACAACGCAGTGGGGGAGGGGCTGGGAGGAGCGGTCCAGGTAGTCGTCGTAAAGCAGCTGCGTCAGCGCCGCATCGTCCGGATTGTCATCGATGGCCACGCCCAAGGCGCGCAGGGTATAGGCAATAGTGTCTTCAGCGACGTGAACGGTGAAACCAGACTGGGAGGTATAGCTGGTGGCCACGCCGTGGCGCTGAGCGAGTTCTTCAAGCAAGTCGCGGGTAGTCACAGGCCACATTGTGCCACGGGGACAACGCGCCTGCTGGGGAACAGATTGGTACAGTAGGCGGAGATTAATAATTAGCTGTTCGAAAGGACACCGCGTGACCCTGCAAGAAGTGCATACCCCGGCGCAATTTACTATCGAGCCTGGCGAAACCTGCCTGACCGCCCTGATGGACACCGCGAAGAAGCGCCCTCACGGCGTCATGTTTACCCGCCCGGCTAACTACGAGTGGGTCAACGTCACGGGCAAAGAATTCATCGATGAGGTCTTTGAAGTAGCCCAGGGACTTATCGCCCTGGGTGTGCAGCAGGGGGACCGCGTCGCCCTCATCTCTGCCACCCGCTATGAGTGGTCCCTGCTGGACTTTGCCATCTGGGCCGCCGGTGCCGCCTCCGTGCCGGTCTACCCGTCCTCGTCCGCCTCCCAGGTGCGCTGGATCATCGAGGACTCCGGCGCCGTGCTCGCCATTACGGAAACCCGCGAGCACTCCGAGCTGGTAGAAAACCTGGTGCTGCAGGAAGACGGCGAACCCAACCTCAAGGGCTCCCCATCGCAGCTGCGCCGCGTGCTGGAAATTAACTCCTCTGCCATCGATACCTTGAAGTTCGAGGGCCGCGGCGTGACCGCCGACGAGGTCTACGCCCGCATCAAGGCCACCTCCACCGATGACCTGGCCTCCCTGGTGTATACCTCGGGCACCACCGGACGCCCCAAGGGCTGCATCCTGACCCACCGCAACTGGCTGGCCCAGACCCGCGGCCTGTGCACCAACCCGATTGGCATCTTCGCCGTGCCGGGCAGCCACACGCTAACCTTCCTGCCGCTGGCCCACGTCTTTGCCCGCGCGGTATCCATTGCGGTGGCCATGCGCGGCGCCTCCCAGAATCACTGGTCGGACTTTTCCACCATCTCCATCGAATTCGCCCGCTCCCGCCCGAATGTCATTTTGGGCGTGCCGCGCGTCTTTGAGAAGGTGCGCAACTCTGCTGCCGCTAAGGCGGCCGATTCCGGTATCAAGACCCTGCTTTTTGAGCAGTCCGAGAAGGTAGCCATCGAGTACTCCAAGGCTTTGGATAAGCCGGAGGGCCCGGACCGCCTGCTGAAGGCCAAGCACAAGGTCTTTGACAAGCTGGTGTACTCCACCATCCGCAAGGGCGTGGGCGGCAACGTGAACTACTGCATTACCGGTGGCTCAGCCATGGGCCATGACCTGCTGCACTGGTACCGCGGCATCGGCATCCCGGTCTATGAGGGCTATGGCCTGACCGAGGTCGCCGCCGCGGCCGCAGTGGACTTTGTGGATCAGTCCATCGGCACCGTTGGACCGCCGATGGGTGGCGTGACCTTCCGCATCAATGAGGAAGGCGAAATCTGCATCAAGGGCGATATCGTCTTCCACGGTTACTGGAATAATCCGGAAGCCACGGCCGAGGCCCTCGAGGATGGCTGGTACAACACCGGCGACTTGGGTGAGATTGATGAGGACGGCAAGCTCGTTATCACCGGCCGCAAGAAGGATCTCATTGTTACGGCCGGCGGCAAGAATGTCTCGCCCGGCCCGATGGAGGATATCTTGCGCGGGCACCCGCTTATCTCCCAGGCCATGGTGGTAGGCGATGGCAAGCCCTTCGTCGGCGTGCTGCTGACCCTGGATCCGGACATTTTGAAGCGCTGGAAGCTAGACCACAACATTCCGGAGAATCGCTCCATGCGCGAGCTGGCCACCGATCCGACCCTGCGCGCGGAGCTGCAGGATGCCATCAACCAGGTCAATGCCACCGTCTCCCATGCGGAGGGCATCAAGAAGTTTTACATCCTGGAATCTGACCTTACCGAGGAAGAAAACGAGCTGACCCCCACCATGAAGGTCAAGCGCAACGTGGTGTCGCAGCGCTACGCCGCGGCCATCGAGCACCTGTACAAGCGCTAGGCTGCGCGACGGGTACACCCGAGGGAGTTTCCTCGGGTGTTTCTTTTTGCCCCGCTTGCCGACGCTCCCTTCTGCAGCTCACCCCACCATCCTCACCCCAGTGCGGGCGAACCTGCCATAAACCTGTGAATGGCTTCGGAGTGTCGCGCGCTCGCGGCGGCGGATCTCGCATAAAGTCGTGAGGCGTTACAGCAAACCTCAACCTCTACTAGAGGTTAGAAATGGGACCGTGGAAGGAGTGGCTCGAAGCCAATGCACAAAATCGCCGCCGAGCTGCGCCACCGCGAGCTTACGCAAGAGATTTACAATATCGGCGACGAAGTCGCAGAATATCTCGAGCACCTCATTGAAGCCATCGAGGATTGGGACGAAGAGCTGTGCATGGATTGCCTAGCTGAGCTGGGCGATATCGTCGAAGACGCCCGCGTTGACTCCGGCCGTTGTGTAGGCGAGCTGATGGGCCTGCGCCAAGCCCTGGTCTCTGGTGTACGCTCCGGCACCATTTCCGCCGCTTCTTCCGGCGTGAACGACGTGGAAGAACCGGAACAACTTACCCCGCGCCTATTGGATGAGCGATTCCCCATCTCCAAGCCCATTGTGGTGCACGAGCTGGCCGAGTCCCTGCGCTCTCGCACCCAGGCCGTGGCGGATTACCTCCGCGAGGTAGTGGAGTACGTGCTTGCACAAACCGACGCCGTGGCCCGCAACCTCGACATGGTCTCGCTGCCGCACTTGTACAAGCGCACCGGCGAGTCCGCCCTCATTGCCGTCCAAGCGTGGAAGCACACGGTGCTGGATACCCACCCGGCCTATGTCCGCACGATGCGCGGGCATAACCCACCGCAGTTCCTAGAAGAGCGCGCCCGGGTTGCCGCGGTGGTGGAAAAGGTCCGCGCTAAGCGTGAGGCGGCCCGCCGGGCTACAACTGCATAAACCACATAGACTTCCTTGTTTCACGCAAGGGGATGTTCACGGCCACCGAGATTCCCTCTCTCGGTGGCCGTTGAAGTTTTCTGCGCTAGGGCGCCCCGATTCGGGGAAGAATTTAGGGAAATTTTAGGTTAACAGCCGTTCCATATAATTTCTGTTATGCCTGTTCAGTGGGTTGGGTTGTGTATTCAGCGGTATTGTTGATAGGGCAACCTTAAAATCTAAGTAGAAAATACTCTCAACGCGCTGTAGGGTATTTCCCGTCCAAGCGAACGCCGTGACCTAGCACCATCCACACGCGGCGCGCGCAATCACATTCTTTAACCACATCTACAGGGAGTTAATCCATGGGCGCATGTCGAACTTCTCGCCTCATTGCCAGCGCACTGGCCGTAGCCACCTTTTCTTCCATTACCGTCGTACCCAGCGCCGTCGCGGCTGACGACACCACCTTCGTCGAGGAAAAGACCACCGACGATACCGTAAGCCTCAACGGCATCGAGTTCGATGAAGACGGCAACCTGCTGGAGGAAAACAACGCCGGCGATAAGGCGATGGAAGAACTCGACGCAGAAGAAGACGCCGCCGAGTCCATCACCCCGTACGCAGTAGACGGCGCGGAGGAGACCGCCGAGGCTCCGGCTTCCGAAGAGTCCGCAAAGCCAACCACCCTCGAGGAACTCGCACAGACTGAGGCCTCCAACGGCGACGTCAACGTCAAGGTGGTCAAGGATGAGCAGAAGGACAAGCTCGTCTGTGAGGTCACTGATGCCCCTGACAAGGAAGGCAACATGCTTGACCTCAAGCTTGCCCTAGCTAAGGCCTTCTACGATGGCGGCGAAAAGATCCTCAAGACCGTCTGGGAAATCATCCCGGTCGTCGGTGACCTGGTTCCGGCTGATTTCATCGATAAGATTTCCGGCAAGACCTGGGACGGCATTGCCAAGCTGGTCAAGGAAGGCGAGAAGGACAAGACGGTTACCTGGGATCTCTCCCGCGCCCAGGGCATGGCCATCGGCCGTATCGATAACGCCGATGCCGACGTTGATATGAACAACCCGGATGGTGCTAAGAAGACCGTCTCCGGCCTGCTTAAGTTCGCCGACGGCGCCTTTGGCAAGGGCACCAAGGTTATCTTGAAGCTCTTCAATGCAGCCGTTACCATCGCCGGCCTGGTTCCAGGTGCGAGCGTCGCCGGCGACCTGAAGCTGAGCAAGGACCAGCAGAAGAGCATCGAAGACTCCCTGAACAACATCTCCACCGCAGCTTCTGATCTCGCGGCCGTCAACGCTCCGGCCGGCCAGCTGTGCTCCGATATGCTCAACGGCAAGAAGACCAAGGACCAGCCTGCCGAGGAGAGCCCTTCCGAGGAGCCTTCTTCTGAGGAGACCACTTCCGAGGCTCCGGCTTCTGAGGATGCTACCTCTGAGGAGACCACCCCGTCCGAGTCCGCAGAAGAGACCTCTACTGAGGAGACCTCTGCAGAAGAAACGGCCACCGAAGAGCCGACCTCCGCAGAAGAAACTTCCGCTGAAGAGCCGACCTCTGAGGAATCCACCGAACCTTCCACTACCGAAACTGCGGTTGTTCCGGGCAAAGACGGCCAGGACGGTAAGGACGGCCAGGATGGCGTAGACGGTAAGGACGGCCAGGATGGCCAAGATGGCCGCGACGGTCGCGATGGCCGTGACGGTCGTGACGGTAAGGATGGCGAGAACGGCCGCGATGGACGCGATGGCCGTGACGGTCGTGACGGTAAGGATGGCGAGAACGGCCGCGATGGACGCGATGGCCGTGACGGCCGCGACGGCGAAGATGGCCAAGACGGTAAGGACGGCCGCGACGGCGAAGATGGCCAAGACGGTAAGGACGGCCGCGACGGCGAAGATGGCCAGGATGGTCAGGATGGCCGTGACGGACGCGATGGTCGCGATGGTCGCGACGGCCGTGATGGCATCAACGGTAAGGACGGTAAGGACGCAGACATGTCTTCCGTCGCAGGGTTCTCCTTCCTGGCTGCACTCGTAGGTGGCGGCACGGTGCTGGGCATCCTGTCCACCATTGACTACCTCTACACCCACGGCATGCTGCCGAAGAACAGCGTCCCATGGCGCATCAACCAGTAAGACCTTCCTGTTGAGGCATTAGCCGGAAGTAGTAGAGCCTTCGCGAGCATATGCTCGCGAAGGCTCTTTCTTATTGCGGGTGAAGTCTCGGTGGGTTCTCTTGTGAGGTGTTCGCCATCGCCCTCCCTTCGCGCTCACCGGCGCAGCCGACTCCGCGGCGAAAGCACCGCTGGTGAGCGCGAAGGGCTGCGGGATAGAGGATGGCGGGAGGCAGGAAGCGTGGACTTAGGCAGAACGCGCGGCCTTTTGTCTGGCGGAGATGGTGGAAATGAGGTCGGTCAGGAAGCGAGTGGGGTGGTCGATGAGCTGCCGCGGGGTATAGCAGAGGACCGTGAAGCCGGCCTCGCGCAGACGTCGGTGGCGTTCATGCTGATGGGGAAGCGCCTTCGCGGGGATGATGTCGATGAGGTAGGCGCTGTTGATACATAGGGCGGTCGTGATACCAGGTAGTGCGGTGAACGGTGCCTCGAAGAACATGGGCCAGGGGAAATCGGCCTCAATGAGGAGGGTGCGGGCGAAAGACTCGTAGGGAGAGCGGGAAAGAGGTGAGGCGTGGTGGATTACGGCGCGGACGATGCGGCTATTGCGCACTCGGCCCATGCGGGCAAATTCTTCCTTGAGGTCTTCTCGGCTGAGGCCGGAACGCAAAGCCGAGTCAGCGGCGATGAGGCCGTCGGTGAAGCCGTGGTAGCGGGCGACGTCGATAACCGCGCGGGCCTTGGAAACGCAGCGGGTGCCGTCCACGAGGACGGGCTCGGGAAGTAAAGCTTTGCGGTAGATGCGCTCGGGATGGCGGCGGTCCTTGTGGGGAAGCGTATTGGTGGGAAGAGCCATTTCAATCTTTTCCTCGGCCGTGGCGATGGCCCAAAGTCCGTGCACGCGGGCGGCGGACTTGGAGATGAGCACCGCAGTATAGGCGCTGCGAGCGGCGGCGATGGCGCGCAGGCGCAGTTGAGAGGGGAAGTCGAGGCAATGGTAGTGATCGCGCCGGACCGCGATGCGCGGTGCGAGTTTGAGGTAGGTGCCGTTTTTCAGGTCGGTCCAGAAGGTGGGGTGGTTGGCGCGGATGGAGTCGATATTGGTCAGTGGTGGTGTCATGCCTCCTAGGAAAGGGCACGCTGCCGGCCGGCGCGAGGAGGTAGCGGCCGGGCCTGTGGATAACAAGGCCGCAGAGAAAGGCGAGTGAGCGAAGTGGCGGATGGGAAAGTTACGGCCACAGTTATCCACAGTCGGGGCAACATCCCTTGCGCGTGGGTGCAAAAACGGCAAAGCCCGCGCTGGCCACAAAAAGCGGGCGCGGGCGAGGACGCGGCAGGAACTAGACGGCTGGGGGAGGGGTGACCTTGTCTAGCTGCTCGGTAATCTGCGGCCACAGTTGGCCCATGATGTCGTCCCAGGTGAGGATCCACACGGCGTTGTCCTTATCGGCCTTGCCTACCATGACAAGCTGCTCGTTGCGAGCGCGCATGTGGTCCAAGGTCTTTTGCACGGTGGTGGAAGAAGACACGGACAGGGCAGGGCGGGAGAACTCGAGAACCGGGGTTTCTGGTTCTGCCAGCAAGGTATCGCGCACGTGGACCACGCGGGGGACGCGGGAGTCCTTAGGGAAGACCAGCACGCGCATGATGTTCTTGCGTACGACGAGGTCTTGGAGGTCCTCCACGGTGGCGTCGGAAGGCAGGGGCACTACCTCAGAGCCGTGCTCGCGAGCCATGGCGCCCACGGTGGAGTTTTCCAACTCGATGACATCAGAAATCTGGTTGGCAGACTCATCGTCTAGAGCACCGGTCTCGCGGGAGTGCTCGACCAAGGTGCGCAGGGTTTCGGCGTCGTAGCCGGCCGCACCGGCGCGGTCGACGGGCTCTTCGCCGGCCATGGAGACCATTTTGTTGGCCATGACGTTGATCCACTTCAGCAGCGGGCGGAAGATCCACACGAAGCCGCGTGCGGGGACCGCGATGAACTGCAGGGCGGTCTCCGGGTGGGTAATGGCCCACGACTTCGGTGCCATCTCACCGAGTACGAGGTGGAGGAAGGTAACGATGAAGAGGGCGAGGAGGAAGCTGACGACGTCGGCAATGCCCAGCGGCAGGCCGGCGGCCTCCAGCGGCGCCATGAGCAGGTGGTGCACCCAGGGCTTGGTTACAGCACCGAGCACAAAGGTGGCGGCGGTAATGCCCAGCTGCGCGCCGGCGAGCATGATGGTCAGCTCATTGAGCGAGCGCAGGCCGGCGCGGGCGGTGCGGGAGTTTTCCGCATCCTCTTCCAAACGGTTGCGGCGAGCGCCCATCAAGGAGAACTCGATAATCACAAAGAAGCCGGAAGCGGCGATGATAAGGAGGGTAACGAGGAGGTTAAACCACCACGATTCGGTCATTATGCATCCTCCTTCTTATCGGCATCATCGGAGTGGTCGGAGTAATCCTCCACCAACTCGATGGCGAGCACGGACGGTACGTGGCGATCCACCTCTTGCACACGCAGGCGGAGGGAGCGGACGGGTGCTTCATCGTGGTCAACCCAGTCATCGGGCTCGGCCTCGAGCTGGATGGTGTGTTCCTCGCCTACCTCAGGCAGCGCACCGGAGTGGGCAATGACGAGGCCGGCGACAGTCTCAAAGTCGCCCTCAGGCAGGTCGTGGCCGATGGCGCGCTCGATCTCATCAATCGGTGTATCGCCGTCGACCAACCAGTGGGATTCGTCCTGCTCGGTGATTTCCTCGGTTTCTTCGATATCGTGCTCATCGGTGACATCGCCCAAGATTTCCTCGGCCAAGTCCTCCATGGTCACGATGCCTACGAAGCCGCCGTACTCATCGATCACGCACGCCATCTTCTGGTCGCTATCGCGCAGCTCTTCCACCACATCCGGCAGCGGCATCAACTCAGGGACCACGACGGCCTCCTGCATGATGCTGGTGGCCTTGGTGGCGGCGGGCAGGTCGCTTCCCAGGACGTCGATAAGATGCACCACGCCGATTGGATTGTGCTCATCGTCGATGACGGGGTAGCGCGTGTGGTCGGTAGACATCATCTCGCGGACCTCACCGAGGGTGGTGTCCGGGTCAATGACGTCCACGCGGGAGCGTGGGATCATGGCGTGCTCAACGTCGTGCTCGGGGAAGTCCAGCAGGCGGTCGAGCACCATATAGGTATTTTCATCCAGATCGCCGGCCTCGTGGGAGGAATCCACGATGGATTCCAGGTCATCGGCGGTGGCGGAGGAGTCCACGTCTTCTACCGGTTCGATGCCAAAGACCTTGAGGATGGCATTGGAAGAGTACTCGAAGAAGTGGATGAGCCAGCCGAAAATCCGCAGGTAAAGCTGCGTGGAGGCGGCCAGCCAGCGCGCCGTCTTCATCGGTGCGGCGATGGTGTAGTTCTTGGGGAAGAGCTCCGCAAACAGCATCGTCGCAATCGTGGAGATGAAAAGTGCCGCGATGGTACCAACGGTGACTGACACCGCGGACGGAACGCCGACGCCGCCAAGCAACGTACCCAGTCCCTGGCCCACGAGCGGCTCGGCCACATAGCCGATGAGCAGGCCGGTAATCGTAATACCGAGCTGCGCGCCCGAGAGCATGAAGGAGGTCTGCTGAGTAATAGCCAGCGCGCGTTGGGCTGTCTTATCCCCCTCAGCAGCCTGGGTCCGCAGCTGCGTGCGGTCCACGGACATAAAGGAAAATTCTTGGGCCACGAAGTATGCGTTCGCGACGATGATGAGGCCAATGACTACGAAGCCGGCCAGGATCATCAAAATAGCCGATAACATGATTTACTCCCCACCGCCTAGAAGGAGGTAGGGACATCGACTCGGAGGTTCCACTGAGGGTGCCTTTCTACTTGGGAAGATGGAAACATACTACATGCTCAACCCCGCTTTCGGCCATTTTGTTCCCGGCCTATTAGGGTTTTATCCATGACTGAACCCTTCGGGCTGTATATCCACGTTCCTTTCTGTGCCACTCGTTGCGGGTATTGCGATTTCAATACCTATACCCCGGGCGAGCTTGGCAGCTCGCGCGATCTCACTGGGCCCTACCTGGATGCCTTGGACCGCGAGCTGGAATTGGCGGCCGCGCGCGTGGGCCGCCCGGCCGAGACCGTCTTCATTGGCGGCGGCACGCCCTCGCTGCTGGGAGGGCAGGGCCTGAGCCACATCCTGAACACCGTCCGTTCCACCTTCGGCCTGAAGCCTGGGGCGGAGGTCACCACCGAATCCAACCCGGAGTCCACCTCACCGGAGTATTTTGCCCAGCTTGCCGACGCAGGCTATACCCGCATCAGCCTCGGCATGCAGTCCGCATCCCCGGGCGTTCTCCAGGTCCTCGAGCGTGCCCATACCCCCGGCCGCGCCTTTGCCGCCGCCCGCGAGGCCCGCGCCGCCGGCTTCGAGCACGTCAACCTCGACATGATCTACGGCACTCCCACCGAAACCGATGACAACGTGCGCGAGACCCTCGATCGCGTGCTAGAAACCGGCGTGGACCACGTCAGTGCTTATTCGCTCATCGTGGAAGATGGCACCCGCATGGCGCGCAAGGTCAACAAGGGTATCCTGCCCGCCCCCGATGAGGACGTGCTGGCTCGGCGCTATGAGATGATTTCCTCCACCCTCGAGTCAGAAGGCTTTGAGTGGTACGAGGTCTCCAACTGGTCCAAGCCCGGCGGCGAGTGCGAGCACAACCGCATCTACTGGGTAGACGGCAATTGGTGGGGCGCCGGCCCAGGCGCCCACTCGCATTTGGGCAACGAGCGCTTTTTTAACGTCAAGCACCCCTCGCGCTATATCGATGCCCTCGGCCGCGATGAGCTACCCATCAAAGAGGCCGAAACGCTTACCGAGGCCGACCGCCACATGGAGAAAATCATGCTCGGCCTGCGCCTGCGCGAGGGCATCCCGGAGGCCTGGCTTGATGCCCACGCTGCCCCCGTCCTCGAGCACTTCATCGGCCGCGGTCTGCTCGAGCGCGCCGGCGATCGCGTACGCATTACCAAGCCCGGCCGCCTGCTGGCCGACGGCATCATCACCGATCTCCTCGTCGCCGAAGAAACCTAATCCCCCTCGCGTCTAAACTTGAAAGCACGTGAAATAGCCAAGCGAATAGGAGCGCCATAGTGTCTACCTCAACCGATGCCCGCCGCAAGGAAGTCCTGCGCGCCATCGTGGCGGACTATATTGCCTCCCAGGAGCCGGTTGGCTCTAAGTCGCTCTTGGAGCGCTACCAGCTGGGAGTTTCCTCGGCCACCATCCGCAATGACATGGCCGTGCTCGAATCCCAGGGCCTTATCTCCCAGCAGCACGCCAGCTCAGGCCGCGTGCCCACCCAGCAGGGCTACCGCCACTTTGTGGACTCCCTCCACGAGGTCAAGCCGCTTTCGGCCCCGGAGCGCCGCGCGATGCTCAACTTCTTGGAAGGCGGCGTCGACCTGGAGGATGTGCTGCGCCGCTCGGTGCAGCTACTGGCGCAGGTGACGAAGCAGGCGGCCGTCGTCCAGCTGCCCAATCTCAAGGTCTCGCGCGTCAAGCACTGCGAGGTCGTGGCGCTGTCCCCGGTGCGCCTGCTGCTGGTGCTTATCACCGATAACGGCCGCGTGGACCAGCGCAATGTGGAGCTCGATGAAATCATCGACCAGGACCAGACCTTCCGCCTGCGCGACATCGTCAATAGCGCGCTGGTGGGCAAGACGCTTACCGACGCCTCCGTGGAGCTCGCCCACCTTGTCGACGACGCCCCCTTGGATATCCGACACCACGTACTCAAGGTGGCCACCACGCTCATCGAGACCCTAGTGGAACAGCCCTCCGACCGGCTGATTATGGCCGGCGCCTCCAACCTCACGCGCGTGGCGCGCGAGTTTCCGGAAGGTTTGCCCAAGATTATCGAGGCACTAGAAGAGCAGGTCGTCGTCCTCAAGCTGCTTGCCCGCGTGCCTGATCTGGGCAATGTCTCCGTGGTTATCGGTGAGGAAAACGAGGAAGACCAGCTGCGCCAAGCCTCCGTGGTGGCCACGGGCTACGGCCTGGGCACCGGCGATGAGGTGGCTACACTCGGCGGCCTCGGCGTGGTGGGTCCTACCTTTATGGATTACTCGGGAACAATTTCTAAGGTCTCTGCCGTTGCACGGTATGTGAGCGAAATTTTGGCCGGCGAGCAGTGCGAGTAAACTGGCTGGCCGCGCATTATTTTTTCAAGTTAACCCCAACAAGACGAATTAGAAGGAATATCTCTTACAGTGGCTCGTGACTATTACGGCATCCTCGGTGTTGATAAAAACGCAACTGACCAGGAGATTAAGAAGGCCTACCGCAAAATGGCCCGCAAGTATCACCCGGATCTGAACCCGGATGACGACGCTGCCGCGGAAAAGTTCCGCGATGCCGCGCTGGCCCAGGAGGTCCTGCTGGATCCGCAAAAGCGCCAGATCGTGGACATGGGCGGCGACCCCATGGAGCAGGGTGGCGGCGGTGCCGGCGCCGGTGGCTTTGGCGGCTTCGGTGGCGGTGGCCTCGGCGATATCTTCGCCGAATTCTTCGGTGGCGGTGCCGGCGGTTCCCGCGGCCCGAAGTCCCGCGTCCAGCCGGGCAACGATGCCCTGCTGCGCACCCGCATCACCCTGGAGGAGGCCTACACCGGCCTAAAGAAGAAGGTCACCGTGGATACCGCGGTGCTGTGCGATAGCTGCGGCGGTACCGGCTCCGAGTCCAAGGCCAAGCCGGTTACCTGTGATAACTGCAATGGCATGGGTGAAATCCAGGAGATGCAGCGCAGCTTCTTGGGCAACGTCATGACCACCCGCCCGTGCCCGAAGTGCCAGGGCTTTGGCGAGGTCATTACCGATCCGTGCAACCACTGCGCCGGCGATGGCCGCGTGAAGAAGCGCCGCGATCTCACCGTGAATATCCCGGCCGGCATCAATGATGGCATGCGCATCCGCATGGCTTCCCAGGGCGAGGTCGGCCACGGCGGCGGCCCAGCCGGCGACCTCTACGTCGAGGTCCACACGGAGGAGCACCCCGTCTTCCAGCGCAACGCCGATGACCTGAACCTCACCGTGCGCGTGCCGATGATTGACGCCGCCTTGGGCACCAACTTCACCATCGACCAGCTCAATGGCGAAGAGCTCACCATCGACATCGAGCCGGGCACCCAGCCGGGCGAGTCCATCAAGGTCGATGGCGCCGGCATGCCGCGCCTGCGCACCGATGGCTACGGCAACCTCTTTGCCCACGTGGACGTCGTCGTGCCCAAGGACCTGGACCGCAAGACCCGCGAGTCCCTGGAGAAGATCCGCAACTCCCGCGACGAGGGCGCGCGCGTGCGCACCACCGGCGACGGCCAAGAGGAATCCTTCTTCAGCCGCATCCGCGATAAGTTCCGCCGCTAATGTCGCTGCCCGTCTTCATCCACCCGGATCTCTCCGCCGCGCGCACCGGCGAGGCCTTCAGTTTTTCCGGCCCGGAGGCCCGCCATGCCGTGACGGTCAAGCGCATGGGGGAGGGCGAGCGCCTCGAGCTTATCGACGGCACCGGAACCCGCCTTACCCTCACCATCACCGCTACCTCGGGCAAGGACTCCCTGGAGGGCACGGTCGACTCCATCGACACTGCGCCCGATCCCACCCCGCGGGTGAGCGTGGTGCAGGCCATCCCGAAATCCGAGCGTGCCGAGCTCGCAGTGGATCTTGCCACCCAGGCCGGCGCGGATGAGATTATCGCCTGGCAGGCGGACCGTTGTGTGGCTAAATGGGACGGTAAGAAGGCACCGAAGGCGGTGGCCAAGTGGCAGGCGGCCGCGGATTCCGCGGCCAAACAATCCCGTCGCGCCCGCATCCCGCAGGTGCGCGGCCCGCTGACCACCCCGCAGCTCGTCCAGGAACTCACCGGCGGCCGCGACGGCGCTTCCTCCAACGCACCCACCGTGCTTGTATTGCACGAGGAAGCAACCGTCTCCATCAAGGACGTGCCGCTGGCGGACGACGTCGTCCTGCTCGTCGGCCCCGAGGGCGGCATTGGCGACGCCGAGCTCGATCGCCTTAAGGAAGCCGGCGCCACACCCATCAAGCTCGGCCCGGAAGTGCTACGCACGGCGAGTGCGGCAATGGTGGCGCTAGCGGCAATCGGCATGCGCACCGAGCGTTGGTAGCAGGCGCTGGTAGCCTAAAGCACGTGCCTATCATCACGAAGAAATGTGAGCTAGACTCCGCCTACGTCAGCAGCGTGCTGGGTAGTGCGGACGATAACCTGCGCGTGCTCAATAACCGCCTGGATGCGGACCTTTTTGCCCGCGGTAATGTCGTCACCGTTACCGGTCCGGATTATGAGGTGGCCCGCGCCGCCAAGATCCTCGATGAGCTCGAGGCCATCGCCCGCCGCGGCCACGCCGTGTCCACCGATACGGTCAAGCACACCATGGACATGGTTGCCGTGGAGGCGCCGCAGTCGGTATCGGCGGCGCTGGCGGCGGACATCGTTAAGCGCCGCGGCAAGGCCGTCCGCCCGAAGACGGTGGGGCAGTCTGAATACGTGCAGGCCATCGACGATAATACGGTGGTCTTTGGTATCGGCCCGGCCGGTTCCGGCAAGACCTACCTGGCGGTGGCCAAGGCCGTACAGGCGCTGCAGACCAAGCAGGTCTCGCGCATTATCCTCACCCGCCCGGCCGTGGAGGCAGGGGAGAAGCTCGGCTTCTTGCCGGGCACGCTCAATGACAAGATCGACCCGTACCTGCGCCCGCTGTACGACGCCCTGCGCGACATGCTCGACCCAGAGATGATTCCTAAGCTCATGGAAGCCGGCATCATCGAGGTCGCCCCGCTGGCCTATATGCGCGGCCGCACGCTGAACGATGCCTTCGTCATCCTCGACGAGGCCCAAAACACCACGCCGGCGCAGATGAAGATGTTCCTCACCCGTCTGGGCTTTGGCTCCAAGATTGTGGTTACCGGCGATATCTCGCAGGTAGACCTCCCACACGGCCAGGTCTCGGGCCTGCGCATCGTGCGCCGCATCCTGCGCAACGTGGATGATATCCACTTCGCGGACCTGGGCTCCAAGGACGTGGTGCGCCACCAGCTGGTCGGGCGCATCGTCAATGCGTATGAGACCTTTGATAATAAGAAAGCCGCTGAATACGAGGGAATGGAATGAGTATCGAGTTTCTCAATGAATCCGGCTTCGAAGGCGTCAACGAGGAGATGCTGATTGACGTCGCCTCTTATGCCTTCGGCGCCATGGACATCAACCCCGATGCCGAGTGCACCATCACCTGCGTGGATCTGAAGACCATTGAGGATTTGCATGTGCGCTGGATGGATCTGGAAGGCCCCACCGATGTCATGAGCTTTCCCATGGATGAGCTCACCCCTGGCGCCATCGCTGGTGGCGGCCGCCCCGATGCCGCCGACCCAGGCCCGGCCATGCTGGGCGATATCGTCCTGTGCCCCGAGTTTGCCCTGCGCCAGGCAGAAGCCGCCGGCCACTCCCTAGGCCACGAGCTGGCCCTGCTTACCGTCCATGGTTGCCTGCACCTTTTGGGCTATGACCACTCCACCCCGGCCGAGGAGAAGGAAATGTTCGGCCGGCAAAACGAGCTGCTCGCGGATTGGTACGACGACGCAGCCGAGCGCGGCGTTTCCTATCAGCCCAAGCCTTCCGGTCCGAAGGCTTTTCCTGACGCCGCCGAGCGCGCCAACCTAGACAAGCAGGTTCCCGGCGGCGGAATCCCTGCGGTGGGCGAGCCACAAGATCGCCCGGAGGAATAATTTTTCCTTTTTCTTTTGTGGGCGCATAAGACGCGTAGCACAATGGGTAGCTATGACTATCCTTTCCATCCAGTCCCACGTCACCTACGGCCACGTTGGCAACTCCGCGGCCGTCTTCCCCCTACAGCGCGCCGGCCATGAGGTATGGCCGGTCCACACGGTGAATTTCTCTAACCACACCGGCTACGGCGACTGGGGCGGACCGATGATTCCGGCTAGCGATGTCACCTCCATCATTGACGGCATTGAAAAGCGTGGCGCTTTCCCGCAGATCGACGCCATCCTTTCTGGTTACCAGGGCGGCGCCGACATTGCCGACGCCATCGTGGAAACCGTCCGCCGCATCAAGGCCGCCAACCCCAAGGCCCTCTACGCTTGCGACCCGGTGATGGGCAATGCTAAGTCTGGCTGCTTTGTCTCCGATGAGATCCCGCCACTGCTGCGCGACCGCGTCGTGCCCGTCGCCGATATCATCACCCCCAACCAGTTTGAGTTGGGCTACCTCACCGATTCTGAGGTCGGCACCCTTGAGCAAACCCTCGCTGCAGTAAAAAAGGCGCAGGAAATCGGCCCAAAGACCGTGCTGGTCACTTCCGTTAAGCGCCCCGAGACTGCCGACGACCAGATTGAGATGCTCGCCGTCGACGGCGAGCGCGCCTTCCTCGTATCCACGCCGTTGCTACCGTTCAAGCGCAATGGCTCCGGCGACGTTACCGCGGCCCTGTTTACCGGTCACTACACCGAGACCAGCGACGTCAAGGAATCCCTGCGCCGCACCGCCTCCTCCGTGTATGACCTGCTGGAAAACACCTACGAAGCAGAGACGGCCGAGCTCCAGCTCATCCAGTCCCAGGACGTATTTGCACACCCGCGCATGCAATTCGACGCCGAGGAGCTTTAATCCCTGCGGGGCCCGCTCTCGCGCGTTGGGCTCCGTGAAGTTTGGCCTACTAAAGCTAGGTCCATTCTGATCGAGCTGATCTGAGGGAAAGTACCCCTCAGATCGGCCTTTTCGCCCTCAATTCGGCCCGATCACCTTGGACTTTTCTCCTCTGCTCCCTTAAGAACCCGCACCTACGCCCCCTAGGTCTATCGAGTTTCGGCCGAGCTGAGTAAACCTTCCCCTCAGTTCGGCTCTCTTATTTCATCAAAGGCGGCTCACGATGAGTCTCATATACGAGACTACTTCTCGGGGCGAATAGTGTGACGTACTACCAAAACGCCAGTAATATGGCTCCCGTCACATCATCTACTTTGCGATAGGAGTCCACCATGTCCAGCACCGGCAGCATCAGCGCATCCCCCGACGGCCTGTTGATGGCCCTCATTCAGTATCCCGTTCCGGTGGTCAATACCCCGGAAGACGTCCAGGCTAGTGTGGACGAAATTTGCCGCATGGTGGGTTCCACCAAGGCCGGCTACCCAGACCTCGACCTTATTGTCTTTCCGGAATATTCTTCCTCCGGTCTCAACACCAAAATTTGGTCCTATGATGAATTCCTCATCGGCCTCGATGACCCAAAGGTGGACCAGTTCAAGCAGGCCTGCAAGGACAATGATGTCTGGGGCGTCTTTTCCATCATGGAGCCAAACCATGAGGAAGGAAAGCCACCTTTCAACACCGCTATCATCATCAACTCCGATGGCGAAATCGCACTGCACTACCGCAAGCTGCAGCCATGGACTCCCATCGAGCCTTGGTACCCAGGCGATCTGGGCATGCCGGTGTGTGACGGACCGAAGGGCTCCAAGCTTGCCGTGAACATTTGCCACGATGGCATGTTCCCTGAGCTCGCGCGCGAGGCTGCATACAAGGGTGCCAACGTCTATATCCGCATCTCTGGCTACTCCACACAGACCCAGGATCAGTGGATCATGACCAATAAGACCAATGCCTTCCAAAACCTCATGTACACCGCCTCCGTAAACCTGGCTGGCTACGACAACACCTTCTACTACTTCGGTGAAGGTAACGTCTGCAATTACGACGGCCACATGATTTCTGAGGGCCACCGCAATCCCGGCGAGATCGTCACCGCCGAAATCTTCCCAGAGTTGGCTGACAAGGCCCGTATCAATTGGGGCCTAGAAAACAACATCTTCAACCTGGGCAACCGCGGATACGTGGGCTACCCCGGCGGCAAGACCGACAACTATCTCACCTGGGTCGAGGACTTGGCCAAGGGCGAGTACAAGCTGCCGTGGGCTGACGACGTCCGCATCAAGGACGGCTGGAAGTACTACCCGGACGGCCCGCAGCTCGGCCCCCTGCCGGACGAGTTTAAGTAAGCTCCGATAATCGACCACCAAGGCCCTGCACCCATCTTTACGGGCGCAGGGCCTTGACGTTGCTTAACGCTCTGCCTTCTGTCTGTTAATACTCGTAGCCTTCAACCACACCCGTATCCGAATCGGCTGGCGCATCCGTAACCGCGCCAGACTCTGGTGCGTATCCTGTATCAATATCGCCGTAGCTATCGGGATAGTCTGAATCGGAAGGCGGAAGACCTCCGTTGCACAGCTCGGCCCATTCCTCGGGGTATTTATATCGCCCGTCTTGACCACCGCAGACCTCTTCAGCGCGTACGGAACGCCGGTGGGATGGTGTATCGCATAGTTCTGTAGGCCTTTCGGTGCCGTCAGAAAATGTACCCAGAATGGTCAAGTTCCCCGGATCGCAATACAGCAACTCCGGCTCCGCGGCCGCAGCCTGGGGTTGGGTCTCCGGTTCAGGGGCAATGCTTTCTTCAGGTTCTTCGGTTTCGGTTTCTTCGCTGCTGGTCGTGGCGGAAGAGGTGCTGCTCGAAGAACTAGTAGCGCTCGAAGAAGAGGAAGCCGAAGAACTAGTACTCGTCTCAGCGGGTGGCTCGGAATCAGGCGAGGAGCATGCGGAAAGGATGAGAGTAAGGGCAGCGCCCAAAAGTAGGGCAGGGGATTTGCGGAGCATGAGGGAGCCTTTCGGAGAGTGAGCGTGGTATGCGCTGGGGAGAAGAGGTTTCTCCATAGATTAGCCCTATGCCGCTTCACCGGTGCGAATTGGCCGCGAACTAATCGGAGATCTTGACTCCGTGGGCTATTATTGCGGGTAATGAGTTCTGATTTTGATGCACAGTTTGATGCGGCATTCGAGGGCTTGCCAGAAGACCCCGATGATGCCGTGCCGGAAGGCGCCGAGAATACGGCAGCCCCGCTTGATTATTCGCAATACACCGATATCCCGGAGGGCTTCCGCTCTGGTTTCGTATCCTTTGTGGGGCGTCCGAATACCGGCAAGTCCACACTGACCAATGCCCTGGTGGGGCAGAAGATTGCGATTACCGCCGATCAGCCGGAGACCACCCGCCATACCATCCGGGGCTTGGTACACCGCGAGGATGCCCAAGTTATCGTCGTGGATACGCCGGGCCTGCACCGTCCGCGCACCTTGTTGGGCGAGCGCCTCAACGAGGTAGTGAAAGATACCTATGCCGATGTGGATGTGATCGGCCTGACCATCCCAGCCGATGAAAAGATTGGCCCGGGTGACCGCTGGATCCTGGAAAACGTGCGGAGCATCGCGCCAAAGACCCCGATCATCGGCATTGTCACCAAGCTGGATAAGGCCAGCAAGGACCAGGTAGGCGCCCAGCTGCTGGCCCTGCACGAGCTGCTCTCCCAGGATGACCCGAATGCGGTAGTCATCCCGGTGTCCTCCAAGGAGGGTGTGCAACTGGATGAGCTGGTGCAGGTCATCGTGGACCACCTGCCGGAAGGCCCCAAGTTCTACCCGGATGACCACATCACCGATGAAGGCCAAGAAAAGCGCATCGAGGAACTCATTCGTGAGGCCGCCTTGTCCGGCTTGAAGGCGGAACTGCCGCACTCGGTGGCGGTGCAGGTCGATGAGATGCTGCCGTCGCGCACCCGCGAGGGCGTGCTGGATATCCACGCCATTTTGTACCTGGAACGCCCCGGCCAAAAGCGCATTATCGAGGGCAAGGATGGTCTGCGCTTCCGCCGCATTGTGGGCAACGCTCGCAAAGAGATTATTAAGCTGCTGGGCCACAACGTGTACTTGGACCTTCGCATCAAGGTGTTGAAGAACTGGCAGTCCGACCCGAAGTCGCTGGGCAGGCTCGGGTTTTAAACCACTATGCGCGAGAACTATCGTGACCGCGCAGTGGTCATCCGCACCTATGATTTTGGCGAGGCCGATCGCGTCATTGTCCTGCTTACCCGCGATCATGGCCTCGTGCGCGCGGTGGCCAAGGGAGTGCGCCGTGCCAAGTCGCGCTTTGGTTCGCGCCTGCAGCTCTTCGTCAACCTCGATGTTCAGCTGTATGTGGGCAAGAACCTGGCCACCATCTCCCAGGCGGATACGGTCGACTACTTTGGCGCGCACCTCATCGAGGACTATGAGCGCTACACGGCCGCGTGCGCGGTGCTGGAATCGGCCGAGCGCCTTGCGTTTGCCGACGCCGCCCATGACCCCTACCTCTACGAATCCGTCACCGCGACCTTGGAGCAGCTCCAGACCGCAGACCCCACCATGACGTTGGATGCCTTCTTGCTGCAGGCGATGGCGCATGCCGGTTGGGCGCCCAGCCTTTTCAACTGCGCCCAGTGCAACCGGCCGGGCCCGCACCACGCCTTCCATCCGGCGGTAGGCGGCGCGGCGTGCCACGAATGTCGGCCGCCGGGCGCGGCCGAAGTGGACCCGGAAACCCTGCATCACCTGTGGCTTTTGGCGCATAATCACCCGACGAATCCGACGAATGCGCAGAAGCAGGAGGGGCATCGCCTAGCGCGGGCGCACCTGCAGTGGCACATGGAGCGCAATGTTTCCGCATTGCAGGTTATGGAGCAGTAGAATATAGCCCGTGATTACGCCAGACCCGAACCGCACTTTGACCCCGCCGAATATCCCGGATGAGTTCATGCCGCGCCATATTGCGCTGGTCATGGACGGCAACGGCCGCTGGGCCCAGGAGAAAGGTATGAAGCGCACCGAGGGGCATAGGCGCGGAGAAGCCGTGCTTCTCGACGTCGTCGATGCCTGCCTTGCCGCCGGCGTTCCCTACCTTTCCGCGTACGCGTTCTCCACGGAGAATTGGCGTCGCAGCCCGGAAGAAGTCCGCTTCCTTATGGGCTTTAACCGCGACGTGCTGCGCCGCCAGCGTGAGTGGCTCAATGAGCGTGGCGTGCGCGTGGTGTGGGCCGGCCGCCGCCCGCGCTTGTGGCGCTCGGTTATTAAGGAGCTCGAGGCCGCCCAGGAGCTGACCAAGGACAATACCAAGATGACCTTGGCCATGTGCGTGAATTACGGCGGTAGGGCAGAGCTGGTGGATGGCTTTAGGGACATCGCCAAGCAGGTTGCCGCCGGCGAGCTCAACCCGCGCGATATTAAGGAAGAAACCATCGCGCAACACCTCTATGACCCGAGCATGCCGGATGTGGATCTCTTCCTGCGCCCGTCCGGTGAGAAGCGCACCTCCAACTTCCTGCTGTGGCAGTCTGCCTACGCGGAGATGATTTACCAGGACAAGCTCTTCCCGGACTTTACGCCGGAGGACCTCTTCGCCGCCATCGAGGAGTATGCGCGGCGCGACCGCCGTTTTGGTGGCGTGAAGAAGTAGGCGCAGCAGCGAAGCGGTGTGCGTTTATGCCTCGGGGATAAAGATGTCCTCGATGCGGCAGGAAAAGTGGCGCGCGATCTGAAATGCGAGGGGGAGCGAAGGATCGTAGCGTCCTTTTTCAATACTGATGACCGTTTGGCGCGAGACGCCTAGCTCCGTAGCCAACCCCTGCTGGGAAAGGCCTTGGCTCTCGCGGATCTCTTTGAGCCGGTTGTCCATGGCTTAGCTCGCTGCCCGCTTGTGGGCGAAGTAGCTAATGCCAAAGGTTCCGGTGACAAAGACTCCCAGGATGATCGTGAGCAGGGTGCCGGAAACCTGAAACTCCCAAAAAGAGGAGACAATGCCTAGGCCACCAATGCCAAAGAGCATGGCGTGCAGGGTGTTTTCGGAAGCCTGCGAATACCAATGGGACTCGATCGAATTTTCTGGGTCGGGCGTCGCCCCGCGGATGGTGGAGCGGTCCACCATAAAAAGCCAGCTAGCGGAGATAGCAACAGGCAGGAGGCACAGCGAGTACACGGCAAACGCTAGCCATGGTGAATCTTCGTGTACGAACGCGGCCACGATGGCACCGGCGGCCGCCGCAAGGGCCGCGCCTGCAGCAACGGACAAAGTAATGAGCTTGGCTTGTGAGCCGCCAAACTTGGGGCGGCCAAAGCGAGTGGTCTGCATGGAAACCTCCTGTAGCAACGGTTCGTAAAGTGTGCTTGACACACACTATATGTCAAGGGTCCTTTACTGTAAAGGGGGCTTTACCATTTTGAGTAAATTCATTCTTAAGGATGAGTGGCAACCTTTTAGGGTAGGGGCATGGCAGTGGATAACATCAGGTTGAAAGATGCGCTTATCGGAATCGCGGCCGTCGTTGCAATGGATGTCCTCTTAGTGGCGACAGTTTTTGCCGTGATGAAAGTCGGTTTAACCACGGGTGGGCTAGGCACGATCATGCCCATCGCGCTTGCTCTTTCAGTGGTGGTGCCGACGGTGGCATTGGTGCTTTACCTAAAACGACGGGGAATTGGTCTCGGCTTTCTTCCTTTGGGTCGGCGTGGTTGGCACTTGGTATGGCAGGTTCCTCTCACCATTTTTATGGCGGGAGCTGCAGCGGCAATAGTGGGCCCGCTGCTGGGTATTTCACCCTCGGAAAGTACATATTCAGCTGACGGTCGCGGCGCAATGGTGATTATTTCTTTAGCGTGCTACCTAATTTTGGCGCCGCTGATAGAAGAAATTGTGTTTCGCCGCCTGCTCATGGGGTACTTGGATCGTAGTTTTCCAGCGTTTGTCAGCGTGATCCTCAGTTCGCTGCTATTTGGTGCCGCCCATATTGCTCCACCGGTCATTGTGTATGCGACTTTCCTGGGGATGGGGTGCGCGTTAGTAACCCGCTTCCACAATTCTCTGCGTGCAGGCCTAATTTTGCACTTTGTTAATAACCTAACAGTGCAGTTGATTGCCATCTCAGCGCTATAGTCTTGGCGCGAAGTTCGCTCCCAGCGCTGGCCGAAAAAGAAAACCTCAGGCTCCGGAAGTCAGAGGCTGAGGTGAGGGGGAGTGGCTGCGCACGAGGGCGTGCGGCCGTTTAGGCGGAGGCGGCGCAGTCGCTGCAGATGCCAAAGACCTCGGCATCGTGGCCGGTGAGCTCGAAGCCGTACTCCTTGGCCACGGAGGTGGCCCACTTTTCAATGGGGCCGCCATCGATTTCCTCGGTGCGGCCGCACTTGGTGCATACCAAGTGGTGGTGATGGGCGTCGGTATCGCAATGGCGGTACAGGGTTTCGCCATTGGGCATGTGGAGGGCGTCCACCGCATCGATATCGGTCAGGGACTGCAGGGTGCGGTACACGGTGGTCAGGCCCACCTTCTCCTCGCGCTCTTGAAGCTCGTGGTAGATCTCCTTAGCAGAGGAGAATTTCTCCATTTCTCGGAGCACCTCGACGACTGCGGTGCGCTGCTTGGTATTGCGCGCGCCTAATTTGGGAATACTGTCGTGTAAAGCCATGCCCTCAATATTATCAGTGCTTTTTCAATAACTGCACAGTCAGGCGGCTTTTTATGCAGGAGGGGAGGGGCTAGGAGGCGATCTTGGCGGCGTCGGCAAGCAAGCCCAAAACCTGCGGGGCAATGAGAGAGTACGTAACCTCGCGCCCGCTGCGTTCGGAATCAACAATGCCCGCCTGCTTGAGCACGCGCAGGTGCTGGCTGATAAGGGGCTGGGACTTGCCGGTGGCCTTGACCAGCTCGTGGACAAAGTGATCGCGCTCGGCCAAGCGGGAAATGATTGCGATGCGTAGGGGCGAATCGAGGGCAGCGATAACGCCGGCAGCCGCAGAAGTATTTGGGGTCTTGTAAGTGGTCGTCATAGGGAATGTCACCTTCAATTAAATACCTATTACCTGTCGGTCACCCTTATATTACCCGATACGTGCAATACGTTGTATTTATTTCAGATTAAATTCACGCCCCAATCCCACCGCTGGGAAGTGCTTCGGGTTAGACTGAACGAGATTGTCAAGACTGTCCCCTACCAGAGGAGTCCGAAAACTTATGGCATCCGTCATCGATACCGTTGTAAATCTGTGTAAGCGCCGCGGCTTGGTCTACCAGGCAGGTGAAATTTACGGCGGTTCCCGCTCCGCGTGGGATTACGGCCCTCTTGGTGTAGAGCTCAAGGAAAACATCAAGCGCCAGTGGTGGCGCCACATGGTGCAGTCCCGCGCAGACGTCGTGGGCGTGGACACCTCCGTCATCCAGCCGCGCCAGGTCTGGGTATCGTCCGGCCACGTCGAGGTTTTCACTGACCCACTGGTGGAATCCCGCCACACCGGCAAGCGCTACCGCGCGGACCACCTGATTGAGGCCTACGAGGAAAAGCACGGCCACGAGCCAGAAAACGGCCTGGCAGACATCAACGATCCGGAAACCGGCCAGCCTGGTGACTGGACCGAGCCGAAGGCCTTCTCCGGTCTGCTCAAGACCTTCCTGGGTCCGGTCGATGATGAACAGGGCCTGCACTACCTGCGCCCGGAGACCGCACAGGGCATCTTCGTTAACTTCAAAAATGTGATGACCTCCTCGCGCATGAAGCCGCCGTTTGGCATCGCGAACATCGGCAAGTCTTTCCGCAACGAGATCACCCCAGGCAACTTCATCTTCCGTACCCGCGAGTTCGAGCAGATGGAGATGGAGTTCTTCGTCAAGCCGGGCGAGGACGAAGAGTGGCACCAGTACTGGATTGATGACCGCTATAACTGGTACGTGGATTTGGGCATCAAGGAAGAAAACCTGCGCCTATACGAGCACCCGAAGGAAAAGCTCTCCCACTACTCCAAGCGCACCGTGGACGTGGAGTACGCCTTTGGTTTCAAGGGTTCCAAGTGGGGCGAGCTGGAAGGCGTGGCCAACCGCACGGACTATGACCTGTCCGTTCACGCCAAGGGTTCGGGCGAGGACCTGTCCTACTACGACCAGGCCAACGATGAGCGCTGGATCCCGTACGTTATCGAGCCGGCCGCTGGTCTGGGCCGTTCCATGATGGCCTTCCTGGTGGACGCCTACGACGAGGAAGAGGCCCCGAACGCCAAGGGCGGCACCGATAAGCGCGTCGTCTTGCGCCTGGACCGCCGCCTGGCGCCGATCAAGGTGGCCGTACTGCCGCTGTCCAAGAAGGAAGAGCTCTCCGAGCCGGCCCGCAAGCTGGCCGATAAGCTGCGTGCCCACTGGAACGTGGACTTCGACGTCTCCGGCGCCATCGGCCGCCGCTACCGCCGCCAGGATGAGATCGGCACCCCGTTCTGCGTCACTTTCGACTTCGATACCCTCGAGGACGATGCCGTGACCGTGCGCGAGCGCGACACCATGGAGCAGGAGCGCGTGAAGCTCGATGACCTCGAGGCTTATCTCGCCGCTCGCCTGATTGGGTGCTAGGGATGCATTACACCAGCTGGGATCGCTCTGACCGCGCAAAACCCGTGCTCTTGGCCGAAGACGGCCCGGAGCAGCTGGGCGTATTCTCGGAGCATTCCGCGGAGGTGGACGGCCACTTCTGGCGCACCGAGGTCAGTGACCTTGGCGCCTCTGCCACGCTTGCCGACGGCTCCATTTACCGCCTTGCCGGCCGCCCCGGCCGCGACAAGCGCCTAGAAGCATCGCTCAACGGCCGTACCTTCACCTTCATCAACGAAAACAGCGGCGACTGGATCATCGATGACGTCGATGACGACAAGGTAGGGCAGTTCACCGCCCGCAATTCCGGCGTGCGCAAGGCCATCCTCGAATTCGAGCACGATGCCGAGGGCCTGACCACCGCGGAAATCGCCGGCCTGAGCTGGTTTACCCGCGTCATCCTGGATGCCACCACCCAGGGCAAGGCATGGGCCTGGATTATCACCTTGGTCCTGGCATCCATCGTCGCCCTCGTCGCGCTATTCGTCCTCTAATGCCTATCCAGTGGACTTGGCGCGCGGGCGCTCTCACCAACGCCGAGGGGCACGAGCTTGCCTCCGTGCGCGACGGTGTGCTTGCCACCCCGGCCGGCGAGCGCCTCGCAGTAGAATCCTCGCTGGATTCTTCCTCCCCGCGGTTCTTCCTGCGCGCGCAGACCACCGCGGGCGAGGATTTCTCGGTCACCCAGGCCGGGATTACCGTCACCCGCCTGCACGCGACCTGCGCTGACCGCGAGTACCTGCTGGAGCGCCGCAACCCCTTCCGCCGCGAGCGCCGCATCGTGGCCCGCGGCACGGGCGCCGAGGTTGCCAGCACCGCGCTGGCCGGCGATGGCCTGCGCGTGAGCGTGGGCGAGCTGCCCGAGCTCGACGCCATCTTCTTGAGCTACGCCTGCTTGCTTCTCGACGCCACCCCGCGCACCCTGCGCACCTAGCCCAGCGCCGGGGAGAGCCGGGAGCCGGGCCACCTGCGCGCGAGCCTAGGGCAGGGCTGCCGGGCCGTGGGGCGGACTGGGCAGGCTAGGCGGAATGGGCGGGCTAGAAGGAGCCGCCGCGGAAGCCGCCTCCGCCGCCAAAGCTTCCTCCGCCGAAGCCGCCGCCTCCGAATCCGCCGCCGAAGCCGCGGCCGCCGCTGAGCATCTGGCCAAGGACCATACCGGTCACGACATTGCCGGCGGCGTTGCCCATCTGCTGGCGCTGCTGGCGGCGACGGTGCTCGTCGATGTCTTCCTTCGCGCGCTGCAAAGCGGCTTGTGCCGCGGCCACCGCTTCGCGGGAGGATTGCAGTGCGGCGCGGATGTCGCTGCGCTCGGTGTGGAGGGCTTGGGCGTGGAGACGTTTGGCGTCGGCAAGCGCGGTGCGTGCGCCCGAGCCGATGATGCGCCCGCGGGAGGAAATGAGGTCTTCTGCGGCCTGGATATTGGATTCCGCTACGGACATCTGCTGGCGGAAGAGGTCTAGCTGGCGCGCGTGAGTGGAAGTCTTCTCGCGCACGCGGTCGAGTGCTTCATCCAGCTCGGTATCGATGGAGGTCAGCGCGGTGTGCTGGCCCAGCGGATCCTGTTGGCCGTGGGCCTTGGCCTCGTTGACGGCGGTGCCGGCGCGGCCGAGCAGATCCTCGAGCTTGTCCCAATCCGCGGTGGTTCCCTGGGCCTTTCCTTGGCGCTCGAGTTCGCGGGCCTCGTTGATCTCGCCCTCGACCTCGGCGATAAGCGCCTCGAGGTTGCCGCGGGCGGTGGCGATATTCTCCTCGGCGTTTTCCACGCCGGAAATAAGGCGATCCGTCATCTCGCAGGCGTGCTCGATATCGCGGATCAAGCCCACCAGCGGTCCTTGCTGGCCGGCCGGCTGGGCCTGGACCCCGCGGGCCTTGTCGAGCAGCTTCTCAGCCTCATCGAGGGAAGCGGCGGCAAGCTCGGGGTTATCGGCAATGGAGGAGAGCACGTGCTCGTCATAGTTGGACTTCAGGCCGGCCAGCGTGGACTCGGCCTCAGGCAGGCGGGCGCGCAGGCCCACGGTACGCTGGGTGAGCTCATCCAGCTTCTCATCGGAATGGATGAGCAGATCGCGCATCTTGGCAAACTCCTCGGCCTGCGCATCCAGGGCGTCATCGGCCTGGCCGCAGGAGGAGACGATTTCCACGAGCATCTGGCGGCGCTCGGCCGGGGACTCCGGCACGGCATCATCCAAGCGCTGGCGCAGGCGGAAGGCTTTTTGCAGGGTAGAAGTGGAGTGGTTCATCGCCTTGGTAAATGGGCGCACGCGCTCTGGACCGAACTCGGAGAGCGCGATATTAAGTTCCTCTTTGCCGCGGCGGATGGACTCATCGGTAGAGACCAACTCCTCCTGTGCCAGCTGGTCCAAGGTCTCTAGCGGCAGGCGGCTCAGCTGATCGGTATCTCCCGGGCCAATCTCGCGGGCCGACTCCAGCGTCTGCGCATTATTCTTCTTGGTAGTGCGGCGGGAGTAGTACATGATTCCGCCACCGGCGGCGACGATGGCGGCCGCGCCACCGCCCAGCCACGCCAGGCCAGAGGAGTCGGAGGAATCGGAGGCGGGGGAGTTGCCCAAGGCGGCATCAGCAAGCGCGAGGGCCGAAGCCCCGTACTCGTCGCTGGCCAGCTCGTCATAGGCGGCGTCATACATCTGATCCAGCCGGCCCTTGGGCCACGCATCGCCGGTCTGCACACCCATCTTGCGATCATTAATGGAAAGCGCATAGACCGCGGAATTCGGCCCCTTGTCCTTGACAGCCGCTGCGGCAAAGGTTTCCGGATCCGTGCCCAACTCATCGGTGATGTAGACGAAAAGGGTTCGGTGCTCGTCTTTTTGCAGCTGGCCAATCTTCTCCCTGAGCTCGGCCTTTTCTTGCGTGCTTAATACACCCGCATCATCGGTAACCTTCTCCGTGAGGGTCGCCGTACCGGCGCCCTGCGCGACGGTGGTGGTCTCGGCTGCGAAGGCAGACCCCGCACCGATAGAGGTGCAGCCCAAAATGAAAGCGGCAATGGCCGCGCGGCCCAAACGTGCACTCAAAATCATGCCCACCACTTTACCGGCTTAACTTAGCGCTCTGGCAGGTAGTGTGGTGGGGCAGTGAAGTACGCAATTGTTTTAGGAACCGCCCAATACGATGGCCGCCCCTCCCGCATCCTGGCCAGCCGCCTGCGCCATGCCGGTGAGCTCGCCACGGCCGAGGGATTGGAGGTCATTACCGTGGGCGGCAAGCTGCCCGGGGATAGGTTTACGGAGGCCGGCGTCGGCCGCACCTACCTGCGCGAGCACTTCCCGCACCTGACCGTGCACGCGGTGGAGGAGGGGATGGATACCCGCAGCTCCCTGAAAGCGGCCAAGGAAGCCTTCGCGCTTTCCGACGCCACCATCATCACCGATCCCCTCCACCGCCTGCGCACCGCCCTCATCGCCCGCCAAGAGGGCATCACTGCCACCGTCTCCGGCACGCCGTACTACCCGGCCGCGCGCTTTTCTAAGCCCTGGTGGCGCTACCTTGCCCACGAAACCGGTGGCGTGGCCTACGCGCTGGTGGCCGGCCTACTTCCTCCCCGCGGCGCCGCGGCACTGCGCAATGGTTTCTACCGCGTGGAGCGGGTGTTGCGCCCGAACCAAAAGCTGCGGCATCAGACGATTGAGCAGGAAGACAACCGCACTTAGGCCACGTTGCTCACCCAAAAGGCCAGTTCACGGAATAAGCTTGAGGCCGTGTCCTATTCTTATTCCGCCGCCGACTTTGCCCGCCTGGCCGATGAAAAACCGAAGGGCTCAGCCTTCCATACCGTGGAAGAACATCGCGGCGTATTCGCCCGCGACCGCGCCCGTGTGCTGCATTCGGCAGCCCTGCGGCGCTTGGCCGATAAAACTCAGGTCGTCGGCCCGCGCGATGGCGATACTCCACGCACCCGCCTGACCCACTCGCTGGAGGTGGGTCAAATTGCGCGCAGTATCGGTGCTGGACTCGGACTCGATCCGGATCTATGCGATATGGCAGGGCTTACCCATGACATCGGCCACCCACCTTACGGGCACAATGGCGAAAACGCGCTCAATGAGGTCGCGCTTAATGGTTTTGAAGGCAACGCGCAGACCCTGCGCATCCTCACCCGACTAGAGCCCAAGGTGATTGTGGACGATGCCAACGGCCAACCGCAAAGCTATGGCCTCAACCTCACTCGTGCCGCCCTCGACGGTGCCTGCAAATACCCCTGGACCAAGACCAACCCGGATGGCACCACCAACCGCAAGTACGGTGCCTACGACGAGGACGCGCACTTATTGGAGTGGCTGCGCGAGGGCCATACCGATAACCGCAAGTGCATCGAGGCCCAGGTCATGGACTGGTCCGATGACATCGCCTACTCCGTGCACGACGTGGAAGACGGCATCATCTCCCGGCGCATCTCTCTGAACGTGCTCTGGGACTTGGTGGAGCTGGCTCAACTAGCAGAAAAGGGCGCCAAGGCTTTCGGCGGCACCGCCGATGAGCTCTTGGAAGCGGCCGATAGCCTGCGCAACTTGAGCGTCATCAACGCCATCGGTGACTTTGACTATTCCTTGCGCGACTACGCCAACCTGAAGAAGATGACTTCGGAGCTCGTCGGCCGCTATGTCGGCGCGACGGTTGGCGCCACCAGCGAGGCCAATGCCGATCTTATCGCTTCCAATAGCCTTGGCCGCATGCACGGCGACCTCATTGTGCCCAAGCAAGCCGAAGCCGAAGTCAAGCTGCTGAAAACCATCGCCGTCCTCTACGTCATGGACGAGCCCGCCCACCTCGCACGTCAAGACCGCCAGCGCGAGCGCATCTACCGTGTCTACGATTACCTCGTCGCCGGCGCCCCGGGCTCTTTGGATGCCACCTTCCGGTTGTGGTGGGAGCAAGCCGATTCTGATGCCGCCCGCGACCGCGCCATCATCGACCAGATCGCCTCCATGACCGAGTCCCGCCTCGAGCGCTTGGCTCGGCGGAGCGCGGAGCTGTCGGGATTCCTCAGCTAAATCTGGCCCACCCAGCATCGCTAGAGCTAGGTCGAAACTCATCAGGCTGATCTGAGCGCGAAAAGGCCGAATTGAGAGCTCACAACCCTCAATTCGGCCTGATATCTATGGACCTAACGCCCCAGCCCCTGTCCCAGTCCCAGGGTCTGAGTCGCTAGCGCACCAACTTCACGCCCTGATCCTCCAAAACGGTGGCTACGCCCTCCAGTTCCGCGTCCGCGATTTCCATGTGGGAGGCGATGATGACGGTGGTGCGCTGCTCGCGCAGGAAGTCTGCAAGGTCATCGAGGTTGCGGGGGCCGCAGTCCTCGCAGCCGCGAGTGCGGCCAAGCGCGTTGAAGAAGTCCGCGCGGGTGCGGATGTGCTCAGTAATGAGGATGCGTTGCATTATTACTCCTCCGCGTCCGGGATAGAACAGAAGCTTTCATAGTGGTCATCGGTGTAGTACCACACGTCCGGGTCGGTCTCGCTGCCGCCGCCGGTGATGATGCGGCGGGCACCGCGGTTCTTGCTGCCAGGTGTTTCTACCGTGTATTCACGGTAGTAATTCTTGTCCTGCTGCGGCAGGCGTCCCTCGTAGTTGCCAAAGCGGGCATTGTCATTATCCGGGTAGTCATAGGGTCCACCGGCCAAGATATCGTCCTTGGTGTCGTTCGCCTCGGCGGGGAGGGAGGACATCTCGCAGGTATCGGCGTCGCCAGCCTTAGCGCCACCTGCGGACTCAGACGGCGAAGAAGCAGAGGAATCACCATCGCCGCCGAGGTCGAAGCCGAAGTAGCCTGCAACGACGGCAAGCGCAAGGCCGCCGAGGGCTACTGGGAGCGATTTCTTAGACGCTTGGGACTTGGACATACCTTTATTCTTGCAGGTGCAGCGGTGAATACCGAAATCGGCCGGCGCTCCCAACAAGGCCAAAAATTCCCCCGTCACGGGGGTAGGTAAAGGCAGCTTGATTTCTAGCGGTCGTGGAAACACCTGACATGGGTTGGGTGATTGTGTGGAGTCGAAATGGGTTCCGGATTCTGTTGTCGTGGCGCGGTTTGCGTCGTTGGTTCGGGCTGGTAG
>NZ_JASPGP010000039.1:0-218 GCF_030229345.1 Corynebacterium tuberculostearicum | reverse complement strand
AATCGAAGTCGCCGCGAGGTAGCCGGGAGGTTACTTTTGAGCGAATTTCGTGCGGACTTGGTTCAAGGATTTGACAGTGTTCATTGAGTTGAGTAAGTTTGTACGAGCCGCCAACGAGAGGTTAACGGTAGGTTAATTTTCTTGTGGTGTGCGGATGATGTTTGAGAACTCAATAGTGTGCCAATGTACTTTTTATTTTTTGTGTGCATGGTTGTGTG
>NZ_JASPGP010000038.1:0-232 GCF_030229345.1 Corynebacterium tuberculostearicum | reverse complement strand
GAAGTAGATGACCGAGCAGTACCAGGTCATTGGGAAGGCGACCTCATTTTAGGCGCGGGTAATAAGTCTGCAATTGGCACGCTAGTAGAGCGAACCACGCGCTATGTCATCTTGCTGCATTTACCTAATGGGCATAGTGCTACCGAAGTAAATGAAGCACTTACTAAAGCGATTGCTACCTTGCCAGATCATCTCAAAGGATCACTTACCTGGGATCAGGGAAGTGAAATGG
>NZ_JASPGP010000037.1:0-238 GCF_030229345.1 Corynebacterium tuberculostearicum | reverse complement strand
GCAGCTTTGCGGCCGTACGGATTGCGTTTCCACAAACCAAGCTCAATACCGATTCGATATACCGGAGTAGAGCCTATGGAAAGCTGGCGCGCAATATCCATTGGCGCCACACCTTCAAGCCACAGGCGAGCTATTTCCTCACTGTCAGCCGAGCTAATGCGCCTGCGGCGCTTGCGCGGCAAGTCCAACTCGCCAGCAAGCCGATAAGCCACCGACCGCGCTAAACCAACCACCCCAG
>NZ_JASPGP010000036.1:0-239 GCF_030229345.1 Corynebacterium tuberculostearicum | reverse complement strand
AAGACGCCGAGCTATCTCACGTACACCTTTGCCTTGCCGGTCAAGATCAAAGATGAGCTCGCGCTCTTCTATCGATAAGTAGCGCGAAGAGATACGCCTATCGATACGCTGTTGCGGAATAACCTGAACTGGAACTGCTTGACGACCATCAACGTACTCAATTACCTGCATAAGCCTGTTATACAGCGCCACATCCGGGCCATCCGGGACAAAAGGCACACGCCCGGTGGAAAGCTTAA
>NZ_JASPGP010000035.1:0-262 GCF_030229345.1 Corynebacterium tuberculostearicum | reverse complement strand
AGCACAAACCCTTCTTTTGGGTGCCCACTTTGTGTGGGTGTTGTGTCAGATACTGCATAGTGGACGCGGTCACGACAATGACTATTTACATTTCTTCTTCTTTTGTTTTGCCTATACACGTAGTGTGTTGGTGTTTGTTGTGGTCAATTAGTACCAGTAGCCTCCACACCTTACAGTGCTTCCAAGTCTGGCCTATCTACCCTATCGTCTTTAGGGGACCTTAACGAAACCTCATCTTAAAACAGGCTTCCCGCTTAGATGC
>NZ_JASPGP010000034.1:0-264 GCF_030229345.1 Corynebacterium tuberculostearicum | reverse complement strand
CAGCGTGTGCAGGCTTAGCTTCCGGGTTCGGAATGGGACCGGGCGTTTCCCTGCAGCTATTGACCACCGACAAACATACGAAGCAAAAATACCCTCTTGGGTGCCCTTGCTTGGGTGTTGTGTCAGATACTGCATAGTGGACGCGGTCACGACAGTGACTGTTTCTTCATCTTGTTGTTTTGCCTATACACGTAGTGTGTTGGTGTTTGTTGTGGTCAATTAGTACCAGTAGCCTTCACACCTTACAGTGCTTCCAGGTCTGGC
>NZ_JASPGP010000033.1:0-272 GCF_030229345.1 Corynebacterium tuberculostearicum | reverse complement strand
GCCAGACCTGGAAGCACTGTAAGGTGTGAAGGCTACTGGTACTAATTGACCACAACAAACACCAACACACTACGTGTGCTGGCAAAAAGAGTAAGAAGAAGAAACAGTCACTGTCGTGACCGCGTCCACTATGCAGTATCTGACACAACACCCACACAAAGTGGGCACTAAGAAGGGTTTGTACTAATGCTTCGAATGTTTGTCGGTGGTCAATAGCTGCAGGGAAACGCCCGGTCCCATTCCGAACCCGGAAGCTAAGCCTGCACACGCTG
>NZ_JASPGP010000032.1:0-344 GCF_030229345.1 Corynebacterium tuberculostearicum | reverse complement strand
ATACGCCTATCGATACGCTGTTGGGAAATAACCTGGACTGGAACTGCTTGGCGACCATCAACGTACTCGAGTACCTGCATAAGCCTGTTATACAGCGCCACATCCGGGCCATCCGGGACAAAAGGCACACGCCCGGTGGAAAGCTTAATGACGCCTTTGTCTATATCAGCAGCATTACGCGGATGAATGCCACAGGCTAAAGCGGCATCTTTGCGTCCTAAAGCATTTACACGCAGTTGCAGATAACTACACCGGCGAGTTGTTGCCGCAGCTTTGCGGCCGTACGGATTGCGTTTCCACAAACCAAGCTCAATACCGATTCGATATACCGGAGTAGAGCCTAT
>NZ_JASPGP010000031.1:0-376 GCF_030229345.1 Corynebacterium tuberculostearicum | reverse complement strand
ACTTAACCGGATATGGCACCCAGCTTCCGTAGCTACGGCATAAGCCGCAGTCAGATGCATCCCACATCTTTTGGCGGCTTGGTGTACTGACAGTCCGCTTCGGACTAGCTCCACAAGCTGGAAAGCCTGGCTGCCGCGGCGATCAACTCGTTTGGCTTTAAACACGACTGGCAATCCAAAGGCATGGCAAGAATTCAAAGCATGCCCGTAATGACAACCAAGCTCACCAGCCGCCGAACGGACACTACGCCCACTGCCAACCAAGGCAACTAAGCCACGACGATCCGACTCAGACAACGAATGAAACGGGCCGACAACCCCAGACACAACAACACCCTCCTAAGGGAAAGTGTTGCAACGACCCTCTGAACTCAAG
>NZ_JASPGP010000030.1:0-482 GCF_030229345.1 Corynebacterium tuberculostearicum | reverse complement strand
TTGAGTTGCATGGCGACGAATTCTAGGTCCGCTGCACTATGGACGCTTAGGTCTGTTCCTTTAGGGAAGTACTGCCTTAGTAGTCCATTGGTGTTTTCATTGGTGCCTCGCTGCCACGGCGAGCCAGGATCGCAAAAGAACACGGGACAGTTTGTCGCTACAGAAAAGGCCTTATGGCAGGCCATTTCACTTCCCTGATCCCAGGTAAGTGATCCTTTGAGATGATCTGGCAAGGTAGCAATCGCTTTAGTAAGTGCTGCATTTACTTCGGTAGCACTATGCCCATTAGGTAAATGCAGCAAGATGACATAGCGCGTGGTTCGTTCTACGAGAGTCCCAATTGCAGACTTATTGCCCGCGCCTAGAATGAGGTCGCCTTCCCAATGACCTGGTACGGCTCGGTCGTCTACTTCTGCTGGCCGGTCGGAAATCATCACCATAGGGTCAACAAACCGCCTGCGGGCACTGCGCGTGCCACGAGG